>JAQVIY010000005.1 GCA_028695415.1 Minisyncoccota bacterium | reverse complement strand
GCGGTGAGGTATTCGACCGGATAATTCGCTTTCATATACGCGGTCTGGTACGCGACTTTGCCGTAGCTTGCGGCGTGCGCCTTATTGAAGCCGTATGCGGCGAATGGTTCGATGAGTTCCCATAATTTCTCCGACAGCTGTTTAGAGAGCTTGCCGTATTCCATAAATCCTTTGAGCAGTTTCTCCTTTTCTGCCTGCATGACCGCCGGGATTTTCTTGCCCATCGCCTTGCGTAGTTTGTCGGCCTCAAGCCATGAGTACCCCGCGAGTTTGATAGCGGTGAGGAGCACGTCATCTTGGTACACGAGAATGCCGTACGAGAAATCGAGATACTCCTGCATGCGCGGATCGAGGTAGTGGATGAGCTTCGGATTATGTTTGCGCTCAATGTAGCTCGGAATCGTTTCCATCGGGCCTGGGCGATAGAGCGCCACCATTGCGTTGATGTCGTGAATAGTCGAGGGTTTCAGCTCCTTCAGCCAGCGGGTCATACCGGAGCCGTTCAGCTGGAAGACGCCCTCGGTCTCGCCTCGCGCGAGCATCTCATACGTTGGTGTGTCATCAATGGGCACATTCTCGATGTCTATTTCAATGCCGCGCGTCTCGCGCACAAGCTCGACGACGTTCGCAAGGATGGCGAGGTTCTTGATGCCGAGGAAGTCGAACTTCAGGAGACCGACTCCGCCGTCGTCGGTTACGGAGTACATGTCGTACTGCGTAATCATCTTGCCGGTGCCTTTCGGGTCGGGCTGTACCGGCACCCATTCGATGAGCGGTGTCGGGGAAACGACGACGCCGGCGGCGTGCACGCCGACGTGCCGTACGCACCCCTCGATGCGCTTCGCGAGGTCAATAATCTCTTTTGCGTCGTCGTCCTCGTCATACAGCGTCTTCAGGTCCGGTTCGAGCTCAAGCGCCTTATCAATCGTCATCGGGAATCCTTGCGAGCCCATTGGGATGAGCTTCGCGATACGATCGCCGGTCGTGTAGGAGTGGCCGAGCGCGCGCGAGACGTCGCGCACCGCGGCGCGTGCCATCATGGTGCCGAAGGTGCCGACCTGGGCGACGTGGTCGTCGCCGTACTTGCGTTTCGCATACGCAATCATATCGTCGCGGCGGTTGTCGGCCATATCCATGTCGATATCCGGTGCCTTCGGTCGTTCGGGATTCAAAAAGCGTTCGAAGGGGAGTTTGTAATACAACGGATTGACGTTCGTGATGCCGGTCAAATACGCGACAAATGAACCGGCCGCCGAGCCGCGGGTCGTGGTTACGATACCGGCGCTCTTGGCGAAGGCGAGCAGGTCAGCGACCATGAGGAAGTACACTGCAAAACCTTTATCAATGATGACTTTGAGCTCGTACTCGATACGGTCAACGACTTCCTGAGTCTTCTCAAGGTTCCGCGCGGCGATACCTGCATACGCCTTTGCACGCAGTTCTTCATCGTGCGAAGCAAATCCGGGCGATAGCGGCACCGCTGGGAAGACCCATTGGTCGAGCTGGATAGAAATGGAACAGCGATCCGCGATGATGCGGCAATTATCGAGAGCCTCTGGCGTATCTTTGAATAGTTTCTCCGCCGCTTTTTCGCTCATGAATGAGAAGTCCTCGTCTTCGTTTCGCCCGTGACCGCCCTGCTGGATACGGCGCATTATCTCGGTCGCTCCGCGGTCATCGGGCTCGAGGTAATAGACGTCGTTCTGGGCGACGAGCGGGGTATCGGTTTCGTGCGCGAGCACAATAATCTTCTGCATAAGTGTTTCGTGCCCGGCGACTTTCGGGTGGTGGGTGATTTCAAGAAACACGTTTTCTTTACCGAAGATGGTCTTGAATTCTGCGAGCACCGCGGCGGCTCCGTCCGCATCATCCGCACGGAGGCATTGCGCGACATCGCCGGCGAAGGAGGGGAGGAGCGCGATAAGGCCGCCGCGGTGCTCGCGCAAAAGTTCTTTATCCATCCGCGGCCGCTCGAAGAATCCTTCGGTCCACGATTTCGTCACGAGCGCGAGAAGATTCTTATATCCTTCAGTATTTTCGGCGAGGAGCACGATGCGCGAGCGCTTTATGTCGAGTACCGGATCTTTCTCAAAGCGCGAACGCGGGGCGAGATACGCATCAACGCCGAGTATCGGCTTCACACCCGCTTTCGTGGCCGCCTTATAGAATTCAATAGCGCCGTGCATATTGCCGGCATCGGTGAGTGCGATTGCGTCCATCCCTTCCTTCTTTGCCTTTTCCACGAGCTCATCAATCTTCGGCAATGCCTGGAGGAAGCTGTAGTGCGAATGAGTATGTAAGTGGATAAAGCGGCCCGCCATGCGCTCCAGTATATACTCATTCTAATGAGATTCATTCTTGGGGTTGACGAGGCGGGGCGCGGCCCCTTGGCGGGGCCGGTTTCGGTAGGGGTCGTCGCGGTCCCAGAGGGGTTCTCCGTGGAGAGAGAATTCCCCGGCGTACGAGATTCCAAGAAGCTTTCAGAGAAGAAGCGCGAAGTGCTGTATGAGATGCTCGCCGCGCGCGTCGTGACGGGTGACGTGCGTTTTACGGTCGAATTTGAAAGCGCCGAAGTTATCGATAGGGAAGGCATCGCGACTGCAGTACGGCGGGCCGTGTCGCGCGGCGTGAATGCCCTCGCGCCCGATGCCGCACTCGTGCGCCTACAGCTCGACGGCGCGCTTCGGGCGCCGCCGGAATATGCGCAAGAGACGATTATACGCGGTGACGAACTCGTTCCGCTCATTTCGCTCGCGTCTATCGCAGCGAAGGTGGAGCGCGATCGTCTGATGTGCGCGCTCGCCAAAGAACATCCGCAGTACGGCTTCGAGATTCACAAGGGATACGGCACCAAGATGCACTACGAGATGCTTCTCGAGCACGGCCTCTCGGCTATCCATCGGCGCTCTTTTATACACCTTGCGGATAAGGAGAAATAGGGGTATAATGTTCGCTTGTGTCTAGCTATTTCGGCAAGAGACACAAAAATGTTCTTTCAGGAGGATGATTATGGGGTGTCAAGTCGTTATGAAGGTCCCGGGTCTTGCAAAGGCGACCGTCAAGAGTTCTGTGCCGGTCACTGCTGCGAGTTTGGAAACTGCCGGATTTCCCGGCTGCGTTCAGGAAGGCGGAATACCATGTGAGGCCGCGCGGTCTATTCGATACAACGGGCCGGATCCGAGCTCCAACATGCTCGAATGCGGTTTCTGCAAGAAGTTTCTGACCGGCGATGACGCGTCGGGATGTCCGAAGACTCACTTCGGATAAACCAAGAAAAAGAAAAAACCTCGTATACCAGACAAGCGCTGCCCTGCAAAGGAGGGGGCGGCGCTTTTGATTTTTTATACGCCTCGTGATAAGGTAATCCTCATGTCAATTCGAATGCGCCACACCAAGGGTCATACCGGCAATCGCCGGTCGCATCATGCGCTTGAGGCGGTCAACGTCGTCAAGGATAAGGAGACGGGTAACCTCCGCCTCCCGCACCGCCTCGACGAGGCGACGGGTATGTATCGCGGCAAGCAGATCTTCACTCCGAAGGTGAAAGCGGTACGTGGCGAGAAGAAGCTCAAGGGTCCCGATACCGAGCCGGTCGCGAAGGCGGCTCACGAACACGCGCACGAGGAGCATGTAAATGCAGAAGCGGGTGCTGCGAAGGGTATCATCGGCAAGGTGAAGCGCGCCGCGCGCGTAGAGGCGAAGACAGGCGGTCGCCCGAAGGCTCGCAGCGGCATGGGCGGACAAGCAGGATAGTATTTTTCAACAGAAGAAGAACGGCCGCGCTTGCGCGGCCGTTTTGTTTGCTATACTACGCGCACAAGATCTTTGTATGGCTAATCGACACCTCGCCCGCTCAGTTGTTCTCCAGACTCTCTTTGAGTGGGACACTACGCATGCGCCCGATACGGAAGCGAATGCGATACTCGCGCGCAATATCACCGAATTCGGCGGTGATGATGTCGACTCTCCGTTTATGGACGGCTTGCTCAAGGGCGTGCTCGCCAAGAAGGAGGACATAGACCTCGTAATCGAGAAGGCCGCACCCGAATGGCCGCTTGAGCGCATCGCGCCCATCGATCGCAATATCCTGCGCCTCGGTCTCTACGAGCTCCTTTTTGCCGACCGTTCGCAGGTGCCGGCGAAGGTCGCTATCAACGAGGCGATAGAACTTGCCAAGACGTTCGGCGGCGACTCAAGCGGCCGGTTCGTAAACGGCGTCCTTGGCGCGGTGTACAAAGAGCTCGGCGAGCCGGGCAAGGATGAACAAGGAAACAGGAAGAATGGCAAAGTGCGATACGAAGATATGCCGCTCCAGAAGCTCGGGGGCGCAGTGGTATACAGCAAACATGAAGGACAGATATACCTCGCACTGGTGCACGATGTGTTCGGCCACTGGACTCTTTCTAAGGGCAAGATCGGCGATAATCCGGCGATAGAACACGAGACCGACGAGGAGGGTACGGTGCGGGAGATACACGAAGAGATGGGCATTGATATCGTTATCGAGGAGAAGATCGGTGAGAACGAGTACGTCGCATCGCACCCTGAGCGTGGGAAGTATCGCAAACATGTAACCTATTTCCTCGCGCGCGCAGAATTCGAGCCGCTCGTCCTCCAACAAGGAAAGGGCGGACTCGACGACGCGAAATGGTTCCGCCTGCAGGACATTCTTGACCTCAATTTTTATGATGATATGCTCCCCATCGTCACGGCGGCTGTCCAAAAGCTCCTCGACAACTCGAGCACCCATGCCCGGTAGGACAACAAGGCATCGTGCCATTGCTCCGACCGAAGAGATGTATTTTTTGTACAAAAAGATATAATTGCATTATGAAATGTAAATACGCCAGACACGAGGAGCAATGCCTTGTTGTCCTCACCGGGTATGCCTGATTTCTCTAATCTCGAAAAACATCTCGGCCTTTCGTTCAACAATCTCGACCTCCTTATCGAGGCCTTGACGCACCGCTCGTATTTGAATGAGCATCGCGAGTACGCAGGCGCACACAACGAGCGGCTCGAGTTTCTCGGCGACGCCGTGCTTGAACTCGCGGTAACCGATTTTCTCTTCAGGAAGTTCCCCGCGAAGACCGAGGGCGAGCTCACTGCGTACCGCGCCGCGCTCGTCAACACCGTCTCGCTCGCGGAGAGCTCGCAGATGCTCGGAGTGAATGATTTTTTGTTGCTCTCGAAAGGCGAGTCGAAGGATACCGGGCGCGCACGAGAGGTGATACTCGCCGATGCCTTCGAGGCGATTATCGGCGCGATATATCTCGACGCGGGTTATACGGCCGCCGAAGCGTTTATCGCGAAGCATCTGTATCAGAAGATTGATGAGGTGATAGCGAAGAAGAGCTATCAGGACGCGAAGAGCCGTTTCCAAGAAGTCGCGCAGGAGAAGCGGGGCATGACACCTGCGTATGAGACGCTGTCAGAAGTAGGTCCCGACCATGATAAACGCTTTACCGTGGGTGTGTTCATCGGCCGCGATGAAATCGCCCGCGGAGAAGGGCAGAGCAAGCAAGAAGCAGAACAAGCTGCCGCGCAAAACGCACTCGACAAGATGGGCTGGTGATTTCATTTGATACAATAAAAGAACAATGCTCAAGCGGCTTGAAATAGTCGGGTTCAAATCGTTCGCCAAGAAGACAATCTTGGACTTTTCGAATGCGACGACCGCAATCGTCGGGCCGAACGGCTCGGGGAAATCAAACGTAGCCGAAGCATTCCGCTTCGCGCTCGGCGAGCAGTCGATGAAGAGCATGCGCGGCAAGCGTGCTGAAGACCTTATCTGGGGAGGGTCGCACACGGTCCCGCGTGTGAATCGTGCCTCGGTCGCCATCACCTTCGACAATTCCCGCCGGCAGTTCAAGATAGATTTCGACGAAGTTGTTATCGAGCGCGTCGCCTTTCGCGACGGGACGAGCGAATACTCAATCAACGGTTCGCGCGTGCGGCTCCGCGATATCGAGGAGCTCTTAGCGGGCGCGAATATCGGCGAGACGGGACACCATATCATTTCTCAGGGCGAAGCGGACAGGATACTGCTCGCGAGTAATCGCGAGCGCCGTTCAATGCTCGAAGACGCACTCGGGCTCAAGGTGTATGAGTTCAAGAAACAGGAAGCATCAAAGAAGCTCGAAAAGACCGAGGAGAATATCGCGCAGGTCAACTCACTCCGGCGCGAGCTCGCGCCGCACCTGCGCTTTCTTGAGAGTCAGGTCAAGAAGCTCGAGCGCGCCGACAGCTTGCGCACCGAGCTCGTGAATCTTGCGCAGACCTACTTTGCTATTGAAGATGCGTATCTCGCGGAAGAAAAAAAGAAGGTTATCGAAGAAAAGCGCGGAGCGAAGGAGCGGCTCGTCGTCGCGGGTTCTGAGCTCGCCGATATCGAGGAACGCACGACCAGGGACGAAGAGGGCGTGAAGCGTCTCGCGTCAGTTCGTAAGGCGGAGCAGGATGTCGAGCGCATAAGCAATGATCGTGGCGAGCTCGCACGTAAGCTCGGGCGCGTTGAAGGCGCTCTTACCGCAGCGAAAGAGCGCTCTCTGCGCGCGGCGCGCGAGCCGTATGCCAAGGTACCGCGCGAGGAGCTCGCCGCGCTCGCCGCAGAGGTTGCGAAACAGGCGGAGAGCGCCACGACCTCTGATACGATGCTCGCCGCGCTCGCGGCGATACGGAACGCGGTCAAGGCGTTCGTGAGCCGCTTTACCGGCCCGACGGATGATCTTCTCGCCGACGAAGAGCGCACCGCGTATGGGCTCGAGAACGAACGCACTGAGCTTCTCGCGAAGGATGCGAAACTTTCAGAAGAGCTTGAGCACGCCAAGTCCGCACTCGCGCGCGGCCGCGAAGCGCTCACCGCGCATGACGAGACGGGCAGAGAATTGCGCCGGCGCATCCTCGACCTTGCGCAATCAAAGGCGCACGAAGAGGGCGAAGTCGCGCGCACTGAGGCGCGCGAATACGAGCTCACCCTCCTTTCTGAATCGCTCGAGCGCGAGAAAGCAGAGGCGCTCGCGCTCGGCGGTTCGGCGTCTGTCTCGTATGAACCGCTTTCGCAGATGCCGGCAGAAGAGCGCACGGTGCAGGAGGACCGCAAGCGCGCTCTGGAGCGCACCAAGATTCGCCTCGAAGAGGCGGGCGGTACGGGCGAAGAGATACGACAGGAGCATAAAGAAGTCTCGGAGCGCGAGACATTCCTCGCACGCGAGCTCGACGATCTCGCGAAGTCGGCGTCGGGACTCAAAGCGCTCATTGATGATTTGGATACAGAATTACAAAAACATTTCTCTGACGGGCTCGCAAAGGTGAATGCGTCATTTAGCGAATATTTCGCACTTATGTTCGGCGGCGGCTCGGCGCGCCTCGCGCTTGAAGAGCCGGAAGATGAAGAATCCTCCTTCGCTGAAGCTACGGAGGACTCGGAAGATTTGCCACGAGAGAAGGAGAGGCCAGGAATTGAAATAGCAGTAAATCTTCCTCGGAAGAAAGTGCGCTCGCTGATGCAGCTTTCCGGCGGCGAGCGCGCGCTCACCTCGATCGCGCTCATTTTTGCGATGAGCCAGGTGAATCCGCCGCCATTTTTGATACTCGATGAGACCGACGCCGCACTTGACGAGGCAAACAGCCGCCGCTATGGCGATATGATAGAGAACCTCGCGAAGCATTCTCAGCTTATCGTTATCACGCATAACCGCGAGACGATGACTCGCGCGGGCGTCCTTTACGGTGTCACGATGGGCGGCGACGGAGTTAGTAAGTTGTTATCTGTGAAATTTGAAGACGCAGTTAGCGTTGCAAAGTGAGGCCTGTCCCGTAGCCAAACGAACGAAGTGAGTTTGTGGTACTGGGGTCAAATTCGACGAAGCGGTCGCGGTGGCGAAATAGTGTTGCGAGGAATATTTTCTGTGGTTAGATAGGAAATACTTCCTGCGATTGGCGCGGGGAGCAGTTTATGAGGAGTTGAAAAAAGTGGATACAACATCGTCAGCAGATACGGCACGTCCCGATGGCGGCATACTGGTTGCCAGGGGGGTGCACGGGTCCGATGAATATCGTTTCTGCGAGTTCCCGAATGGGAACCCAAAACGGTCCGATGGTAAGGCCGGTCAGATCAAGGTGTTCGTCTGCTCGATTTGGTTCTGCGAAAAGCGCATCCCGTTCAGCCGGTTGCCAACAGCAGCGTTGCAGCGCACGTTCGTCGAATTGACTGGCCGGACACCCGGCGAACTTGGCGTTGTAATCACGCAATAAGGGTTCTTTCGATCTCAACAATCGCCTTCACGAAACCGTGGAGGCGGTTTCGTTTTATACGACCGGTACGAAATCCAATTCTTTTTCTGCGATGCGGGCGGCGGCCGATAATGGGCAACACTAGGGGTTGAACATATGGAACGTGAGGAATCACAGCATCTCAGACGTCCTGGGGGAGCTTGTGTTCCTAGTTTTAGTGTGTTTTTCTTCTAGAAGTCGTTCTCGTTCTTTTTCAGGGAGGGTTGGCCATGTTCTTCGAGTTTGGGCGTATCGATTATTGGTTGCTCGGTAAGGCGCAGATGTTGGTGTATCGCCTTCCGTATTCGAAGTTCAGTGTCGCGGCGGCGCTTGTGCTCGCATCGGCAGCGACGATCTTGAGCGCGGCCATGTTCATCACAGGCGCTCCGGTATATGGGCGGGACGTCGCCTCGTTCTGGTGTGTCTGCATCAGTCTCCTTGTGGTGGGTTGTCTTCGCGCGATGGAGTTCTTCTGTCTTACCGAAATCGTGAAGGAGTTTGACACGCACCACAAAAGGGAGCGATTCATGCTCGACATCGCAGCGGCTTCGAACGAATTCGCCCGGCGTGATGCGCTCCGCGAGGTTGCCCTGGTCGGTGTCGGTGCGGTGTTCTTTGGCGCGTTTGCGTTCGCCGGGTGGCATGACGCAGACATGACCTTCGCCATCGTAGCACTCGCTCTTTCGGTCGGATTCAGTCTGGGGGCGCAGTATGTTCTCGGCTGCTTTATATATCCGCCAAATATGATCGACCTCGATCCGGAACCCATGCAAAGGCTCGCCTGATGACGGTGTCAGTATTGCTCAACGCCTCTCTTGCGAGAGGCGTTTTCTTTTCATAGGACGTGGGGTATGTTCATGGATAACAAAAAGGCGCAGCAGGTGCTGCGCCTCACCGGATTTGAATAGCTCCGTCGTCCTGTTATCCGAGACGAGGACGACGGATGGTTATGATTTGGAACAGGCTCATCATCGCTACGGCCACGGGGGCAACCAAAGACATGATAATGGTCGCCGGGACGCTAGCGAGCGATAGGGTGAGCCCGAGCAGACCCAGGTGTCCATTCTGGAAGCACAGGTTGGTGATGCTGTCGGGCTCCTCATATTCAAGACGGTCTAAGTACCCCAGGACAAAGAATGCCCAGGCATATCCGATGACACCATATGCTATGCCGGCTGCCGCGGCGAGGTGCATACTGAACCCGTTCAGTTTGGCGATAATGAGGCCGATAGCGAACCCAGCCAAGGCGGTGATGATGAGATCGCTCAGTCGGAATTCGGCCGCGGGTGCTTCCGTTACGTCGTTTGTCGTGTCCACAGTAACCCTCCGTTTCGTTGATGGGAACAACCTGTTCCTGGTATACACCAAGCTGCCCCTTTGGGCGAGGGGTTGATTATGGCACGGGAACGAAGTCCAGCTCTTTTTCGGCTATTCTCGTTGCCGTTAATTTCACCTTAATCGGATCACCGAGACGGAAAGTCTTTTTTGTACGCTTGCCGATGAGGCTGTAGTGCTTCTCGTCGTATTCGAAATAATCATCACCGACGTCGGTGATGCGTATCATGCCGTCGGCATGGGTCGTCTGCTCCTCAACATAGAGTCCGCGCTCGGAGACGCCGGAGATGACCGCATCGAATTCCTCACCGACTTTTTCAGAGAGGAATTCGACCTGCTTCATCTTGATCGAATCACGTTCGGCATCAGCGGCCGCGACTTCGCGCTCAGAGGCGTGAATAGCAAGCTTGTCGAACGCCTGCATTTCCTCGGCGGTGATGGGATCGCCGCCGGCATGCGCCTTTACGAGCCGGTGGATGACGAGGTCGGGATAACGGCGGATAGGGGAGGTGAAGTGCGTGTAGAACTCGAACGCGAGACCGAAGTGACCGATGTTCTTCGTGGTGTAGATGGCTTTGCTCATGGAGCGAAGTGCTGCGGTCTTTACGAGGTATTCTTCCGGCTTGCCCTTTACCGCCTCGAGAAGCCGGTTCAATTCGGCACCGGTCACTTTGCCGGCACCCGAGGTCTCGAGGTGGTAGCCCATGACGCGGAGCAGGTTTGCAAGGTTCTCAATGCGGTCGGTGTCCGGCTCGTCGTGCACGCGGTAGAGTGATGCGAAGTGCTTGCCTTTGTCCGCAGTGAGCTTTGAAAGATGCTTCGCGACCGCTTCGTTCGCGAGCAACATGAAGTCCTCGATAAGGAGATTGGTCGCTTTGCGCTCCTTGAGGCGTATTGCAATCGGCTTACCTGTCTCATCAAGCTCCACTTTTACTTCTGCCGTATCAAATTCGATAGCACCCTTCGCCGCGCGCTTCGCGCGAATCTTCTTTGAGAGTGCGAGAAGGGTAGAAAGTTCGGTATGCATCGTGCCCGCGCCGGTATCGAGCACTTCTTGAGCGTTCTCGTAGGTGAAGCGTTTTGCAGAATGAATGACGGTCTCGCCGAACCATTCGTCCACAATGTTCGCGTCCGCATCGAGCGTGAAGACAGCTGAGACAGCAAGACGGTCTTCGTTTGGATTGAGCGAGCAAAGATCGGTCGAGAGAATATGGGGGAGCATTGGTATGGTGCGATCGACCAGATAGACCGACGTCGCGCGGGTAATCGCCTCCTTGTCGAGTTCGGTGCCGGGCTTCACGAAGAAAGATACGTCAGCGATATGGACGCCGACTTCTATATTCCCATCGGGGAGTTTCTGTACTGATAGGGCATCGTCGAAATCTTTTGCATCAACGGGGTCGATAGTGCAGGTGCTGACCATTCTAAAATCGGCGCGCGGATTGCGTGCGATGCGCGCGGCGACTTCTTTTTCCAGGATCTTTCGACCTTCGGTCTCGAGTTGTTTCGCTTCGGCGGTAACGCCGGGAGGGAAGGCGGGTGAAAATCCCTGTCCGAGCGCGAGCGCACGCATCTCGACATCGTGAAGACCGGCCTTGCCGATGATTTCCTCAATCGTACCGAGAGGATATGCTTTGTCCGCGTCCCAGCTTGTAAGTCGCACAAGCACCTTGTCGCCGATGGTTGCGTCACCACGATCGAGAATGACGAGCGGCACATACATCTTCTTATAGTCCGGCTTGAGGAACGTGAGCCCTTCTTCTTCGACGAGCGTACCAACGAACGTTTCGCGGGCGCGTGAGACTATTTCGGTCACCTTGCCTGCGGCACGCGGGGGCATTCTGCCCATCGGGTCGCTATACATCCCCGCGGAGACGACTTTTACGAGGTCGCCCGAAAGCGCGCGGTTCGTCCATTCTTTCGGGATTATCAGGTCCTCTGAATCTTCGCCGACAGAGAAAAAGCCGAAACCCTTGCGGGTCATCGTTATCGGGCCCTCGTAGACCTGGTCAGCTGACATTTCCATCCATTCTAACAGAATCGGGGCTATTTGCGATTTTGCAGCTTCTCTGGTAGTCTTCGCATACCTATGTTGATGATTCGTTTTCAGCGTATCGGCCGGACCAATGATCCGGCATTTCGTATTGTCGTCCTCGAGAAGGAACGCGCCGCGAAGGCGGGTAATATCGTCGAGCTCCTCGGTACCTACAACCCGAAGAGCAAGGCGCTTACGCTGAACGAAGAGAACACGAAGGGTTGGATTGCCAAAGGGGCGCAGCCGACCGACTCCATCCACAACCTCCTCGTCGCCAAGGGCGTTATCGAAGGAAAGAAGGTAAATGTTCTCCCACGGAAGTCTCCGCAGAAGAGCGAAGCGGCACTGGCAGCAGAAAAGGCCGCTGCCGAGGCTGCAGTTGCAGCAGCAAAAGCGGCCCCGACGCAAGAAGTCGGGGCTCCGGCCGAAAGCGTCGGAGAAGAAGCAGCAGAAGCAACGCCGATGGTCGAAGAAGTCCCGACCGAAGCGGAAGTCGCTGCAGAGGCATTGCCGGCCCCGACGCAAGAAGTCGGGGAGCCGACCGAAAGCGTCGGCTCAGAGGAAACCCCCGCAGCCTAACGCACACCGCCTCCGGCGGTGCTACCATTTCTACATATCCCTATTTGACCACTATGGAACCTGACCAAGCGCTTCTCGAATACACCGTGAAGGCCATCGTCGACCACCCCGAGGCGGTCGAGACGACGCGCACTATTGATCAGATGGGCGTCCTTCTGACCCTCACTACTCACCCCGACGATATGGGCAAGATTATCGGCAAGAGCGGGAAGACCGCCGAGGCGCTCCGCATCCTCCTACGCGTTGCCGGTATGAAAGGGAACGCGCGTGTGAACCTGAAGATCAATGAACCGGTCGGCGGCACTCGTTCTCCCGAGATGAAGACAGTCGATCAGGTAGTCGAGGAATTGTAATCGTTCGGCGTATGGAAATTTTGAGCACGCGTCGTTTTGTCCAGCGACAAAACGCGCTCACTCTCGCCGTCGCAAATTGCAGCGCGGCTGCCCTACGGCGCTGCAATTACCATGCTGCTCCGGCTCCGAGAGTCTCAAAATTTCCATACGCCTCGCTCTCTCTATGAAATTTCATCTCATCACCCTTTTCCCCGAAGCATGCGACGCATACTTGAGTGCGTCTATTATCGGGCGTGCGCGCAAAGAGAAGAAGATTTCCGTAACGTATCAGACCCCGCGCGATTACGCCCTCAACAAGTGGGGCAAGGTAGACGAGCGCCCTTATGGCGGCGGGCCAGGGATGGTGATGACGGCGCTTCCGGTCGTCCGAGCCGTCGAAAAAGCGCTTAAAGGACGAGTCTCCAAGTCATCTGCGAAATCGAAAAACCTTAATTCACACGGTCGTAGAAATAAGGTTGCCGTCGTGTGGTTTAGTCCGAGCGGGAAGCAGTTTACGAACAAAGAGGCCGACAAGCTCGCGAAATATACCGATGTCGTGCTCGTGTGCGGCCGCTACGAGGGTATCGACGAACGGGCGAAGAAGATGCTGAAGACGCTCGCGTCGGTGAAGGAGTATGCAGTAGGTGAGGCAGTCTACACCGGCGGGGAAGTGCCGGCGCTTGCTATCGTAGACGCGGTCACGCGCCGCCTGCCCGGCGTGCTCGGTAAAGATGCGTCGGTAGAAGAGCGCCGTATTGCCTCAAGCGCCGTCTACACCCGCCCCGAAACTATTTTGTATAAGGATAAAAAATATAAGGTGCCCAAAGTCCTCCAGACCGGCCACCACGCGAAGATTGACAAGTGGCGCAAAAGTAAGTAGTATAGCAATCGGACTCAAGCTAGGTCGCCAGTATCGGGGCCATCCATGGGAATCAAACATCAGACAGGAGAGAAGTCATGGTATGTCCGAATATGCGATTGCTCAAAATCCCTCCCGAAATTCAACAGATCTACAACATCGGCAGCGAGCTCGATGTAGAGACCGATAATTCGGTGAGCGGCGGCCACTTCACGTTCATCAACAAGGACGGCCGGGAAATGGAGATGGATGCGGTCGAAATATACGGCCAAGGCATCGAATACGAGATGCTCTAGCAAGATTGCTTGGCCAGTACCGCCCCAGAACATCGGGGCGGTTTCGTTTTGTCTCCCACAACAGAACAAGAGCAAAGGGGAAATGAGGAGGAAAATGAAAGCCCTGTCGCAAGGACAGGGCTTGATTGAAATAATGCAACGGCTAACGCCAAGAAGAACGGATCTGGCTTTCGAACAACCGCTCGAAATAAACGCCCTCCGGATCACACAGGTCGATGGGGTTACCGATCGAGCCGGACGGCACCTTGCTTATCGCGAGGATGAAGTTCCCACAGATGTTCGGACTTGAAGTGGGTCTCACGTGTGCCAGACCGCCGCGCTCTGTCTCAGCGAAATTCGCCCCGGTACCCTCCCAGATCACCTCTTGGACGACGCATGAGGTGGTGAAGATCCCGCCTTCAGGATCCTGATAGCTCATCAGAACCTGGTTTCTCGCAAGATTCCCCTTGAGAAGGAAACGTGAGAACGGCGGGTACATCAGGCGCGTTTTGTTCTGCCGCGTTCTGGCTTGCCACGGGCCATCGGCTGAGTATTCCCTTTTCATATTGTCCGGCCAATGAGCCGGGCGGATATTAAGAACGATATTTTCGGGGAATCGATGAGCGAGTGCGATGATGCGGTCAGGAGGGTACATAATCATTGTAGGGGATGTCTCCGAGGCATCCGATACTACTTGGTGGTCATTTGGCACAAGAGTCTCCTTTCAGATCAAAGATCAAGGGTGCGGACATTCCGCATGCGCACACATTACCATGTAATCGAGGAAAGTCAAAGGTCCGGATATCCCCATATGCGGCTGGGTTGCGTGAAATACTGCCGGCTGATACTATACGAGCATAGATACGACTGAGTAGCGGAGGGCGGGCCCCGTTAGAAATCAGATTTCTAACGGGGCGGGGAGCTTATACGGGAGAAGAAAGAAACGCAATAGCGCAGGCGGATTTATTTCCGTGCGTTCGCATTTGTATATTTGTGTGACATTAAAAGATTCAGCCACTCACGACATGCTCAAAAACCTCGTTCAGAAGACCTTCGGTGCGTACCGAGCCCCTTCAGTCCCGTTCCCTGATCTTGTTGGCCATCAGCGCAGCTCGTTCGACTGGCTCTTGAAAGACGGTCTCAAAGACCTCTTCAAGGAGTTTTCTCCGATAACCGACTACTCGGGCAAGAAGTTCGAGCTCGAGTTTGAAGATTTTGAAATAGGCGAACCGAAGTACGACGAAGCGTTTGCGCGCGAGAATGCGCGCACGTATGAGGCTCCGGTGAAAGTGACGGTGAAGCTCATCAATAAAACCTTCGGCTCTGAGAAGAAGCAGGAGATATTTTTGACCGATATGCCGATTATGACGCCGCACGGCTCGTTTATTGTCTCCGGCGTTGAGCGCGCTATCGTTCCCCAGCTGGCCCGCTCATTCGGAGCGTTCTTCGTATCCGAGCTTCTGCGCGGTAAGCAGTACTTCGGCGCAAAGATTATTCCGCTCCGCGGCGTGTGGATTGAGATTGATTCGGAGGCGGACGGCGCGATATTCGTAAAGATAGATCGGAAGCGCAAGTTCCCCATCACCCAGCTTCTCACCGTCTTTGGCGGAGGGTTGGGCGAGGCCGTAATCAAGCATTTCACGAACGATCCGCTTGCACTCGCGGCTATCAAGGCGACTCTTGAGCACGATGAAGCGAAATCAATCGAAGAGGCATACATCGAGATACATCGCCGCATGCGCGACGGAGATCTCGCGACTCCTGAGAACGCGAAGAACTTCGTGCAGTCGCTCTTCTCAGTCGAGCGCTATGATATCGGTCGCGTCGGCCGTCATCGCTTGAACGCTCGCTTCGGCCTCCCGACTACCGAGAAAGCTTTGGAGAAGCGCACACTCGCGCTCGCTGACTTCGTTCGCCTCATTTCAGAGATAACCAAGCTCAACGCCGACCCCTCCGCACGTCCTGACGATATCGACCACCTCGGTTTCCGCCGCGTACGTTTCGTCGGCGAGCTTCTCCAGGCGCGTATGCGCGTCGGTATGAGCCGTATGAAGCGTAATATTCAGGATCGCATGTCGACCATCGAGAGCGAGACTACGCTCCCGATGGCGCTCGTGAATCCACGCCCGTTCCACGCGTCCGTGCACGAGTTCTTCACCGCGAACCAGCTCTCGCAGTTTATGGATCAGCAGAACATTCTCGCGGAGCTTGAGAACATGCGCACCTTCTCGGCGCTCGGCCCCGGCGGCCTCACGCGCGAGCGCGCGGGCTTTGAAGTGCGCGACGTGCACCCGAGCCACTACGGCCGACTTTGCCCCATCCACACGCCTGAAGGTCAGAACATTGGTCTCATTCTCCACATGGCGACCCACGCCCGCACCAACGACTTCGGCGTTATCGAAACCCCGTATGTGAAGGTATCGAAAGGGAAGGTGACTGACGAGATTGTGTACTTGAATGCGCTTGACGAAGAACTCGAGTACATCGCGCACGGCGCAACCAAGCTCGACGATGCTGGTCGTATCGTGCCCGATACCGTCGAGGCTCGCCACAAAGGCGATCCGATACTCGTCCAGCGCGACATGATTACGCTTATGGACGCCTCGACCTACCAGATGTTCTCGGTGGCGACCTGTATGATCCCGTTCGTTGACCACGACGACGCGAACCGTTCCTTGATGGGTTCAAACATGCAGAAGCAGGCGACGCCCGTTCTTATCCCCGAGGCACCGCTTGTCGCAACCGGTATTGAGGCGCCCGCAGCCCGCTCGACCGGCCGTCTCGTTCTCGCGACCGAAGCCGGCGAGGTGACCCACCTCGATGCGCGCAAGATCGTCGTTGAGAACAAGGAGGGGAAGAAAAAGGAATATCACCTCCAAGGACTTACCCAGACCAATCAGAACTCGGCATTCATGCAGCGCCCATCGGTGCGCCTCGGCGACCACGTCAAGAAGGGTGATGTTCTCGCGGATAACTCGTCGACCGATAAGGGTCAGCTCGCACTCGGTCAGAACGTACGTGTCGCGTTCATGAGCTGGAACGGCGCCAATTACGAAGACGCCATCATCATCAGCGAACGTCTCGTTGAAGAAGCGAAGTTTACGACGGTGCATATCGAGGACTTTGATTGCGTGGTACGCGACACCAAGCTCGGTCCCGAAACGACGACCCACGACATTCCGAATGTCGGCGAACTTCGTCTCAAGAATCTCGATGAAGAGGGTGTCATTCGTATCGGCGCGGAAGTGCGTCCGGGCGACATCCTCGTCGGAAAGGTAACCCCGAAGGGCGAGACGCAGCTCACGCCGGAAGAGCGTCTTCTTCGCTCTATCTTCGGCGACAAAGCAAAGGATGTGAAGGATACGAGCCTTCGTATGGAGGGCGGGAAGCAGGGTCGCGTCATCGGCGTGCGCGTCTTCTCTCGCGAGAAGGGTGATCAGCTCGAGACGGGCATCATCAAGAAGATTGTCGTGACCGTTGCGCAGGTACGAAACGTCTCGGTGGGCGACAAGCTCGCCGGTCGTCACGGCAACAAGGGCGTTATCTCTCGCGTACTCCCGGTCGAAGATATGCCGTACGACAAGGACGGCAATCCGGTAGATATCATCCTCACGCCGCTTGGCGTCCCAAGCCGTATGAATCTCGGACAGATTCTTGAGATGCACCTCGGTCTTGCGGCAAACACGCTCGGCTACCAGGCAGTCGTACCGCCCTTTGCCGGTGCAACGCCGGAAGAAATTCGCGACGAGCTCGAAAAGGCCGGTTTCGATCGTTCCGGCAAGATGAAGCTCTTTGACGGACGTTCAGGCGAAGCATTCGCTCAGACTATCGCGGTCGGGTACATGTATGTCCTGAAGCTGCATCACATGGTGGAAGACAAGATCCACATGCGCTCCATCGGTCCGTACTCGCTCATCACCCAACAGCCTTTGGGCGGTAAGGCACAGAATGGCGGCCAGCGTTTCGGCGAAATGGAAGTGTGGGCGCTTCTCGGCTACGGCGCGGCCTACACGCTTCGAGAAATGCTCACCATCAAGTCAGATGACATTCAGGGCCGCTCGGCAGCCTTCGATGCAATCGTAAAGGACGAGCCGATAAGCCATACCGGCACACCGGCGTCCTTCGCTGTCCTTACCAATCAGATCCGCGGTCTCGCGCTCGATGTTGATCCGCTCAACCTCCCGCCTGAGCCGGAAGCATAGCTTTATTAATCTTTGAAACTCTCTATGGCATTCACCCCCCGCAAGCTTCCTTCGCGCGATACCTGGAATGGACTCCGGCTTATGCTCGCGTCGCCTGAACGCATTCTCTCGTGGTCTTCAGGCGAGGTTACCAAGCCCGAGACCATCAACTATCGCACGCAACGATCTGAGAAACACGGCCTCTTTGACGAAAAGATATTCGGTCCCGAAAAGGACTACGAGTGTTACTGCGGAAAATACAAAGGTATCCGCTACAAAGGCATTGTTTGCGACAAGTGCGGCGTCGAGATTACTCGTTCAATCGTGCGACGCGAACGTATGGGCCATATCGAGCTCTGTACGCCAGTCGCGCACATCTGGTTCCTGCGTTCTGTCCCGTCCCGCATGGCGCTCCTTCTTGGCGCATCTGCGACCGATATCGAGAAGGTGGTTTATTTCGCAGGCTACATCGTAGCGAAGGTTGCTGAAGAGGAGAAGAAGCGTCTCCTTACTGAACTCGATAGCGAATATAAGTCGAAGTACAAGTCGCTCGGTTCCGATAAGGAACGCGACACGCTTAAGGAGAAGATGACGATGGCGAAAGCAGAGATCGAGGGTATCGTCGTCGGCCGTGTGCTTGATGAGCTCGAATACCACCGCTTCTCGGTGAAGTACGGAGGCCTCTTCGAGGCGCGTATCGGTGCTGAGGCTATTTATGACATCTTCCGTGCACTCGACCTGAAGGAGCTCGAGAAGACGCTCTCGGCGCGTTATGAGAAGGCTGGTGCTGCCGAGCGCGAGAAGCTTGCAAAGCGCCTCTCGCTTATCGCCGGACTCATCGCCTCGAACATCCGCCCCGAGTGGCTTTTCCTCACGCGCATCCCCGTCATTCCGCCGGCGCTTCGTCCTATGGTTGCTCTTGAAGGCGGTCGTCATGCGACGTCTGATGTAAACGACCTCTATCGTCGCGTCATCAATCGCAATAATCGCTTGAAGAAGCTTATCGACATCCATGCGCCAGAAGTTATTCTCCGCAATGAAAAGCGCATTCTGCAGGAAGCCGTGGACGCACTTCTCGACAATTCGATTAGGAAGAGTGGTGCTTCTGCCGGTGCGATGACGCTCGCGCAGCGCCGCCCGCTCAAATCGCTTGCAGACTATCTGAAAGGCAAGCAAGGCTACTTCCGCCAGAACCTGCTCGGCAAGCGCGTCGACTACTCAGGCCGTTCGGTCATCGTCGTCGGTCCGGATCTTGAGCTTGACGAATGCGGTTTGCCAAAGCACATGGCACTGGAGCTCTTCCGCCCGTTCGTTATCGCGGGCTTGCTCTCGCGCGAACTCGCGTTCAACATCCGCGGTGCCGGCCGTCTTATCGAAGACGGTGTTGCCGAGGTGTGGGAAATCCTCGAAGAGGTCATCAAGGGCAAGTATGTGCTCTTGAACCGCGCTCCGACGCTCCATCGCCAGGGTATCCAGGCGTTCCAGCCGCGACTCATCGAAGGCGATGCTATCCAGCTCCACCCGCTCGTCTGTAACGCGTTCAACGCAGACTTCGACGGCGACCAGATGGCAGTGCACGTGCCCTTGTCTGAAGAGGCGCAGTGGGAGGCGGCGAACATCATGAGCGCGAACAAGAACATCTTGAAGCCGGGTTCGGGCGATATGATCGTGCTTACCGGAAAGCCGCTCGACATCATCCTCGGCGTGTACTGGCTTACCAAGGCAATCGACGGCGCAAAAGGCGAGGGAGAGTACTTCGCTTCGCCGAACGCCGCTATTCTTGCTTCCGAGTATGGCGCTATTGATGCGCGCGCGAAGATTAAGGTGCTTCCCGTCGAAGGGAAAGAGAAGTACGCATCGTTCGACGGACATCCGTTCGAGACGACCGTCGGCCGCCTCTTGTTCAACACCGTCCTTCCCGCGAACTATCCGTTCGTGAACGAGACCATTACGAAGAAGGTGCTCGCACGCATCGTGACCGACTGTATCGGCCGCTACGGCATTGACGCTGTGCCGGAGATTGTGAACAAGGTGAAGCGATTCGGCTTCGATTATGCGACCCGCTCGGGCATCTCGTGGGCAATCGATGATGTGTCGGTGCCGGAAGAGAAGACGACTATCATCGAAGACGCCGCAGAAAAGATTGCGGTACTCCAGAAGGATTATCAAGACGGTCTCCTCGCCGAAGAGGAGAAGCGCCGCATGGCTATCGAGATATGGCAGGGCGCAAAGCAGGCAGTCGAGGAACAGGTGTCAAAGCATCTTGATCCGATGGGTTCCGTCTCCGACATGGTGAAGTCCGGCGCTCGCGGTACGCTCGGCAACCTGACCCAGATGGCGGGTATGAAAGGCCTTATTCAGGATACGTCCGGCCGTACGATCGAGGTGCCTATCGTCTCCTCGATGATCGAGGGGTTGAATCCAATCGAATACTTCATGAGTACGCACGGTGCTCGTAAGGGTCTCACTGACACGGCGCTCGGCACCGCGAAGGCAGGCTACCTCACGCGTCGCCTCTTCGACGTTGCCCAGGATTCGATTGTCACGGAAAAGGATTGCGGTACCAAGCGTGGTGTGAAGATCAATCGCGTTTCCGCTTCCGGTATCCAGACCAATTATGCTGAAGCGCTTCGCGGTCGCACGCTCGCCGAGGAGGTCAAAGACGCAGACGGCGTGACGCTCTTCAAGAAGGGTCAATATCTCTCGATCAAGGACGCCGAGACGCTCGCAGCGACATCATCGGTCACGACGGTTGTCGCGCGCTCCCCGATGTCGTGCGAGACGCGCTATGGTGTTTGCCAGACCTGTTACGGCATGGATCTTACGACTCAGGAGCTCGTCGATCTTGGCGAAGCAGTCGGTACAGTCGCCGCTCAGGCCATCGGCGAGCCGGGCACTCAGCTCACGATGCGTACCTTCCACGCGGGCGGTGTGGCTTCAGTCGGCGGCGACATCACGAGCGGTCTCCCGCGCGTTGAAGAAGTGTTCGAGAAGCGCTCGCCGAAGAACCCGGCGGTCATCTCCAAGTGCGATGGCATCATCTCGGAAGTAAAGGAAGAGGGCCGCGAGAAAGTAATCGTTGTCGTGCCGTCTGCCGGACAAGGCAAGAAGGATGGATCGGCGTATGAATATCTCGCGCCGTTCCCTCGCGTATCCTTGGTCAAAGAAGGCGATACCGTACTCAAGGGTCAGATTCTCACGGACGGTTCTGCCGACCTCGATGAACTCTTCGAATATGCCGGCCGTGCCGCAGTCCAGGAGTACATCATCACTGAAGCATCAAAGATTTATGAGCTTCAGGGTGCGCCTGTCTCACGCAAGCATCTCGAAGTCGTCGTAAAGCAGATGTTCTCGCGTATGAAGATAACCGATGCCGGCGACACCGACTACTCAGTGGGCGACGTCGTCGAGGATTGGGAGTTTGCGAAGGCAGTAAAGGATGCTGAGAGCACGAACAAGATTGCGCCTCAGGCGAAGGAGATCGTGCTCGGTATCAAGGAGAGCGCGCTCTCGCGCCGCTCATTCCTTTCGGCTGCTTCCTTCGAACAGACGACGAAGATTCTTATCAACGCATCGCTTCGCGGCTCGACCGATCGCCTGCGCGGACTCAAGGAGAATGTCATTCTCGGCCGTCTCATTCCGTCGGGTACCGGTTTCGCCGGGAGCAAGAAGCACGCTGCGATTACGAAGCTTCAAGCGGAACGCCCGACTCCGGAATATTCCGAGACGCGCACCACCTCGTTTGCCCCGCGCACGCCTCGCGCCCTCTAACAAGAAAGATCGGTGTTTGACACAAAACAACAACCGCCCGTGAGGGCGGTTTTTGCTTACCTCGCTAAAGAGGTAGAATCAGTGGAATGGCGAAGGACACGGTGGCAGAAATCAAAGAGCGGCTCTCGATACAGGACATCGTGAGTCCGTATGTGAAGCTGCATCGCGCCGGCAGGTCGCTTGTCGGCCTGTGCCCCTTTCATAAAGAGAAGACCGGCAGTTTCCATGTGAGCCTTGAGCGCGGCACGTGGCATTGCTTCGGCTGCGGGGAGGGAGGCGACGGATTCTCGTTCATCGAGAAGATCGAAGGCGTTGATTTCAAGGGCGCGCTCAAACTCCTCGCGGAGAAAGCCGGAGTAGTCATCGAGTACGATGCAAATTCGCGCGAGCGAAGCTCGCGTACTGACCGTCTTCGGGAAGTAATGAATCGCGCGAGCGAATGGTATGCGAAGCGGCTCTCGAGCAGCCCCGCCGAAGCGTATGCGAAAAAACGAAAGCTCGTTGACGAAACTATCCACAACTGGCGGCTCGGGCACGCGCCCGATGAGTGGCGCGCGCTCCTTGAGGCGCTTACCGCTGAAGGCTTCACCGTCGAAGAGTTGCTCGCGGCGGGGCTCATAAAAGAAGCAGACGGCAAGCGCGGTACGTATTACGATCGGTTTCGCAATCGTCTCGTGTTCCCGATACGCGATGTTGCCGGTCGCGTTGTCGCCTTTACCGGCAGAGCGCTTGCTGATGACGATATGGCGAAATATCTGAATTCGCCCGAGACTGACCTCTATCACAAGTCGGACATTCTTTTCGGTATGGACGCCGCAAAAGACGCTATTCGTACGCGGGGATTCGCGATGCTGGTTGAAGGACAGATGGATCTCTTGCATGCGCATCAAGCAGGATTTAGAAATACCATCGCACTCTCGGGTACCGCGCTTACCGAACGACATATCGCGCTTCTGAAACGCTACAGCGAGAACCTGATGCTCGTCCTTGATGCCGATCCGGCAGGCTTCAAGGCGACGGCACGTTCGGCAGAGCTCGCCCTTCGACACGGCCTTAGAGTGAAGGCGGCACGGCTGCCGTCAGGTAAGGATCCGGCAGATCTCATCAGTGAGGATTCGAAGGAGTTTAGTGCGCGTATTGTTGCGGCGAAGCCGATCGTTGAATTCTTTCTCGCAGAGCTCTCTGACTCTGAGCGCGATCCGCATCGCCTTCTTCGCTTGGCAGAGAACATCGTCTTGCCGCTTATCGCGGCGATATCGAGCCCGATGGAGCGCGAACATTTCATGCAATCTGCTGCGCGCACACTCGGACTCTCTCCTGAAGCGGTTCGCGAGGCGCTTTCTCGTTTGCCGAAACAGCAGGGAATCGCGGTTACCGCGGAGGCATCGGCAACTCTCTCGGCAGTGAAGAAAACAGCGCGCAAAATGCGTGAAGAACAGCTCCTCGCGGTTATACACGCATATCCGGAAACACCACTTGCCAGTCGTGTCAAATTAGAGTATGCTCGAATTACTGAAGCCGAGCCGCCCCTTACCGACACGCTCAAAGAGCCGGTTCTGTTCAGGACTGAACAGACATTCGGCGAAGAGCCCAGGGAAGATGCGGCAGATGAGCTTCTGAACGCCTTTGAAGAAGCGGTTATCCGCGAGGCGTACCAGGAAGCAGTACAAGACTTACGAAGAGCAGAGGCTGCAGGAAACGCAGTCTCGGTTGCAAGTGCGCAAGCGACGTGTGCGAAACTGTCTGCGCGTCTCGCGAGCCTTGCTCGATAAACCAGGGAGCGGGCGATGCATCTCTTTTATACTTTTACCTTTTCGCATGAAGAAACCCGCTACAAAAAAGAAGAAGGTTGCGAAGAAGCCGGCAAAGAAGCCGGTGCGCAAGGCTGCACCCAAAAAGCGCCCAGCTCCTAAAAAGAAAGTCGTAAAGAAGCCGATGAAGAAAGGGAAGGAACCCGTGAAGAAGGGAAAGAAGCTCTCTCACAAACAGGCCGTCCGCGCAGTAGCGAAGGGCGCGAAGGCGAAGGCGCTTTCCGCGAAGGCGATGTCGGCAGAAGCGCTTATTGAGAAGGGCAAGGAACGCGGGTATGTTACCTATAGTGAAATCTTGAAATCTTTCCCGCATGTTGAGGAGGATGTCAGCTTCCTCGAATCGCTCTACGAGCGTTTCGCGGTCGCGGGTGTCGATGTGCTTGAAGGCGGCATGCTCGAAGATGCCGCCGACGAGTATCTCGCGACGCGCAATATCAAAGATCGTCACTCGACGAGCTATGATTCTATTCAAATATACCTGCGCGAGATAGGGCAGTACCCGCTTCTGACCGCCGCTGAAGAACGCGAGCTCGCAAAGCGCATTGAGAAGGGTGATGCCGAGGCGCGCAATATCCTCGCTCGCTCGAACCTCCGTCTCGTCGTCTCTATCGCGAAGAAATATGTCGGACGCTCGCCTGATCTCACTCTTCTCGATCTTATTCAGGAAGGGAATCTCGGTCTCTTTCGAGCCGTCGACAAGTTCGACTGGAAGAAGGGCTATAAGTTCTCCACGTACGCGACCTGGTGGATACGCCAGGCGATTACTCGCGCACTCGCTGATCAATCCCGCACCATCCGCATTCCGGTCCATATGGTTGAGACTATTGCGAAGTACAAGCAAGTCTCGCGCCGCCTCGCCCAGGCGCTTGGTCGCGATCCGCAGCCTGAGGAGATAGCCGTCGAGATGGGTGTCGAGCCGGACAAGATCTATCAGATCGAAAAAATAAATCAGGACACGCTCTCGCTCGAGAACCCGGTTGGTTCAGACGATGATGAGCGTTCGACACTCGGCGACTTCATTCCCGATGATAAGATCCCATCGCCGGTGCAAGAATCATCAGAACGCATCCTTTCGGAACAGGTAAAGGCGATCCTCTCCGACCTTTCACCGAAGGAACGCAAGATACTCGAGATGCGTCATGGTCTTATGGACGGCATCTATCACACGCTTGAAGAAGTGGGGCGCGAGTTCGGCGTTACCCGCGAGCGCATCCGCCAGATCGAGGCGAAAGCGCTCGAGAAAATCCGCACCCATGATAAGGCCAGACATCTCAAGAGTTATTAGACTGGCCTTATCAGGACTTCTTGTTTTCACCACAGGAGTACTTCCGAATTTCTATTCGCTTCGCTCATGAAATTCTGGTCGCCAATTCGCTTCGCCCATAAGAAAACAAAGTCGCCCACAATAAAGCCCGCCACCTGAAGTCGTATTAGGAATTAAAAAGAACCGCACAATGCGGTTCTTTGATGTATATCGAGTTCATTCATACTCTCTTTTCGGCATCACTTGTCTCGTGTGCGTTCGTACAGAACGGTGAGCGATCGTCCGACACCAACGATACTTGCGGCCACGATTGCGAGAACCGCCGAGAAGAATCCAAAAAGCGGAGAGGCGAATTGGATGTAGTATTCATCGTAGCGTTCCTCGGCGGCGAGGGACAGGAACGACATGAGGACGGTGTCGGCGACGAGTATTACGAGAATGAAAGCGACTCCCATCGATTGGAAGATGCTCTCGTCGCATACGAAACAAAAGATCTTTTTCATAGAATTTCTCCCGGAAATTGCAATCTGATGGGCAATATATACCATTTCTCGTATCTTTCAAACTATCCACACTATTGAGCGACCGCTCAATAGTGTGGATAGTATGGATGGTAAGGTTGATGGATGGGGGTGATGGAAAAAGAATCAAAGCGTAGGCGGCGTGTGGGAGCGTTTCAGTTCGCGCTTATAGGAGCAGTTGCCGTCGGAGTTGTGTTGGTCATTGGCGCAGCGGCTCCGAATGCCGCACAGCTTCTGAAGTATTTCCCAGGCTACAAGAAAGGCGCTCGGTTCAATTATCAATATAAATCTGCATTGTCGAAACTCGCAGCAAAAGGGTTCATTGTGTTTGTTGAAGAAAAGGGATTGAAATTCGCACGACTTACGGAAGAGGGGAAACGAGCGCTCTCTTTGGAACGAGCGCGGCTTGGAGCGATGAAGAAAAAGCGTTGGGATAGGCGGTGGCGCGTGGTTATCTTTGATATCCCTGAACGTCGGAAGAAATCCAGAGTTCGGCTACGCACGTTCATGCAGGAATGCGGATTCGTACGGTTGCAGGATAGTGTGTGGGTATACCCCTATGATTGCGAAGACCTTATGGCTCTCGCAAAGACCGAATTTCATATCGGCGCGGATGCTCTTTATATGATTGTCGAGCAGATCGAACGCGATAAGCATTTACGCGAACATTTCGGACTTCCGCAGGAATAGGTATCCAAAAGATTGTCCTATAGGACGGAGTCTTGGATAGTTGTAAATTAGATATACTTAGATAATGCGGAAAGGACTCAACAAGAAGAAAAGCAAAAGAAAGACAACATTGCCGATTAAGCACTGGAGCCATTCCTCGCTCATGGCGTTCTTGCGGAACCCGCTTGCGTGGTACAAGCGGTATGTTGAAGAGATTTATGACACGCCGCGTACGCCCGCCTCGGTGGTCGGAAGCGCGGGGCACTTTGCTCTCGAGCATTTCTACCGCCAAATGAGCGAGGGTCAGGCGAGTGCTCAACATTCGTCTGACCGAGCGAACGCTGGCGGAAAGCCTGCAAGAAAGGCTTATAGTGGTGCACCCAAAGATATTGCCGTGCAGATGGGACTCAATTACCTGCGTGCGATAGCGGATTTCGAGATCGATTTCGGGAAGATGAAGTCACGGCGCGCGCAGAAAGAGAAACGCGCAGCTATGGAGCGCGAATACCTGCAAGCAATCGGCTTTTACCTCGCACGAGCGCCCCGACATAAGGTCCTGGGCGTCGAAGTGAAAGGCGTCGTCGAGGTAGAGGGGCTTCCGCTCCCGATCAAGGCGGTTTCAGATCTCGTTGTGGAGTCGCGCATCGAAAAGGGAGCCGTTGATATCGTGGATCACAAATTCGTCGCGTCATTTAGCAAGGCTGGCGCGGTAAAGCCGCTCTTTATCATTCAGGCTATTTTCAATTATTACACCGTCAGAGCATTATTCGGGAAGCCGGTGCGGCAGTTCATCGTGTATGAGTGCAAGAAAACCAAGAACGCAGACGGGAGCGCACAACTGCGGCGATACGCGATAGATTTCAAAAAACATCGGGAGGATTTCGCGGTTTTCCATCGGCTCATTACCGATGCGACAGAAGAGATTACGCGCCGTCGCGCGTACCTTCCGAACCCGTCCGATATGTTCGAAGGCGATAACTCGTTCGATATATATCGGCTCGAGCTCTTGGATGAATAGGCAGTCCGAGAAACGGTATGCTCTCGGACTACTTGTCGAGCATACCGTCCACGAGCTGCTTCACTGCGTCGTAGGAGTAACCGCCTGCCATAACGATCGGTGATTTTCCGGCGACGAGGATAACTGAATACGGCGTGCCTTGCGCGCCCATATCAAGCGCATTCTGACGATCTTTCACGATGCGCTCGTTGATGCCGGAGGTTGCGGCACCCGCATAGCAGGAAGCGAAGGCGTCGCCCGAGACGCCGATGCTCTTCGCGAGCACCCCATAATTTGCGGGTTCAACAGGCTGAGCATTGAAAAGGGCAGTCTCGAACTTCCAGAACATATCATTGCCTGCGACTTGAGCGACGCATTCGGCAGCACGCGCATGAGCGAGCGCATTCTGATGAATCTCAACGAGAGGGAATTCGCGATAGATCCATGCGACCTGTCCTGCCACTCCCTCGTTTGCGACTATCTGATGAAGCGTCTCATTGAAACCCTTGCAATAGTCGCAGTCGAAATCAGCGTACTCGATGATGGTGACCTTGGCAGTGGGGTTGCCGAGGATATGGTCGGTCGAATCAACAGGACGCACGAGCGCCGGGTTACCGCCTGTTGCGATTTTCGGCATCGAGACATACACGGCGCCAGCAACGATGATGCCTCCGGCGATAATGGCGAACGGTATGGTATAGGGAGATTTCATATCGTACAGGGTATCACTAAAAATGAATGCGCACAGGGGGTATGCTCCCGCGTGCTATAAGGCGATTATTGCCGCGCCGTATTACGATCTTGTTTCGGTGCTGTCTCGAATGGGAGATTTATCAAATCTGGAGCGCGTGCGTAAGAGAGGGTAGGGTGGCAGCTGCCTGTTCCCAGAGAGCAGTGTCGAGTTTGATATCGCGCTTCTCGCGCAGGTCCTTATATTTCAACTTTCCGTTCTTGAGCGCGTAATCGTAGAGTTCGCGCGTGAGACGTACGTCCTCGACACAGTACTTCGCCACCTCCTCCTTCCGTCCCTCCTTCCACCATTCGCCAGCCTTCGCCCCATCTCCCGACTTGCCTCTGCCGAGCGTCGCCTCAGCGAGCGACTGGAGCCTGATGCGCCGACCGAGTACTTTGTGTACCTCGGAGAGGAGGTCAAGCGAACGGATGTGTGAAAGGTCGCCCGGATAATAGCGATTGAGGAGAGGAATATCGAACGTGTCGGAATTGAAACCGACGAGCTGGTCGGCTCGCTCAAGGAGCGGCCAGAGTTTCGGCAAGTCTTCTTTGAAATAATGCGAATATTCGCCGGTCTCGGAGTCGTGAATAGCGACGACGGTGAGTTCCTGATCATTCACATCGATATGGCCGCGTACGAACGAGTCGGAAATCGATTCGATATCAAAGGTGATAACGCGCATACCCGGTTAGGACAACATAGCATCGCCCCGTGTGTCCGAGGAACGTGCCCGCGATTGTCTCGAAATATTCACAAACGTAATCATACCGCATGCCATGTAGTCCTACTGGGCATACCGGAATCAGCTACCGGCGCGCAGACGCGCCGGTAATTCGGTCACCGCAAGCGCCGTTTCCTCGCCGGTCGCGAGGATTTTCATCCGAACCGTATTGTTCGCGATCTCGTCGGCGCCATACGCGACGAAGAGCGGGATGCCGCGCTTCACTGCGTCTTTTACCTGGTCGCCGAGTGCGCGGTCAGAGAGATTGACGAACACGCGTCCGCCCTGTCGGCGGAGTTCGCTCGCGAACGCTTGAGCTGCGGGGATGTTGCTTGGAGAAGGAGTGCCGAGGTAGAGCTGCGGCTTGCGTTCGCCGCCGCTGGGGACAAGCTTGTGCGTTTCAAGAAAGTCAGCGAGCGTGACGTCTCCCATACCGAAGCCGATAGCAGGAACGGGGTCAGCGCCGAAGAGTGCAACAAGCTTGTCGAAGCGGCCGCCGCCGAAGAGCGAGCGGGGGTTCGCGGGATTGGTATCGAATATCTCGAACACGATGCCGGTGTAGTAATCAAATCCGCGGATGAGGGTCGGATCAAGTACTGCATTCCCGATGCCGCGCAGTTTGAGTGCTTCAACGGTGTTCGCGAGTGCGCTCTTCTCGCTCGCGATCTCGGGCGAGCTGCCGGCACCCGAGAGGAACGAGAGCGGGTCGTTCGGGGTGATAGCCGCCTGCGCGGCGGCGAACGCCTCGGGAGTCATCTTTGCTTTCTTATCCAGGAGTCGGAGGTATGCACGGGTCGCGTCCGCATTGAGCCCCGCCGCTTCACAAGCATTCGTGAGGAGCGCTCGTGAGTTGACGCGAATGATGAAATCGCTTTCCGTAGCGCCCAAAGACCTCAGGAGTTCAGAGGCGAGCGAAAGTATCTCGATGTCCGCTTCTATTCCGCTTGCGCCGACGAGGTCGACATTGAGCTGGTAGTGCTCGCGCAGACGCCCTTTCTGCGGCCGTTCGTAGCGAAAGACATTTGGGATAGAGAACCAGCGCAGAGGCAGCGCGAGTTCGCGACGCTTGTTCGCGACCATGCGCGCCAAGGTCGGCGTCATCTCGGGACGGAGCGTCACGCGCCTATCGCCGCGGTCGATAAAAGTGTAGGTCTGTTCATTGACGATCTCTTCGGAGGTCTTCGCTTCATAGAGCTCGGCGCGTTCGAGCGGAGAGGCGTTGTACTCTTCGTAGCCCCAGAGCGCGAGCGTCGCGCGCATTCGCGCAAACATTGATTGCATCTGTTCCCAATCAGCGGGGTAGAAGTCACGGACGCCCTTGTAGGGTTCGGTGGAAATCGGTTCGGACATACCGCCCAGTATATCAGACGCCGGTATTTACAGGTTTTGTAGAGACATAGCGCAGGATGATATCGCGCATCTGTTCGGGGCGCGGGATGCCTTTCATAACGAACTCAACATCTTCGGCCGCAGTCTGAACCTTGATGTCTCCGAGACCGAGAAGCGACGGCACGATGCCGGTTACCTCGGTCGTTACATCCTGTACGCGAGTGAGGAAGAGGCTTGAGACCTCGCGGGAGAAGTAGCGGCGTTGCTTGATATCAACGATGCGCAGATTGGTGAGCACCCACACATTGAGGAAATAGCGGGTAAAGGCTCCCCATGCGCTCGTCCACCAGACGAGGATCCAGACGCCGAGCCCCGCGCGCCCGAGCACGGAGTGGTAGTCGAGAAAGGATGCATACGGAGCTGTTTGAGGCGTAACGGCAAGCAGTTTCGGAAGCGCGAAAGGGAGAAGTATGAGAATGGCATACGGCAAGAGTTCGCCGAGGAAAAGAATCCAATGCTTTCGCGCTTCTAGCACGACATGTTCGCCCGGCTCAAGTTCGAATTCTCGCATACGTTAGGGCAAGTAAGGGGTAAGGAAGTACGCTGAACCGGAGAGTGTGTACGACATCAGTGCAATTGAAATGAAAAGATGTGCGGCTATGGCGGGAAAGGCGACCCATGACGCGTGGGAGTACTTGAGCCAGTGATAGACGGCGACGAGCGTATAAAGAGCCCAGAAGGCGAATACGGCATAGAGCACCCACTCTATCGCTATACCAGCCGAGAGATTGAGTTCGTTTGGCAGGAGCGAAGAGAGGCCGGCAGGCGGCGCAAAGGGTTGGAGCGGTGTGTCGGGCATTAGGGGAATGATACAACGATAACGCGGGGTCTGTCGTATTGATCAGTGCGTATCTCAGCTTTGAGTCCTTGAGTAGCAAAGAGCGCTCGAGCCGCCTCGGCAGAGGGGCTGTCAACTTCTATCCATGCTATACCGCTCGGCGCGAGGTGCTTCGGGAGCTCGAGCGCGATACGGCGAATGAGGTCAAGGCCATCTGCGCCAGAGCGCAAGGCGAGCGCCGGCTCGTAGTCAGCGACGCTTCTATCGAGTGCTCGGTCGGCGGGAATGTAGGGCGGGTTTATAGCGATGACATCGAACGATATGTCGGCAAATGGCTCGAAGAGGTCGCCGATAGAGACGTGCGCTCTTGAAGCGTCCAGGTTATTCTCGCGGATGTTTTTCAAAATTGTCGCTTCGTGCGCCGGGTCAATCTCGCCGAAGTATACTTCTGCATGTGGAAGTGCCTTGAGCGCGGCGCAGCCGATAGCTCCCGACCCTGCGCATAGATCGAGAAACGTGTATCGCGCCGAATCGACAGTTCCCTCGACGAGAGCGGCGTATTTTTCTGCTGAAAAATCGCCTCCTCTCGCGCCGTCGCGCTGTGAGACTCTCGTCTCGGAAACCTGTCGACTCGGCGCTGCGGACGCCGCCATACCCACATGCCCTTCGAGCTCGATGAACAATTGTTCAGCCCACCACTCGGTCTCGGGGCGGGGGATGAGCGGTTTGCTGTCCAAATGGATATGCAAGCCGAAGAACGGCTGCCAGCCGTATCGGTATGCCTCCGGAGTTTCGTCCATCAGGAGAGATTGACAGGAATCTGAAACGAGCGCAAGGTGATTGCGGATAGACCGACAGCCGTCGGAGTCCTTCAACACACGAAAGGAAAAGCCATGTTGAAGAATCATGGAATAGCCTACCAGTGGAAAATTCAACAATTAGGTGAACTAACGAGTCGAATCTTGAGGTCGATTCCGCAGGCACTCACGAGGCATCTACGGGGAAACGATCAGGATCCGAAACGAGTCTTGAAGTTCACGAGCGATCCTGAACGGCTCGAATTGGCGCTGGCCGAAGCGATCCGGATGCTCCTCAATGGACACGCCTGTACTATGCCGAGCGAGACGCTCTTGTTTCTGGATCGGCAGGAGTTGCATCACGAGTTTGACCTGCGTATCTGGCGAGGTTCGTTTGCCGGAACGGGACTCGAAGGGGAGCCTGCCGAGAATCAAGAATCGTTGGAGCTCGAGCGGATTGATTTCAAACGTGTGTGGATGCAGACGGGTCACGACAGGTCGTCGACCGGTCTCGCGCGTCTTGATCCCGCCAACTGGCCCGGCATGATACCGCTCGATGCACACATAGCCCACGTCCTGTTCTGGAAAGACAACTTGCGAGTCTTGATGTGGTTATTTAAACAATTCGGATGGCTACGCGAAGTATATTTCCCAGGTTCTGTCTTTATAATCAACGGCTTGCCCTGTGTGAAAGGAATCCAGTACGATCGAGGCGCCGAGGTTTTCTCCTGGTGTGAGAAGTCGATCAAAGAATTGTTCCATCCGCATCAAGCCTTCTTGTATGTGAGAGCATAATTCAGCGTATGTGTTGTGCGGTACTGCGTGTGTGATAGCACACGCAGTATTTGTTTACATAAACGAAAAATCCCCGTTGAGGGGATTTTTCGTTTTCTGCGAGGAAGGGGGATTAGTATCCGCCGCGACCGTAAGCTTTGAAGACAAAGCTTTCTAGCTTCGCTCGTTCGCAAAAAGAAAGTTGAAACAACCTTCTTTTTGTCTCACTCGCTTGCTAGTAGCCGCCGCGGCCATAGCCACCTTGGCCACCGCCGAAACCGCCTCGGTCACCGCCGCCGAAACCGCCTTCGCGGCGCGGAGGGCGATCACCCTGCGGACGAGCAAAGGAGACCGAGAGCGTGCGCCCGTCGAACTCCTTACCATCCCAGCGATCGATAGCCGCCTGGGCTTCCGCCTCAGACGCCATCTCCACGAAGCCGAAACCGCGCGAGCGGCCCGTCATGCGGTCGCTGATAATGCTGGCAGAAGCGACATTACCTGCCTCGCTAAAGGCCTTCTTGAGATCGTCTTCTGTCGAGCGATAGGGGATACCGCCTACGTAGAGCTTGTTCCCCTGAACTGATTGCTGTGAATCCATGTGTAGATCTAACCGGTTAAATCTCGCCGAAGCTGAACACGTACCGTCTTTTGGAGCGGAGCGAAGCTCGAATACTCTGCGAGTAAAAATAGTATGCCAGAAATGCCGGAAAAGGGCAAGGCAGGTGTGGACAACCTAGAATCCCTGTGCGAGGAGCGGAAAAAACAGTGTCGCAATCATGCCAAGGGCGAGGAGGACGACGATAGTGACCGCAAATGCGCGCTTCATACCCCTAGTATATACCAAAGTTGTATATGCTAGAAATATGAGCTTCCCTACATCTCGATAATGTCGCGCGAGATGTCAGCGAAGGTACCGCCGACTTTCTTGCCGGGGTTGAAGATGCTGAGCGGGTCGAAAATCTTTTTTGTCCTTTCGAAGAGAGCGACCATGTCAGCGCCGAAGAGCATCGGGAGATACGGCGTACGAATGATGCCGTCGTTGTGTTCGCCGGTTGTCGTGCCGCCGACGGCGATGACGAGCTCGTAGACCCTCGGCGCGAGATCGAGTATCACTTGGCGATTTTCCGGCTTCGTGAGGTCCATGAGCGGAATAATGTGGAAGTTGCCGTTACCGACGTGACCCGCGACCGTGTAGATGAAGTGAGATTTGTGCTCTTCAAGGAGAGCGTTCAATTTCGGCAGGAATTCGGCATAGCTTTCAGGCGGTACGACGAAGTCGTCTATGAACGGTGCGGTCGAGAGCCCGTGCACATTCTTACGCAACAAGTTGAAGCTCTCGCGCCGGACTATCCAATATTTTTCTGATTCTTTCTCGTTCTTCTCTATCTTTGTTTGCAGATGTAAGTCAGCAAGCGCGGCCTCTGCCGCACGTGCTTTCGTATCAGCTTCTTCGAGCGTGTCTTCGGCGAACTCTGCCATAAGAAGGAGCTTCGGCACCCCGCCGGTCGCAACGAGTGCCGCCTCGGGTATGAAATCGATGCCGAGTCGCGTGGCCTTCAAGAATCCCATCTGCGAAAGCAACTCAGGGATAAGCTTCACCGCGAGTATGAAGGTGTGATCGTCATAGCTTTCAAACGATTCAGGCTGTTGTGGCAGGACGCGTTTCACCACCTCGGGGAGTATCGAGACGTCGTGCAGGAACACGACAAGCATCGCACGGTGCTCCTTCGGCTGTACCAGCCCGAGCTTCGCACGCGTCCAGAGCGCGAGCGTGCCCTGCGACCCGCAGACAAGCTTCGCGAGATTTGTCGCGCCGGTACGTTCGTCGCGAACGCTCCAGAGTGCATACCCGGCGGAATTTTTCGATACTTTCGGCCGGTGTGTTTCGATAAGCGCGGCATGTGTGGTGAGAAGTTCGTCCATCTCGCGATAAATAGAACCTTCGAGTGTCTGCAGTTTCTTCTTGTCGGCAACCTCTTCGGGCGTGAGCGACTTGAATGTTGCTTGCGAGCCGTCAGAGAGCACGACATCAAGCTCTTCAACATAGTTCTCCGTTTTGCCGTATTTGAGAGTACGCTCGCCGCCGGCATTATTCGCGATGATGCCGCCCATGGCGGCTATCTCGCGGCTCGCGGGGTAGGAGGGGAGGATAAGATTCTTTTCAAGCGTCGCTTTTTCAAAATCCCTATATAACACCCCCGGTTCCGTCTCCGCATATCCTTCCATCTCACGGGGGAGTTCAACTCCCCCGTTGGAGACCCCGAGAACATGGTTCATATGTTTGATGAACGAGACAACGACACTCGTCGTAAGCGGGCCGCCCGACATATCGGTGCCCGCCGCGCGCGCCGCGAGCGAGACTTCCGCACCCTGCGCTCGCGCCGTGCCGACGACGCGAACAATCTCTGACACATCATCCGCGTCTTTCGGGTACACCACCAGCTCGGGCATCCGCCTAAAAAGAGAAGTATCGCGGCTTGCTTTCTCGAGCGTTTCCGCATCATCGCTTATTTCGCCTTTCATCGAGCGCGCAAGCGCATCTTTCAATAGAGCAGTAGTCATGTGCATAGTATACGTCCTATTGATCTCGTTGGTGTTAGAATTGAAACATTATGCGTCTTGGCACGCTTGTTTTATTACTCTTTTTGTTTTTCGTTCCCTTTGTTGCTTCGGCGGATAAAATCGCAATCGAAACCGCGCTGCAATACCCATTACCTCGTTCTGGCCCGTCACATACCGCTCTCAAGACGGGGGACTCGTTTTTCATATGGGTATATGCGGATCGTAGCAATCAGGCGACGGTTACCGCCGATCTTTCTCAGCTCGGTTTTTCTGCTACGAGTACTTCGGTCGCTCAAGGTCCTTATTATGCAAGAGTCGGCTCTGTATATTCACCAAGCGTTTATTACTATAGATTTTATGATTTGATACTCCCGGCAATACCTGATGGCATAAAGGAAATTCCTATCTCGGTCACAGATTCTCAAGGCAATTTCGCAACAACAACCATATCGGTAATTGTAGACAATACGATCCCTACGGTTTCGCTCTCGAACATTACGTTCTCCGCCGTGCCTCCTCGTGCGGGAGACACGATGTATTTGTCAGGAATAGGTGATGGTACTGGAAGTCGCCTCTCGTTCTCGGAAATGAGGGAGACCCTGTGGGATGCGAACGGTAACCCGGTATGGGGTGGAAGCGGTGGTATCGATTACACTATAAAATCGGCATTTGCCGCTTCTATAGCGACATCGACAGACGGTTCATTCAGTAATTATGCAGTTACATTGCTGGACGCCCCAGCAAACCCTCTACCGACCTCTTCCCAGTTCAAACTCACTCTTCACTTTTATGATGAGGCAGGAAATGCAAATACCACGAGTCTTTCTGTCGCGATTCCGCACACACCACCACCCGATCCCTGTATCGCTGCCGATAATTGCGTTTCAAACGTCCTGTTCTTGCCCGGCATCGAAGGAAGCCGGCTCTATGAAGGGACAGGGTGCGGGCAAGCTGCTGAAGAGACGTTGTGGGAGCCGTATGACGGACCGATAGGAATCCTGCGCGGCGTGGGGGATACGAAGGTGGGGAGACTCGCACTCACTGCTTCGGGTACGAGCGTTTGTAGCGACATCTACACCAAGCCAGGCGACATCATTGATGTCGTGGGAGGGAGCGCTCTTTATCAAACATTTATTGACGAGATGGGCGCGCTCAAGGCCGATAGCACCATACAGGATTGGAAGTCAGTTGCCTATGACTGGCGGCTTTCACTGGACGCTCTTTTGAATAACGGCGCGGAGCGTGACGGGAAGATATTTTATGAAGAGGCAACGAGCACGCCCTACATCGAGCAGACGCTGCGCTCGCTCGCGGCAAGCTCGAAGACGGGAAAGGTGAGCATTGTCGCGCACAGCAACGGCGGTCTCGTCGCGAAGGCGCTCCTCAACAAGCTTGGAAATGAAACCACCAAGTCGCTCGTGGACAAAGTGATCATGGTGGGTGTGCCGCAGAGCGGTGCACCGGCAGCTCTCGCTTCGATGCTCATCGGGTATGACGCGGGTATCTTTCTGGACCTATCTGCGATAAAGAATGCGATTACGATTGTTTCAAACGCGGCAGCTCGAGCGCTCGCGGGGAACTCGCCCATGGCATATCACCTGCTCCCGTCGGAGAATTATCTTGAAGATACTGCAGGCGACACGGAACACCCGGTCGTCTCACTCAAAGGCGAGGCATATGCGCCCGCAGCCTCGGCGTACGGTTCACTCATCGCAAATCGCACCGTGCTCGATGACTTCATTTTGGCGACCGCTGGCGACCGTACCACTCCAAACCCGAGCGACCTGAGCGCGCTTACGATAGGCAATAGCGCGCTCATCGAGTATGCGAACCGCATCCACAGCGAACTCGACCCGTGGACGCCGCCACAAGGTATCGAGATTGACCAGATCGCGGGCTGGGGCGTCGACACGCTCGCGGGCATAGATTTCTATTCGCAGGGGTCGTTCTTCGGAGCGAAACAGAAATATCGACCGATCTTTATCGAAGACGGCGATGGCACAGTTCCTGTCCCGAGTGCGCTCCTTATGAGTACGAGCACTGACAATGTGAAAAGATACTGGCTAGATATAAGTGAATATTACAAGGCTACGAAAATAAAACGTAATCACAAAGACTTATTTGAGATTCCTCAGCTCGAAGAGTTCATACAGAACAGTATCAGAAACAGCACGAGCACTCCGCCAGCGTATATCCTGACTGCTGAGCCTGCAACAAATACGGCGGATAAGAAGCTCACCTTCTACCTTCACTCGCCACTCACGCTCGAGCTCACCGACTCCCTTGGGAACGTCACCGGTCTTTCGCCGGATGATTCGGTTACTGAAGACATCCCTGGCTCGACCTATGGCGAGTTCGGCGAGGTGAAGTATGTGAGCGTGCCGCAGGGTGGCACCTACGAGCTCTCGATGCGAGGGCAGGCGAGCGGCACCTTCTCGCTCGACATCGAGGAGAGTGTAGGTGGTGTCGTCACGAACACGAGCACCATCGCGGATGTGCCGGTCACGCCGAGTACGCTCGCGAGCCTTACTATCGCCGATGGCGCAGCTACTGCTTCAGCGCTCTCGGTCGATGAAAATGGCGATGGCAGCACGATATATACCATCACGCCCAAGGCGGGAGAAGTCGTAAGTTATGAGCCGGATCGCCGAGGTCATTGGCGCCCAGCCCCGGTCGTCATCGCGGCCGCGTCAGGAGAAGAGAGTCTCGCCGCGACGAGTAGCACGGTTCTCGCTGCTTCTCCGACACAGTCTTTTATAGAGTCAGCAGCCACAAGTATAGAGGTAGACGCGTCGACGACGACATTCACGGCTCAAGAGGAGATGGGTGCCCCGACAGATGTTATTCAGATAGGGGAGCAGGAAGAGGAGAGTAGAGAGGCAGATGGGCGCAGCGCGAGATTACAAGAGGCGGGGCCGCTCTCGCTCTCAAGAGAGGCGGAGTCGAATACGCTCCAGACCGCCTCGGTGTTCGACGCTTCTCAACAGGCGCCTTCAAATATGCTCGTGTGGCAGTTTATACTGGGTAGTATCTTCCTCATAGGAGTGCAGAGGATATTTTTCAAAAAATGAAAACGAAAATCACACAAGCAGTTCCGGCAATAAGTGCTCTACTGATCATCGGTTTTGGGTATTTGAGTCAGTGGTGCGCAGGAACTGGCAATTTCTGCTATCGGACCGTTGTAGATCAAATGATTCCAGATGTTACTTATCCACTCTATTTCTTCGCCCTGTATTTCTTACCGATCGCCACTGTTCTCATATTTATTCCGCGAGCTATATTCAAGGCATGGCTCAAGTTTGCCTTGTGGGCGCTGCCGCTCGCAGTTTTCTTTATCTGGACTACACGAGTGGTCGACCCCACTCTTATCTCGTTTACGCGCGACGACGCCGCGCGCACTGCTGCAGAAGCGATCACTCTCATCAGTCTTCTCATCCTTATCCCGCGACTCCTCCTCGCAAGGCGATATCAGGGAGGAGAGAGCGATTATCGCGTCCATCTGCAATCGTGGTCAGCGCTTATCGCAGGTACGATTGGATTCGCTTCGATGCTTCTCCTTGCAGCGAATATCCTCGTGCCGCTCTCGACCGATCTTAACTTGTTCTCCTGGCTTCTATTCACCGCCATCGCTAGCAGTGTCTATGCTGTGTGGCAGACTGGCGCGTTCTTAATCGAAACAGGATATTGCTTCAACAGAGAGTCGCGATCTGCATCGTGGCGGATGCGTGTTTCCTGTATGCTCCTTATCGGTATAGTCACCATCATCGCTTGCCTTGCTGCAATCGTAGCGTGGCGGTCGTAAATCCTTGCCAAGGGCAAACATAAGCGCGGTTTGATACTATCCCCCGGTTCCTGTTTTTATTAGGAACAACATCAGGAATGGCGGTACAATGTATAGAGATATGCAAATGCGAAAAATAAAAATATCGTATTACGTCGTTGCGGTCGTTGTGGCGGGCGTCGCTATAACCTCGCTTTTCATATATGAGCGATACCTAAAGACCGCACCGGAACCGTTTCTCTATTTCAGCGTCGATCGGGGCGACATCCAGGAGGCGATAAAGGTCAGGAGCGAAGTAGTCGCACAGAAAGAATTTGAGCTCGAATTCCCGTTCGCGGGGACGGTTGAAGCGGTATACGCAAAAGACGGTGCGACGGTCGTCGCTGGCCAGCGCCTCATGTCGCTGGCGACCACGGATCTCGCGATACAGGCGAGCCAGCTCGCCGCCGTAGTGACGCAGCGTAAGGCCGACCTCGCGAAACTTCTTGCCGGCGCGACTGCGCAGGACATACGCGTCTCTGAGTCGAAGCTCGCGACCGCAGGGGCCGCAGAGGTCGAGGCGCAGGCAAGTCTCGGCGACGCCGTGAGAGACGCGTACACTAAAAGCGATGATGCGATACGCGCTAAGACGGACGATCTCTTCGATAATCCGCGCAGTACCGACCCGAAGCTCTCCATCTATGCTGATAATGTTCTGACGAACGACCTCAACCTGCGTCGTGCCGCTATCGAGACGATGCTCACAGTGTGGAATGCATCGCTTGCAAATCTCACGGTCGCGAGTGACCCTTCGACATTTATCGCGACGGCAGAGAGCAATACCGCGCTCATCTCCGATTTCTTGAACCTCTTGTCTCCGCCGGTTGCGAACCTCTCGCCGTCGGGAACGCTGTCGCAGACCGTTATCGATGCGTACAAGACCGATGTCTCGACGGCGCGCGCCGAGGTGAACACCGCGATAACCAACCTTGCTGCGGCGAAAGAGAAGTTCAAGCTCGCCGAATCAGACGTTGCGCTCACGCAACAGGAACTCGAGCTTGCGAAGGCGCCTGCGCGCAGTGAGGATATACAGATAGCGCAGGCACGCATCGAGGAGGCACAGGGGCAGCTCGACGCGGTGCGCGAGAATATCAGCCGTTCAACGCTTTACGCGCCTTCGGCAGGGAGAGTTTCTAAGGTGCACAACGAGGTCGGTGAGATATTCCGTCCCGGCACGTCGGCCATCTCGATGGAGACGAGCGGATACAAGATACAAGCCGATGTGTCTGAACTCGATATCGCGAAGGTAGCCGAAGGCGGTACGGTGCGTATCGCGCTCGATGCTTTCCCCAAGCAGGAGTTTACCGGCACGGTCGCTTCGATTGATGCGCAGGCGATTATCAAGACCGAAGATAAGTATTATCGCGTGAATATCATCTTCGATGCAGAGGGAGCTTTCGTGCGTCCCGGTATGAGCGCCGATGCGACCATCCTCTCCGACAAAAAGACGGGCATCCTCCGTGTGCCGGAGCTCGCTGTCTATACCGATGACACCGGTAAGTACGTAAAGGCGCTCCTCCCGGGCCTTACGAAGGCGGTCTCGGAAGCATCGTTCCAGAAGACTCCTGTCGAGACGGGTGTTACCGACGGCAATTTTATCGAGATAGTGAGCGGAGTGACCGAGGCGCAGACCGTCGTGGTGTCGGCGCAGTGATGCCTATGAAGAAAGAAGAGCAAGAACGCCGCGACCCCGTGTGCGGAATGGATCTCTCTGATCTTGAGGAGTATCTCACCGTCAAGATTCAAGGCGACACGTTTTATTTCTGCAGCGAGCCGTGTGCGAAGCGCTTCAAAAGCAATCCCGAGAAATTCAAAGGCGACCCGCTTATACACCTGCACGACCTGTGGAAGGTATTCCACGATGGTTCGGTTGAAACGCAGGTGCTTCGCGCCGTCAATATCCATATTTGGGACGGCGACTTCGCCGTCATCATCGGCGCTTCCGGCTCGGGTAAGAGCACGCTCCTCAATATGATAGGCATGCTCGACCGCCCGACTCGCGGCGGCCTCTATCTCGGCGAGAAAAATATATCCAAAACGACCGATGACGACCGCACGGTCCTTCGTTCTTCGAAATTCGGATTCGTGTTTCAACAATACAATCTCATCCCGTGGCTCACCGCGTACGACAATGTCGTACTTCCGCTCATCTTTTCAGAGAAGGGAGACGGGTTGCGTCGCGCTGATCTCGAGAAGCGCTTCAGCGACATCGGGCTCGCCAATCGCGGGGAACATCGTCCCGCCGAGCTTTCGGGCGGCGAGCAGCAGCGCGTCGCGCTGCTTCGCGCGCTCGCGAACGATCCTGAAATCATTATCGGCGACGAACCGACCGGCAATCTCGATTCGGTCACGGGCGAGAAGATACTCGATATGCTCATCGCGCTCAACAAGAAAGAGAAGAAGACGCTTATCATCGTGACGCACGACGCCGACATCGCGAAGCGTGCCGACCAAGTCATCACGATCAAAGACGGGAAGACGATTCCGGGCCACCTGTACCATACGAAAACCTATACCGAATAATATGTTCAAAGAATTCCTCACACTGACGTTCAAAGGGATACGCTACCGGCCGATGCGCAGCTGGCTCACGGTCATCGGCATCATCATCGGCATTATGCTCGTGGTCATCATTCTCTCCCTCTCCGGCGGGCTCCGGAACATCATCAATCAGCAACTGCAGATGTTTGGGAGCGATTTGCTCATCATTCTCCCCGGGAAGGACACGAATATCGTGATCGGCATGGTCGGCGGAGAGAAATTCGCCTACTCGGACATTGTGGATTTGGAGAAATTGCCGAGCGTACAGTTCGCGATGCCGATAGACGGCGGAACGCTCAATGCCGAGTTCGAAGGCGAAAAGAAGGCAGCGTTCGTGCATTCCTCGCGTCTCGATCGAATGCGCCCCGTCTTTGAAGCGTCTCGCGGGGTGAAGATGTCTGACGGCTCGTGGGCGACCGATGAAAATGGCAACGAAGTGATGCTCGGGTATCTCGCTGCCAACGACTTGTTCAAAACCAAGGTGCGCGTCGGTGACGAAATAATCGTGCAATCGAAACGTCTGCGCGTCGTCGGCATATTCGAGAAGATGGGCGAGCAAACCGACGACAGCTCCTTCTATATGTCGTGGAATCTCTATCACCTTATCTCGGGGACGAAACCGGGCGCGATGACCGCACTCGTGAAGATACGACCGGGTGAGAACATCGACCTTGTCGCCCGTCAGGTGCAGTTCCAATTACAGAAACAGAAAGAGGTCAATGAATTTACGATACTGACGCCTGCACGGACGACGGCTATCGTGGGTACTATCGTCGGGGCGGTTGAGCTCGCGCTCGTCATCATTGCGCTCGTGTCGCTTCTTGTCGGCGCGGTCGGCATTATGAACACGATGTACACCTCGGTCTTGGAGCGCACCAAGCAAATTGGCATCATGAAGGCGGTCGGCGCATCGCGCGACGCTATCATGTCGCTCTTTCTTATCGAGTCGGGCATCATCGGGTTCGTGGGAGGATTCTTCGGCGTCGTCCTCGGGCTCGCGATGAGCTACCTTATAGGGCTCGCTGCCGCGAGTCAGGGCGCGCCGGGGCTCTTCAGCTTCGCAACTATCGATTATTTCGAACTGTTCGTTATCATGGTTATTACTTTCATCACCGGCGTCGTCTCGGGCGTCTTGCCCGCGCGTGCTGCGGCTCGGCTTGAGCCCGCCGAAGCGCTCCGCTACGAATAGTCTGGTACAGTGTCTGAATGACTCAGGCTGAAGCGCTCACGATACTCAAGACCGGTGCGAACGTCTACCTTACCGGCGAGCCCGGAAGCGGGAAGACACACACCATAAACGAGTTCATCAGTTGGCTGCGCGCTTCGGGCATCGAGCCCTCAATTACCGCCGCGACCGGTATTGCCGCAACGCATGTTGCGGGCATGACGCTCCACTCCTGGAGCGGTATCGGCATAGCCGAATCGCTCTCGAAGGCCGACGTGGATCGCATCGCGACTAAAGAGCATGTCGCGAAGCGTATCGCGAAAGCGAAGGTGCTCATCATTGAAGAGATTTCGATGCTCTCGGCGGCGACCTTCGAGAGTGCTGACGCGGTGTGTCGCGAGGTGCGTCGCGTGGACTCGCCCTTCGGCGGGCTCACGGTGATACTCGTCGGGGACTTCTTCCAGCTGCCGCCCGTCTCAAGAAGCCGAGACGTCGGCTTCGCCTACACGTCACCCGTTTGGCGCGATTTGAACCTCATCACTTGCTACCTGACCGAGCAATACCGACAGGACGACAGCGAGTTCCTCGGCGTGCTTTCGGCGATACGGAGGGGCGAAGTTGAGGAACTGCACTATGAACACCTCATGAGGAGGCGAGTAGAGTCGTCGGAGATGCCGGGCGAAAGCGAGGTGCCGAAACTCTTCTCGCATAACGCCGACGTGGATCGTATCAACGCGAGCGAGCTTGCGAAGCTCGCGGGCAAGGCGAAGAAGTTCACGATGAAATCAAAGGGCAAGGATATGCTCGTCGAGGGGTTGAAGCGCGGGTGCCTCTCGCCCGAGACACTGGAGCTCAAGGAGGGTGCGACGGTGATGTTCACCAAGAACTCCCCGCAGGGGCGGTTCGTCAACGGCACGCTCGGGCACGTGGTCGGGTGGGGTGCTGACGATATGCCGATAGTGAAGACCGCAGACGGTTTGCGAATCACGACCGAGCCGATGGAGTGGCAGCTCGAAGATCAGGGCAAGGTGAAGGCGAGCGTCAGCCAGATACCGCTCCGGCTCGCCTACGCGATGACGGTGCACAAGAGCCAAGGAATGAGCATGGATGCGGCCGTCATGGATTTATCGAAGGCATTTGAATACGGACAGGGGTACGTCGCGCTCTCACGCGTACGGAGACTCTCCGGCGTGTATCTCACCGGGCTCAACGAGCGTGCGCTTGAAGTGCATCCGGAGATTTTGGAAAAAGATCGGGACTTCCGCGCGGCCTCAGAAGCGGCGCGTGAGGCGTTTGTCTCGATGTCCGAGAAAGAGAAGGTGGAGATGCAAAAGCAATTCGTCAAAGCGATGGGTGGCGCATGGATGACCGACGCTGCGCTGGGCAAGGAGCGGATAGCAAACGGCAAGAAAAATGCAAAAGGAGCAGGAGCATTGCCGGGGAGATTGGCAGAGACGCTCCAAACGGTACGCGACACGAAGAGCCTGAAAGATGCGGCGAAGGCGCGCGGGCTCGTCGCTTCAACCATCGTGCATCACCTGGAAGAGCTTGCCGAGGCAGGGAAGCTCACTCGCGGTGATTTTGCGCACCTCGTGCCGCTCGACGCTGCTCTCGAAATTCATGAAGCGCTCGCTGGTACCGCCGGGGATAAGCTTTCGCCTGTCTTTCATGCGCTCGGCGGCCGCTACTCGTTCGAGACTATTCGTTTGGTGCGGCTTATGCGTTGAGAAGAGATTTGATATATCGTTCGGTCTCAAGCGGGTCTTTGACCGCTTTGGTGTGGGCTTCTGTTTTGTATACCGCTTCGTCATTGCCGCCTTTTTCAAGTTCGTCGCCTACGTAGAGCGCGTCTGATTCTTTGAGCCCAAGCCTTTCACAGAGTTTGCGGAGCCCGTATGCCTTGTCGACGCCGCGCTTTGATACATCGATAGACGTTGCGCCGCCAATGCCGACCGAGAAACCGGAGAGACGCGTCGCGAGTGCCTCCTGGAGCTTGTGCCGCTTCGCATGGTTGGGATCCCACGCCTTCTTGAGCACAATGGGCGCCTGCTGGCCGAGCGCCGACATCGTCACCTGTCCGCCGCGATATTCGATACGCTCGCCCCATGATTGGTCGCTCCAGTTGATAGTGCCGGTTTCTTTCGCTGCTTCGAGCATCGCCGTCTCAATGGTGTCTTTATCTTTTTCTGAAAGGCGTTCCTCGTAAATCTTTTCCCAACCGTCGTTGCGATATTCATAGAGCGCCGCGCCCGATGTGGGGAGAATATAAAGATTGGCAAGGTTCGCGCTTACCGGGAGCAGCGCGATTACCTGTTTCAGAAACTGAGAGAATGCACCGCCGGATATGATAGCGACGGGCGTTTTCGAGAGAAGCTGCGAGAGGAGGAGCGCCATCGTCGCCGTAAGCGGCTGCTTGCTCTCGGTGAGCGTACCGTCGAGGTCAAAAATAATGAGTTTGTTCATCACGATAGTGCATCAAGAATGTGTGCGAGCGATGCGGTTGCGACGCCGATGATCGTATCGGCACCGCCGTAATAGAGATAGAGCGTATCGCCGCGGACAACCGCGCCGCAGGAGAAGACAACATTTTGGATAGCGCCTTCTCGTTCATAGGGTTCGATTGGCTCGAAGATGGGGTCGGCGGTGCGCGCAAGGAGCGAGGTGCCCGAGGCGTCGAGGAGCGCGGCGCCGAGACGATAGGTCGCGTGGCGCGAGACGCCGTGATAGATCATGAGCCAATTAGCCCCAACCTTGATAGGAGGCGCCGCGCTCCCGACCTTTGCTCCGTCCCACATGCCGAGCCTGGGGGCCATAATCTCGATACAGCGGCTCACGCGCTTGCCCGAGAAGAGGTCGGGCAGAAGGTCGGCGCAGATACGGTTATTGATGCGATGGTAGAGGAGATAATTTTCTCCCATTTTTTGCGGCAGGAGAACCAGATCCTTGTCGTCGACATTAGGGGGGGTGAGAACGAACGGCGTGTTCCATTGGTCAAAACGCCGTGCGAGGAAGTCGTCGACGCTGATAGACGTCACCGCGCCAGCAGGCGAATGGACGCCGTCGTAGGCGGTATAGGTCATAAAGAGCCTATCGCCAATGCGCACAATGCGCGGATCTTCACAGCCGGAGTTGCCGTCAGATTTTCCGAGTTTCATTTCGAACTCGGCGCGCGGGACGTAGATCGGCTCAGAAAGCCGCTCGTCAATCGTGGTGCCGTCCTTAGATATGGCGAGCCCGATGCTCGAAGTGTTGAGCTCGTTCATTGCGCGATAGAGGAGATATATCGAGCCGTTGAGTTCGATAGAGGCGGTATTGAAGACCGCGCGGTTCTCGAAGCCTGCGCTTCGAGCGGTGAGGATAGGGTTCTCTTTGGCGCGGGTGAAGGTGCGCGCTGGACGCTCGGGGTCGAGAGCGCGTATCAGGTCGTGGAGCTTTACTGATGCTTTCGCGCAGATGGTGTCAGCAGCACCGTACCAGATATCGAGTTCCCCGTTATTTCCGAGAGTCGCGCTTGTCGGGAAAACGATGTCGGGTACCAGGCCATATTGCTCATAAAATTCCTCAGGCACGAGGATGGATTCGGTGCGGTTTATTATTTTCGACGGGTCCTCGAGGTCGAGAAGCGCCGCTTCAATCGAAAAGACACGTTCACCGCTGAAATAATTCTCAATATACGAATAAAACATAAGCCAGCCGTGTTTGGTGCGGATGGGCGGACTGCCGACCTCGACGTGGTCATTATTATTACGGCGGAAGGGGAGCCGATGCGATTGCCAATCGGCATACCAACTCTGCCAGTACTCTGGCGACCAGAAGTCCTCAACGCGATCGGCGAGTGCGAGGCATATCTCGGCTGGCGGTTCATCGGTATGTACCGAGAGGAGGGCGGCGACCTTGCCGTTCACGCGTTCGGGGAAGAGTGCAAACGCTTTTGCGTTGAACGGGGTGACGAGGTGACGTTCGGTGAAGCCGTCGGTACCGCGCGCGACTGCGATGGCGACCTTTATGTTGTCTTTCGAGAAGGGGAACCCGCCGAGCGCGGTGTACGAGAGATAGGTCGCGCCTTCGAAGACGGTTGCGCGCGGGTCTTCGCAACCGAACTGCTCCCACTCTTCTTCGGGAATGATGATTTGCTTGCGTGAGTGGAAATGCACGCCGTCTTCAGAGAACGCTTCGCCGATAGAAGACTGTCCGGCGAAGGGTGAAACGAGCGCGGCAGGATTCGCGAGTGCGCGGTAATACATGCGCCACCCATTCTCTTCGCGAATAACCGAAGGGTTGTACGTGGCGAGCGCCTCCCAGGGGTACTCGCGACGAGGCGAGAGTATCGGGTTATCAGGTTCTCGGCGGATGACAAACATATCAGGATTCTTGCGCGAAATCTACTTCGACGAGCTCCGGTTCTTTGCCGCGCACAAGCTCGTCGAGGAATGAGGTGAGCGGCGTCGTCGCAACACAGACGACCTTGTCGGCACCGCCGTAATACACATACAGGTTGCCGTTCTGTACGACGGCACCGCCGGCGTACACGATGCCGGGCTTGCCGTCGTTCTCGTAGTGCTCGTCAGGAACGAGGACGGGAGTCACGGCGCGGTAGAGCACCTTGGTCGGGTCGGTGATGTCGAGGAGCATCGCACCGAGCTTATAGCGATGACCCTCTGCCGCGTCATTCGCGTGATAGAAAACCAGCCAACCCTTCTCGGTCTTGATAGGCGGCGGGCCGGCACTTCGCGTATGCACATGCCACGCGATGCGTTTGTCGGGTACTTTCTGCGGGTCGGGGCTCTTGAAGTCGCGTTCGGCGACCTCTTCTAGAGAGTCGGCATATTCGACGCGTACATGGTAGTCATCCTCGCCGATTATGCTGTGAAGTATGGCGAATCGCCCGCCAATCTTCTCGGGGAAGAGCACCCAATTCTTGTCGCGCGTGCCGTGCGAGAGCACGATTGGCTTCTCCCACTTATAAAAGCGCTTGGCGAGGAAGTCGTCGACGCTCATCGAGATGACGCCGACGCGAAGCATCCAGTTCTGGAACATGTTGAAGGTAACGTATACGCGCCCTTCAATAACCACCATGCGCGGATCCTCACAGCCGCCCCAGCTCCCGCCCGAGGGGTACATCATCGGAGAATACCGGCGAAGATTCTTCGGGAGCGAGCTCGACGAGTCGGCGACATAGATCGGGTAAGGGAGCCGTTCATTGAACGTAATGCCATCGGGACTCGAGGCGTAGCCGAGACGCGAGACGCCGTCCATACCTATCGCGCGGTACACAAGGTGCGTGCGTCCGCTAAGTATCGTCGCCGCCGGATTCAACACCGCTTCAGCGGTCCACGGGTGATTTCCGGGGCGCAGTATGGGATTGTGCTCTGATTTATCGAGCAGGAGCCGCTCGAGATGGAGTGCTCTCGCTAATTGTTCGCGAATCGATTGAGAAAAGAACGCGCCAAGAAGAGCTCCGGCGACGAAGAAAGAAAAGAGCAACGCGACGATATTCACGAAAAAAGAAAAACTCATATAAAAATAAGGTACTTCTTCACAATACCATTCGTCGGCGCGTTGTAGTGCGCGATTATTTCGAAGTGGGGATTTGCGTGCGCGGCGCGAAGGCGGCGCGAAGAGCGTTCAGTATGACGGTGACATCGATAGCTTCTTGAATAATAGCGCCTTCGACCGGCACGATGTATCCGAGCGCGGCGGCGAGCATACCAACGGTCGAGAGGCCGATGCCGGTGTAAACGCTCTGTCGTGCGATGTGCATCGAACGCTTCGAGAGAGCGAAAAGCTCACCGATAAGCAGAACATCATGCCCAAGGATGGCGACGTGCGCCGCCTCGATGGAGGCACTGTTCTCGGTGCCCGAGAACACGATACCGACATGCGCCTTCGCGAGCGCGGGGGCATCGTTCAATCCGTCACCAACCATCGCAACCTTCTCCCCGCGCTTTTTCGATTCATCAACAAGGCGGTATTTCTCTTCGGGCGTGCAATCAGCGCAGACATTGAGCGGTAGTCCCGCGAATATCGCCTCGGCATGGTCTTTACGATCACCGGTCAGTATCGCGACTTTGTAGCCTTCGCGCGTAAGAGCGGTCAGGAATTTCTTCGCATTATCTTTGAGTACGTCGCTGAAGTGGAAGATGGCGAGCGGATTGCCGTCGGCGGTAAGGAGGAGCGAGATGCCCCCTTCTTTATGATCGCCTTCCGGCGCCTGTTCGAGCGTGAGATATCGGCCGTCAACCGTACCGCTCACGCCGGTGCCGAGCGTTTCGTGTGCTTGCTTCGCGGGCGCCGGGTTCAAACCGCGCTCTTTTGCCGTCGCGACGATTGTGCGCGCGAGCGGATGGATAGAATGGAACTCGAGCGCGGCGGCGAGCGAAAGCGCTTCGGTTTCGGTCATATACGCCGCCTTGAGCACGATACTGGTGAGTTGCGGCGTACCGAGCGTCAGTGTTCCGGTCTTATCGAAAAAGATGGTCGTGATGCTCGAGAGGGATTCGAGCGTAGCAGGCGTCTTTACGATGATGTTCTTGCCCGCAGCTCGCGAGAGTCCGCCGATAAAGGCGACCGGTGCCGCGATGATGAGCGGGCAGGGGGTCGCGATGACCAGCACGGCGAGCACGCGCGCGAGATCGCCCGTAAGGAGGTAAGCGCCGCCCGAGATGACGAGCGTCAGGATGGTGAAGGGCAGGTTCGCGGCGGTCGTGAGGCGTACGAAGGGCGCTTGATGTTTTTGAGCGTCGCGCACAAGGTCAACTATTTTTGCATAGGTGGAGGTCGCGAGAGTGCCCACGACCTCGAGCTCGAACGCCTCACCTGCGTTCACGCTTCCGCTCTTCACGACCGCTCCCTGTGAGACAGTCTCCGGCAGCGGCTCGCCAGTGAGATTGGCGAGGTTCAAGACAGCTCGAGGTGAGAAGAGGAGGCCGTCGAGCGGCACGAGCTCGCCGCCGCGCACGATGATAATCGTGCCGGCTCTCACCTCGGTGAGCGGGACCTCGCGTGTCGCGCCACCTTCGCCCTTCACGAGTGCGTTTTTCGGGATGCGCTCAAGAAGCGCTGCAAGCGATGCTTGAGCCCGCCGGCCGGCATACGCTTCGAGCGCTTCACCGCCGATATACATGAAGGCGATAACCGTGCCGGCGAGATACTCACCGGTAGTGAGCGAAAGCGCGAGCGCGAGGAACGCGATAAAGTCGATGGAGGCTGTGCCGTTCTTGAATTCGCGATAGGCAACGACGCACACATAGACGATGCCTATGACCGTTGCGGCGAGATAGAGGTCAGACATGGGAGTGCATATAGTATATAATACGCGGCACATGACGTTTGATACGCAGCTTTTCTATCTCTTGAATAGCTTCGCAGGGAAGTCGCCGTTCCTCGACAGCGTTATTGTATTTTGCGCTACCTATCTCGCGTATCTCGTCGTCATCGCTCTCCTCGCGCTTGTTTTTCTCTCTCGCTATTCGAAACGAGAGAAGTGGATGCCGCTTATCGTGGCTGGCACGGCGAGCGTCATCGCCCGCTTCGGTATTACCGAGCTTATTCGCGCGTTCTCTCATCGTCCGCGACCCTTTGCAACACTTCCCGACGTGCACTATCTCCTCACCGACAGTGCGTGGTCGTTCCCCTCAGGGCACGCGGCGTTCTTCTTCGCGCTTTCGACCGTCCTCTATCTCTACGACAAGAAGTGGGGGACTGGCTTCTTTATTGCAACTATAGTGATAACCGTCAGCCGCGTGATAGCGGGCGTGCATTATCCCTCCGATATTATCGGCGGAGCGATCATCGGTATCGGCACGGCATACGGCATCGTTTTTCTAGCCCAGAAGGTCAAAAACAACCTCTTCAGAACCTATTGACAGGATATTGTCAATATGCTATCCTAGAAATAACGAGGTGGCTATTGGCTATTTCGGTAACTAAAACCAATGACTATATTAGGAGCCCTGATGGGGTTTTTGCTTTTTTCCGGCGGAGCTATGGCATTACCGGCTCACGCACAGGCGCCAGAGGCGCTTTCGCAGCCGAGCTATACCGTAGCCCTTACGGCGTATAACGCCGTGCCAGAACAGACCGACGGAAATCCGTTCGAGACCGCCTCCGGCGCATACTCGAATCCAGAGATTATCGCCGCTCGCTCGCAGGATCTCGCAAACGAATTGCCATTCGGTACCATTATCGAACTCGACGACTCTACCGTCTCGTCGGATGATACTTGCGGCTTCAGTCGCGTCGCTCATCGTATCGGGTACCGCATCATCGAGGACACCATGAACGCTCGTTTTACGAAGCGCGTGGACATCCTTCTCGATAACGAAGCGAACTATGCCACCACCGATAAGGGAATGAAGAATGCCGCCCAGGTGCTCGGCGTCTGTGAGGGTGTCACCGTGCGCGTGGTGGGACACGTGGACAGCAATCACATCCCGAAGACTCAAGCCGAACTCGCTGCTATCGTCGGCACTCCGACTAAGGGTATTGCGCTCAAGTAATTCGCGTCAATGGAGTAGTATGTGCGCATGCATCGCCTTACGCGCACAGCGTCCGGACTAACTAAAGGGGAGTACCAGATGCTTCAGAAACTCTCGACGCCCGTAAAGATACAAGATTTCCTCGATGCGCTCCCGATGAACTTTGAGGAGGGCGGTGACACACACCGCTCACCGCGCGCGGTGCTTGCCGCGAGAAAGGCACACTGCATCGAGGGCGCGATGCTCGCCGCTACCGCGCTCTGGATAACAGGCGAGCGCCCGCTCATCATGAATCTCTCGGCGCGCATGGGGCGGGGTGATGTTGATCATGTGATTGCGCTCTATAGGCGCGGTGGCGCGTGGGGCGCGGTGAGCAAGACCAACCACGCGGTGCTTCGCTTCCGTGACCCTATCTACCGCTCGCTTCGCGAGCTCGCTGCCTCATACTTCAACGAATGGTTCCTCCCTTCGGGCGAGAAGACGCTTGAGTGCTACAGTCGGCAGCTCGATATGCGCCGCTTCGGTACCGCGTGGATTACCGCCGAGAAAGATCTCTGGGAGGTTGCCGACGTCTTGAGCGAGCTCCCGCATGCTAATCTCGTACCGAGAGGAAATTGGCGGTATGTGCGTACGGCCGACTCGATGGAGCGCAAGGCAGGTTTATTTACTGAATGGCGGAAGGCGTGATATACATACAGGAACCATGAGTACAAAAAAACAGACATACCCCGACGGTGTTCGGGTGGGGAGATCGAGTGCCGGACTCGGGCTCTTCGCGACGCGCGCATTCAAGAAGGGTGAGCGTATCATCGAATACTTTGGTCGCACCATCTCAAAGGAAGAGGAGTACACGAGCAGAAGCAAGTACCTCTTTGAGGTGAACAGTCGTAAGACGATCGACGGCACGACGCGCGAGAATATCGCCCGCTACATCAATCATTCCTGTAAGCCCAATTGCGAGCCGGAGATAGAACGCGGACGCGTATTCATTGACGCCATCAAATCTATCAAAAAAGGGGAGGAATTTACGTACGACTATGGCGAAGAGTATGTCGATGAGCATATCAAACCGTACGGCTGCCGCTGTGTGAAGTGCAAAAAATAAGCAAAGAGAAACGCCCCTCACGGGGCGTTTCTCTTTGCTTGATTGGTTAGATCTTGCTGACGTTGAGAGCGTTCTGGCCCTTCGGGCTATCGCCGATCTCAAAAGTCACCTTGTCTCCCTCGCGGAGCTCGTCAAACGAAGTGTTCCTGAGCTCGTTGGCGTGGAAGAAGAGGTCCTTAGAACCATCCGGTGCTCCGTCGACTTTTATGAAGCCGAAGCCCTTCTCGTTCTTCTTGATTACCGTACCGTTTTGCATGCTGCTAGACTAGATAGATTTTGTGACTAAGGTATCAAATCAGTAGCCGAAGATAGAAGCTCGATCCCACTTCTCTGGATCCAGCGCTGGTTGACGAATGAAATATAGCATATACTTTACAGAAATGCAACAGTCGCGAGACTCATTTTCCTATAAGAGCCTATTTTCGCCGACGCACCGCTATTCGCTCCTCGGTGCGCTCGCGTTTATGGGTGTCGCGTATGTGGCCGAGCATGCCGCAAATGTCTACGCGTTTACCTACTCGACTCGTCCGACCTCACGGTACGTCGGGGATCTCGTTCTTGATAATCTGCAGGCGGTCGATTTGAGTTTCATTATCATCGAATGCGCACTCTTAGCGATCGTTCTTGGTACCGTTTTCGTGCTCAAACGGCCGCGCTATATCCCGTTCACGCTCAAAGCGCTCGCGCTTTTCATCATCATTCGCGCGTTCTTCATCTCGCTCACTCACGTGGGCATCTATCCGGAGCATATCGCCCCTGGCTATGGGGTGTTCGACGGCATCTACGCATATCTCAATTTCCAAACAGGGCTCTTCTTCTCAGGTCATACCGGCCTTCCGCTTTTGATGGCGTTCATTTTCTGGGAACAGCGCCGCGCGCGCTTCGTCTTCTTGTTCCTATCGCTCATGTTCGCGATAGCCGTGCTCTTCGCGCACGTGCACTACTCGATAGACGTGTTCGCCGCGCCTTTTATAACCTATGGCATTTTCAAGATAGCCCGCTACTTCTTCCCGCGCGATTATAATCTCGTCGCGACAGCACCTCTTGTGCACTAGTCTTTAGGGGAACTTTTGCTTGAAGGCCGGCAGGTCTGTCGGCGCGTTCATGGCGTCGAGGTCAAAGAGACGACTCGCTGTTTGTTCGCCTCGATAATACCGATCGCCGCGGGCGGACTTGTAGCCGGATTTTTCTACCATCGCGACGATAGAAGGGTTGTATTGTCCGAAGGGGTATGCGAATTCTGTAACGGGCACCCCGAGCTCCTTCTCGAGCCGTTCTTTCGAACCGGCTATTTCATTCCAGAGTTTCGTCGGGTCAGAGAGGGTAGTGAGGTAGGGGTGCGAACGCGAATGGCTGCCGATAGTCATGCCCGCGTCCCGCATCTCGCGCAGCTCGTCCCACGTGATGAAATTCTTATTGGAACCGATGGGGTTGGTGAATACGAAGAAGGCGGCAGTGTAGCGGTGCTTTTTGAGGAGAGGGAAGGCGTAATGAAACTGATTGCTCCATCCGTCGTCGAACGAGATGATAATGGGCTTATCGGGCAGGGCAGCTTCGCTTCGGTAGTGGTTCTCAAGATCGCCGAAGGATACGACATGATACCCGGCATCGCTGAGGTACTGCATCTGCGCATCGAATACCTCCGGCGTCTGCGCGATATTCTTTACCGCTTGACTGTCGCTCGGGAAACTCGGGCGGACAATATGGTATACGAGTATGGGGAGTTTGAGCTTCGCCGCGGAAGACGCGACAGAGGGTGCCGACAGATCTGGAGCGGGAGGCGCTTCGGCGTAGCGCGTTTCATCATTGGCAGACACGAATTCTACCGGGCCCGTAAGCCCGTCGGCAGTATCGATAGGGAGCGCTACGCCGCCGACGATTGCAGCGATGAGAAAAGTTATCAGTAAATACGAATGGTGACGCATGAAGTGTACGGTATACTACCTGCATATAATCTAATGAACAAGACACATGGCTAAAAATGACATGGAGGGCGAATGCATGATGTGCGACCGGCATCATATGCAGGATGGGATGTGCAGACAGCATCACTGGATGCACATCGTTATTAAGATATTCGTCGCACTCTTCATATTCTGGTGCGGCGTTCAGTTTGGCGAGCTGAAGAGCGCTATTCGCTCAGCTCTTTGGAGCGGCGACTATGGGTACGGGATGATGAATTCCTACGGTATCGAGCGCAGTCAGGGGTACTACGGCGTGCCGAGCGGTATGATGGGTACCCGGTATTATTACGGGACGACCTCTGCTGTCCCGGCGACTACGACGAAGACCACGGTAAAGAAGTAGTCTTCTCCAATAAAAAACAACCCCGCCAGAGCGGGGTTGTTTTTTATTGGACGACTATGACGCCGGTGTCGGTAGGATTCACGTGATTGTGGTATCCCCACGTGCCCAGGATGTTGAACTGAAATGACCATGATGCTCCAGGGGCGATAGTGTCGCAGGAATCAAAGGTGCTCGAGATGCAACCGCCGCGGGTCGGGTACGTATCATGGATAGGGTGAGGATTCGAAGCAACACGAAGGTCGTTACCGGACTCATTCTTGAAGGTGACGACCGAACCCTTGGTGATCGTAAGCGTGTCCGGTGAGAAGCCGGAGGCAGTGTACGTCACGACCTGACCGGCGACAGGGAGGGCAGATGTTCCCCCGGGTGCGGCGACCTTCTTCGGCACTACGATGTATGACACAAGCAGTATGAGAAGGATAATTCCCGCGACAAGACTGTATCGCGGTAACCATCCTCGTGGATTCCCTGCAGAGTCCATATTAGTTCACATCGAGCGCTTTCAAGTCTTCGTACACTCCGCCGAGGTAAGCCATCTTCTTGAAGGCGAGGAAAAAGAGGCTGAGTGCGGCATAGAACAGGAAGTGGCTCGCGTAGATAGAGACGTAGCTTGGGACGCCGGCGTCTCCAAGGGCCTCATAGAATATGTTTGGGAGGATGGCGACGAGGATGGTGAAGAGAGCTCCGAGAAGGTAGGTCGTGAATCCGTGCATGATAGGCGTGAGACGCCGTATTCTCAGTATCTCGATGCTGGTGAGCGCTCCGGCGATAGCGAGCATACCTGCGTACGCATAGGACGTACCGCTTGCGGTATCGAGAAGAATCGCACGGTCGTTCGCAAGGAGAAACAGCGCGAGGAGGAATAGGCCGACGATGACGGCATACGAGAACTTTCTCAGAAATGAGGAATACGTTTTATGATTGATGCTCGAGAAATGAGTAGCTCCTGCGATGATGGCAAACGTGCTGATGAGATAGAAATTTGCCACGTTCTCGAACACGGCGTCCACGTATCGGTTGAGGAACATCATACTCACGTATTCGATGACGTGCGATCCCGCGAAGACAAGCAGGGCGAAGAGGCTCGCGTGCACGAACTTTTCCAAGATAGGGTCGTACGTGTAGTGATGGTAGAACATGCGCAAGAGAGCAAGGGCAATGAAGAGAAGCGCGATGAGGTGTATGAGCCCGGTCTCAAAGAAGTACAATCCGCCCCCGACAGTGAGCGCGAGCACGATAATGACGATATTTATACTGAGAAGCGAATACCCGTTGAATATCCTGTCGAGCGTGTTGGTGGTGGTCATTACTAAAAGCATAGCACTGCCCATAGGTTAAAAAACAAAACGAATAGCACAGTTGCTATGCGTTATCTGCACAGGATAATAGTATTGGTGTCCAGAGATGCGAGAATGAGGTGTGAAGACTGTTGCTATTTTTCAGCATCTGTGCTAATCTGGTTCTCACAGACGAAAGGGCGACTCTCGTGAGCCGTCCTTTTCTTTTGTCTTCAACGAAACAGTTCTTTAGGAGAAAACGTGGCAAATCAAGAGCAATTCAACCTAAGAAGAGACGAGTACTTCAATAGGCTCGCTCAAGGTCTCGAGAAGCCCGTCGAAGTAGGCGGTAATGTCTCGGGAGAGGGAAGTCTGTATACCGCAAGGTTCTTTACGGACACACAGCAGCATCTCGATCTCGAGCTGTAAGGCAACAAAAAAGGCCGGTCAACTATGACCGAGCCTTTTCCATTTTCTCACACCGTTTTCTTCACGCGATCTTACCGAGAGCTGCAAGCAGGTCGTTGAATTCAGATTTCTTGACGAACATGCCGCCTTCTCGCGCTGCCTGCCTCGCGACGTCGCTGTTGACTTCGTTTGCGGATACGACAATGACGGGCAGATGTTTGAGCCGTTCATCATTGCGGATGCGGCGAAGCGCTTCAACGCCGGTAACGTGAGGCATGTTGTGGTCGGTGAGGATCACGTCAAAATCGAAATCGCGTTCGAGCCGTGCGATCAGTTCATGACCGTCCTTCACTGTTTCCACGACATGGCCGCGTTTTGCAAGCATTTCGGAAAGCAGCTCCCGAAGCGAGGAATTATCCTCAGCAAATAAAATGTGCATTTCCTATCTCTCCTTGTAGGGTTGCCTGTTCAATAATATACATCACCCATGCGCCGACGTCAACTTTCGTGCTGTATTTCAGAAACGAGCTCAACGATAGAGGGATTACCCTCGAGTATCATCTCTTTGAATTCCTTCATCTGGGCGAGTGTGTCACTGCTCTCGTCTATCTTCCGTACGAATCCGGTCACGGTTATGTCGTCGCCTTCTTTCTTCGTGATCTGTCCGCAGTCGTAGAAAGAAATGTATTCGCCGTTTTTATTCCGTATCCGATAGGTCGTCTCGTAGAGCTCCGCTTTTCCGTCCAAGTGGTTGCGCATCGCTTGCATCGTCTTCTCGCGGTCGTCGGGGTGTACGAGGTCAACGAAATCCTGATATCGCATGAACTTTTCTTCTGGATAGCCGAGCATCGCCGCCTTTGCATCGCCGAACGATACAGCGCCCGATGGGAGATGCATCTGCCACCATGTCGCGGTGCCGCCGAGAACGGCGAGGTCGAATTGCTCTTTTCTGAAGTTTATATTTTCCATAGTCCCAGTATAACAATTCTGAACGCTTGCAAGAGCGCAGATACTGATAGAATGAAATGCATGCTCGACAAAGATATTCCGACCGGGCCGTATCTGCAGATTTCAGACGACCTATTACGCTATACGCT
>JAQVIY010000004.1 GCA_028695415.1 Minisyncoccota bacterium | reverse complement strand
ACAGAAAAAGTTGCAGCGCCGCTCCCAAAGAAGCCCGTTCCTAAGCCGGAGCCAACACCAGTTGTCGTGCCGATAACAGTACCTGTTGTCCCCCCAACTCCCGTTTCCGGCGGTAATGCTGCACTCGATGCTGCCGCCGCTTCTCTGCGCGCTTCGCTCGTGAACATCATCTGCTATGCGCCGGCCGGGGGCGCTATTCACTCTATCTCTGGGAGCGGAGTATTCATTGACGCAAAGGGCATCATTCTCACCAATGCGCACGTTGCACAATACTTCCTCCTCTCTGATCGAGGTGTGTCGTGTACCATCCGCGCGGGGAGCCCTGCTGCAGATAGTTACGAATCTTCGCTCATCTACATTTCGCCGGCGTGGATATCGGCAAACCCGACCGTTCTTACTCAAACGGCTCCGCATGGCACTGGCGAATACGATTTCGCGCTCCTCGCGGTAACTAAGAGCGCGACAAACGCCCCTCTCCCAGCCGCATTTCATTTTGTAGAGCTCGCAAAGGCGCCCGCTTCTTCTGGTACGCCGGTGGTTATTGCCACGTACGGCGCCCAATTCCTCGCGTCGAGCCAGGTACAATCGGGACTCTTCCCCACTATCGTCTTTGGTTCGGTGAAAAACGTATTTACCTTTGATACCAATACGATTGACGTGCTCGCTCTTGGCGGCTCCGCCGCGGCACAGGAGGGTTCCTCTGGCGGCGGTGTCGCTGACGCTTCGGGTAGGCTCATCGGCACGATCACCACGAGTACTGTCGAGGGCTCGACCGACACCCGCTCGCTCGACGCCATTACTGCCTCTTACATCCGTTCAGAATATGCGAGTGAGACGGGTCAGCCGCTCGACCTCCTCCTCGAGCGGGATCCTTCGACCTCTGCCGCCGCCTTTGCGCCGCAGATGCAGGCGCTGGAGAAGATTATTACTGCGAACCTGCCATAACGGGCATAAAACTGGTACGATAAAAACAACGGGCCGGAGTATGCCGGTAGTACACGTGCTTTGGGAGCACGCAGATCGGGTTCGACTCCCGGCGGCCCGAACGAAGTGAGGGATGAGAACGCGGAGCGTTCGTTCGAGAGTCGAAGGGCGCAGCTATGTTCGAGTCTTCGAGAACAGCGAGCCGGGGTCGAGAACGCTTGTCGAATTGCGAATACCTGGAGCAATTCGGCTAGCGATTGGTGACCGACTCCCGGCGGCCCGATGACTATACGATTTGCGGCAGGTAGGAAACTTTCGCCATACCGTCCCCGCGGCGAAGCCACACGAGACATCCGTCCACCTGCCACTCCCCTTCCCAAGCGTTCTCTAGGACATACCACTCCCCGGTTCGAGCGACTTTACGAATCTTCTGTTCATGTAAATTGAGCGACGGATCATCATAGCTATCGCCCCTATCTCCTTCTCGCGGGAACCTGTCGGTGAGGATAGTCTTCACCTCAACGAAATGCAGGGTATCTTCTTTCTGAGCAATGATGTCGAGCTCGCCGGTCTTACGGGCGACATTGCGGTCTCGAATCGTGAATCCGTGCCGACGCAGGTACAGAGCGGCCACCCTTTCCCCGAGTGCCCCCACCTCTTTCGAAGTCTTAGAGGAAATATCCACGACCCAGTGAGGACAACTTCGGATAATCGCTCTCGTTCTTCCTCATTAACCGAAGTATAACTAACCTGTCACGCGAGATAATCCGTGTTGTGTATAGAGGTTCTACGCGATAAAGAACAATCCGAAGTTGTACTACTGGGCACGGCTTTTAGAAATACGGCTCATTTGCTTACTATTTCACGGACTCGCCAAAAAGTCTGCTGTCTCTTATCCACAGTATGAACACCTTTATCCACTCCCGACACAAAACCAAAAGACAGGCAAAAACGGCTCTTTAGAGCCGTTTTTGCCTCACTTCTCTTTTCGGTGCGGCTACCGGGAATCGGACCCGAATCTCTACCTTGGCAAGGTAGCGTTCTACCATTAAACCATAGCCGCTTACCTAGTAATATTCTCATAATATTCCTTCCGGAGCAATTCCTCCGGGAGAAGCTTTATCCACTCCAGCATCTTCCGTTTGAAATACGTACTTGAGACGGATACGGTACAGACGCCCCAGCTGAGTCGCCTGGTAGCGTGTCGGCCGGTTATCACGACACTCTTCGTAAACTGGCCCCAGGGCAATCCGCTCACCTTCGACCAATACGCGCGGGCGGTCTTCTCTTCGATTTCCGGATAGATCAAGACGTACGCTTTTATCATCTCTATCGGGATGCGGCAGGATTTCTTCAGGAATGCGACGTAGAGCTTAATCATCGCGGGGTCACTGTCTGCAAACTTGACCCCCTGCCTAGGATCTTTAGACCCCTCCCCCCAGTAGAGCATGACCCCCGACAGGAAAAGAGGGTCGTACTTGAGCGTCTCAAGCTCCTTCTTGGCTTCTTCGACTGCGGCCTCATATGCCTTTTCCAAGCGCTCCCCACGTAGCTTGTTCAGCGCCACCATGCGGACAGTGCTCGTTTCCTGCGCTGAGGCGGCAAGATGCTCACGGATTGCCGCGGACCACTTCTCATCGGCAAACCAATCGGACAATGTACTTCTGGGTATGTGAAGCTCACCCCCGATCTCGCGGTAGCTCTTTCCCTCCTTGCGTAGTAGAACAGCTTTTTCCTTATCTTTTCGCATCTTACTATCATATCAGACGGCAGTTCGAAAATAGATGGGACGATGCGTATACCCTTCTCGCCGTTCGTGCTAGAACTCTATTGGTAGTAGTATGCAATGAGGCCCTCGTATGTAAGCATACTTAGGCTCGTTCGGCGCAGACGGGAATATGAGATTACTCGCATTCCCGTCTGGCCTCACTCCGCCCTCGTGGTGAAACGGATATCATTACTGCCTTCGAAGCAGTCGGTCCAGGTTCGATTCCTGGCGAGGGCACAAAAAGGAATAAGAGAGAAGCGTCCATGTGGTACGATTTGCGCATGAAGTATCGCATCCCTAAAGAGGTAGAGATAGTTTCGAGCGGCCTGCGAAAGGCCGGCTTCGAGGCGTACCTCGTGGGCGGGTGCGTGCGTGATCTTATTATCGGCAAGGAGCCTAAGGACTGGGATATCACTACCAACGCGACTCCAGAGCAAATACAGGGCATATTTACTGACTCTTTTTACGAAAACGATTACGGTACCGTCGGGGTAAAGACAGGTTCTCTAGACGCTCGTCTCGCGATAATTGAAGTGACACCCTATCGCACTGAGTCCGCATATTCTGATAAGCGCCGACCAGATACCGTGACGTTCGGCGCTTCCCTCTTGGAAGACCTCGCACGTCGCGACTTCACTATCAATGCTATTGCGCTCGATGATGCTCAAGGACACCTCATTGACCCGTACGAAGGTCAAAAGGACATAAAGGACAAACTGGTACGCGCGGTGGGTAACGCCTCTCTACGCCTCAATGAGGACGCTCTACGAATGCTTCGTGCCGTACGTTTCGTCGCTGAGCTCGATTTTGGCATAGACGGTGGCACTGCTGAGGCAATAAGCAAAAATAGTGAGCATCTACGCCACGTTTCACGTGAAAGAGTTCGTGATGAACTGGTAAGAATTTTGAACTCGGATAAACCTATGAACGCGCTCGTGCTCGCGCAACAGCTGGGAATACTGAAATTTATCTCTCCCGATTTGCCTCGCGGCATAGGCGTAGAACAGAATCAGGCACACAGCTACAATGTATTTGAGCACAATTTACGCTCTCTTCAGCATGCTGCGGATAAGGGGTGGAGTCTGGATATACGTCTCGCTGCCCTATTCCACGATGTATCTAAGCCAGAGACTCGCTGCTGGTCAGAAACGAAGAAAGAATGGAGCTTCCACGGGCATGAAGTCGTCGGTTCACGTGTAACAAAGAAGGCACTTGAGGATCTGCGCTTCCCTCGTGAGACCATAGAGAGGGCAACAAAACTCGTCCGTTGGCATATGTTCTTTTCTGACCCGGAGCAGATTACTCTCTCGGCGGTGCGACGTATGATTACCAATGTTGGAGAGGAACATATATGGGATCTCCTAAATCTGCGTATTTGCGACCGCGTAGGCACTGGTAGGCCTAAAGAACAGCCTTTTAGATTCCGTAAGTATAAGGCGATGGTCGAGCAAGCGCTTCGCGATCCTATCTCGGTAAAGATGCTCAAGACCAACGGCGAACACATAATGAAAACGTTCCACGTGAACCCAGGACCGAAGATAGGGTGGACGCTCAATGCCCTTCTTGAGGAGATACTTGATGATTCAGCCAGAAACACAAGGGAATACCTAGATAAACGGACGGAAGAACTGCTTGAAATGCCAGAAGACGCCCTTATGAATCTTGGCGAAGCAGGGAAGCAGAGGAGGGAAGTAGCAGAAGATGAGGAAATACGCCAGATAATGGAAAAGCATCACGTGTGCTAGGACACGAGTCTTCGAGTGCCTAGTCCTGAGTCTGTTGAAGGATTGTTAAGGCCGCGAGGCCTGAAATCCTGAACCAGCAGGTGAAGAGCTAGGACACGAGTCTTCGAGTGCCTAGTCCCGAGTCATCAGGCGAGGGATTGAGCATTAGGAGATGGAATGGTTCCACGTGAACCATCTTGTATCGTTATATGTGAAATGAATTTTGCACCGAACGTTCATTTGGAATCTGGACCTATAATCACCATAAATAAACAAACCACCCAATGGGTGGCCGAGAGCGATAAAAGGAGCGAAGGGCGTTGATGGTGCCTCGGACCTAGTAAATGTGGGCGGTTTGAATGTTTTGCATACTTCTGTGCCTTTCACGTGGAACACCATACCGTAGGGCTTGTAGTGCGGATACGCCGCGAGCGTGGGCAGGCACCTAGTGATTGACAGATTGATGCCGATGTAAAGAGCCAGTAAAGATCTTCCTCCGACAACAACTCCTTACCGAAGTAACAAGCTGCTGCCTCTGAGATACAGAATAAAGCACTAAAGGACAATGTAAAGGACACGCTGTGGATAACCCCGTCCCGAGTAGCCGAAGGATGTGTCCTTTATGAGAGGGTAATAGAAACGGGGCAGTGGTCGGAGCCGTAGATATCGGAAAGGATAGCGGCCGACTTTACTCGGCGCATAAACTCGGAGACTACGAAGAAATAGTCGAGGCGCCAGCCGACATTGCGGTCGCGAGCGCGCGTCTGCATATCCCAGAAGGTATAGATATCTTTTGTCTGCGGGTGGAAGTGGCGATAGGAATCGACATATCCTGCGGCGATAACCTCGTCTATCCAGGCACGCTCCTCAGGCAAGAAGCCCGTATTCTTCTCGTTTTCTTTTGGTCGGGCGAGATCTATTTCCTCGTGGGCGGTGTTCACGTCGCCACAGAAAATGACCGATTTCTCTTTTCGTAGCTTCTCGACGAACGAAAGGAATGCGTCATAGAAACGAAGCTTGTACTCAATGCGCTCCGGGCCGCGGCCGCCGTTGGGGAAGTAGGCGTTTATGAGCCAGAAGTCCTCGTATTCTGCGCCGATAAAGCGCCCCTCCTGATCGAATTCTTTGATGCCCATTCCATACATTACTTTGAGCGGCTCGACTTTCGAATAGAGCGCGACGCCGCTGTAGCCCTTGCGCACTTCGCAGGAAGAAAAGAATGCTGAGTAGCCGGCGGGGGAGAGGAATTGTTCCGTAAGCTGCTCTGGCGAGGCCTTGGTCTCTTGGAGGCAGAAGATATCGGGCTTGGTCTCCTTTAGAAATGACTCCCAGTAGCCGTTATTGGCGAGCGAGCGCAGGCCATTCACGTTCCACGACACGATTCTTGCCCCGTTAGAAATTCCAGACATAGCAGATTATTGACCGGGAATACAAACAGAACTCATAAAGAAGAGATTTCTAATGGGGTTCATATCATGAAGAGTAGCACCAGAGGCTGTTGCAACAAAACGCTTTTGAGGGTAGTTATTATTGTTAGACATGCACACACATAGGAAAGGAGCCAAAATGAGTTTCAGAGCATGTGAGGAAGTACGGCGCTTCTTCGATGAGGAGGTTCTCCCGTGCTTAGCGAAGACGCACGGTGACGGTTTCAGGGAGTGGCAGATTTTCAAAGAAGTATTCAGCGATACGCCGGCGACGCGGGAGAAGTTTCTGAGATTTCTGCACGACGTGTCGACCTGTCCGCCCGAAGTGATGAGTTGGTGTAAGAGGCAGCTGAGCCCGAGAACGACCAGAAATCAGAAGCAGGGCAGGGGAATACGCTTTATCAGGAAGGACGGCAGACTTTGCCGAATACGCGTTGTGCAGGGAGGAGGATACGCGTTTAGGACAAAGCCATAGGCCCCGACGAAACATAATCGCCCTCATGCATTACGCAGGGGCGATCTTTTTTATTCACGATTCTTGCCGTGGAACTTTTTATGTATCTCACGCAGATGCGAGTCGGTGATGTGGGTATAGATCTGCGTCGTGTTGATTGAAGCGTGTCCGAGGAGCTGTTGCACAGAGCGAATATCGGCGCCGTTTGAGAGGAGGTCGGTGGCGAACGCGTGGCGGAGGGTGTGCGGCGTAACGACTGAAGTGATGCCAGCACGCGCGACATACGTTTTCAGATGACGCTGTACATCTCTCGGCGTGATGCGATGAGGCGCGTCTTGTCGACCGTCTACAAAGAGTGCTTCCTCCATATCCTTACGAGCTTTCAAATAGTCGCGCACCGCGTTCTTTGCGGCAGGGGAGAGGAAGACGACTCGCACCTTCTCGCCCTTGCCGCGCACCGACATCTCGTCACGTGAGAGGTCGATGTCGCTGTTGAGTGCGCAAAGCTCGGAGACGCGGAGCCCCGTAGAGAAGAGGAGTTCGAGGATAGCGGCGTCGCGCAGATAAGCAATCTTCTTGTACTCATCAGTCTCTTTTGCAAACGCGTCTAATGGTGCTCTAAGCAGGCGCTCAAGCTCAGCAGAGGTAATAAGGTCGAGCTGCCGCTCAGGAAGCTTCGCGAGCTCGATTTTTTCAGGACTGATTGCTTCGATATCACGCTTCCGGAGGAACTTGAGGAACGCGCGGAGCGCGATCATATAGTAATTCTGAGTGCGGCGCTTCATAGAATCGCTTCCGCTCCCTTTCTGGCGGTTGAGCCAGAGGCGGAATTCACGGACATTCTGTTCGCTGATGTCACCGATACCTTTCACCCCCATCTGCTCAAAATAGCGAGAGAGATAGCGGTCATAATTCTCGACCGTCTTTACCGCGCGCCCGCGCTCGATCTCGATGTATTCGAGAAACTGCCGCTTCGCGTCCTCAGCTTTCATAGGGTAAGTGTAGCAAATATTGTGCGCACTCTTCTTGCGGCGCATTCTGCGATACTTGCGTAATTTCACAAGGCGTGGTAAGGTAGCGGCACATGCTTACCACGAAGAAAAAGACGGCGGTTATCAAAGGTATTGCCCGCCACGACACTGACACCGGCTCAGCCGATGTGCAGGTCGCGCTTCTCTCCAAGCAGATCGACGAGCTCGCGAAGCATTTGAAGAAGAACCCGAAGGATTTCCACTCCCGCCGAGGTCTTCTTCAGATGGTCGCCGATCGCCGTTCGCACTTGCGCTATCTCGAGACGAATGACAAGCGCCGCTACAATGCGGTGATCAAGAAGCTCGGTCTCAAGAAGTAATCCGTCAGAAATCGCGAGCTGCTTTGTCGCGGTCTCCGGTGCTCGCTCGCCGTACCTTCTAGTACGGCTCGCTCCGCTCCTCGGCCGCTCCGCGCATCTCATCGATTTCTGACTAGGATTCTGGTGGTATCATGAATGTGTGCGCTTTTAGTAGGTTATTTTCATAAGCCCTATTTATATGGCAGTTATCAAACATCCGGCCCAGCGTGTGGGCGTATTTATCGACACGCAGAATCTCTATCACAGTGCAAAACATCTCTACAAGGCGCGGGTCAACTTCGCCAAAGTGCTCGAAGAGGCGGTAGGAGGCCGCGTCCTGGTGCGTGCTATCGCGTATGTCATCTCGACCGAGAGCGGCGACGAGACGAACTTCTTCGAGGCACTTACCAAGATAGGCATCGAGACCAAAGTAAAGGACCTTCAGATATTCGCTGATGGCGCGAAGAAGGCCGACTGGGATGTCGGGCTCGCGATCGATGCGGTGAAGCTCGCGCCGAAGCTCGACACGGTTATCCTGGCTACCGGCGATGGCGACTTTATCCCGCTCATCCAGTACCTCGATATGCACGAAGGGTGCCAGGTCGAAGTGATCTCCTTTGGCAAATCTTCGTCTGCAAAACTGAAAGAGGTTGCACATGCCTTTACTGATATGTGCGACGATCCGAAGAAGTTCACTATCACTTCGCGCTAAACGCACTCGGACGACAACTACCGCACACGTCTTCACGACGTGTGCGGTATTATAAAGACAATGGCTGACGATAAGTACATTCGGACATTCGGAGGCGACGTTGAGGCGATACAAAAAGGCGATAAGCCAGAACTTGTTCCGCTCCATCATGCTGAAGCTTTTCAAGAAGCGCTTCGTGGAGCGCCTGCACCCGCATCTTCTGAACGGCTTGTCGAAGCACCCGCCCTCCCTCTGGTACCGGCACCCGCTCCGGCACCGCTCGAAAACAAGATCAAGACTGAACCGGCCCTTTCTGAAGAACGCCCGATAGTACCGCTCAAGACGTATGCGAGCGATTTTTCCCGGCGAATGAAAGAGACGCAGGCGTCTGCGGTTACGGTACTTGCAGCAGAGCAGGATGAAGCGCCTCGTGTACCGGAGCTCGTGCCTACAAAAGAGAATGTCTCGCGCACTAATCTCATCTACGGTATCGCGGGCGGTGTACTGCTTATCGGGGGTATAGTCGGCGTCTATATCGCATACAGTGCTCTCCTCAGCGCCGAGGCGCCACCTGTTGTGATAGCTCCGACGATAGCAACACCCATATTCGTTGATGAGCATACCCAGATATCGGGCTCCGGCGATGCTCTCCTTCTGGCGATGGCGCAGTCGGTCGGAACGCTTATCAAGCAGGGCGCTGTCCGCCTTCTGTCGCTTGAGACCGCGACGAGCTCTAATATGAGCATATTTTCGGCGTTAGCTCTGCCGGCGCCTGGTGCGCTTACGCGCAATATACAGCCTGCGCAGAGCATGGCGGGCGTAGTGTTCGTGAACGGCAAGCAGAGTCCGTTCTTTATACTGTCCGTTGCTTCATATGGCGACACGTTTGCAGCGATGCTTGCATGGGAACCGCTCATGCTTCGCGATCTCGCCAAACTTTTTCCTCAATATCCCGCTCCTCGGTCGGTTGCTGTTCCGGTACCGGAAATTGCGACGACAACAGCAACGACTTCTTCACAATCACGTCAGGCCACAACGACGGCTCCCGCGCCGGCACCCGTAGCCGCGCCTGTATCTGTCGCCGCGTTTTATGACACGACCGTCGCTAATCATGACGCGCGCGCATATCGAGACACTAGCGGCCGTACGTTGCTTATCTATGGATATTGGGACCAGAAGACGCTTATCATTGCGCGCGACGATGCTGCGTTTACCGAGATAGTCCGCCGACTCGCGACTTCGCGCTCGCTTTGAGCGGTAATCTGGTATCATCTCTGCATGAAAACCGAACACTTGAGGAAAAAACTCGAAGCCGAAAAGACGAAGCTCGAATCAGAAATGGGAACCGTGGGGCGCAAGAATCCTGCGGTGCCGGGGGATTGGGAATCTATACCGTCAGAAACAGGCGTCGAAGCCGATTTGGTTGATCAGGCGGATGTTGTCACGAGCTATGAGACCAATAATGCTATTCTGGCCGATCTCGAGGCGCGATACGACACAGTGGTCGAGGCGCTTTCGCGCATAGAACATGGAACGTACGGGAAGTGTACCGTGTGTGGAGAGAAGATAGAGGAAGCACGCCTCGAAGCCGACCCTGCCGCGACGACCTGCGTGAAAGATTTGTAAAAACACATGAATGCGACACAGCCGAAAGCTTCATCGGTTCGTGCAAAGCATACGGTGCAGAAAAGCGGTTATGCCAAAACGCTTGCCGCTCAGCCAGTCGGCTCGAATGCCGAGCTGGTCACGGTCGAAGCAGACCTTACGCGCGGGCTGCATGCGTTCTCGATAGTCGGGCTCGCCGATAAGGCGGTCGAAGAAGCGCGCGATCGATTGAGTGCCGCGATACGTCATTCCGGCCATAAGCCGCCCAAGAAGCAGAATAAGCGTATCGTACTCTCGCTCTCGCCGGCAGACTTGAAGAAAGAAGGCTCGCATTACGACCTCGCGCTCGCGCTTGCGTACCTCATCGCCGCCGGCGAACTCAAGCAGTCATCTCTGAAGATGCTTCTCGTCGGCGAGCTCGCGCTTGATGGCACCCTTCGCGCGGTGAAGGGCGTCTTGCCTCAGGTGCTCGCTGCGAAACGTCACGGAGTAACAACTATTTTTGTGCCGCCAGGGAATGCGCGCGAGGCGCTTCTCGCAGAAGGAATGATCGTGTACACCCCAACGACCCTCGCCGAACTCCTGGAACATTTGAAAGGAGAGAAACCATTACCACGGCTTCTCCGTGATCGCCGAACGCCGGCACAACCGCTCGCTCTTGACCTCTCTGATGTGAAAGGGCAGGAGAGCGCAAAGCGCGCGCTCGAAATAGCGGCGGCCGGTCGGCATAACATTGTCTTCTACGGGCCTCCGGGAACAGGAAAGACGATGCTTGCTCGCGCGCTCTCGGGTATCCTCCCGCCGCTTGCCGATGACGATATGCTCGAGGTAACCGCGATACACTCAACGGCAGGTCTCTTGAAAGATGGCGAAGCAGTGCATTGGCCGCCGTTCCGCGCACCGCATCACTCGATATCGCACGTTGCGATAGTGGGCGGAGGCGCTTTCCCGAAGGCGGGAGAAGTGACGCTCGCGCACAAAGGAGTCCTCTTCCTCGATGAGTTCCCTGAATTTGATTCGCGGACGCTCGAGGCGTTGCGCCAACCGCTTGAAGATAGGGTGGTAACCGTCTCGCGCGCTCGCGCTTCTGTCACTTTTCCCGCTGATTGCATGATAGTTGTCGCGATGAATCCCGCTGATACGCTTTCAGAAGATTCTCGCACGATGGCACGCGCGGCGGCGAAACAGGCCCGACGCATCAGCCGCCCTATCGTCGATCGGCTTGACCTTTGGATCGAGGTGCCGCTCGTGCCACACGACACGCTTTCAAAACTTTCAAACGGGGAATCATCATCTGTCGTGCGTGACCGCGTGGTCGCCGCGCGTGCGAAAGCAGCGAAGCGTATGGGGAAATCGAGTGCGACGAATGCTGCGCTCTCGGGGCGTGAGCTCGATGAAAAGAGCGGCTTCACTGCCGCTGCGAAGGAGGCGCTCACTCAGTCTGCCGTGCGATTGAATCTTTCACCGCGGAGCTATCACCGCACGATGCGCGTTGCGCGCACTATCGCCGATCTCGCCGGCACTGACACTGTTACCCCGGCGCATATCCATGAAGCGCTTCAATACCGTCCACGCGGTTTGTTCGGATTTGAATAGAGGCTACCTACTACCAAGAGAGTGAGACAAAAGAGAAATCAGAATTTCTCTTTTGCGAACGAACGCTGGGAGGAAGCGTGCAAGTAACGCTTATTGAGGCTGGCAGATGCCGCCAACGGGGCAATTACGGAAAGGGTTTGCGGCGCCGCGAACCTCGAAGTGAAGGTGCGGGCCAGTCGAGAGGCCAGTCGAACCGACATAGCCGATAGTCTGGCCGGCCGATACGGATTGCCCGGCCGATACGAGGACACTCTTCATGTGGCCGTAGAGCGTCTGAGTACCGTTGTCGTGAGTGATAACGACATAATTGCCGTACCCGCCGTTCCAGCTGCCCCCGCCGCGTGCGATGATGACGACGCCGTCTGCGGCGGCGCGAATCGGGGTGCCGCGTGCTGCGCCGAAATCGACACCGTTCCAGCCATGAATGCCTTGGGTAAGCGCGGCACCTGGAATCGGATTAGAATAGTATCCGTTTTGTACACTCCCGCTCCCGCCGCGGTACGGTTCATTCCCGACCTTCTTGGGAGAGCTTTTCGGGGCAGGTGCTGCCGGAGCGACTTCAGCGCCGGGTATGATGAGCGTCGTTCCGACGATGAGTGGATCTGAGGAGTCGAGTCCGTTGAAGGTCGCTATTTCATCGACGTCTGCGCCATACTTTTTCGCAATAGATTTGAGCGTATCGCCCTTTACGACCGTGCGCTTCACACCCGAGACCGGCAGTATGATGAGTGTGTCGCCGACGTGTACGTCTCCCGCGCTCGTGATGTTGTTCGCCCATTTGACGGTATTTACCGAGACACCGAACATATCGGCTATCTCTCCGAGCGTATCGCCCTTGCGCACGACATAGACCGAGATGCGGTCAGGAGTCGTCGCTCCCACGACGTCTGCCGTAGTGCCGGCGGGACCGCCGTATGAGACGAGGGCCGAATCGCTCGAGACGGCGAGCGCTATAGGTGCGCCAATGTTTGGATTACTGTTGACTGAAGCGGAGAGCACCGGCGTTGAAGAACTCGGGATGACCGTATTGGCCGCCGCATCCGCGTTGGTAGAAAAAGGCCAGAACGCACTTGCGTGATCCGGCACGAACACGGTGACCGTAAGAACGGTCACGAGCCCGAGTATGAAGAATTGGTGGTTGGATTTTATGGGAATCTGAGGGGGGCGGGGAGTCGGTCTAAATACAAGAATGGCTTACATACGCTGTATATAAGCCATCCCTTGAGTACATCCGTATCAGTCGATAAGGCGAGTATAGCTCGGGAGAAGGAGGAGTCAACCGCTTCTTTGGGTACCTGTGGAGAGCCTTTTTTTAGGGCTTGCCCCGTTGGATTCTGTAACCGGGTCCATTTTCTATGACGAATATTCTGTGGAAAGACATCCAATGGGGTATATTTGAAAAGTGAAATACCTTGAAGGATTGAATGATGCTCAAAAGCGCGCTGTGCTCGCCAAAGACGGACCTGTCTCGGTACTCGCAGGTGCCGGGAGCGGTAAAACACGCGTTCTTACCACACGCATATACCATCTTATTCGTGAAGGGGTGGGGGCGGATAAAATATTGGCGGTCACCTTTACCAACAAGGCAGCGCGCGAGATGCGCGAGCGAGTGCGTAAACAGCTCGAAGGCGATACCACGCTCCCTTTTATCGCCACGTTCCACGGGCTCGGACGCGAGCTTCTGGAAAGCTATGGGAGGGGGATGGGAATCCCGCGATTCTTCAGTGTGTACGATCGCGACGATTCAGAGAAGGTTATCAGTTCGGCGCTCAAGGCGCTCGACGTTGAGACGAAAGAGCTCTCACCGCGCGCTGTCCTCGCGCGCATCTCGCGTGCGAAGGGGGAGGGTATGCGCGCAAACGAGTTCTATGAGAAACAGGGCAGATCGAGTTTTGGCGGACGTATCACCGCCGAAGCGTGGCTGCGATACGAAAAGGCGCTCGCAGAGGAAAAGGCGCTCGATTTTGATGACCTCATCGCGCTTCCCGTTCGATTGCTCGAAGAGCATGCGGATATTCGTGCGCTCGTGCAAGACCGGTGGCACTACGTGCACATCGACGAGTATCAAGACACAAATGCGCTTCAGGGACGGCTTGCGAACATGCTCGCCGCGAAACATCGCAATGTATTTGTCGTAGGGGACATTGATCAGTGTCTCGTCGGCGGTACGAATATCCTTCTACCGGACGGATCGACACGGACGATAGAAAAGATAAAAAAAGACGACCTCGTACTCTCAAATTATGGAAGCGGTGATATGCGTCCGGCGCGTGTGACAAGGGTGACCACGAGAATCGCATGGGGCGAATTGGTACGTGTGACGACTCGTTCGGGGAAGATTCTCACGAGTACATCAGACCATCTGCATTTTGCGGGGTATCGTCTTGGTGAGACGCCGCAGCTTTCTTTCACCTATCTCATGCACAAGAAAGGCAAGGGTTGGCGCCTCGGTGTCTCACAGACCTATACGAAGGGCCAGCGTAAACCGATGATTGGGTTTCAACAGCGATGCAACCACGAGCATGCAGATGAGGTGTGGATCATCGGTGTGCATGATTCTCAACAGGACGCACGCATTCTTGAATACCAGCTCTCGCTTCGGTATATGATCCCAACACTTCCTTTTGTCGCACGAAAAGGAGGGAGCACGCATGGGTACGTACACGATCAGGAAGTCCTCGATAGGATATTTGCGTCATTCAATACTGACGCCGGGGCGCGAACGCTTCTTAGTGCAGAAGGACTCTCAATTTCGCATCCTCACCATCGTGCACAAGGACATACGAGTGCTGGTCGCAAGAATATCGTCGTGACGTTGTGTGGCGACCATCGAACGACGAGAACGCTTCATCGAATCGCGTTAGCGGGAAATGACGAAGAAGGGAAAAAGAAACTTCGTAACGCCGGGTTCTCAGTTCGTCCTGCGCGGGCGGGATCACAAAACTGGCGATTCGAGACTGCGCATAAGGACTATGGAACGATAGAGCGTATCATTCGTGAATTGTATGACATATTTCCAGAGTCAGTACTGGTACGCACTGCACGTCTTGGCGGTCACAAGAAGAATCCAAAGGATGGCAACTCACTCCCATTTCTCCCTGCTGGTTCTCTGCGGCGGGGCATGGCAATGTTCGATGAAGAAGGGAAATGGGATATCGTAGAGCGCGTTGAGCGCATAGCGAAAGAGAAGATGCGAGTATACGATCTTGATATCGAAGGCACGCATAATTTTGTTGCGAATGGCATAGCAACTCACAATTGTATCTATACCTGGCGCGGAGCGACTATCGAGAATCTCCTTGAGTTCGATAAGAAATATCCCGGCGCAGAGACAATTCTTCTCGCACAGAACTATCGCTCGACGAAGAATCTCGTTGATGCGGCAAATGCCGTCATCGAGAAGAATAAGAACAGAAAAGAGAAATATTCGACGAGCGATAAAGCCGCCGGTGAGCCGATTGTGGTGCATAGCGCGATAGATGCAGAAGATGAGGCGCGTTGGATAGCTCTGCGCATCAAGACGCTCACACAGGAGGGGGTGAAGCCGGAAGATATAGCGATACTCTTTCGCACTAATTTCCAATCCCGTGCGCTCGAAGAAGGACTTCTTCGAGCTGGCGTGCCCTACAAGCTCTTGGGTACGCATTTCTTCGCGCGTAAAGAGGTGAAGGATACGCTTGCGTGGATGCGGCTCGCGATGGATCCTTCGCGCGAGGCGGATAAGATGCGCGCCGCTGCGTTTCCCTCGCGCGGCATCGGTAAGGTCACACTCGGCAAGCTCGCGGCAGGACAGCGTGATGCGCTTCGTGCCGGCGAGCTCATGAAGGTAGAAGCATTTGAAAAGATAATTGCAGAACTTTCGCACGCTGCCACGACACTTCGACCCTCTGAGTTTGTAAAGCTTGTTATCGAGAAGAGCGGCATGCGCCGCGCGCTTCTCGACGAGGGGAGTGAAGAAGATAAAGAGCGTTTCGAAAATATTGAGGAACTCGCATCGGTTGCTGCTCGTTACGACACGAGCCTCGGCAAGGAGGGTATCGCGCTCTTTATTGCCGAGGCGGCTTTAGCGAGCGATCAAGATGAGATAGATCAGGGAGAGAAGAGAGGGGTGATGCTTATGACTGTCCACGCAGCAAAGGGTCTTGAGTTCGGGACTGTGTTCGTGAGTGGTATGGAAGAAGGACTTTTTCCGCATCAGGCAATGGGTGGCGATACGCATCGTGACGAAGAGGAGGAGCGGCGGCTTTTTTATGTTGCGATGACGCGGGCGAAGGAGCGGCTTATCCTCACGTTCGCACACGTTCGAAAGATTTATGGGAGTGATATCTATACAGAACCGTCATCATTCCTCGCAGATATTGATAGTGCACTCGTGCGCTTTGAAGAGGGCGGTGCGGGCGGTAGATACTTCTGAGAAATAAAAAACAGCCTTGCGAAACGACGCAAGGCTGCGGAAGAACTTCTGGGCAAATCAGGATCTCGCGGCGAGCTTCTTTTGGAAATCGGCAATGATGCCGTCCGCCGATGCGCCGTCGGTATGGCCAAATACCCGGGAACTGATCGTGACGGTCTTGCCGTCGGCGCCGAGGTAGATGGTGAGCGAGATGTTGCCCACTTTGAGAAAGCCGGAGACGCGGCGATTCAGGGTAAGCATAACGAGCGAGCCCGTTTCGCTCTGCATATCCATCACGTTGACGATCTCGAAGTTGGTCTCGTTTGCGATGCTTCGGGCATCGGACTTGAATTTCTCGGCGGTGACGGTGCGCGGCAGCTTGTATTTCGCGCTGTCGGCATTCATCTTGCCGCCGTTCATCGCTTCGTTCTGAAGTGCGCCACCACCGAGGGTTGCTGCCGGAATCATGACCGCTACGCACCCGGCGAGGCTCGTGCACAAGACGGCGAGAATAAGACTCGAAATGAACGGCACGTTTTTCATAGTGATTCTCCTCTCTCAAGGTTCGTGGGAACGACGAGTTCCTGAATGAGAACTCGATGACAACTGGATTGTTTATATCACTTCTGGTACTGTGTGTCAACATATGGTACGCGCGAAGAAATCACTCGGACAGAACTTCTTGATGCATGCACGCATTGCAGAGCGTATCGCGCGCGTCGCAGGAATATCTCCAGATTCGACCGTTTTTGAAATAGGTCCCGGGACAGGAATGCTCACCCGTGAACTCTTGAAATTCGCGAAGAATGTAATCGCGCTAGAGGCAGACGAAGAGCTCTTTGAAGAGTTGCAACAGACATTTGCTCCGGAGATAGCAGCTCGCACACTAACACTCCTCTATGGTGACATCCGCACCTTCGACATCGACGCGCTCCCGAAAGGGTACCTGCTCGTCGCAAATATCCCGTATTATCTCACCGGCGAGATATTCAGAATGTTTCTCGAAACGGGAAATCAACCAAGCGGAGTGACGCTTCTTGTACAGAAAGAAGTGGCAGAGCGCATCGCCCGATCAAAGAAAGAATCAATCCTCTCGCTTTCGGTGAAAGCGTACGGCACGCCGACCTATGAGTTTACGGTTCCACAGGGCGCGTTCAATCCCGCGCCAAAGGTAGACTCTGCGGTGCTCTCTATCCGTGATATCTCGCGAGAGAATTTCAATAGCACAAAAGAAGAGGAGATGTTTTTCAAACTTATTCATGCCGGATTCGCTCACAAACGAAAATTCGTGCGGAAGAATCTTTCGGAAGCCGGGCTCTCAGGCAGTACGTTACCGGAAAAAGCCCGTGCAGAAGATCTCCCGCTTTCCGTGTGGCTCAACTCTCTCTAAAGAGATGTCCCAGCGAAAGGTGTCACGGCACCTTCCACCACAAGAGGGAAACACCCAGCAACGGCATACATCCAACATGCTTCGACCCCAGGAGTAAAGAAGCCAAGTACCCAGTCAGTAGGGAGAGAATAATAGTATGCAAATATGAACGGCGTATCAGGTACTGCGAGCGGCCCCGCTGTTGGTACTGGACCTAAAAAGAGAGGAGCAAAGAATTGCCAAGTAAATGGCGAGCAGGTGCATGGGATCTCAGCAACGACAAGACCTCCAAATGGGACCTGGGCATGCGAGACAGAAGGGATTGCAACTATGAAAAAGGGAATGATAAGCGTAAGAAGAATCTTTCTCATAGGTTCATAGTAAAGGATTTTTCCGTATCAGAAAACCCGTAATCGTTCACTACATAGAGAAACATCGGTATACTCCTCGTTCCGTTCCCGACCTTTGCCGAAGCACGCAACCTTTCAGGAGCAACTTCAACCGTGAGCGTGGTGCTATCAGGCGAGGGAACATCAAGGAACTTCTGGTATTTTGTCATAACGACATTACCTTTCGGTAAGAAACCGGAGCCGGTGATAGTCAGGGTCCCACCGTATGAGAGAGCAACAGGGGAAACACGCTCTATATGCACGGGAGGATTTTTCGGGTCGGTTATGACGAAGATCGTCGTGTTGGAGACCGTATCGCCCGTTCGTACTGCCACATCATAACGGCCTGGTGGAATGGAGGGGATGATAAAAGAAAAATCCCCGAATATGTTCACGTTCACCGTACGGACGAGATACGTGTTCCCGAAATAGACGACGCTTTTTGAAGAAATACCGGATCCTTTCAGGGAGACTTTCGTACCCGGAGTGCCGAATTGCGGGGCGAGCATGCCAATCGTAACGCTCGGCACATCCGCCATCGTTATGGTAGGAGGCGTTATGGTAGCAGTGCTTTGCGATGCGTTTGCGGCGAGGATTGCGGCATTGATGGCCGCATAGAAACGATTCTGAGTCGCTTCTAATTTCTTGTCTCCTGCGTATATATCGGTTCTTTCGGTATCGCGTACCAGGAAATCCATCCCTGCCGCAACAGCGGTTGTTGTGGCCTGTGCGGTAAGTGAATTCGCTTTCACGACAGATGAAGAAAGCGAATTGAGCTTGTTTCTCGTATAGGAGCCGACATAGCCGTTACCTCTTGCGAGTCCGGCAGGGACAAGGATTTCTTGGGCATATTTCTCCTGGAATCGTATGACCGCCGCTTTCGTAAGCGGTCCGAACATATCGGTTTCATTTCCGGGGGAGCCTAATCCGGCGCTTGTTATGCGCGTCTCAGGGTCTCGATTGAGGATTTTTTGTAACACGATGACCTGCATTCCTCGAGAGCCGGGCATAAGGTTCGTGGTGAGTGTTTCAAACGTGCTCGTGTCAGCTTGTACCGAAAATACAGGGAGGAGTGTTGATATGCCAATAAGAACAAGAGAGAAGAGTCGCATACGCATACGCAAAGCATAGCACTTCTTACATATCTGCAGGTTATACCTATAGGAGCACTACCTCTCCCTTGCACTACTGCTATACTTGAGGGCAATGGGGGAGCGCTTTCCTGAAAACTGGCGAATCACTGCCGCGACACTCTTCTCGGTGGCACTGGTCGCTGGCGCATATATGCTTGCGCGGAATATTGAATTGCCGACCGTTGCGGAGGCCTCGGAGGAGACGGCGCTTTTACAGGCAATCGCAACAAAGGATTCAGACAACGACGGACTCCCTGATTGGGAGGAAACGCTCTATGGCACTGACGCCCATACTCTGGACAGCTTCAAGCTCGGTATGACTGATGGGGTTGCGGTTTCTAAAGGGCTTATCGTCCCGAAGGCTATTGCCGAAGTGACGGTAGCAACCTCGACTCCCGCGACAGACCCCGGGACGATTACCGATGCCTTCGCAAAGAATTTCTTCATGCAATATCTCGCCGCAAAGCAAATAAACGGCGGCATCGAACTCTCGAGCGAGCAGACGAATGCGCTTGCTGACCAGACGATAACGAAACTTTCACAAGACTTCGCTCCCGCTGCACCGTACAAGAAGGCAGCGGACTTGGAGGTGTCCGGCGAGGGAGTTGATGCCTTGCGAGCCTTCGCCGTCGCGGCTGAAGCGGTGCTCAAGAAGAATGCTACCGACGTCACGAAGAGCGAGATGGGATATTTTCAAGACGTGGTAGAGAACAGTGACGCCTCAGCTGTCGCGCACCTCGCCTCCCTTTCGAGCGCCTATCGGAATACTGCCGTCGGTCTTGCGGTGCTTCCGGTTCCGAAAGAACTCGCTGCCGCTGATCTTACGATCGTGAATGCGATCATGCGCCTGAGCGAAATTGATAATGACTTTGCCCGAGTCAATAGCGATCCGATAGCGGCGATGCTCGCGCTTCAGCAATTTCGAGAAACGGAGCTCGCGGCGGAACACGCCTTCGCAGCGCTCGCGAGCGTGTATGCCGCAAGCGGCATCACGTTTCAAAACGGTACGCCAGGAGCGTCATTCGTAAATCTTATGGCCAATCTCGGCGCAAACCAGAAAACGGGAGCACAAACACCATGAGCAAAAGATTTTTCTCAAGCACCTTAGCAACCCTTCTTATCGTTACGCTTATTGCACCGGCGGCGTTCTTTGCCGCTCCACCGAGAGCGTCTGCTTCGGCGGTGAGCTGTGTAGGGGGGCTTCTCGGTGGTGCTGCTTTGTCACTTCTCGGCTCGTTGCCGCTTCCGATCCCTCTCCTCTCTGGTGTGCCGGTGAAAAACATATCAATCGAGACATCTTCTGGCACTACGGCTGGGTCAACTGTGGCAAGTTGTGTCAACGATTTGGTGATTATGCCGCTCATACGCTCGATCATCAAAAAGACGATCCAGAATATGACCAAGAGCGTCGTCAACTGGATCAACGGCGCCAATAGTTCCAAAGCGCCAAGCTATGTGCCGAACCTTTCGATACATCTGCAGGGGGTCGGAGATTCAGCCGCGCTCGCCTTCATCGAGCAGATGAGAACCGGGTTCAATTCCCCGTTCGGTTCTGCGATATCGTCGGCGCTTCTCAAGGATTATGCTCAGAAAACGAGCGTCGCCGGCTTTTTCTCGGGGAACCAAAACACCCTTACGAAATATTCTTCGAACCCGAGCGCTTTTGTCGGCGGTTCATGGTCGCAAGGAGGGCTTGGCGAGTGGTTCGCACTCACCGGCCCAACACAGAACAATCCTTTCATCCTCTATCAGACGGCTCAGAATCAAGCGGTGAGCAACGTGACGCAGGCGCAGACTAATCGCCGGCAGGATCTTGTTCAATCGGGCGGATTTCTTTCGCTGTGCCCAGCCGGGTCCACGAGCAGCACGGGCGTAAAGCCTCAAGCGCCGTGTACCAGTGAGGACGGAAAGCCGGTTCAATCGGTGACTCCGGGGTCGATGATTCACGCCTATGCAACCAAGGCTATTGCTGATGCCGGTTTCGACCAGTCATATGCCCAGCTTATCTCTGCAAACGATTTCGACAGCGCGCTCAGTGCGGTGCTCAATGCGGTTATGGATCAGGTGCTCGGCGCCGCGACCGGTCTCCTTGGCGGCGGGTCGCCTTCTTCGACAAGCTCAGGAGGAGGGCCCAGGTCTACGGCAATCACCTCCGCGCTCGGAAGTTATACCGATAGCAGTACGAGCGCATCAGAATCGGCATCGGCATCTGGCCTCTCTGCAGCCCAGTCGGTGCTCTCAAACATCACGACCTATCTGAATTCGTGGCAGACGATAGCCACCGCCGCAAACACCGCCTCCTCGAGTGCCGCAAGTCTCGCAGACTTCTGCACCGCAGCGGCTATTGATGCGGCAGCGAATCCGGCAGGGTGGTCTAGTCTCGACGTCTTTATAAACAAAGCGAATACGCAGGCGACTGCGGCACGAAATGCCATCACGAGTGTGATAGCGCCGGCGCTCCAAGAAGCGGCGGCCGTAGCAAGTTCATCGGTCATCGCGAATACCAAAGCATTGGCGCTCAAGGTCCAAGCGAACTCTGTCGCAGGGCTCGATACAACGGCGTCTGCCAACAGCTCAGCAGCATCGACACTGAGCGTCCAAACGCAAACGCTTCTCACCTCATCGCCGACGCCGACGGAGACCGATAATGCACAGAAGAACGCAAGCGTAAACGGCGGCGCTATCGCGCTCCCGATGAGCACGAGCGCCACGCCTACCGTATCGCTTGATGTAACTGGCGGATCCCTTGTCGACCGGATGAACCTAATAAGCACAAATGCACAGACGCTCAAAACAAAATCGTGTACGCCGGTATCGTGCCTCGGCATGTTGGACTCTTCGACGAAGTGTCCTCCCTAGAGCATGCGGCGGTTCCTCTCATCCTCGTTTATATTCCTCGCGCTCGTTCTCGGTCCGGCGTATGTACTGCACGCGCAGGCTGCTTCGCCCGTAGGCACCGAGACCCCGGTTCAGTACCAGGCGAATCCAGACGCAGGGTTTGGCGGGGTTATGGCGTGGATCATGAGCCTCTTCGCGTGGCTCGTCGGCGTCGCGGCTATCACGCTCGATAACGCGGTGTACTACACCGTCGTTACGATGGGGGACTACGTGCACAAGCTCTCCGCTGTCGGGGTGAGCTGGCGCATTTTGCGCGATATCGGGAACATTATGCTCATATTCGGCTTCCTTGCGGTGGGCATCACCACTATTTTGAACGACGAGATCTCGTATGGCACGGGCAAGAAGATGCTCCCGATGATGCTCGTTGCTGCGGTGTTTCTCAACTTCTCGCTCTTCATCACCGAGGCGATAGTCGATACCGGCAATATTTTCGCGACACAATTTTATACCCAGATAAACGGGGGGAAACCCGCTCAGCCGACGGGATATTCTATTGACTTAGGCGTTACGGCTCTCGGCAAAGGGCAGGTTTCAAGCGAACCAATCTCAAACGCGATTATGGGTCGACTCGGGCTCCAGACGCTCTACAATGTTCCGGTAAATAAGGAAATATTTGCGGCGGGTAATACCTGGATCATCGGCTTCATGGGCATACTTCTCTTCCTGACGACAGCGTTTGTGATGTTCTCGCTCGCGTTCATACTCATCGCGCGCTTTGTCGCGCTCCTTTTCCTTATCATCATCGCGCCTATCGGGTTCGCCGGTCTCGCGATACCCGGCTTCGCCGCGCGGGCGAAGGATTATTGGGAAAAGCTCTTTGAGCAGACCATCACCGCGCCGATACTGCTCCTCATGCTCTATATAGCGCTTGCAATAATCACTGATGCCAACTTCCTCACCGGCCTTTGCGTCTCGACCGACCCAGCGAACCGCTCATGCACTCCGAACGCGGTAGGGTGGGTGAACGGCAACTTCCAGGGTTTCGCCGGTTTCATCCTCTCCTTCCTCGTTGCGATAGCGGCACTGCTCCTCGTCATCGTGTACGCGAAGAAGTGGTCCGCCTTCGGTGGCGATTGGGCTTCGCGCACCGCCGCGAAAGCTACGTTTGGTGCCACCGCATGGGCTGGACGCAACTCAGGCGGATGGATTGCTACACGAAGCGCGAAGTATCTACGTGCGACTCCGGTTGCGCGCGTTCCGCTCGTGGGTACCGGTCTTGTGAAAGGGTTGGAGAAAGTCGGCGCATCAAGCTTTGATGTGCGCGGCACCAACGTGCTGAAGAACGTCCCGCTCGGCTCCAATATTGATGCAGGAGCAGCACAAAAGGGCGGCTACAAGGCTGACCTCAAGGCGCGCATTGAGTCGCGTACGAAGTACGCCGCTGATCTAAAAGGGAGAGATCTTACTGATGATGAGAAGGCGAATCTCGCCATCGCCCAGAACGAGCTCGCCAAACTCAAGAAGTCGCAAGCGGAAGCGGAAACACGGGAAGAATTCCAAGCGAAGGCCGCTGAAATCAAGGCTCAAGAGAAAAAAATTGAAGGCTTTGAGGAATTTGGCGACAAGGGAGCGAAGCGTAAGTATGCTCAGGCGCTCAATCTGTGGACGGATGATAAAAACTTCTTCAATAAGTACATCAACTTCGCGTCCAATACCGAGGCAGCGAAGAAGATACGCGAAGATGCGAAAAAATCGTCTGAAGACAAGGAACTGGACACCTTACGCAAAGCGCTTAAGAAGGCGGGCGGTGATGAAGGGAAGACCCCATCGCCTACCGCTGCCGCCACACCTGCTCCCGCAGGAGAAGGACAATAATCTATGGATAGCACGCAATCAAACCAGGGGCTTACGCTTGATGAAAGCATCAAACAAGTGATGCAAACCCTGCCGCCGGCCGTTCGCAACTACCTTGCGCAGGGGCGGTACACCACGGTCGCGAAGAACATGATGACGAAGTATGGTCTTCGTATCGATCAAGGCGGCGTGCTCGAACGTGAGCTTATGCTCCTCCTTCTCGGGGTCGAGACGCCGGATGATTTTGTGCAAACGCTTCGCACTGAGGCGACAATCTCGGATGAGAATATCCGTAGCATCGTGCGCGAGGTGAATGAACAGATATTTGTTCCTCTGCGAAACGAAATGATGCGGCAGCCTGCGGCTGCCGGTAGCCAGGCTTCGGCGGCAACACCTCATCCAGCGACGGCCCAAGGAGCAGTACCGGAGAAATTCTTCCATCTCGAGAATAAACTGGCCCCGCGCCCGACTCAACCGTCAGTTACCCCGACGTTAGCCACGCCGCAGCCGGTACGGCCCGCCATGCAGCCAGCAGTGGTCGCGACACCCTCGACGCTCGCACAGGCGATAGGCAATGCGCTCAGTGCGAAGCCGAAAGTGGTGCAGCCGCGTCCGGCATTTTCAAATATCGCTCCGCTTCCACCGAAGTTCGTATCGCCCCATCCTTCGCTAAAAGCTACGGAGGGCACGGCGAAAACTTTCGGAAATCAGGTTTCTCCGAAACCGAGCACGTTGCTCGAAGATCATGAGGAGCCTCATCTAGAGCTAAAAAAACCTCAACCTCCGTCTCCCGCAACCCAATCTTTTCCTGCACGTCCCAAAATCGAACCCTCAATCCCGGTAAATCTTCCCGGTGCTATGCCGCCGTTCCCTGTGTCTGATGTCGGAGTCCAGACATCGCCTCTGCAGAAGCCTACTCCCCCTACTCCCATAACTCCTGCTGCTATTCCTCCCGTGTCAAAATCTTATTCAACCGATCCCTATCGCGAACCTATCGAATAGCTTGGCTCTGCAAGTGTCGGAGTTGCGTTTTCCCACACTCTTATATATAGTGCCTCTATCCCGCGAGCGCGGGTCTTTCTAAATCTTCTAATGTCTACCATCAACCAGCTCTCCAAGAAGGGGAGGAAGACCAAATCGTCGAAGTCGAGCAAGCCCGCGCTCGGCCGCGGTTTCAACGCGCTCAAGAATCGCCCGACCTTCTACGCTTCGCCCTTCAAGCGTGGCGTCTGTACTAAGGTGACTACCAAGACCCCGAGAAAGCCGAACTCTGCTATCCGTAAGATTGCCCGCGTCCGCCTCACGAATGGTATGGAGGTGACCGCCTATATTCCGGGTGAGGGACACAATCTGCAGGAACACTCGGTGGTGATGCTTCGCGGCGGCCGCGTGAAGGACATCGGCGTGCAGTACACCATCGTGCGCGGTAAGCTCGACACGAGTGGTCTCGAGAAGCGTCGCCGCTCGCGCTCGCGCTACGGCGCTAAGAAGCCTAAATAATAAATATCCCTCTAATTTTATGATTACAAAAATTATTCGGGATCTAAGTGCGTGTAACGCTCGAAGACTCACTAACACTTACTAAGATGCGTAGACCACTAAAAAAGCAGCGAACCTGGCGACCGGACCTCAAGTACGGGTCTGAGACGCTTACGCGCTTTATCAACGCCGTTATGTGGAGCGGCAAGAAGGATACCGCACGCGCTGTCGTCTACGACGCTCTCGCGGTTATAGAAAAGGGCGGTGCGAATCCGCTTGAGACATTTGAAACGGCACTTCGCAACGTTTCGCCGCTTATGGAGGTGCGCTCGCGACGCGTCGGCGGTGCGAACTATCAGGTGCCGCGCGAGGTGCCGCAGAGCCGTCGTCTCGCGCTCTCGTTCCGCTGGCTTATCAATGCGGCCCGCAATAAAAAGGGTAAGCCGATGGCAGAGAAGCTCGCCAACGAGCTCCTCCTCGCCGCGAAAAATGAAGGAGACGCTATCAAGAAGAAGGACGAGATGCATCGCATGGCGGATGCCAACAAAGCTTTTGCCCATTTCGCTTGGTAGTTTTCGAGCGACCAATTTTACTTCGCGGTAATCCGCGTTAGTAAAATGGAAGTACTCCTGTGGTGCGAAGCGAAGAAAAGTACCAAGCATATGCAGCATGCCCGTATGGGTATGCCCACTTCGCCTGGTGATTTTGTAAGAATATAAAACCCGCCGAAAGGCGGGTTTTGTTTTGGGCGGACTATATGGACTTGAGAAAAGCTGCTTGGGCTGCGGCAAGAGCATTCTTATAGCGCGAATGTTTTTCGGCTGCCAGAGCGACAGCCGCTAAAGCTTCCTCGATTTTCTTTACTTCCCAAAAAACCGGATCGGTTGTTTTGGTCAACAATCCGAGGAAGTATTCTGCTCGAGCGAGCGTATGTGCTAAAGAACCCGGTTCCATTTCTTATCTCCTTTGTTGATACACCTGTATGCGATAGTATCGTGCTAGCATACGCTTTGCAATTTCCGCGCTTTGGGCTATTCTCTAGAGAACGCCACGGCGCTTTTTATTTTTCTTAATCCTTTATGAATAGAGACTATCCTCTCGAGAAAGTGCGCAATTTCGGCATCATCGCCCACATCGACGCCGGTAAGACGACGGTGTCTGAGCGCATCCTCTTCTACACCGGCAGTCAGCACAAGATTGGCGAGGTGCACGAGGGCGAGACGACCACCGACTGGATGGAGCAGGAGCGCGAGCGCGGCATCACCATCACGGCCGCCGCTATCACCTGCTTCTGGAGCAAGACAAGCGAGAAGGACAAGAAGGACACATCTAAGAAGTACCGTTTCAATATCATCGATACCCCCGGACACATCGACTTCACCGCCGAGGTGAAGCGTTCGATGCGCGTTTTGGACGGCGCGGTGGTCGTGTTCGACGGCGTGGCAGGTGTGGAGCCGCAGTCTGAGACCAACTGGCGCTACGCTGACGAGGCGAACGTGCCGCGCGTCTGTTTCATCAACAAACTCGATCGTATGGGCGCTTCTTTTGAACGCTCCTACGCGAGCATCCTTGATCGGCTCTCTCCGAAGGCTATTCGCATGCAGATACCTATCGGCGAAGAGGCTCAGCACGAGGGCTGCGTCGATCTCCTTACCATGAAGGCATATACCTTTGCCGGCAGTATGGGCGAGGAAGTTATCGAGGGCGAGATACCGACGAATCTGCTCGAAGATGCTAAGAAGTATCGCGCCGACCTCATTGAGCGCATCGTCGAACAGGACGACGCGGCTATGAACGCCTATCTCGAGGGTAAGGAGCCCTCGCTCGACGAGCTGAAGGCTATTTTGCGCAAGGCGGTCATCAACAACGATGTGTTCCCCGTATATACCGGCTCTGCGCTCAAGAATAAGGGCGCCCAGCTCGTGCTCGACGCCGTCGTGGACTACCTCCCCTCGCCGCTCGATTTGAAGCCGGTTACGGGCATCAACCCGAAGACAAACGAGCCAGTCGAACGGCACGCGTCAGACGATGAGCCGTTCTGTGCGATGGCATTCAAGCTCCAGACTGATCCGTTCGTCGGCGCTCTGACCTTCTTCCGCGTCTACTCCGGCTCTATCACCGCAGGTTCGTACGTGTACAACTCTACAACCGGCACCAAAGAGCGCGTCGGGCGTATCGTGCGGCTCCAGGCCGACAAGCGCGAAGAAGTTGCGCAGGTCTTTACCGGCGAAATCGCTGCCGCAGTGGGTCTCAAGGACACGAAGACTTCGCACACCCTCTGTGACGAGGCGAACCCGATCATTCTTGAAGAGATTAAGTTCCCTGAACCGGTGGTGTCGCTCCGTATCGAGCCGAAGACGAAAGCCGATCAGGAGAAGATGGGTGTCGCGCTCCGTAAACTCTCAGATGAAGACCCGACCTTCCGTATCAAGACTGACGAGGAGACGAACGAGACCATTATATCGGGCATGGGCGAGCTCCATCTCGAAATCCTCGTCGACCGCATGAAGCGTGAGTTCAATGTCGTCGCTGAAGTGGGTAAGCCGCAGGTGGCGTATCGCGAGACTATCCTCGGCTCTGCCGAGGCAGAAGGGAAGTACATCAAGCAGACCGGAGGCAAGGGTCAATACGGTCATGTGAAGATCAAGATGAAGAAGATGGAGCCGGTGGATCCGGAGGCGAAGGTGGCGAAGAACGTCACGCGCGATGACCACTTCGAATTTGTGAACAACATCAAGGGCGGCGCGATTCCGCAGGAGTTCATCTCGCCGGTCGAGAAGGGGCTTCGTGAGGCGATGTCGCGCGGCTTCCTCGCAGGCTTCCCGATGGTGGATATCTCGGTCGATCTCTACGACGGCTCGTATCACGATGTCGACTCGTCAGAAATCGCCTACAAGATCGCCGCGTCTATGGCGTTCCAGGAGGCGGCCGCTAAGGCAAAGGCAGTGATTCTCGAGCCTATTATGCGCGTCGAGGTTATCGTCCCCGAGCAGTTCATGGGTGACATCACCGGCAATCTCTCGGGTAAGCGCGGTCAGATAGAAGGGATGGAAGAGCGCGGTATGAACAAGGTAGTGAAGGCAAAGGTGCCGCTCTCCGAGATGTTCGGCTACACTACGACGCTTCGCTCGATGACCGAGGGTCGCGGCTCGATGACGATGGAATTCGACCACTACGATGTGGTTCCGCAGAACGTTGCGGCTGACATCATTGCGTCACGCAAGTAATTCCATTCACCGCATTGGTGTTACAACAGCCGCCCATGGGCGGCTGTTGTTGTATTTCGGCTGGGTTGCATTTCTTCCGGCGCTCTCGTATAGTGCTTCTAACGCATCTTGGCGTCGCTCTTTGGCTTGTCGGCTGTTTCTGCTTGCGAGCCTGGAGTGTTTTTCCGACTCGCCCTGCTTTGCATAAAGCTACGCAGGACAGGCGTCGGATATTTATTTCGTGAACTTATCAAGCTAATTATCCGATTATGGCAGAATTCAATCGTTCGAAGCCGCACATGAACGTCGGCACCATCGGTCACGTGGACCATGGCAAGACGACGCTCACCGCAGGTATCCTGCATGTGCTCTCGATGCTTACCGACCAGGGCTACTCAGCTCGCGTCGAAGGCGTCGACAATATCGACAGCGCACCGGAGGAGAAGGCGCGCGGTATCACTATCGCGCTCCACCACTCTGAGTACGAGTCGCCGAATCGTCACTACGCGCACATCGATGCGCCGGGACACGCCGACTATATCAAGAACATGATTACCGGTGCCGCCCAGATGGACGGAGCGGTTCTCGTGGTCGCCGCGACTGACGGTGTGATGCCTCAGACGCGTGAGCACATCCTTCTCGCGAAGCAGGTCGGTCTCAAGAAGCTCATCGTCTTCCTCAACAAGGTGGATATGGTCGCTGAGCCTGACCTTATCGACCTTGTCGAAGAGGAAATCCGCGAGCTCTTGACCAAGCAGGGCTATGACGGCGCGAATACGCCGATTATACGCGGCTCGGGTCTCAAGGCTCTCGACGCTAAGGACGTGAATGATGAATGGGCACAGAAGGCAAAGGCGCTCGTAGACACGATGGATTCGTACTTCGATCAGCCTGAGCGCGAAGTCTCTAAGCCGTTCCTTATGCCTATCGAGGACATCTTCTCGATCGAAGGTCGCGGTACCGTGGTCACCGGACGCATCGAGCGCGGTGTTATCAAGGTTGGCGAGGAAGTCGAGATTGTCGGTATCAAGCCGACCGCTAAGACAACCGTCACCGGCATCGAGATGTTCAATAAGCAGCTCCAGGAAGGACAGGCAGGCGACAATGCCGGCATCCTCCTGCGCGGCACCAAGAAGGAAGACGTGCATCGCGGTCAGGTTCTCTCGAAGTCCGGCTCGGTCACTCCGCACACTGACTTCGACGCAGAGGTGTACATCCTCGGTAAGGACGAAGGCGGCCGCCACACGCCGTTCTTCTCGGGCTACAAGCCTCAGTTCTATATCCGCACGACGGACGTCACCGGCGAGGTGACCCTGCCGGAAGGTAAGGAGATGGTGATGCCGGGCGACACGGTCACCTTCAAGGTGAAGCTCGTCGCGCCGGTCGCGCTCGAAGAGCAGCAGCACTTCGCTATTCGCGAAGGCGGCAAGACCGTCGGTGCCGGCGTGGTGACCAAGATCACTGCGTAAAGCCTTACTTCTCGATATCCCTCATATGGCAACTGCAACAGAAACGAAGCCGAAAGCAAAGCGTGCCCCGAAAAAGGTCGCGACTGCCGCTTCGGCGACTGAGCATAAGCTCCGTATTCGCGTCCGTGCCTATGAGCACAAGATCCTCGATCTCTCGGTGAAGCAGATTATGGATACTGCTGCCCGCTTCGACGCAGTCGTGGTCGGCCCCGTGCCGCTCCCGACCGAAATCAAGCGCTGGACGGTCAACCGCTCGACGTTCGTCCACAAGGACGCGCGCGAGCAGTTCGAGATGCGTATCCATAAGCGTCTCATCGACATTCTGAACCCGTCGCCCAAGGTGATCGAGGCCCTCACGAACCTCAATCTCCCCTCGGGCGTCACCATTGACGTAAAAATGGTGTAAGCGCTTCCAAAAGCACCACATCTGCATCGTTGCAGTTCGCAAAATTTCTTCCGCCGTACGTCCTAGTACGTCTCCAGAAATTCTGCTCCTGCGCCTCGCATCTGCGGCACTTTTGAAACCGCGACCGAAGAAGATAGCCAAGAAACACACAACCGCCCGCAAGGGCGGTTGTGTGTTTCTTGCATATTTTGCCCCGATTTTTATAAGCTCTGCCAGATCAGTTTGAAGATGTTTCTCTGAAGATCCGCAATAGCCTGATCGTGGACGAGAACGGCAATCATCTTGCGATATGAAATGAGGGCAATCGTGTCCCCGTATATGACCAGATCGGTTTCAAAGTGAAAATCTTTAGGAAGGACCTTATTCTTCACGAAATCATCGTACTTCTTAAGCCTAAGTCGTTCTTTTGCTGCCTCGGAGTGCTCAATGAGGTTATGGAGCTGCGCCCCATTCTCGCGGAGTCGCATGAGAAGAGCGTCATTCTGTTCATGAGAGAACGTTTCGTAGAATTTCTTCGGAGTAAAGAACGAGTAGACAACAGTATGCGTCTCAGCAATCTGTCGATAGACTTCAAGCAATCCGGAGCGTCCCTCATAGAATTTTACTGCAGGATGTGAAGAGGCGAATCCGTATAAGGACTCAAGTTCAGGGAGGAATTCTTCTGCTGCTTCCTTCTCTTTCCTAATCAGAGCCTCCCGTTTGCCGAAGTTACGGAGGATTTTCTTCGGATGCTCGGGGACATACAATGTTCTTTTCTTGTGAGCTGTCTTAGACACGAGACCCTCCGTGAGAAGGGTATCGAGATATTCATACACGGTCGTACGTTTCATTTTTGCTTCGCGCGCGATATCTGAGACGGTCGCTTCTCCAAGCTGGAGCACGGCCAGATACACATCTGCCTCTTTGTCTTTAAAACCAAGCTTCTGAAGCTTCTTTACCATGTCTTCCATACCGATAGCGTACCGAAATACTAAAAAGTGTCAATGATTTTCGTCACTTTATTTATACCAATAGTGATTTTATGGCTTATATAAAGACTTTATATCCAAATAATGAGGAAGTATTTTTAAGTTTTTCTTAATATATCTACTATGTAGACGGACTTGACCTCGGGCGAACCGCCCCCAACGACTGTTTTAGGAGAAGGAAATGGCTACTAAAGGATCTTTGTATCAAATAAGCCAGCGGCCGGCGTATGTTCGGGCTCTGTACGTAACCTTTGCGATATTCGTTGCAAGCTCAGCGCTTGCGTCATGGACACTGGATGGGCATCAAGGATTTCGCTGGTACCAGCGCATACCGCCGATATTTCTTTCCAAAGATGCCGCGGCGTTCACCCTGTTCTTCTTTGGCGTATACCTGATGATATGGTCACGCATAGCACAAAGCGACGATGAAAAATACGCGCAAAAGAAGACAGAGCAATGGGGGGTACCTATGACAACGCTCTTCCGTGGTGACCCTTTCGGACGCGGTGTTCATTATTGCTCTTGTCTTGTGAGGGACTGTCCTGGATATCTGGCGGTGACCAACGTCTTCTCCCAAGGAGGCTATAAGAAAATAAACCCATTGAACTTCAATCGCGGCTACTTCGAGCGAAATACGCACAACCAGAAAGCTTCACTGGAAAAAATGGCGGTATTGCGTAGTCGATTGAACGGAAAAGACCGCTGCTTCTGTAATGTGTGCGGTACCGAGCACAAGGATAGCGGCCATATCGCCGAACATCCGTTAGCACTCAAGCAGGTCGTTGCCGATCTCTGACGATCAGTTCGATATAACTTTGCCCCCGGCGCCCCGCGCCGGGTTTTTCTTGCATCTTTTTACCTCTTCGTGTAGAGTGCTCCTAAAGCTACGAACGGTGCCTGTGACCGGTCCTATGGCAAATCGCGCACTGCGTTTTGCTGTTGCGCGATTTGCTTTAAAAACCACATGAAATTCATTCTCGCTAAGAAAGAAGGAATGACCCGACTCTTCGGGGAGGACGGCCGCGCTCGCGCGGGGACTATCCTCGTCGCCGAACCGATAACCGTTACGCAGGTCAAGACTGCAGAGGGTAAGGACAAGTACTCTGCCGTGCAGGTCGGGATGGGCGACCGCCGAACCAAGAACATCTCGAAGGCAGTCCTCGGACACACGAAGGGGAAGGGCTACGAGGCTATTCGCGAGTTTCGCACTGATACCTTGGCTGAAGTCGGTTCGACTATTGATGCGTCAACTTTCGCAGTCGGCGACACGGTGCAAATTTCCGGTATTTCAAAGGGCAAGGGCTTCGCGTCGGTCATCAAGCGCCACGGCTTCCATGGCGGCCCGCGTTCGCACGGCCAGAAGCACACCGAGCATGCGCCGGGCTCTATCGGCGGTGCCGGCGGTCGCGCCGGCGGTCGCGTCGTGAAGGGTAAGAAGATGGCCGGACGTCTCGGTTCTGATCGCGTGACGGTGGCGAATCTCAAGGTGCTCGTCGTCGATAAGACGGCGGGCCGTATCATCGTCTCGGGCGCGGTGCCGGGGCGCCGCGGCACGCTCCTCGAAGTAGTCTCAAAGTAATTTTCATACCATGACTACCGAAAAGAAAATGACGAATAAGAAAACAGAGAAGGTGGCGACGCCGATTGAAGCACCGATTTTCTCTATGGAGGGTAAGAAGGTCGGTTCGATTGCGCTTCCCGTAAGCATTTTCGGCGCACCGTGGCGAAGCGACCTTGTGCACCAGGTGACGACCGCGATGCAGGCGAACCTGCGCCAGAATCGCGCTCACACCAAAGATCGCTCCGAGGTCTCGGGCGGCGGTAAGAAGCCGTGGGCGCAGAAGGGTACCGGTCAGGCACGCCACAGCTCTACCCGCTCCCCGATCTGGCGTCACGGCGGTACGACCTTCGGCCCGCGAAGCGAGCGCGACTATAGCGAGAAGATCAATAAGAAGATGCGCACGCAGGCACTCCTTTCGGTGCTCTCACAGAAGGCGAAGGACGGCGAGATACTCTTCGTTGACCAGTTTGCATTCACTGAGCCGAAGACGGCGAAAGCGAAGTCAGCACTCGCGAATCTCGCGAAGGGCGCAGGTGCAGAGAAGCTCGTCGCGAAGAAGAAGAACGCCGCTCTCTTCGCGATGGCGAGCTATGATGCGAACACCATCAAGAGTTTTAGCAATTTCGGTAATGTGATGACCGAGGAGGTGCGCAATCTAAATCCGCTTGAGATCATGACGCACAAGTATCTCATCATCGAGAAGCCGGAGGAGGCGCTCAAGACGCTCGCTACTCGCGTGGGGTCTAAATAAATTACTATGGCTATCTTCGGAGACAAAAAGAAAGAGAAGGAGGAGGGTAAGATCGCGGTAACGCGAAAGCATCGCGCACGCACGACAAAGCTCGCCGAAGGCATGGCGCACGAGATTGTGAGCGCGCCGTGGTTCTCTGAGAAGGCGCTCATCGGGACAGAGAAAGGCGTCTACGCCTTCGCAGTACCCTCGCGTGCGACGAAGGCGTCTATCGCGAGCGCTATCAAGGAGATTTACAACGTCGAGCCCCGCAAGGTGCACATCGTAAACCTCCCCGCGAAGAAGAAGATGATGCGCACGAAGCGCGGAGTCGGCGTGCGCGTTGCGCGTCGCAAGGCATATGTGTACCTCAACACAGGAGACACGCTCCAGTTTGCATAATCCAGTATGAAAACCTACAAACCAACTTCAAAGAGCCGCCGCTTCATGACAACGCTCCCGTACAAGGAGCTCCTCTCGGTCGATGCGCCCTATAAGCCGCTCCTCGCGAAGAGGAGTAATCAGGCCGGTAGAAACGGCTTCGGCCGCATCACGATGCGCCACCAGGGCGGCGGACATAAGAAGCGCTATCGCGTTGTTGATTTCTCGTACGACAAGAAGAACATTCCCGCGAAGATAGAGACGGTCGAGTATGACCCGTACCGCTCGGCATTCATCGGCCTCGCGCTCTATCGCGACGGCGAACGCCGCTATGTCATCGTCCCGAAGGACACCAAGGTCGGCAGCAGCTTCATCGTCGCTGAGGATGCGCCTTTGACTTCTGGCAATCGTCTTCCTTTGGGCAAGATTCCTGTCGGTACCGCCATCTATAACATTGAGATCGCTCCGGGCACCGGCTCGGCACTCGTCCGCTCGGCGGGCAACTTTGCCGAGGTGGTCGCACATGATGCTGGCTACGCGCAGGTGAAGCTCCCCTCTACTGAGGTGCGTAAAATATCGGATCTCGCCTGGGCGTCTGTCGGTGCGGTCGGCAACGAGGAGTACAATCTCGTCTCAATCGGTAAGGCAGGCCGCTCTCGCTGGCTCGGTATCCGCCCGACGGTGCGCGGCACGGCGATGAACCCGGTTGACCACCCGCACGGTGGCGGCGAAGGTCGTCAAGGCAGGGGTCTCCGCCGCGCGAAGACCAAGTGGGGCAAGCCCTCGGGCAAGGGTCAGAAGACGCGCACCCCGAAGAAGTACAGCAATGTCTTCATCGTTTCGCGAAGAAAGGTAGGAAAGAAGAGAAGGGGGTAGGCAAGCGTAGCGAAGCGGAGCCCTTTCGTCCGTCAGCGGGCGTTATGGGAAGCGCAAGGGCTAATTTCACGATTAGAATGCAAAACCCGCGGACGAAGTCCGCGGGTTTTGCATTTCAGTCCGTTTTGTGTTCATATGTCTGAGGAAATTTCCCAGGTGGCACCTTCGGGTGCCGTAATTCTTCAATATCGCTGAAGGGGGGTAGACACCATGGCAACAACAAAATCTGCTGCGTGGTATGACAAGCAGCACGCGGTCGTTACGTACTTCTTGCATGAAGCGAGTAAAGCCGCGGCGGATCCGGCTTCGGGTTCATTCGGGTCGGATGCGCTCACGACGGCAATGAGGGTGATGGAGATCATGGACGTCAGCGAGACGGAGTGGGATCGCATTGTCGGCTCTGTCCTCAGTCAACCGAAGGTGGCCGCGTTCTATTACCGGTCGCTCTTGTCGAGTATCGTGCAGCACGTCTCAAACGACATGGCCGAGCGAATCCGGCAACACTTCGTCGTTCATGGCTGGCTTGGGGCGCTCGTGAACCTGTTGCGGATCAGGCACTTCCGTCTCCCGAATCCTGAGGAGGTGTTAGGAATCGCCGAGTTCCATTACAAGGAACGTACCTCAAGCTCCGACTCGACCTGGCAGGAGCTCTCGCGATTTGCCACCGGAGATGACGCGAATCTCATCGAGACCTGGCGCAAGGAGGTCGAGATTGCCAATTGGGACGACATCCCGTTCTGATTTCTTTTCGGTTTTCCACCCGCCGCCGGCTTGCCGGCGGCGTTTCTCTTGTAACGTATCAGATACATGATTTGTCAACGTTCTGAAACGGATTAGGATTTATGAGGGTGTTTTTGGACGGTACTGTTGACTCTGTAGACGGCTTGCTGTATCTTTCAACTATCCCGCAGCGCGGGCTTTTCATTACTTCCTATGTCACGCTCACTCAAGAAAGGACCCTTCGTGGACGTCAAACTCCTGAAGAAATTGGTCGATAAGAAACCGGCTTCTGCCGGGGTGATTAAGACGTGGGCACGCAGGAGCCAGATAAGCCCCGAGATGATCGGATTCACCTTTGGTGTTCATAATGGCAAGTCTCATGTCGAAGTTCTCGTGACTGAGGATATGGTGGGACATCGCCTGGGTGAGTTCTCGCCAACCAAGAAGTTCATCCGGCACGGCGGTAAGATGCAGAAGGAGATGGAGAAGAAGAAGCAGGAGGCCGAGATCGCTTCAGCGAAGGCGGCGAAGGCATCTCCCGCGCCCGCAAAGAAGAAATAATATATTGGCCCCGTTAGAAATATGGAAACTAAGCTTACACAAAAGAACAAACCAATCACGACCTCACGTGAGGTAATTTCTAACGGGGTGGCCAACGCAACACTCAAAAGTCATAACCAGTCGCCGCGCAAGGTTCGCCTCGTGACCGACCTCGTAAAAGGGAAGAAGGTTCCTGCCGCGCTCACTGCACTTGAATTTCTCCCGCGCCGCGCCGCTCTCCCAGTAGCAAAGCTTATCAAGAGTGCCGCAGCCAGTGCCAAGGCACAGGGCGAGAATGTTGACGAGCTCGTGGTGCAGTCGATCACCGCCGAGACCGCCGGTATGTTGAAGAAATATATGCCGCGCGCCTTTGGCCGTGCGTCGCTCATTCGCCGCCGTAAGAGCTGTGTGAAAGTGACGTTGGCGCCTGTCGTGGCGAAAGCTAAGAAGGGTACGCCTGCGAAGGTGAAGAAAGGCAAATAATTTTTATGACACACATCGTACATCCTTACGCGCACCGCCTCGGCATCATTCGTGATTGGAAGAGCCGTTGGTTCGCTGCCGACAAGAAGAGTTACCGCGAGAACATCATGGTCGACGAGACTATTCGCCGTTTCCTCAAGAAGAAGCTGCGCGGCACCTACACCAGCGGCGTCGATATCGAGCGCTCGGCAGGGGAACTGCGCGTTATCGTCACGACCGCGCGTCCGGGGCTCGTTATCGGCCGTTCCGGCGAGAATGCCGCGAAACTGCGCACCGAGCTCACCGAGGTCGTTCGCAAAGCAGCTTCGGCCGCGCTTCCCGCTGGCAAGCAGGTCAAGCTTGATATCAATGAGGTTCGTCAGCCGGAGACCGACGCGGCCGTGGTCGCAGCGATGGTCGCCGAAGGGCTCGAGAAACGCATGCCGTTCCGTCGCGTCCTGAAGCAGACCGTTGAGAAGGTTATCGCGGTACGCGAGGTCGAGGGCGTACGCATCGCGGTCTCGGGCCGCCTCGGTGGGGCAGAGATGAGCCGCAAGGAGGAGCTGAAGAAGGGGCGTATCCCGCTTCAAACCTTCCGCGCGAACATCGATTTCGCCCATGAGGAGGCGCACCTGCCCTATGGCGTTATCGGCATCAAGGTGTGGATCTATCGCGGCAATGTCTACCAGGACACCAAGACGAAAGTCGCGATGTCTGAGGCACCGCTGCGCGGCTAATACTTTTGAATATGTTGTTTCCTAAAAAAGTAAAACATCGTAAGTGGCAGACGCAGCGCTTGAGCGAGAAGCGTCTCAAGCGTCCTGAAACACGCGGTACAACCGTTGTTTTCGGCTCCTTCGGGCTGAAGGCGCTTACGCCCGCCCGCATTACGAGTAACCAGATCGAGGCTGCCCGCAAGGTGCTCACGCGCGCGACCGCAAAGACCGGCAAGCTGTGGATCCGCATCTTCCCCGATCGACCGGTGACCGCGAAGCCGGCAGAAGTGGGCATGGGAAGCGGAAAGGGCGATCCGAAGCACTATGTCTTTCAGGTGCGCCCGGGCCGCATTCTCTTCGAAATGGATGGCGTGGACGAGAAGGTCGCTCGTGCCCACATGCGTCAGGCCGGCATGAAGCTGCCGGTGAAGGTGGCTATCGTCGAGCGCAGCTAATCATTGCTTTTTATCTACTTCTATGACAAAAAAGGATACAATGGCCACGAAGACGGATACCGAGCTCATGAAGCTCCTCGCTGATACGCGCGCGACGCTTCGCACCGAGCGTTTCTCGGCTGCCGGTGCTCGCGCCAAGGACAGCAATGCGCCGCGTAAGCTCCGCGTCACTATCGCTCGCATCCTTACCGAGAAGCGTGCTCGTGAACTCAAGGCCGCCTAATACTATGGAAAACAAAACAACTCGTCCCCAATCACTTGTCGGAACTGTCGTAAAGACGGCGATGAAGGATACTGCCACGGTCAAGGTCGATCGGTACGTGAAGAACGCAAAGTACAAGAAGTACCTTACGCGCTCGAAGAAGTTTCTCGCGCATGACCCAGGGAACTCGGCGAAAATCGGTGATACGGTGACTATTGTCGCTACCCGCCCGATTTCGAAGCTGAAGACCTTCGCGATTGATCCCGCGAAGACCATCCGCGCAGAAGCCGGCGAATAATACTATGTTGCAGCCCCAATCCATCGTTTCAGTAGCAGACAACTCCGGCGCGAAGATCGCACGCATCTTCAAGGTGCTCGGGAGCAGTAAGCGCCGCTATGCCGGCATCGGCGACATGGTGGTCGTTTCTATCCAGACCGCAGAGCCGCGCAAGAGCGTGAAGAAGAAGGATATCTTCCGCGCTATTGTCGTGCGTCAGGTGAAGCCCTTTGGTCGTAAGGACGGCTCGCACATTCGCTTTGACGAGAACGCCATCGTGCTTATCGAAAAGCAGGGTAAGGAGATGGGTCCGAAGGGGAACCGCATCTTCGGTCCCGTACCGCGCGAGCTCTCAGAGATGGGCTGGCATTCTATCGCGGCGCTAGCCCCTGAAGTCGTCTAATTTTTCACTATGAAAGTCAAAAAAGGAGACAAAGTAAAGGTGCTATCGGGCAAGGACAAGGGCAAGTCCGGCGTGATACTGCGCGCCCTGCCAAAGGAGAACAAGGTCATTGTCGAGGGTATTGCGCTCGCGAAGCGTCACCTGAAGGGTGTCGGGGGGAAGGTCGGTTCTATCGCCGAGCGCCCGCGCGCTATCGACGCATCGAACGTACAGCTTCTGAAATCAGAAGCGAAAATGACGTCGGCTCTCGATGAGGCGACCAAGAAGAAAGCGAAGAGCGTGAAGAAATAATTGTATACCGTATGTCTATTACCAAAGATCGTCAGCAGTCAGCCTACCTCGCACTCGCCGAGAGCTTCGGCTATACGAGTCCGATGCAGGGCGTGCGCATCGAGAAGGTTATCGTTTCCACCGGCGTGGGCAAGAAGCGTGATAAGAAGCAGCTCGAACTTATCGAGGATAGGCTCGCGAAGATAACGGGACAGAAGGCAGCACCGCGCGCGGCGAAGCAATCGGTCGCCTCCTTCAAGGTGCGCGAGGGAGATACGGTCGGGCTGCAGGTGACGCTTCGCGGCGAGCGGATGTATGACTTCGTAGATAAGCTCATCCACATCGCGCTTCCGCGCACGCGCGATTTCCGCGGGCTGAAGAGCACGGCGATAGACGATATGGGTAATATCACTATCGGACTCAAGGACAACACCATCTTCCCCGAGACCGGCGATGAGGACCTGAAGGACGTCTTCGGGCTCGCTATCACCATCGTTACTACAGCCACGTCGAAGGCTGAAGCTGAGGCGTTCCTCCGCCATATCGGTCTCCCGCTCGCTGTCGAGGCAGCCAAGAAATAGTTTCGTACGAAAAACCGCAGCGCCCTCACGGGCGCTGCGGTTTTTGTTGACATGGTATTTTTATTAGGATACAAGTGTCTCCAGGGTGAGGTCTTTAAACGTCTTGATGCCTCATCCAAACTGCAAAGGAGATCCATGATGGCCGAAGTGAATAAGGTTGAAGTAAGCAGAACTTGGAGCAGAGAGGAGCGCCAGCGTGTGCGTGCGTTACTCTGTGCAGATATCGCAGGGTTTCAGGAACTCATGCGGAGGGATCCTACAAATGGGCACTACAGAGAAAGACTGAGATTCCTGAGTTTGTTGGACAATTATTTGTTGCATGAATCAAACGAAATGCTGGAGTATCGGCGCGGTTGTGGGGATTTCAGCCGCTGGGTCGCATACCCCGTTACGTAAAGAATCGCCCACGATGAGCTCGCAGCTCTTCGTGGGCGCTCCATTTCTTATACGAGGTTCGATATGGCTTGCCTACGTATTTTCCGTAGAAAAACAATGGCATAGTGTGGCGAGCTCAAGTCGAGTTTGACGGTATAAAGGCTAGGTGATACATTACTTGCACGCTCCTCGGGGCTTTATTTTTTATGGCTAAAACATCCCAACTCGCACGGCTCGTCAAAAAGACGAAACTGGTTGCTAAGTACGCGGCGAAGCGCGCGGCTCTTAAGGCTGCGGGTGACTCTGCCGGGCTTCAGGCGCTCCCGAGGAATTCCTCTCCGGTTCGCCTCAAGAACCGTTGCGCCATCACCGGCCGCTCGCGCGGGTATATGCGTACCTTTGGGCTCTCGCGCATCCAGTTCCGCGAGCTCGCACGCGAGGGGAAGATACCGGGCGTAAAGAAAGCATCATGGTAACTGACCGCGTCGGCGATTTCATAATCCGTTTGCAGAATGCTGCAATGATTGGCAAGGCTCAAGTCGTCGTGCCGTATTCGGCACATCTTCTCGCTATTGCGAAGAAGCTCAAGGAGCTCGGTTTTCTCTCCTCAGTCGAAGTAAAAGCGAAGGGCGATAGCGAGGTGAAGAAAGATGTCGTTGTTACGCTTGCGTACAACGAGCAGGGCGTCGCGAAGCTTCGCGGCGTGAAGCGTATCAGTAAGCCAGGTCGCCGCCTCTATGCACCGACTACCGAAGCGCATCGTGTGAAGGGTGGCACTGGTGCCCGCCTTCTCTCATCGTCGCTCGGCGTCATCACTGATGCCGAGGCGCGCAAAAGCAATGTCGGCGGTGAGAATCTCTTTGAGATTTGGTAGATTCATATACACTCACTATCTAGATAACTAATTATTGTATGTCCCGCCTCGCGAAAAAACCGATTGCCGTAGGGAAGACCACTGTGTCAGTGGCGGGGGGCGAGCTGTCCGTCAAAGGTGCCAAGGGTACGCTCACGAAGCATGTACACCCGTCAGTCGATGTTGTCGTCTCGCCGGAGGGTGTCATGGTCACTCCGAAGGATCGCTCGCGCCTCGCTAAGGCGCTTACCGGTACCTACGCATCGCACGTGAAGAACATGGTCGCGGGCGTCGAGACGCCGTATGTAAAGAAACTCATTCTCGATGGTGTCGGCTACCGCATGGAAATAAAGGGTAAAGAGGTCGTGCTTACGGTCGGCTTCTCGCATCAAGTGACGCTCCCGATACCGGAAGACATTACCGCGAAGGTTGAGAAGAACGTTATGACGCTCGAGAGCATCAATAAGGAGTCGCTTGGGCAGTTTGCCGCGAATATCCGCCGTGTGAAGCCGCCGGAACCGTATCTCGGTAAGGGTTTCCATTATGAGGGCGAAGTTATCCTCCGTAAGCAGGGCAAGAAGGCCGTGTAATTTCGTATGAACCACAAACCTACAACTAAAAAAGAACTCCGGAAGCGTCGCCACCTGCGCGTGCGCGCAAGCATCAAGGGAACCGCAGAACGCCCGCGCCTCGCGGTGTTCCGCAGCAATCGTTTCGTCTCGGCGCAGCTTATTGATGACGGAGCAGGGAAGACTCTCGCCGCGTCTCACGGTCGCGATTTCAAGGGCGCGCAGTCGATACAGGCGGCAGGCGTCGGTGAGGCGATCGCCAAAGCGGCAAAGGCGATGGGCATCACGACGATTGTGTTCGATCGCGCGGGGTATCGGTATGCCGGACAAGTGAAGACGCTTGCTGACACGGCGCGCGCTGGCGGTCTCGCCTTTTAGATAGTATGACTACACCTATGGAACCAGAGATTGTAGAAGACGGCATGAGGAATGCGCCTGAGACGGTTGCAGAGGTTGTCGCCACAGAGGCTAGTACGGCTTCTGTAGCAGCGCCGACGCGCGGAGGTCGCGGTGCTATTCGCGGACGTTCTTCACGTCCGGGCGGCCGTACGAGCCGTCCTCCGCGCGAGCGCGGCGAGTTCGACTCGGTCACTATCGAAGCACGGCGTGTGGCACGTGTTATGGCAGGCGGACGCCGTTTCAGCTTCAGCATCGCGGTCGTCATCGGCGACCGTAAGGGTCGCGTCGGAGTGGGTTTGGGTAAGGGTGTTGATACTGCGCTCGCGATAGACAAAGCAACTCGCGATGCTAAGAAGCATCTTTTCACCGTTCCTCGCACAGCGTCCGGCTCTATCCCGCACCAGGTCGAGGCTAAGTATGCCTCGTCTACGGTCGAGATTATCCCGTCAAAGGGTCGTGGTCTCGTGGCCGGTTCAGCAATGCGCACAGTGCTCGAGCTCGCTGGCGTCACCGACGTGGTCACCAAGATCCACACGCGTTCTAAGAATAAGCTCACCATCGCGCGTGCCACGGTCGTAGCGATGAAGAAGCTTCGCGCGAAATAATTTCATTCGTATGCAACTCAACTCTCTCGCACCTCGCACGAAGAACAAGAAGAATCCGCACATCGGTCGTGGCGGTAAGCGCGGTAAGACCTCCGGTCGCGGCGGCAAAGGCCAGACTGCCCGCGCGGGGCACCATATCCGCCCTGAAGTGCGCGACCTGATCAAGAAATTCCCGAAGCGCCGCGGTCACGGCAAGAATCGCGCCCGCACGGTTCGCACGAACCGCATCGCAACCTCGGCGGTCAATCTCGCTGAGCTGGAGCTCAATTACAAGGCGGGCGAGATCGTTTCTCCGGCGACACTTCTCGCTCGCGGGCTGGTTCGTCGCGCGAAGGGTCGTGCCCCGATGGTGAAGATTCTCGGTACCGGCATCATCTCTAAGGCGCTCGTTATCAAGAACTGCGACTTGTCTGTCGCCGCGTCTGCGGCTATCGAGAAGGCTGGCGGTACTATCCATGCTTAATTCTTTCGTACACAAGCTCAAACTCGCCTTCGGCTCTCCCGAAATACGCGTCCGCATTTTCTTCCTCATCGGAGCACTCGCGCTCTTCCGCCTTCTCGCCTCGGTGCCTATTCCGGGTGTCGATAGAAACGCGCTCGCGGCTTTCTTTTCCAACAATCAATTCTTCGGTCTGTTGAACATCTTCTCGGGCGGCGGGCTCTCTTCGCTCTCGATTGTGATGCTCGGTGTTGGTCCATACATCACCGCATCTATCATCATGCAGCTCGGCACCATCATCTTCCCGCAGGTGAAACAGGCTTATTTTGAAGAAGGAGAGGCAGGTCGTGCGAAGTTCATCGAGTGGAGCCGTCTCCTCACTATCCCGATTGCTATTCTTCAAGCGATCGGCTTCCTCTTTCTCCTCGAAGGGCAAGGGGTCATTGTGCATCTAAGCACCTTGGCGCTTGTGGCGAATATCGCGATTGTGGCCGCCGGCTCTCTTCTCCTGATGTGGCTCGGTGAGCTCGTGACAGAGTTCGGCATCGGCAATGGAGTCTCGCTCATCATTCTCGCAGGTATTCTCGCGAGCGTTCCGTCGAGCATCTCGCAGACGCTCTTTGCCGCAACTGCGGCAAATATTCCCGCCTATCTCGGCTTCATCGTTCTCGCGCTCGCAATGATCTATGCGGTGGTCATCGTCTCTGATGCGGAGCGTTCTATCCCTATCGCCTATGCTCGCGCGATGCGCGGTGCAGCGCTCTCGCAGGGCGCGGCGACCTATCTCCCGATACGCCTCCTCCAGGCGGGCGTTATCCCTATCATCTTCGCGCTCTCGCTCCTCTTGCTCCCGCAGATGGTGCTCTCGATGCTCGGCGCGCTTCATATTTCGTTCGCTTCGAGCGCCTCGCTCTGGTACACCGCCTTCCTCGCGAATCCGTGGAAGTACGGCTCGGTCTACTTTGCCCTCGTAGTCTTGTTCACCTACTTCTACACCGCCGTCACCTTTGAGCCGAAGCGTGTCGCCGAGAACCTCCAAAAGACCGGTGCCTTCGTCCCCGGCGTTCGTCCCGGCCGCGAGACTGAAGAGTACATTGGCAAGGTCGTCAATCGCGTCACGCTCCCTGGCGCTTGCTTCCTTGGGCTTATCGCTGTCTCGCCGAGCATCATTCAAGGCCTTACCGGCGTCACCACGCTCGTTCTCGGCGGTACCGCGCTCCTTATCGCCGTGCAGGTCGCGCTCGATCTTGCTCATAAGATCGATGCCCAAGTGTCTCTCAGGGAATACTAGAAATCTCGCCGCACAAGATGCGGCGGTTTCGTTTTATAGAAGAAGTGTTAGAGTGAACGCATTATGGAACCGCGCACGATATTTCTCGTAGGAAAGCCGGGAAGCGGCAAGGGCGATCAGGGGAAGCTTCTCGCGCAAACGACGGGATGGAAGGTGATAACGCCGGGGGAACAATTCCGCGCGCTTTCTTCTGAGAATACGCCGGTTGGACAGAAGGTGAAGGCAGTCAATGATGCCGGTATTCTTCAGCCGTACTGGCTCGCCGAATACCTCTTCCTCAAGAATCTCTTCTCGCTCGGAGCTGATGAGAGTGTCATTTTCGACGGTTTCGCGCGGAAAGTATCCGAGGCGGAGTTTATACAAGAGGCGCTCGCGTGGATTGGCCGCCCGTTCTCGGTCATACATCTCATTGTCTCTGATGAAGAGCTCAGGCATCGCATCGCTCTCCGTAAAGACATTGAGGGTCGTGCCGACGACAACGCAATTGATGAGCGTCTGAGGGAATATCGCGAGCACACCGAACCGGCGATAGAGAAGTTCCGCGTGTCAGGAAATCTTATCGAGATTGATGGTGAGCGAGCACGCGAGCCGATTGCTGAAGATATCCGCAAGGCGCTCGGGGTCTAAGATGATTATCACGAATGATACTGAGCGCGGGGATCTTATTGAGGGCGGGAAGCGCCTCGCGGCGGTGCTTGCGGCGCTTCGCGCCCGCGTCGCGCCCGGCGTTACGACCGAGGAGCTCGACACGCTTGCCGAACAGCTGATACGCGAGGGCGGCGATACACCCTGCTTCCTCGGCTATACTCCCGAGGGCGCCCGTCGCCCGTACCCGGCGACGCTCTGTGTCTCTATAAATGACGAAGTCGTGCACGGTATTCCGAACGAATCTTCACAAACGTTGAAAGAGGGCGACATCGTCGGGCTTGATCTCGGGCTCACGCATAATGGCATTGTTGTTGATGCGGCTATCACGGTGTCGGTGGGGAAGGTGGGCGACGAGACAAAGAAGCTCCTTCGTGCGACCGAAGCGGCTCTTGCAGCAGGCATTGCCGCGGCGGTTCCCGGTAAGCACGTGGGCGATATTTCACACGCTATCCAGAACGAGATAGAGGATGCGGGTTTCAAGGTGATAAAGGAACTCGGCGGGCACGGCGTGGGCGAACTCGTGCATGAGGAGCCGTTTATTCCAAACTTTGGGCGACCCGGCGAGGGGGAGCTTTTGGAGGAAGGTATGGTACTCGCGCTTGAACCAATCTCTTCGGCGGGCAAGGCAGCGGTTGTGCTCGCGCCAGACGGCTACACCTTCCGCACCAAAGATGGCAGCCGTTCGGCGCACTTCGAGCACACCATCTTGCTCGAGAAGGGAGGAGCTACTATCGTGACCATATGAAGCGGGTCTTTCTTGTGCACGGATGGGGAGGTTCTCCGGATAGGGAATGGTTCCCATGGCTCTCGACCGAACTTGAAAAGAGAGGGTTCACGGCGGTTGCGCTCGCACTTCCAGATTCGGAACACCCGCATATCGATGCATGGGTTTCCGCACTCGCTGCGGCAGTCGGGACGCCAGATGCCGATACGTACTTTGTTGGTCACTCGATGGGATGTCAGACTGTAGCGCGATATCTCGCTGAGCTCGATGAATCAATCACTGTGGGTGGCATCGTATATGTCGGTGGGTATTTTGATACGCTCACGCTAGGCGAGGACGAAGAAGTAGGCATCTGGGATGAATGGCGCGAAGCGCCGGTCGACCTCGCGCGCGTCCGTGCTCGTGCTCCGAAGAGTATCGCATTCTTCTCTGACGATGATCCTTATGTACCGCTTGAGAACGCGAAGCGTTTTGAGCTCGAGCTTGGGTCGAAAGTCATCATCGAACATGCACAGAGCCATTTCAATGGTGATGCTTATGCGCAAATACCGTTCGTACTCGATGCGGTTCTCGAACTTGCCCAAAGCTGATTCAAGTCTATACTTAGCTGCATAGCCGTTCCGGCATTTATTTTTTTATCTATGACACATCCGAAAGAAGAAAGGACGCTTATCATCTTGAAGCCGGACGCGATACAGCGCGGGCTCGTGGGAGATGTGGTCAGCCGTTTCGAGCGCAAAGGGCTCAAGATAATCGGCATGAAGATGGTGGAACTCCAGGATGTACTTCTCGAAGCACATTACGAACACATCAAGGACAAGCCGTTCTTTGAGGGCATCAAGAACTTTATGAAAGCATCGCCGGTCGTGGTGATGGTGCTCTCGGGCATCGAGGCTGTCGCGGCGACGCGACTTATCGTTGGGCCGACCAAGGGGTTTGAGGCGGCAGCGGGAACTATCCGCGGCGATTTCTCACTCTCAATGCAGTCGAACATCGTGCATGCGTCCGACAGCGTCGACAATGGCATAAAGGAAGTGGCGCGGTTTTTTTCTGAAAACGAGCTCTTTGCTTACAAGCGCAACGACTTCAACTTCATAAACGCCGAGGAGGTGTTCTAATTTGTTTTCCACAGCCCTCCCTTGTGCGGGGGAGTATACTTATAGATGGAGCTGTTCTTGAAAACGCAACTTGATTCTCGCACGGGAAATCAGCATTCTGGTCTGCTTGGCGAATTCCGTAAGGAAATCCGATAGCATCCGTTGTTACTCCCACCTAGCACTAAAGTTGCTAGAGAGGACAGTTCCGCAAAAACCCTCATCTCCTCGAGATGAGGGTTTTTGCGTCCCGAGCAATAGCGAGGGGCTGCGCGTCCCGAGCAATAGCGAGGGGCTGCATGGTACAGTGCTCATATGTCATTGCGATTGAGCTTTTGTGGCGGAGCGGGGAAAGTGACCGGCTCTAATTTTTTAGTGGAAAACGAGCACGGAAAGATATTGATTGACTGCGGTATCGAGCAGGGCGCGGATGTTGCCGTAGAGGAAGTGTATGGTCCGTTTCCGTATGATCCGAGAAACATTGATGCACTCGTCGTTACGCACTCGCATCTCGACCATGTCGGCCGTATCCCAAAGCTCGTGAGAGACGGCTTCAAGGGAAAGATCTTCATGACTCCGCCGACGCGCGATCTTGCGGCACTCATATTGCTCGATTCGGTGAATATATTACAAGAGGAGGCTCTACGACTCGGCAGGGAGCCATTGTATAGCGACGTGGATGTAGAGACTGTGTTCTCGCTCGTCGAAACGCTCGACTACCATATCGAAAAAGAGGCTGCTCCAGGGCTATCGATATATCTGCGCAATACCGGCCATATCCTCGGCTCCGCGAGCGTGCGCATTACCGGCGACGACGGCACGGTGCTCGCGCTTACGGGCGATATTGGCAACTCACCCTCACCACTCCTCCCTGATTGGGAGCCGGTGCCCGATGCCGATGCACTTCTTATGGAGAGCGTGTATGGTGATCGAAATCATCCATCCCGAAAGGAACGTGTTGATGTTTTGCGTAATACGCTTGCACGCGCGATTGAAAGAGGAGGGACGATACTCATTCCCGCTTTCTCGCTCGAGCGCACGCAACTCATGCTCTATGAGCTCTCTAATTTCTTCTCTGCAAAAGAGTTGCCCGAAGTTCCCGTGTTCCTTGACTCGCCGCTCGCGATAAAAGTGACGGCGGTGTATGAGAAGTGGGGGATGACCTATTTCAAACAGGAGACAGAAGACGAGATGAAACGCGAGGGGAGCGTCTTCTCATTTCCATTCTTGAAGCAGACGCTCCGACCCGAAGAGTCGAGAGCAATAGAGAACATATCAGGATCAAAAATTATCATCGCTGGCGCGGGTATGAGCCATGGTGGGCGCATCGGCCGTTGGGAGGCACGCTATCTGCCCGACTCCGCAAGCACGCTTCTCATCATCGGCTATCAAGCACCAGGAAGCCCAGGACGGCGGATGATGGAGGGGGCGAAAAGCGTCCGTATTGGTGGAGAAGAAGTGACGATACGGGCCGCGGTAGAAAATCTCGAGGGCTGGTCGGCGCACGCTGACCGTGATGAGCTCCTCAAGTTCGCCGAAGCTGCACTCGCTGGCAAGCGCACCAAGACTATCTTTACCGCGCTTGGTGAGCCTGCCGCTGAGCGCTTCCTCGCGCAACGCATCCACGACTACCTGGGCGGTAATGCCGTCGTTCCCGAAGCAGGAGAGACTTGGGAGATTACGAAAAGCGGAGTGAAGAGAATATAACAAAACCGCCCCTCTCGGGGCGGTTTTGTGTTGGGAGGGTTAGATGACTTGCTTCTGGATTCTGTCGAAGATCTCGGGGCGTTCGGAGGCGAACTCGGCGAGGACCTTACGATTGAGCTCGAAGCCGTTTTTTTTCAGCTTCGCAAGAAAGACGCTGTAGGATTTATGACCTGCTTCGCGGATAGCGGCGTTGAGGCGCACAATCCAGAGCTGGCGGAAAACGGTCTTCTTGTCGCGACGATGGGCGAAGGCGTAGCGGCCGGCGCGCATAAGCGCCTCGTGTGCGAAGTTGAGCTTCTTGGAGCGGATGCCGCGGTAGCCCTTGGCTCGCTCGAGCATATTTTTACGACGCTTGTTTGCTTGGACGCCACCTTTGATTCTTGTCATACAGAAATGATTACTACCTAGTATTATTTTGCACCAGTGCCGGGGAGGAAACGGCGGCGAACTTTTGCCGTGAGCGTAAGGGTAACCGAGCGGCGCTTCGCTGAACCGGTAGAACCGCTCTCTTTTGCGTTGAAATGATTCTGACCTTTTGCGCGCGCGACAAGCTTCCCGTTGCGGGTGACTCGTATGCGCTTGGTATAAGATTTATTGGTTTTCATTTTGTTTGGTTGCTTGCTCCTTTTCTCGCTTCGCTTGGGCGGCAAGATCGCGTTCGATGACACCCGCAAACCCCTTTGGGCTCTTGGCTATCGGCTCGGCGACCTTGTAGGCGTAGGGGATAATCTTCAGGAATCGCTCAAGGCGCTCCTTGAGGAACTTCTCCTCCATACCCTTATAACGGCCTTTCAGGAAGAGCTCGGCGCGGACCCGATGGCCCTCGGCGAGCCACTCAGCCGCCTTTCTAGCCTTCAGCGCCATATCGTTGTCGCCGGTGCCCACTTTGATCTGGACTTCCTTCGTTTCCGATACTTTTACCTTGGCTTTTGCTACCTTTTCCTTCTTGCTCCGTTCGTACTCAAATTTACCATAATCCATGATCTTCGCAATGGGCGGGACGGCCGAGGGCGAAATCTCTATCAGGTCGGCTCCGGCCTGCTTGGCGGCTGCAAGGGCGGCCTCAAGCGAGAGGACACCGAGGTTGGTGCCGTCTGCGCTAACAACGCGCAGCTCGTGCGCGTTTATTTCATTATTAATGCGAAGTCGGTCGGTAGCCACTGGAAGTGATGGTACTATAGCATAAAAAGCGAAGGGTGCGCAATTATGGTGAGAGCTGCGAAGGATCGGAGAGGACGATTTCAGCCTTGCCCTGGTAGGAGGATATTTTACCGGTAAGGGTGACGGTTTGTCCCGCGTAGCGGGAGAGGTCGCCGAAAGCTTTTACATCATCGGCGAAGATGACCCCGGAGAAAGGGCAGGTCTTATAGCTCTTGCAGAAATCGAGAAAAACAGTTCCCGAGGCGCTCGTGTACGCCTCGACGAGCGTTCCGCGCACTGAGGCCGTCTCGCCGATATGGTTCGGTGCCTCGGTATAGTCGATTGTGCCGATAGAAATGTGCGCGGCCGCGTTAGCGGCCGCGGTGTTGCCTCGGTAGGCGTCGAGTAATTTCTTCAAGACATTCTCATACGCTTGGCGGAGCGCGGGGTCGGTGCCTATCTCTAAAATCTCGTCGTTGATAGTCGTCGCCGAGTTCGTCCAGTTGTAGCTGCCGACCGCGTACGCCGAGTCGGTCACGAGCGCTTTGATATGCATGATGCCGTTGCCGGTCGGGTGCCTCTCGACCACGAGCGAGATGCCGGCACCGAGCAATTTTTTAGTAATCGGCGCGCCGTAGCTGTTGCTGCTTTGCTCTGAATCCATAACGCCGCGCACCTCCACCCCGCGCTTCTTTGCGGCGACGAGCGCGTCGGCGATTGAGGGAAGGGTGAACGTATAGATGGCGAAGTAAATATGCGTCTTCGCGCTGTCGATGAGCGCGATGAGCTCTTTGTCATTCTGCTTCTCATCAAGGCTGTACAAAATACGTACGGAATCTTTTGGTGGAGCAGAGACTGTCTGAGCGGGAATGCGTATCGGCGCCGGAACAGAGTCGACGCCGAACATATATCCTGCACTTCCCGCGGCGAGCGTGAGGATAAGTGCGGCAATAACGCGAGGCAGACGGGCGCGCATATGCGCCCAGTATATACGCACCCTCGCTATCCACACAGGCGCTCAAGGTGCTTGCTAGCCGTTCGTGACGCTGAGCTCACTCTTCCTTGCTCGATAGGCGAGCAGATTGTGCCTTCCAACAAAGAAGAGAATGAGAAGGAAGATAAGCGCGATGCCCCAGCGCGCCGGACCCAGCCAGCCAGCCGTCGCATTGCCGAACCAGAAAGAGATAGAGAAAAGAAGCGTCGTCCATATAGAAATGGCGCCCAGTGAGGTGAGTACGAATTTTGAAAGAGGTGAACGGAAGAAGCCGCTCGCGGTATAGGTTGGCATGCGCGCGCCGGGGATGAAGCGCGCGGTGAAGACCGTGAGCACGAATCTGGTCTCGAGCCACGTGCGGAAGGGAGCGACGAGGTCGTGGTCGACGAAGTGGGCAAGGCGCGGGTGCGTACTCGCGAGCCGGCCGACGCAGTAGAGGATAAGATCGCCGCAGATGATGCCGGTATAGAGTGCGAAGAGAGCGAATGGAACGGAGAATACTTTGTCGGCAGCGAGGAGTCCCACTACTACCACCGTGGTGTCCTCAAGGAAGAAAACCCCGATAACTATCGCGAAGAAAAGCAGGAACGGGCTGCTACCTGCTCCGCCGATGATGGAAGAGATAAGAGAAGACATAGAGATTACCGAAGTGTATCACCCATTTGCAGAGAATAGGTGAGGCGCGTATCCTAAACGATATGAAACGAATAGGGGTCGCCTTTATCCTTATCCTTGCCTTTTTCGGGCTCGCGGATTCTATCTATCTGACCCAAAGCGAGCTTTCTGGCGCTCCGCTTATCTGTAACATTCAGGATCTCTCCGGCTGCAATGTTGTCGCAACGAGCCAGTATTCGCACATATTCGGCATCCCGCTCGCAGAATTCGGCGTTCTGTTCTATGCCGTCATCTTCATTCTCGCCGCGCTCGAGCTCGTCATTTTCGACCAAATTCTGCGCCGCGCTCTTCAAGCATTCGCGCTCGTTGGGCTCATCGCTTCGCTCTATTTCTCGCTGGTCCAGATATTCTTTATTGGCGCATTCTGCATTTATTGTGCAGCGTCTGCGATTATCGAACTCCTCATATTCATTTTTGCGAGTCTCATAGAGCCGATACGGTTGAACATGCGCCACGCATCGCCTGCCGCCTCGCCACCCGCCCCGGGTCCGCATCTGCGGATGCCGCCCTCGGCGTAATCTGCCATGCAACGTATTCTTCTCTCACTTCTCGTCCTACTGTTCTTGCCGACGGGAGCCTATGCTGCGCACGGCCCCGCCTCTTTCTCAGCGGGACGGTCGCTCGTCGCCGCGAGTTCATCGCCGGGGAACACGTATCTCGCCGGTATTTCAATCGTCAGTACGGCACCCGTAGCGGGGGACCTTTCGGCTATCGGCGGTTCGATAGTCACCGCCGCGCCGATAACGGGAGACGAACTTCTTCTTGCCGGCTCGGTGAGCTCGCGCGCATCGGTTGCGGGTGATGTACGGGCGATAGGTGGGAGCATCAACACAGAAGGGTCGGTAATGGGCGATCTCATCGCACTTGGCTACTCGGTGTATGATTCTGCACGCACGCTCGGGAGCACCTTTATCGTTGCCGTGAACGCGACTCTTTCAAATGGCGCTTCGGGGCCAGTTGTTTTGTATGGTAATACCGTCTCGCTTGCAGGAGATTTCTCGGGGGACGTAGATGTTACCGCGACGGGGCATGTAACGATTGCTCCAGAAACGATTATTCACGGCAAGCTTACGTATGAGGCGCCCGAGGCGGCAGACATTCCCGCTTCTTCATCCGTACTGGGCGGCATTAAGTACACAAGCGCTTCTTACTTGCCTGATGCCGGTACTTCTCGCATTCTTGCGCTCGTAAGCATCGGTTTCTTTCTCTTCGCGCGTATTTTCGGGGCGCTTATCCTCGCCGGACTTCTCGCGGGCCTCTTCCCGAGACTCGCAGAGGCCGTGGTCGAACGTGCGTATGAGAAGAGTGCGAGAAGCATCCTGCTCTCGATGCTGCTTGGCTTCGGCATCCTTGTCGCGACACCGGTTCTCATTATTTTGCTCACGCTTACCTTCGTCGGCGTCGGGCTCGCGTTTCTCCTGCTTATCCTATACGCTCTTCTCGCCCTCCTTTCGCTCCTCTACGCCGGCATCTTTATTGGAAGCGCAGCCGCTCGCCGCTTCAGGGCTCGCGACGAGGTGCTGTGGCGTGACGGCATGCTCGGCATGCTCGCGCTCTCGCTCATAGCCTTCATACCGTTCATCGGTTTCTTTAGCATCATGCTTCTCACGATGTTCGTTGCCGGCGCGCTCCTGCAGATATTCTTCCGCTTCGCTTTCCCGCACGAGGAGCAGATAGATGAGCTGGTATGACCAGCTCTTTGGCTGAACGAAAGGTGCGCCCCTCTTCGCTAAAGCTACGAAGGGCACGCGCGAAGAAGATAGTCGCGTATCTGAAGAAGGCGTATCCGAAACCGAAAAGCGAACTCAAGCACCGGACGAATTTCCAGTTTGTGGTCGCAGTTATTCTCTCGGCGCAATGCACCGACAAGGCAGTGAACAAGCTTACCATGACACTGTTCAAGAAATACAAAACGCCTAAAAATTTCGCAGAAGCGATCCCTGCAGTTTTCACAAAAGAAATCTCGTCCATTCCATTTTTCAACAACAAAGCCAAATCTATTATCGGAGCGGGGAAGATGTCTGTTGAAAGGTTCCGGGGGAAAGTCCCGGAAACTGAGGCGGAGCTGACGCAGTTGCCAGGAGTGGGCTACAAGACGGCGCACGTTATTCTTGGCGAACTCTTTGACGTTTGGGAAGGTATTGCGACCGATACGCACGTGAAGCGCTTCGCGAAGCGATTCGACCTTACCGATCATAACGACCTTACGAAGATTTCAAAAGATCTCGAGGCGCTCATTCCGAAGAAGGATTGGAAATACGTGAACAACGGCCTCGTGCTTTACGGCCGCTATGTCTGCCCGGCTCGCCCGCACGACTGTTCGCAGCATCCCCTCACGAAACTCTGGCCTCCCGCGGCGCGGTACTGGCCGAAGGCGAAATGACCATAGCGAGTTTCAGAAGAACGGTATGGGCGCACTACAAGAAACAGGGACGGCACGATTTGCCGTGGCGCAAAACGCACGACCCCTACAAGATTCTGGTGTCGGAAGTGATGCTTCAACAGACGCAGGTAGAACGGGTCGTACCGTTCTACAAGAAATTCGTCAGACAATTTCCGACGGCAAAGAAACTCGCCGCCGCGCCTTTGTCAGAAGTGTTGAAAGCGTGGCAGGGTCTCGGCTATAACCGTCGCGCCAAACTTCTCCATCAAGCGGCAAAAGTATTCCCGAGGTTCGACCTCGGGACAAGATCGAACCTGGTTGGGGAACTGGAGAAACTGCCGGGAGTGGGGCCGTATACCGCGCGCGCCGTTTCCGCCTTCGCCTACAACGAGGACACCATCGTCATCGAAACCAATATTCGTACGGCAGTTATTCACCATTTCTTTTCGGGACGTTCCGCCGTCGAAGATACTGAGCTTGCCGAAGTGCTCACCCGAGTACTTCCAAGAGGGAAGGCGGGCGAATGGTACAGCGCGCTTATGGACTACGGCGCGTACCTCAAGCGTTCAGGCTTCTCGTACAATGCGAGAAGCAAGACGTACACGAAGCAATCTGTATTTGCCGGCTCGCTTCGCGAAGCGCGGGGCGCGATAGTGCGCGCGTATACCCAAGGGGTCGTTTCGCACGCAAAACTCGTGAATCTTCTCGGTCCCGAGCGTCGAGCGCAAATGAAAGAAGCACTCAAAGCACTCAAGGAGGAGAGGCTTATTACTTGAAGTCTTTTACAAAAAGCGTTGCGATGACGCCCGCGACGGCGACGAATCCGCCGGTGAGCAAAAAGAGCACCTGATAATCGCTGACATAAAGGATGGCACTACCGATGATGGGTGCGACGACATAAGCGAGCGGCCACACGCCGCGGAAGATGCTTACCGAATTCACATCTCGCTCGGAAACGCTACGGAAGAAGTGACCCTCGGTCATGCCCTCGACGAGCGCAGCACCGCAGCGCGAGGCAAGAAGAACACAGAGAACAAGAAGGAGCGGCGAAGCGGAGGTAAGAAGACTGACCGATGCGAGTGCTCCTCCTGCGATGAGGAAGCCGGCGAACATCATCTCCTTGTCGCCGAGGAATCGGTCGGCGACCCATCCGGCGGGATACTCGATAAGCACATAGGGAATGAGCATGAGAGAGAATATCCAACCAAGATCGCTCCACGAGAAGCCAAGCACGGTGTGGAGATAGACAGGGACATAGAGCGGCGCCCAGACATAAAAGAGATAGAGGACAAGGTGACCGAAAGTGACCGCGACCAAATCGCGGTTGCAGAGGATACAGCTAATCGTATCGCGCATACGGGAAGGATTTGACATCTCTCCGTGCGGGAGCCGTCGCGCGGAAAAAAGGATAGTGAGCGGTATCGCCGCCGCAGCGGCGGCGATAAAGACGCGGCCGTATGCATCAGAATCTGCGAGAAGGACGCCAATGAAAAGCGGAGCGATAAAGGAACCCAGATTCCACGCCGTGAGGAAGAAGGCGCGCACCTTCCCGGTTGATCCCTCGCTTGTACCGGTCGCTTCGAGAAGGAGATCAAGCTCATAATAAAGGAATGGCTGGAGCGCCACGATAATAATGATGAGCAGCACGCTTGCTGCAGCGCCCGGCGCAGCAGCGAGCACGAAGAGCGCGATCATCTCGATAAACGAGAAGAGGAGCGCGAGCGACTGTGCGCCATAGCGTGCTGCGAGTCGAGGCATGAGCGGGAAGAACAATAGAGAGACAAGACCTCCGGCAGAGACCACAATCCCGACATACACGGCGGACATCAGGGTCGATAGATATGGAAAGAGGACATAGAGTGCAAATGCCGAGAAAATCGAAAAGAAAAAATTTGCGACGGACAAGATGACTCGAGGACTCATTTCTTTCGAGTCTAACATACAAAAAATGCGCCCCGCTTTAGCGGGACGCATTTTTCTGCGAATCACATTCCGATGAGGACAGGGATGACCATCGGCGCTTTATTGGTTCGCTGGAAGAGGAATCCGGCCATGACATCCGTGAGATTATTTTTCACGTAGTCGAGGTCGATAGGGTTCATGTTCCGCGTCGAATCCTCGATGGTCTTCTTGATAAGGACACGCCCTTCGTTCAGGAGATCTTGAGACTCGCGTAGGTACACGAATCCGCGGCTGATGATGTCCGGCGATTTCCGGAGCTTACCGGTCTTGAGGTTCACGCTTGCGATAATGACGAACATGCCGTCCTTAGCGAGCGATTGACGATCGCGAATCACCACCTCCTGTATATCGCCGATCGTGAAGCCGTCTACGACCATCGGTGCCGAAGGCACTCGCTGCTTATGCACGTTCAGTCGCGTGCCGTCCTCGATATCTATGACCGTTCCGTTGTCCGCGATGATGATGTTCTCGCGCGGGAACCCTGATTGTTCTATCGCTTTTGCATGACAGGTGGTCATCGAGCGGTAGCCGTAGCCCGGCATAAAGAAATTCGGATGAACCTGCTTATTGATCCAAACAAGCTCGCCTGTATTGCCGTGGCCGGTCGAGTGGACATCGCTTGAGCGGTAGTGGATAAGGGTTACGTTATGACGATAGAGATTGTCTTTCAGCTTTTGTACGGCAATCTCGTTGCCTGGAATGACTGATGAAGAGAGCACAATGGTGTCGCGCTCGGTGAGCGTTATGTATTTGTGCTGCTTGGTCGCGATGCGCATAAGCGCCGCGAATTCCTCGCCTTGGGCACCGGTTGAGAGAATGACGACCTTGTCCGGCGGATAGTCGCCAAGCTCCTGTGCTTGGATGAATGTCTCTTTGCGTATCTTCAGGAGGCCGGTCTTCTCGGCTATCTCGAGGTTAGTCTTTATGGAGCGGCCCTCAAGGACGATTTTTTTGCCGTGCTTCTCGGCGGACTCCATGATATGAATCATGCGTTCGAATTGTGACGCGAACGTACCGATGATAAGGCGCCCCGAGACGGTCTTGATGATATCTTCAAGCGTCTTTACGACGAGTGATTCGGGGATAGAGAACCCGTCCCGCTCAGCGTTGGTCGAGTCGGCGACAAGGAAGATATTATTATCCTTCCCGATATCTCCCCATGTTTTGAACTCGCGTTCGGACGGGGTCGTGCCGTCATGATCGAGCTTCAAGTCGCCGGATATAACCACATTGCCCTGCGGCGTCTCAACCGAGGCACCCATCGAATCGGGGATAGAGTGCGTCACGGGGAAGAATTTCACTCGCGTCGAGCCGATAGTGACCGTCTGGCCGGTCTCGACGACAATCATCTCAGATTGCGGAACATCAGGGTATTCTTCCTGACGGCGCGCGATCATCACCGAGGTAAGCATCTGCGTATAGATAGGCGGAGTACCGAAGCGCGGCAGAGTGAAGGGGATACCGCCGATATGGTCGAGGTGGCCGTGCGTAATCACGACGCCTTTCACACGAGACGCGTTCTTCTCGAGGTATTTCGTGTTAGGCAAGATGTAGTCAACGCCGGGAGCAGATTCCTCAGAAACGAATTGGAACCCCGCATCGAAGACAATGATGTCGCCGGTAGCGCCTATCTCTACGGCGGTCATGTTGCGCCCAACCTCTTCGACACCGCCGAGCGGGATAATACGGACGGTCGTCGGACCGGCCGGTTCAGGGTAGTAATCGATAGCGCGGGTTGTACGCGTTGCCGACGAAGTCGGCCGACGGAGTATGCGCTGGATGCGCCGCGTGGCGCCGCCGGGGCGCGCTGTACCGCGGCTCGCCGGGCGCCGCGCTGAAGAGCGGTTGTCGGATGCCGAACGGTTGCCGGTACCGGGCTCGAAGCGTCGTGGAGGTCTGCCGCCGCGCGACTGGGTATCACGAGCCGGGCGTGCTCCGGTGCTCGAGGAGCGTTCCGGGGCGGGTGCCGGTGCCGGCGAAGGTGTTGGTAGTGGATTCATAATTGGTTAGTTATTCGGGTAAATTGTTAAAGGAAAACTAAAACCCGTACAAAAATAGTCCTAGCGATTTTTCTTCGGTGCGAGGAACGGCCACACCGAATCGGTAGAGCGGTACCAGGATGCGACGGTCGCGAAGCGGTCGGCCGGCGTGATGATCTGGGGGAGCACCACACCGCGCAAGTCCGCCGGTACCGCGTACGTGAAGTCCGGCGCATAGATGAACGCTGCCGGATAATCCGCCGCGACCATGTTCTCTATTTTCTGCAGATCAGCGGCACGTTGGCCCTCATCGGCAGAACTGCGTGCGTCCTCAAGAAGCGCATCAACGGTTTTATTCACGTAGAGTGCGATGTTGAGTCCGGGGTCATTGCGTTCCTGCGAGTCCCAGAAGGCGTAGAGGTCTTGGTCGCGCCCGATAACCATGCCATAGAGGAGTGCTTCGTACTTGCGCGGGCGGATGACGTTTTGAGAGAGATCGCCCGGCTCGTAGAGTTCGATGTCTACGGGAATCCCGAGTTCTTCCCAGTCGGTCTTCACGGCGCTCGCGATGTTTTTCAGCTCGGGAACATTCGAGGTGCGTATCGTGATGCGGTCGAGCGTTTGCTTTGCACCCGCATTTTTCCAAAGACGCGCGGAGCCATCATAGGTCCATCCGGCCGATTGGAGCACCTGTGCCGCCGTTGCTGTCGTGTCGTCTGATTGCGGGATAGGTACTTGCTTCACACTCTCGCCTGGCGGGACGGGTCCCATGATGGCGGTGGCATATCCGCCGAGCACGGTCTCGACGATGCGCGAGCGATCAAGGGCGAGCGAGAGTGCCTTGCGCACCTCGGCTCGGGCGTAGACCTGCTTTTCGCTCGGGTTCCAGAAGACGCCGAAGACTCGTGCATACGGAGCAGTCAGCGCTCCTTTCGTGGGAACGTCATACGCGCTCTCGGCCGTACCGTTCTTCACTGCTGTTCGCAGATCATCGTCCTGCGAATAAAAGTCAAAGCGGATGCCATCGAGATACGGCCGACCGAGCACGTACTGCTTGTTTGCCGCGAGCGATACACTCTTGATGAGTCCTGACGCATCGCGTGATATGTTCGCGACCTTGAAGGGTCCCGCGCCTACCGGATTCGTCTCAAGATTCGAGAACGGGAATTCTCCGTTCGAGATGTTCTGCCAAAGTCTCGAAGGGAGAATGCCCAAAGTCGTGAGGCCGAGGAATGGCGCGTAGGGCTTCGTGAGTGCGAAGCGCACCGTGTGCGTATCGGGTGCCGACACGCTCACCCCCGACCAATTCGCATACTCGGGGCTCTTGAGCTCAGAATCCTGCGCCTTTCGTACCGTGAAGACGACATCCTGTGCAGTGACCGGCGTACCGTCGGTGAACGTTGCGTCGTCGCGGAGGGTAAAGGTGTAGACCTTGCCGTCCGGCGAAACCTCGTATTTCTCCGCGAGTACCGGCACGAGAGAACCGGTGCCCGAGAGCCCCATAAGACCCGCATACACAAGACTCGAGAGATCGCGGTCGGCGTCGCTTATCGCAAGAAGCGGGTTGATGAACTGGGGGCTCCCGATTTCGCCCTCGACGAGGCTCCCGCCGTATGCCGGCACCTCGATGAGGAGCGAGCGCTCAAGCGCGTAGAGGCCGATGAGGGACGCTACCCCCACAAGCAGGGCGAGTGCGTAGAAGATAACGCGGTCGCCCGATGAGAAAGCACGAATGCGCTCTTTCAATTGTTCAAGAGCTCGCACGCTGCGAGAACGCAGGAGCCGTTCCCGCCAAAGTTTGCAGCGCTCAGAGGAGTCGCCAGCGATAGTCATAACGTTATCCTACCAAGAGAAAATTCGTTATCGCCGCGAGTATGAGCAAGATTGCAACAACAACCGTCGCATTGAATAGGAATTTCTCAGCGCCTCTGCGCTTATAAAAGGTCGACGCGAA
>JAQVIY010000001.1 GCA_028695415.1 Minisyncoccota bacterium | reverse complement strand
AAGTTCGAGTGGCAGCACATCGCGCCCCTGTCCGAGCCAAGCGTCTTTGTCCGGGCATTTTACAGCGCGTTCACTTTCTGTACGCTTGGCCTGTTGCTGTACGTACTGCGCTTCTATAAAGTCCTGCACGATATCGTCGTTAAGGCTTTTGACATGTGGGAGCTCTACAATCTCATGAAGGCATTGGTCTGGCTGTTGCTGATGTATATTTCCTACGCCTATCTCGTGCCGTGGCTCTTTAATATTTTAAACACCAGCGCATCGCTATTGTTCAACGTCGCTAATCTCGTGCTTTACGCGATTCCGCCAATCGGTATCGGCATAGTCCTCAGCATCATTTACCTCCTTGTGAGAAAGAAAATCAAAGCCTAACGCAAAAGCCACGGTGTGCCCGTGGCTTTTGGTTGGGGTTGCCGTGCGGCATCGTCCCGGCCGTGTTAGTTAATTAATTTCGACGATGGCTCGTGGCTTAGAAGTGAACACGATCCGGGAAGAGGATGTTGAGCTGTGCCAACACCTCGCCCCAATTCCTGGTGGTAAGCACCCATCCCTGCGTGATGTCCGCTTGCGCGAGCCACAGGAGCTTTATAAGCGCGTCATCGTGAGGGAAGATGGTAGTTGTCTTGGTCACCTTGCGGAATTGCCTGTTGAGATTCTCGATAGCGTTTGTGGTGTACACCATCTTGCGGATCGGCTGCGGATAATTGAAGAACGGCGCAAGGTCAATCCATCGGGTCTCCCAGCTCTTGAGGTAAGAGCGGTACTGCGGCCACCGTTCCATCATCTGCTTCAGAGCTTCCAATCCTGCTTCCTCGGTCGGAGCAATGTAGATTGTTTTCAGCTCGTCGCAGAATTGCTTTTTATCCTTGTGCGGGATGAACATGATGGTGTGCCTGATCTGGTGTGTAATGCAGACCTGCACGTCTGTGTGCGGATAAATCGCTTTGATTGCCTCTGGGAATCCCTTGAGGCCGTCGACACATGCGATCAGAATGTCATCGACGCCTCGGTTCTTGAGGTCGTTGAGAACATGCATCCAGAACTTTGAGCCTTCGGATTCACTGACCCAAATGCCCAGCACTTCTTTCTGTCCGTACTGGTTGATACCAAGAACGATGTATGCGACCTTTGAAGCGATCTTACCTGCGTCGCGCACCTTGAAGTGCAGGCCGTCGAGGTATACTACCGGGTAGCACGACGAGAGTGAGCGCGACTGCCATTCTTTCACCAGCGGAAACACTTTGTCGGTGATCGCCGAGATCGACGGCTGCGCGATTTCAATGCCGTGCATATTTTTCAGGTAGTTCGAGATGTCACGGGTGGTAAGTCCTTTTGCGTACAGGCTTATGACCATAGCCTCGGTGTCGCTTCCAACGACATCGAACCACGGGCTGAACACTCCGACCTCGGAAGACGCAATGCTTCGAAGCGCGTGCATCTTGTCCTTTGGCAGGTGTACGCGCTTTCGCGTAATCTCCGCAGGAGGGGCACTCCTGGTATCCTTTCGCTCGTCCTCGCTTTCCTCATTTCTATCTCCAGTTGAGAGCACGGGGGCGAGCAGCTCTTGGGCGAACGCTGCGACGTCCTCCGGAGTCTTTAGACCTTTAACTTTTCTCTGGTACTCGGCATAACTTAATACGTTGGTATTCATGGTTTTTTGGTTATCGGCCGGAACGAAAAAACCGCCGGGTACCCCGAACGGCATTTTGAATAGAATTCACCCGATCAGGCAAACCGGCCACTGGAGTGGATAAACCTATTTGAGGCCTTTGCCCGAAGGAAGCTAACATCCAAAACGGTCAGCTGACGTGCCAATGGATTCGCCTGATGCATGGCGAAGTGCTTGGCTAAGACCAACCTTGGTTTGGCACTGGCGAGATAACCTCTCGCCAGTCCTAAGCAGGGGTTATAATAAAAGCCCATAGCGAGCGTGAATGCCCACGGCCCAGCCGGGGCATTTTTGCGGATAACTCAGTCCACGTGCTCAAAGGGCGACTCGCGCCGGAGCACCTTTACGGCAGCCTCCATCTCGTAGGAGTGCCACCCGTTCAGAATGACGGTTCGAAGCTCTCGCACCGCTCGGAGCAGAATAGAAAAGCACCCGAAAGGGTGTCTTTTCTTTTACTGCTCCGCGGAGGAAGCCTGGGAGGCTTCCGTGTAGGATTCGAAGACCTTGCGAGCATAGTTTGCGATTTCTTGAAGCAAACTATCCGCAAGGTGTACTGAAGCTGTAAGCTTCGAAAAGCGTACTCGCGGTCCTACCCGCGGAGCACGGGCTCCTTTGCATTTTTTGCAAGAACAAAATCGTGCCTGTCCATACTCTCCCTTCTACCTGCGGTTCTTAAGATAAGACCGATTTGCTGGTCTGGCTAGTTATCAACAGATACATACTAGATACCTGTATAAATAGTCGGGTACACTATACTTGATGAAAAATGGCGTAACTGAAAGGCAAAAAGAGCTTCTACAGGTCATATACGATTTCATGACCAATAGCGGATTCCCGCCGACGTTTGAGGAGATGCGAGAAAATCTCGGCGTGGCCTCTAATCAATCAGTCACTGATCTTCTCGAGAAACTCCGCAAGGGTGGTTGTGTAAAGAAAGAGCCCGGCGCGCGCAGTATCGCCATCACCAACCTCGGCTATCAGACGATCGGTCGGCCACCACTCGCTCCCATGCTCGGGACGACGACCGCAGGCCTCCCCGCTGAGGCAATTCGCGTTTCGGGAGAGTGGCGCACCTTGTCGAACGAGGTTTCAAGACTTGTTGAAGAAATGTTCATGCTTAAGATCGCCGGCGATTCGATGGTGAATGCCGGCATTGACGATGGCGACGCAATCCTCGTCCAGACCAAAAAAGAATTTATCTCTGGCGATATCGTATACGCCGAAATCGGCGATGAAGGCACCGTGAAGCGTTTTATCTCTGAAGATAAACCGCCGTACGTGTACCTCAAACCAGAGAATCCAAAATATCAAAATATCCTCTTTACCGACGAGACAATCCTCAAGGGCAAGGTGGTATCAGTCCTTAAAGGGAGTCAGTGGCAAGCTATCGCATAACACTATGGCAACAAAGAAACCAAATCGCGCAGAAGAAGTCATCGGTAAGATTTTTAAAGATGCTGATGCAACTTTCGGCTTGAAAGAGTTTGAAGGTCTGGATGTATACATAGTGCTTGAGATTACTGAAGATGAACCCGGCCGCTACTACCTTAAGGATTTAAAATCAGCCAAGCCACGTTTCGTGTATGACGAGAAGAAGGGCACCAGCCGTCCTGAAGAGATCGTCCGCCAGCTCTGGCTACACAAACTCAATGTGCACTACGGTTATCCAATGGATCGCATCGATACCGAGAAGAGTGTGCATTTCGGGCGCGAGATTCATGCAAAGGCCGTCGACATTGTCGTGTACAAGCCCGACAAGATCACCCCGTATATCCTCGTCGAGGTGAAGGCGCCGACCGAGAGCAAGGGCATCGAGCAGCTCAAGGGATATTTGAATGCCGAAGGGTCGGAGATCGGCGTGTGGAGCAACGGCGCGAAGCGCATCATCCTCTATCGTCCCTATCCGAAGGAGTTCGACGACACGCTCCCCGAGCTGCCCGCCGCCAATAAGACTATCGATGATCTCCTTGAAGAGAAGAAGACGTATTTTGAATATACGCGCACCGATGTCGACCTGAAGGATCTCATCACTACGATGGAGGAGCTCGTCCTCGCCAACGCGGGCGGGAACGTCTTTAACGAAGTGTTCAAGCTCATCTACGCCAAGCTCTATGACGAGCAAGAGGCGCGCACCACGCGCCCTGATAAGGAGGTGCATTTCCGCAAGTATCGCGACCCAGCCAAGACCTACGCCGTCATCAACGACCTCTTCAAGAAGTCGATCAAGAAGTGGCCCGGCACCTTCTTTGATCAAGAAAACATTGACCTCTCACAGGAACATCTCTCGGTCGTGGTCGGCGAGCTCGAGAAGGCGCGTCTCTTCGGCTCTGACCTATCGATCGTCGACGAAGCATTCGAGCATCTGATCGCCGAGGTCTCGCGCGGAGCAAAGGGACAATACTTCACCCCGCGGCACGTGATCCGCATGGCGGTGAAGATGCTCAACCCAAAGGAGGGCGAAGACGTGCTCGACCCGGCTGCGGGCTCGGGCGGCTTCTTGGTGGGCGCGATGCACTACGTCCGCGATACGCACCTCGGCGGCTCTGACACCGCAATGCAGGAATATGCACGCGAGCATCTCTGGGGGATCGACTTTGCCGATGAAGTGTCCAAGGTCTCGCGCGCACTCATGCTCATCGCGGGCGACGGCCGCTCGCACCTCTTCAAACTAAACTCGCTCGACCCGCGCGAGTGGCAGGGCGAGACGCCCCAGCTTCTCGACGCACGCGCTAAGCTCCAAGGCAAGCTTGCACCACAGGCGACCACCGCCGACGACGCCGAGAATAAAAAGACCTTTCATTATTTCAACTTCGACGTTATCCTCACCAACCCGCCCTTTGCCGGCGAGATCAAGGATCAAGGCCTCCTGCGGCAATACCTCTTTGGCAAGAAGAAGGGGAAGTTGGTCGGCAAGATCGAGCGGCACATCCTCTTTATCGAGCGCACGCTCGACATGCTCCGCCCCGGCGGGCGGATGGCGATCGTCCTCCCGCAGGGGGTCCTCAACAACACCAACATGGAGTATGTGCGCGACTATCTCTTCGATAAGGCGCGCATCAAGGCGGTGGTCGGGCTCCACGGCAACACTTTCAAGCCGCACACCGGCACCAAAACGAGTGTCCTTTTCTTAGAGAAGTGGGGAGGCGAGGCGGGTGAGCCAGAGGCGGATTATCCGATCTTCATGGCAGTCTCAAAGAAGGCGGGCAAGGACAACTCGGGCGACTATGTCTATAAGAAGGATGCGAGCGGCAATTATGCGCACGACACCAAGGGTCGCAAAGTCCTCGACACCGACCTCGACGACATCGCGGAGGGGTATTTGAGGTTTATTAAAGATAAACCTCTCAAATAACATGTGGCAAAATTTAAAAAATGATTGGTGCAGATTTTTAGGGGTGTTCCTCGGACCAGGGTCAGTTATTTTTATCATTCTGACGACAGTCAGTTTAATCTTCGCTTTCGTTTTTAAGAGCAATACTCTTTTTGCCACGCTACTTTCAGTCTTAGGGAGTGTATTTGCAGGAGTGGCAGGCAGTTTTATAAAAAACGATTTCAGTCATCTCGCTACAGAAAATGTTCTAGAGAAGAAGGGGCGGTCAGCGTTGAGAAATCTTGAAGCTATTCGTGAGCAAATTGTACAGATTAGAGCTTGGGTCGCTTCATTTAAGAATGTTGGGAAAGAAGGTAAAAAAGCACTCGAAGAAACAGATCGACATCTTTCAACCATAATGCTTAACATTTCTGCAGGTCTAGCGGATTGGGTAGATGTTGTCCCCGAACTTCAAGCGGTACAAGAAAGGTCTATTGAAATAGACAAGAAAGAAAAAGAGGTTCTTCAGTCATACATGCTTGAGATTCTTGAAAAACGGAAAGAACTCGCTGTTTTGAAAGACGAAGGTAAGATCGATGAGCTTAAAAAGAAAATCGTGGTTCTCGAGAAGCAAATTAAGGAAATACAAATAGACGGACGCCGTGTCCCGTTCGTTGGGAGTTCCCCATATCAATTCGGTGCGTCAGTTCTAGGGATTAATTCAGCATTATCTTTATCTTCAGTTGGTCCGAAATGTTCCGGCTGCGGGAAGATCTTTATGCCCGATTACGCGATTGACTCGACCATTTACGATTCTATTTACTGCAAAGATTGCAAAGACAAATTAAGTAAAGTCTAATCATGGTCGTTTTCTCGTTAATCAAAAGATCAGAACTCGAAGGCGCGAAGCGGCTGGATGCGGAATACTATCAGCCGGAGTATCTAGACGCTGTCGAGAAAATCAAGGAACTATCTTATCAAAGACTTGGAGATTTATGTACGAAGGTAACAGATGGCTCTCATCAGACGCCGGAATATCAAAAAAGCGGAGTCCCATTTCTAATGGTGAAAGATGTCACAGAGCAACAAATAAATTTTGATGGGGACATTTCATTCATAACGCGAGAATTTGACAAGATCCTAAAGAGTTGCAAACCAGTTGTTGGAGACATTTTGCTTACCAAAGTGGGGTCAGTCGGAATCAGTGCTGTTGTCCCAGATAGCGCGCCGAGTTTTAATATCTTCGTTAGTTTAGCTGTTCTTAAGGGGGTATCGGATGTCGACAAGTACTTTCTTTCAACCTTTCTAAATTCAAAATTTGGCCGATTTCAAGCGATTAGATCCGCCAAGGGTATTTCACAGCCTGACCTTCATCTGGAAGACATCCGTAATTTCATAGTCCCTAATATTTCTGTCGACCAAAAAGAAAAAATAGCCGCTTTAACCCTTCGTGCTGAGAAGGCATTCAAAAACGCAAAGAATCTATATATTCAAGCCGAGGAGATGTTGCTTGAGGAATTGGGGCTGGCGGATTTTGAAGAGAAGGCGTCGGGGGAGTTGTGGAGCGTGGCGAAATTGTCAGAGGTGAAGACCGCAGGGCGCATCGACGCCGAATACTTCCAGTCGAGATATGAGAAGTTGGTGGAGAAGTTGCGAGCGTATAAAGCCAAGCGACTTGAAGACGTGATTGAGAATGTCCCAGCGCGGTTTGACCCGACAAAAGAGCCCGATAAAGAGATCAACTACGTCGAACTCTCGAACATTAATGCGCCGATAGGGGTTATCGACGGCGCGTCGGTGGTGGTGAGTAAGGAGACACCGAGCCGCGCGAAGCGCTTACTTAAGGCAAATGACGTCATCGTGTCAAGCGTCGAGGGCTCACTTGAGAAGGTTGCGCTCGTTGATAAGGCACAATCTGGGCATGTTGCCTCCACGGGCTTCTTCCAGTTTAGGAGCAAAGAGATTTTGCCAGAGGTACTGCTCGTGCTCGCGAAGAGTGTCGTTTTCCGCTACCAGCTTGAGCAGCGATGTGCAGGCACGATTTTAACGGCAGTGCCGAAAGAGAGTATTAAAGAAATGTTGGTGCCTGTTTTGCCAGATAAGGTACAACAAAAGATCGCCGAGATGGTGCGCGAGTCGCATGTGGCGCGTGCCGAGGCAAAGCGCCTGCTCGACGAGGCGAAGCGTAAGGTAGAAGAGTTAATAGAATCTAACGCGAAATAATATGGCTACTAATCCTCCAAAAGGTCCTGGAAGAGTGGGTGCGGTGCGCAACCGCAAGCAAGTTTACAACCCAAAAACAGAACGATGGGTCGAGATCGACACGACAACCAACAAATTCATCAACCAGAAATCAGACAAAAACCACCCCTTCAAGGGTGTGAGGAAATATCATTGATCCTCTTTATGAACGAAAACCAGCAAAAGATTGAGTGTCCGCATTGCAACGAGATCATTTCTATCGATGAAGCGTTGACACACCAGATCGAAGAGCGGCTCAAAAAGACTCTTGCTTCAGAAAGCAGGGCGAAAGAAGCAGAGCTGCAAAGACAGAAGAAAGAGATTGAACAAGAGCGACAGAAGCTTGCCGAAGCACGGCAGAATGCTCAAGTGGAAATCAATAAGAAAGTAGCAGAGAAGGTCGCTTCGGAGAAGGTTGCCCTTTGGAAAAACGCACAAGCAGAGGCGGATAAACAAAAAGCCGCAGAGCTTCAACTTCTTGAGGCACAAATAAAAGAACGTGACGAGAAATTGACAAAGGCAAACACAGAAATGGCAGAGGCTCGCGCCGAGCGTAAGAAACTGGAAACAGAGAGGGAAAATTTCGAAGCAGAGAAAGAAAAGAAACTCGAAGAAGGACGCAAGAAGATTGAAGACGAGGCATTTGCTCGGGTATCGAGACAGGTAGAAAAAGATACTGCGAAGCTGCAACGTCAGATCGACGATATTGAGAAGGAAAAAGAAGCCGAGAAGAAATTATTAGAGGAACAGATGGCTGAGAAAGATGCAAAACTCCAGGAGGCGCACACTATGGAGATTTCGTTGCGAAGGGAGAAGAATCAGCTCGAAGAGGAGCGAAAAAGTTTCGAGCTGGAGAAGCAGCGTCAACTTGATGAAGAACGCAAGAAAATATCAGAAGATGCTGCCAAGAAGGCAGCAGAAGAACACCAATACATCATCGGACAGTTGAAGAAGCAGCTTACTGACGCCACCAAAGCAAAAGACGAGCTCGCTCGTAAACTTGAACAAGGATCTCAACAGACGCAGGGCGAGGTCTTAGAACTCAGTCTTGAGGAACTTCTACAAACAGAGTTTCCTCTCGACGACATTCAACCAGTACCAAAGGGTGTTAAGGGGGCAGATATCACACAAAAAGTCCGAGACCGTTCCGGGCGTGAGTGTGGACAGATTGTCTGGGAATCAAAACGGACAAAGGCGTGGAGTGAGGGGTGGATACAAAAGCTCAAGGATGACCAACGCGCTGTCAAGGCCGAAATTGCAGTCATAGTGTCTACCGCATTACCGCAAGACGTAAAAGGTTTTGTATTTCGTGACGGAGTCTGGATCTGCGACGTACAACTCGCAGGCGCTCTTGCGGCAGCGTTACGCACAAATCTTGAATCTGTTACGCGTGAGCGTGCAATGTCAGTGGGGAAAAATGAAAAGATGGAGGTCCTCTATTCGTATCTAACGGGCGTAGAATTCCGCCAGCGTGTTGAAGCCATTGTCGAAGCTTTTGCAAGCATGGACGATGGATTAAAAAAAGAGCGTCTCGCGTATGAAAAAATATGGGCCGAACGAGAGAAGCAAATCAAAAAAGTCATCACGAACACTGTCGGTATGTATGGTGACTTGAGTGGACTGGTAACCCTTCCACAAATCAAAGCACTCGAACTTGGTGATGGAGGAGATAAGTGAATATGGACGAATACTTGATGCCGAATATGCGGAGAACGTCCGATATTTCCTGCATGAGCTCTGGCCGGGCATAGCGCCTGGCGCGGAGGAGACATTCAAGAAAGGCGGCCGGCGTGCGTTCGAGGATTTCTTGGAGAAGGAGACGGACGGTTGGATTCACGCGTGGGACCAATTCATTTCTGATCAGGCGTGGGAGTGTGTGAGCGAGTGGCTGACGACGAACCCTCGCGTTGAGATACGCGAGGTGTTCAAAGGATGTGACGGATGCGCGCTGTGCGAGCTCATGCGCAATGGGGAGGGAGGCGATGCGAAGAAGCTCGCGGACGCGTTCGCGGCCGAGGCGGTGATGGAGCATGTGGTGCGGCAGATGACGGCCAAAAGGGAGACAGGATATATCGCCGATATGATGTGTGAAAAGGATGATTTGTATTACGATGCGATGGAGTTGTGCGATGAAGGTAAGGAAGGCGCGAAGAAAGCGTTACGGCTACTCAAGAAGACGCTTAAGATGGATGAGGATTATATACAGACCTATGTCGGGCTCGTATCGGCGACATGAAGAAAAAAGAGGAGGCGATCAAGACCGCGTTTGATAAGACACAGAAGATGTTCCCGAAGTGGCCAAAGCATCTCGAGTGGGGTGTCATGGAGAATCGCGCGCCGATGCGTGCAATCCAATATCGCGCAGATTTGCACTGGGACAATAAAGAGTACGAACAGGCTGGCAACATACCTTGTCGGCTCGCTCGCTCGCTCGCTATAAGCTGAAGGCAACCGGTATCGACGAAGACTGGGGGACGAACTTCATCCAGTTGAACTTCGCGCCGCCGGCACCGGGTACACCCGCGGCCATCGGCGAACGTCGCATCTATTACCGGACCATGCCGGAACAGATGACAAGAAATCACCTTCCCGCATGGAGGGCACGCGGCTACCTCAAAATCGACGGCAGTAGAATTACCCCGAAGATTGCGAGTTGGAGCGACGTGCTTGACCTTGAGCCGGGCTTGATCGCTTTCGAGCGAGCCGGGGTAAGAGTCGAAATTCAGGCCGACAGGCTTATCTCCTGATCTGGATTCACCATTCATGGGCCGCTCGTATGTTGCGAGCGGCTCTTTTTTATTTATCCAAACAAGCACTGGACCTTGAGCCCCCGCGTCGCGTGTCCACGCTGCAGGGTTCCTTTTATATCAAGGTTCGACAATTTTACTCTGCGGAGAAGGAGGCCGGGGAGGCTCCCGTGTGATGTTCTCACGGAGCTAGATTTGACAGTGCATATTATTCATAGTATATAAGATCTAGTTCGGGCTCGTAAAGAGCTCTCTGTTGTTTCGGGCATATCTGTTCAATCAAGTGATACGGGAGGTCATCGTGCAAATAAAGACAGGATGTACACGTCTCGTTATCATAATGAGCGACGTGGTTGTAAAGATAGCATTCCCCATTAGACCGCTTGTTCCGTTCTACATCCTCCTCAGGGCTCATTCTGAAGGGATGCTAAAACAACGGTTCAAGAAGTATGAAGGGAGTCTCATCAAGACGATTCTTGAGACGCTATTTGGCGGTATTATTGCAAACCGCCGTGAGGTGCAAATCTCTCGCGAACATCCAGAATATCCAATTGCACCAGTCATAGGATGTTACGTCTGGGGATTCGTGATTGTAATGCTTCGCGGAGAACCAATCGGGCACCCAGATGCCATGAGGGATCTCCTCAAGGAACAACCGTTGCTTCCGCCACACCTGCAACGATCTGACCTCTTCAATGACTGCAATGTGTGTACATTTGATGGTAGGGTGCGTTTCGTTGATTATGGTGATCCCCTTGCCAGCGAAGTGCTCCCGTTACTTTCTATGAGCCGCCACTAACTATGAACCGTTAGGAGGCGGTTCATCATTTCTATACTTCACAGGCGGGAACAGCTTTCACACGGCGAGGGCTGATCAGGTAGCAAGGCAATGGTAGCCCTTGCTACCTAGGTAGTCATCTCCATAGGACAGTCCCGCGCAGTCTTTAGGTAGACGATTGTGGGGAAGCAGAGTATCGTTTCAAGTATGAATAACACTCTCAAACTCATTATCTCCGTCGCAGTTTCCGAGCTTGCGGGCGTGATCGGGACAGTCTTTACCGTATCGTCAATTCCGACCTGGTATGCCGCCCTTACAAAACCGGTTCTTAATCCGCCAGCTTGGGTCTTTGGTCCGGTGTGGACGCTGCTTTATGCTCTTATGGGCGTCGCCCTGTTCCTCGTCTGGAAGAATGGATTTGATCGCAGAGGGGTAAAAATCGCCGTTGGCATATTCGCGTGCCAGCTGATACTCAATACGCTTTGGTCAATTATCTTTTTCGGCCTTCATGCTCTAGGGACAGCGTTTGTCGAAATCATTTTCCTTTGGTTCTCGATAGTTGCCACGATTTGGACATTCGCGAAAGTGTCTCAGCCGGCCGCGTGGCTTCTCGTGCCGTATATCGCTTGGGTCAGCTTCGCCTCATATTTGAACTACGCGCTCTGGGCTCTCAACTCTTAATTATTCGTTCATCAATTTCTTGAATCCGAAGAACACAAGAAGCATACCGGCAAGGAGAACGAGATGATGGAAGAAATGTACTATCTCGACGATGCCCATTCCCGCGTCTCCCAAGAAGTAGAGGCCGACGGTCTCGATGAATTGCGAGACGCCAATGGTGATGATGCCGTAGCCGACCATGTTGAGCGCCTGCCCGATAGGCCCGCCGTAGCCGGTCAACTTCACGAGCACCCACAGCGACAACAAAGCTATCAAAACGTCGAACGAAAGGGTCAAGATGTCCATATCCTTAGTGTACGAGGCTTAGCGAGGGAAGTAAATCGAGGAATGGTGATAGCGGTATGATACTCTCATAGATATGCTGACTCTGTATGTAAAGACGGGCTGCCCGTTCTGCCACAAGGTGCTCGATACTGGAGCCGATCTCGGTGTAACCTTTGAGGAGAAAAATATCGCTGACGAAGCGATAATTGCCGAGCTCGTCGCACGAGGAGGGAAGCGGCAAGTACCCTACCTGGTCGACCGCGAGCGCGGGGTCGAGATGTATGAGTCGAGCGACATCGTCGCGTATCTGCAAGAACAGTACGCGAAGAAATAAATGTACCTCAAAGTTTTCGTTACGCCAGACGCGAAGAAGGAGAAAGTCGAGGAGAAAGGGGAGACGCTCCTTATCTCGGTTCGCGAGCCGGCGACAGGGAACCGCGCGAATAATCGCGTACGCGAGCTCATCGCGCTACGGGTAGGGAAGCCTTTAGGCAAGGTGCGTATCCTGACAGGACATCGTTCTCGCGCTAAAATGATAAGTATTAGCAGCTGACTTTTCTCATATGAACATAACTATCAAGGCGACGAAATACCAGCTCTCTCCCCAGACAGAAAGATTGCTCGAAGAGAAACTCGCCGCCCCGCTTCGACTCCTTGGTGAAGAAGGCGAGCGGGCATTGCTTGAGATAGAACTTGAGGAGGCGCCGCCTGAAGGACGGTCGTCAGAGCCGACGCGGCTCGTCGCGCGGCTTGTCGTGAACGATAGGGTGTATCACGCCGAAGCAGTGAAGCCGAGCGCTGAGAGCGCGGCAGACAGGGTGCGGAGCGAACTTGAGGCTGAAATACGGCACGCGCGCGGGCGCACGCGCACGCTCTGGAAGCGCGGCCACGCGAAGGTCAAGGAGATGCTTCGCTTCGGCCGTTAGAAATCCATCTCGCGTTTACCCTCGGGTATGACGCGCAAAATGCGAAACTCACCACGAGTGAATTCCGCTTTTGTCACCTTCACGCGCTTTCCGTTTTGCATGAAATAGGTGCCGATAGTGTCAGCATAGGCGCGGTACTTGTTCCAATTCTCCTCGGGAGACGCATCAAGCGAGAGGAGCCCGTCTTCTTTTTTTATTTTGTATGCACGCGTCGCGCGTGACGCGTCCTGAGGCACGGGTGATATCTCGCCCCGTTCAAATGCCGGGAGCGTCTCAGTAAGCAAACGCGCCCCAAGCTCGATGAGACGCGGACGGAGCTCACGCGCAGTCTCGCTCGAAGCGATAGGCGTTGCTTCCTGTGCGATGATGTTGCCTGCATCGAGTTCCTTCACCATCTTCTGTATCGTCACCCCGGTCTCGTGTTCGCCCGCAAGGAGCGCGGTCTCAAGCGGCGTTGCGCCGCGATATTTCGGGAGAAGCGAATAATGGATATTGAGTATTCCTTTCGGGAAGGTACGGATGAGTTCTTCAGGGAATATCTTGCCGTAGGCAACACAGACTCCATACTCAGCTTCGTAGGCGGCAATAGCGGAAATCGCCTCCGTATCAAGCTTCTCGGGCGTAAGGACGGGAATGCCTTTCTCAAGCGCGAGCACTTTAGTTGGCGAGGGGGTGAGGATAAGCCCGCGTCCGCGCGGCGCATCAGGAGAAGTCACGACGAGCACGGGTGCGAAGCCGTGTTCGATAAGGGTCGCGAGCGTCTCGCTCGCGACCGTCGGTGTACCGAAGTATATAAATTTATGCGATTGTCGAAGATCCCGAGAATTATTGAGGGACGGCATGCTTGATCTCGATTAGGTGTTCGGCGTGGTCAATGAAAAGAATTCCGTTGAGGTGATCTATCTCGTGTTCAAATATTTGCGCCATAATACCACCACCGCCGCGTTCGAAGCGCGAACCGTCTTCATTTCTCGCACGCACCGTTACGCGTTCGTGCCGCTTGGTCGTGCCGTAGACGCCGCGCACCGAGAGACAGCCTTCGTCCATCTTCGCTCGCCGTCGCGAGGTCTTCACTATCTCGGGGTTGATGTAAACCTCGTAAGAGGGTGGAGGTGGCGGCGGGATAGTCTCATTTTCCTCAATCGGCGGCAAGGGGAGCGTACGATCCTTTCGCACGACGAAGATGCGGTACGGGACGGCTATCTGTGGCGCGGCGATAGCGACACCCTCGAGTTCGGGGTCGAGCGACTCTTTCATGTCGCTGATAATCTGCGCGAGTACCGGCGTCCCGAACATATCTTCGGGGACGGGCTTCGCCTCGCCGCGCAATACCGTTGCGCCATCTTGCACGATTTCTTTCATGTTGCCTAGTATAGCCCAGCGGCACAACAAAATAAAGATGGCCTATCGTTAGTGCTTTGTCGGGTCGAGCTCCCACCAGAATTTTTTACTAAAGCTCTTTGCCTGACTGCAGACGCTCTTCAGATAGTACAAATCTTTTGTCGGAATCTGTTCGAGTACAGTGCCGAGGTGGGCCATCGTCATCGGTGCGAGACCGTCCTGCTTACGCGAATAGTTCAGGTGGCGGAGGAAGAAGCGCATGAGCTCGCCGCGCTCGGTGAGCCGTTTCCTGCCCTTCGGTGCCGCCGCCGCGCGTTTCTCGAACTCGGGCATCATCTCGCCGATGGATTTCATAGGTAAAGTATAACGTGCGCCGCGACAAAGCGATTTCGGAGCACGAATCGGCGTATGTTACGCCGATTCGATATGTGCGCCGAGTGTTTGGAGACGATGCACGATGTCTTCGTAGCCGCGATTTATCGAATAGACATTGCGGAGCACCGAGCGGCCCTTGGCGCCCAGCATGCCGACCAAGATGATGGTTGCGGGGCGGAGCGCGGGCGGGCAGATAACCTCGGCCGCCTTGAGCCGCGTCGGACCCTCAATAGAGATGCGGTGTGGGTCGAAGAGGTTCGTGGTCGCACCGAGTCTATCGAGGTCGGTGTAATAAATAGCGCGCTTCTCGTAGACCCAATCGTGAATGAGCGTTTTTCCTTTCGCTTGAGTTGCGATAACCGCGAAGAACGGGAGATTATCGATATTGAGCCCGGGATAAGGCCGCGCATGTATCTTTTCGGGGAAGGCGATGAGCTCGGAGGGTTTGAGAGAAATGTCGACGAGCTTCGTGATGCCATTTTCCGAGACGCGCTGATTTGAGAGGGAATACTGGAGCCCCATTTTTTCGAGCAACAGAAGTTCGACTTCGAGGAATTCGATCGGCGCGGCGGCAATAGTGACGGCGGAGCCGGTTACTATTGCCGCCGCGATAAAGAACATCGCATCAGTCGGGTCTTCGGCGACACTGTATGAAATATTCGTCTTGATATCGGCGACGCCGCGTATCGTGAGCGTCGTGGTACCAAGCCCGTCGATACCGACACCGAGCGCGCGCAGGAAACCGCATACCTCCTGCACCTGGTAATTCGCCGACGCATATTTGATAACGCTCGTCCCCGCGATGCGCGCGGCGGCGAAGAGTGCGTTTATCGTCGCGGTGTCGCTCGACTCATAGAGCACGACTTCGGCGGGGACGAGCTTCGTGTGCGTTATCTGATAATTATCGGAGCGAGTCTCGATCGAGACGCCGAATTTCTCAAGCGCCATAAAGTGGGGGCGGACAGTGCGGATACCGAGCGTACAGCCGCCCGACTGCGGGAGCTCGAACTCCTTGAAGAGATGAACCAGAGGGCCGATGAACATGAGGATGCTGCGCGTGCGCATCGCCGCTGCGCGGTCGATAGTAGCAAGAGATATATTCTCGGGCGGCGTGATGACGACGTCGGCATTCTTCCATTCGACCGAGACGCCGAGTGAGCGAAGCACTTCGATAAGGCGGTTCACCTCCTCGATTCTCGGCACATTCTGCAGCGTCGTTGTACCGCGATTGAGGAGCGAGGCGGCCAGGAGGGCGACCGCGCCGTTCTTAGACCGACTGGTCTCGACGGTGCCCGAGAGCGGCTTACCGCCCTCGATAATGAAGTTCATTTCTCCTTGCATACGAGGTAGTGTACCATTACGGCACATGTCTTTCTTCTCTCCAAAGCTCGGTATTGACCTTGGTACGACGAATGTCCTGGTATTCGTCCCGAATAAAGGAGTCGTCATCAACGAGCCGTCGGTGGTTGCGGTAGGGAAGGCGCACGGTAAGTTCGGCGGGAACAAGATCCTCGCTATCGGCGCAGAGGCGAAGCAGATGATAGGCCGCACACCCGACGACATCATCGCGTATCGTCCAATGAAGGACGGCGTCATAGCAGACTATCGCGTGACCGAGGCGATGCTTCGCTACTTTATACGCAAGGCGCTCGGGAGAAATCCGTTCAAGCCGACCGTGCTCGTATCGGTGCCTGCGGGAGTGACGAGTACCGAGAAGCGCGCGGTTATCGAGGCGGCGCTCAAGGCTGGGGCGAAAAATGCATTCGTGGTGAAGGAGCCTATCCTTGCCGCCATCGGTGCGGGCATTCCCATCCATGAGCCAATGGGGCGCATGGTCGCCGACATCGGCGGCGGCACTATCGATGTTGCGGTGATTTCCTTGGGGGGCATCGTCGCCTCGACCTCGGTGAAGTGCGCGGGCGACCGGCTTGACCGCGCGATAGTCGACCACATCAAGAAGCAGCACAATCTCGCTATTGGCGATAAAACCGCCGAGGAGATCAAGATAAAGATAGGTGCGGCGGTGCCCTTGAACGAGGAGCTCGCTTTGCCGATAAAAGGACGCGATCTGATGAGCGGCCTCCCGCGCACCGTCGAACTTTCTACCAACGACATCGTACAGGCGATGACGCGCGAGCTGCGCGAGATGACGCAGGCGATACGCAAGGTGCTCCAGGATACGCCGCCCGAGCTCGCCGCCGACATCATCGATAATGGCATCATCCTCACCGGCGGCTCCTCACAGCTCCGCCAAATGCCCGAACTCGTGTTCCGTCGTACCGGCGTCGTCGCGAAGCTAGGGACAGACCCGTACTTCTGTGTTGCGCGCGGTACCGGCATCGCGCTCAAGCATTTGAATACCTACCAGAAATCGATATTGGCGAAACAATAAATTGTATAAAAAGGAAACTGCTCGAGAAGCAGACAGCTTCCGAGCAGCAATAATAGTTTCTAGCATCCCAGTCTCTCGATAAACCGTATGCGAGGCTTCACGAGGAGTTGGTAGAGGAGAACTGATGAGAATATGGTTCCCAAGATGTCGGGCACCATAATGAAGTAGCTCCCGATGAGAAAACCGTACAACGCCCTCGATGCATACACGCCGAAAGAGAGAACTATAATCCACCAGTCAATACCGACACGGTTGTCTCTGTGATTCTTTACGATTTGTCTTGGTAGCGCAATGAGGGCCATTGCTCCTGCAAGAATCATCGTCACTACACCTACAAGATGCGGTGCCATAAGAACTCCTTATGTCAGTTAACTAACCTAAACTCCATTGTATCAGTACTGTATACTGATGTCAATAGCCTTCAACGACGGTGAGGGAAGGTATAATTGTTCCATGCAGCACCTCGCGGATCGGTATCTTCGACATCACGCATTTATCATAGAAGCAGAGATAGAGGAAGGGATTGAGGTCGCACAGGCGTGGACGGAGAAAGAGTTAGGAATGGAAATTGCCGGCAATCCCGATGTCGTCGTTATGCGATACGGGTTGCTTTCGGTTGACGATGCGCGGCGCGTTTCTGAACTCGCCGCGGGCGCGCCCTTTAAGGGTGAGACTAAAGTCATCATCATCGCGGCGAGTCGCGTGTATCACGAGGCGCAGAATGCACTCCTGAAAATATTCGAGGAACCGCCGAAGGGGACATATCTCTTCCTCATCCTCCCGACCCTGGGAGGACTCCTCCCGACGCTTCGCTCGCGTGTTCAAGTCTTGAATGTTGGACGTACGGCGTCCAACATTCCGGAGAGTGCGGAGGAGTTTATAAAGGCGAGCAAGGAGAAGCGCAGTGCGATGATAAAAAAACTTGCGAGCGGGAAAGATGAAGAAGAGCGGCGAGAAAATCGCGATCGGGCAATCGCCATTCTAAACGGTATCGAAATCATTACTCGCGACAGAGGGCTTACAAAATCCTCCGGTACGCTTTTGGAAGAGATTCAGATTCTGCGCGGCTATCTCCACGACCGAAGCGCGCCGGTGAAGCAGATCCTCGAACACCTCGCGATTGTGACGCCAAAAAATTTGATATAGTGGTGGCATGGCATACGATTTTTCACCACTGAAGAGCAAGATACAAGAGACCGAAGAGTGGCTCGCGCGCGAGCTCTCGGGTGTACGCACGGGGCGTGCGACACCGACGCTTCTCGATGGCGTGAAGCCTGAGGCATACGGCACCCGCACCCCGATTCGCGAACTCGCGAATGTCTCGGTCGAAGATGCTCGTACGCTCCGCATCATCCCGTGGGATAAGGAGCTCCTGAAGGTGATAGAGAAGGGTATTACCGACGCCGACCTCGGCATCGGCGTTTCGACTGACGACCAGGGGCTCCGTATCTCGTTCCCCGAGCTTACGAGTGAGCGCCGCACTCAACTCTCAAAGATCGCAGGCGATAAGACCGAGCAGGCGAAGGTGACGCTCCGCCAGCACCGCACCGACGCGATGAAAGCGCTCGAAGCAGCGGAAAAGGCGGGAGGAATGGGGAAGGATGAAGTGACGCGTCTCAAAGGCGAGGTGCAGAAGCTCATCGACGCGGGTAACGAGAAACTTGCTGAGGTTCTGAAAAAGAAAGAAGCGGAAATCGCCAACTAATGAGCATTGTCATTTTTATCGTCGTTATCGTCGCGCTCATTGTGGTGCATGAGCTCGGGCATTTTGTCGCGGCGAAACTCTCGGGAATGCGCGTGGACGAATTCGGGCTCGGCTACCCGCCGCGCGCGCTTCTCTTGGGTAAGAAAGGTGAGACGGAGTACACGCTCAACTGGTTGCCATTCGGGGGCTTCGTGAAGATTTATGGCGAAGACCCCGGTACCGTAACCGCGCAGACGCAGTTGGCTACGGGGCAAGTGGCGGACACAAGGTCATTTTCTACGAAATCGCGCCTTGCGCAGGCTATTGTGCTTGCTGCGGGCGTGACGATGAATCTCGTATTCGCCTACATACTTGTTACCGGCGCGCTTATCGCCGGGACGCCGCGTGTGCTCAGCGAGGACGAGATTCCGATAGCGCAGAGTATGGAGCTCGCGGTAGCGAACGTGCTCCCTGGATCGCCGGCAGCGGAGGCAGGACTTCTCCCGGGCGATTCGATCCTTTCAGCCGAAGACGGACATTTCGTTTTTACCGGGTTCAGCCCCGCTGAGTTTATGAAGTTCGTGACTGAGGGACGCGGCAATACGACCATCGCGCTTTCTGTCCGCCACGGAAGCGGGGAGAAGGCAACGCTCTTCGCGCGTCCGGAAACAGGAATCATTTCTTCTGATCCTTCGCGAGCGGCGCTCGGCGTTGAAGTTGCGACTATCGGTATCGTACCGCTCTCCTTTGGTGCGGCGCTTGTCGAAGGTGCGAAGCTCACTTGGGGCGCAACCGTACTCACCGCACAGGGACTCTGGCAATTCTTCGCGGGCGTGTTCACCCTCTCGGTTGACCTCTCGCAGGTCGCGGGACCGGTCGGCATAGCGGGTGCAGTCGGCACGGCCTCGTCGCAGGGGTGGGGCGACCTCTTCTCGATTATGGCTATCATCTCTATAAATCTCGCGCTCATCAACCTTATTCCCGTCCCCGCGCTTGATGGCGGTCGTCTCCTCTTCGTCATTATCGAGAGCATCATCCGCCGACCTATCAAGCCGAACGTTTCGCAGGCGATAAACGCCATCGGCTTCGTTTTCCTTGTCCTCCTGATGCTCGTTGTCACCGCGCACGACATCTTCCGCATCGTCGGATAAAAAAACCGGATGACGGGAGTGTCATCCGGGCGGCCCGCGGCTAGCGGGAGGAAACTAACGCGTTGAGGGAGATGTGTTGAAGAAAGGCTTTGTGTCGAACATGACGACTCTCCCTATGCGGTTATTGATACGATTAGACAGAACTACAGAAGCTTCTTCTGTATATGTATCGTTTCTTTTAGAGCGAGTCAACTTTTGCTGTGGATAGACGATCGCTTTTGCCGAGCGGGCAGGGCGGGCGTATACTGTTCACCAATGCGGCAGTCACAACTTTTTACTAAAACACGCAAGCTCGCACCTGCTGACGAAGTGTCAAAGAACGCCCAGCTCCTCGTGCGCGCCGGGTTCGTCCATAAGGAGGCCGCGGGCATCTACTCGTTTCTCCCGCTCGGGCTTCGTGTTCTCAATAACATCGTCCGTATCATTCGCGAAGAGATGAACACAATAGGCGGGCAGGAGCTCTCGATGTCGGCGCTCCAGAACGCCGAGCTCTGGAAGAAGACCGATCGTTGGGAGCAGGATGTATGGTTCAAGACAGAACTCAAGGCGGCGGGCGAGACCGGCTTCGGCTGGACGCATGAAGAGCCCATCACGCACATCGCTTCGCAGTATGTGAGCTCGTATCGCGACCTGCCGTTCGCGGCGTATCAGATTCAGACAAAGTTTCGAAATGAAGAACGCGCGAAGTCCGGCGTCATGCGCGGTCGCGAATTTCTGATGAAAGATCTCTATTCTTTCCATGCCGATCAGGCAGATCTCGATGCGTTTTATGAGAAGGCGACACAAGCGTATCGCAATGTCTTCTCGCGTGTCGGGCTCGGAGAACGCACCTTTATAACCTTCGCTTCGGGCGGCGCGTTCTCGAAATACAGTCACGAATTCCAGACGCTCTGTAGCGCCGGTGAGGATACAATCTATATCTCGCGAGAAAAGAATATCGCCATCAATAAAGAAGTGCTTACTGACGAGGTACTTGCTGATCTCGGTATCGAACGTACGAGCCTTGAAGAGGCTCCCGCAGTTGAAGTGGGAAACATCTTCAAGCTCGGTACTCGCTTTTCCGAACCGCTCGGTCTCTCGTATACGGACGCGGAGGGGAAGAAGCACCCGGTCGTTATGGGCTGTTATGGAATTGGTCCTTCGCGCCTCGTCGGCGCTCTCGTCGAGACGCTTGCCGACGAGAAGGGGCTCGTGTGGCCCGAGGCCGTTGCGCCATTCAAATATCATCTTGTCTCATTGGGTCACGATGGTGATGATGTCTCCAAAGCCGCTGACACGCTCTACGACGACCTCACGAAGGCGGATGTCGAAGTCTTGTATGACGATCGTGACTTGCGCGCGGGCGAGAAGTTCGCCGAGAGCGACTTGCTCGGTATCCCGAAGAGAATTGTGGTTGGTAAGGAGTCTGTCGCCACGGGTGAGTTCGAAGTAGTAGATCGCGCAACCGGAAAGGTAGAGAAGAAATCGCGTGTGGAAGTACTCGCGCAATAGCTATGCCCGGTAGGACAACATGGCATCGTGTCATCGCCCCTTGTAAGGGAAGCAGTATGATTATCAACGTGCATAATATGAGACAACAGCGGGCAATTCCCTCGAACACACAGGGTAATGCCACGTTGTCCTAACCGGGTATGGCGCGGTTTTCTAAAAACGCCCTCTTCTCGAGTGACATCGCGATAGATCTCGGTACCGCGAACACGCTCGTGTATGTGCGCGGCAAGGGCGTCGTGATAAACGAGCCATCGGTCGTGGCGGTCAACGATAAGACGCATCAGGTCGTCGCAGTGGGGAAGGAAGCCAAAACGATGCTTGGTAAGACGCCTGCGCACATTCGCGTCGTGCGCCCCTTGAGCCACGGCGTTATCTCTGATTTCGAGGTGACCGAGGAGCTGCTCTCGTATCTCATCAACAAGGCACAGAACGGTCGTGTGCGCCTCTTTGGCCCGCGGGTCGTGATAGGCGTGCCGACCGGCGTGACGAACGTACAGAGTCGCGCGGTGCGGGATGCTGCGAGGAACGCGGGTGCACGCGAGGCTATCATACTCGAAGAACCGGTCGCGGGAGCTATCGGCGCTAAGCTGCCGGTGCATGATGCCGTCGGTACGATGGTGCTTGATATCGGCGGGGGTACGACCGACATTGCAGTCATCGCGCTCAAAGGCGTTGTCGCGAGTAAGAGCTCGCATGTCGCCGGTGATCGTTTCAACGAGAACATCATCGAATATGTGCGGAGCGAATTCAAGCTTGGCATCGGCGAGCGCACTGCCGAGGACGTGAAGATGTCCATTGGCGCTGTGGTGCCGCTCTCCGAGACGCTCTCGCGGAACGTGCGTGGACGCGACTTTGCGACCGGACTCCCGCGCGAGATTATGCTCAATGATACGCACATACGCGAAGCCATCACACCTTCACTTGAGTCGCTCATGGATGCGATGAAAGAGGTTATAGAGTCGACACCGCCCGAACTTCTCTCCGACGTCCTTCAACATGGCGTGACCGTTTTTGGCGGCGGGGCGCTCTTGCGCGGACTCCCGCAAATACTCGCGAAGATGCTCGGGGTTCCGGTGAGGGTCGCACCCGACCCGCTGACGGCCGTCGTGCGCGGTGCCGGTATTGTGACCGAAGATCCCGCGCCCTACGTAGACTTCTTTGTCGATGAAGAGGACATTCTTAGCGAGGCGTAATGCGCTGTTGTCGTCTGCGAGTCTCTCGTGGGGGGCGCTGGCGCTCCTCTTTACTCTCTTCGTACTCTTCGTACGGCTTGTGGCGCCGAATTTTTTCTTGCAAGCGTTCGTGCCAGCATTCCGCACTGCGGAGAGCATTGATGCGGTGAGCCACTCTTTTTTCAATAGTTTCGGAGATACGGCGGCGCTCGCCGCGCGGAATGAACAACTGGTAAATGAGAACGCCGCGCTCGCGAGCGAGAATGCGGCACTGAGGGAAAAGGAAGCAAGCCTCATCGCGCTTGTCGGGGGTGGAGGCACGCAAGGAACCGTCGCTTCGGGAATCCTTGCGGGCGTGGTCGCCCGCCCGCCCGCGAGCCCGTACGATACGCTCGTACTCGCGGCGGGAAGAAGCGCGGGGGTAACGCTCGGACAGGAAATCTTTGGCGCGGGCAATGTGCCGCTCGGCATTATTTCTGCGGTCACGAACGACTTTTCTCGCGCAACGCTCTTCTCGGCTCCGGAAGCGCAAATAGAAGGTTGGGTCGGCAAGACAAGTTTACCGCTCCGTATCACCGGCGCGGGTGGTGGAACGCTTCGCGCTACGGTCTCACGTTCAGCGCAAGTCGCTGTTGGCGATGTGGTGTTTGCTCCAGGGCCGGGGATGTTGCCAATAGGGAGTGTGGTGCGCATTGACAGCGACTTGTCGGCACCTGGCGTCACGCTCCGTATCATGCCCGCGCAAAATCCTTTCTCACTTTCGTGGGTTGTCGTACGTGATACGGGAGCCGCATTTCGCAATTCTTTTTCGATAGCAACCTCGACTCCATGAACATACGCAACGGTATTCTCACCATCGCTTCATTCGTTTCGGCTATCCTTTTCCCGTGGCCGCTCACGATAGTCCTCACCTTTGTGACATCATTTTTTGAACCGCTCGTACCGGTGGCGGTCGGCCTGTTCGCCGATACGCTCTACTACGCTCCCTCCTCCGGGTCGTGGCCTATAGCGACACTCTCTGGGCTCGCGGTATCGATTATCGCCGCTCTCGTGCGCTACCAGCTCCAAACGAGTCCCATGAGATAATCATCTTGACTGGAGAGTTTTGAGCAACTTTCTCTTATCTCACGGGGCGAGTATCATCAGATAATGCTCTGGTTGCGCAGAAAACGATGGGATCCTGAGATAGCTCCCGATGAGATATTTCTTGACGCATCAAACACGCCCGCCTTTGACCGCGCGCGCTTCGAGGGGCGGCTTGAAAAACCTCTCTCTCACGGGACTTTTGTATATCTCTCCATAGGGATCGCGCTCCTGTTTCTCCTCCTTGTCGCCCGCACCTGGAATCTCCAGATTACCGAGGGAGCCGCATTCGCTTCAGAGAGCACGCATAATAGCCTCGAAGTCAGAACGCTGTTTGCTCCGCGCGGCGTTATCACCGATGTGAACGGCGTGGTCGTCGCAGAGAATTCTACGCGGGACGACGGCAGTACGATGCGCAGGTATCCGTTCCCGTCTCTGAGTCAGATAATCGGGTATGTCTCGTACCCGAAGAAAGATGCAAAGGGTGTGTACTACGATACGAGCGAGACCGGCGTGAGCGGGCTCGAGGCCGAGTACGACAGTCTTCTTACCGGCGAGAACGGACAGCTTCTCACCGAGACAGACGCGCTCGGCAAGATCCGTTCTGAAGGTACGCTCGTCGAAGCGAAGAGCGGGGAGACGCTTCAGCTGGCGATTGACGCGAACATGCAGAAGCAGCTGATGCGCGCGGTCGCTGATACTGCCGTTGCGCATTCGTTCATAGCGGGCGCCGGCGTCATTCTCGATGTGCATACCGGCGCCGTGCGTTCTATCGTCTCGTATCCGAGTTATGACCCGAATGTGATGAGTAATGGCGGCCCTGCCGATACTATCAGGGCATACAACGCTAATCCGGGGCGGCCGTTTCTCGATCATGCGATACAGGGCGTGTATGCGCCGGGCTCTATTGTGAAGCCGCTCGTGGCGGCGGGAGCTCTCACCGACAAGCTTATTGCGCCGAACACGGTCATCGACGACCCGGGAGTTCTCAAAATTCCTGACCCGTATCACCCCGGGAAAGAGTTCATCTATAAAGGTTGGCGGGCTCTCGGGCCGGTTGACGTGCGTAAGGCTATCGCGTGGTCTTCTGACGTCTTCTTCTATACGGTTGGCGGCGGCTTCGGCTCTCAAAAAGGGCTCGGCATCGATCGGCTTGAATACTGGTATCGGCAGTTCGGTATGGGGACGACGACCGGCATCAATCTCTCCGGCGAAGCGAAGGGACTCATTCCGAATCCTGAGTGGAAAAAAGCGACATTCGATGAACCGTGGTACTTGGGTGACACCTATTTCACCGCGATAGGGCAGTACTCGGTACAGGTAACGCCGGTGCAAATGGCGCGCGCTATCGCGGCGGTCGCGAACGGCGGAAAACTCTTCACGCCGACACTGCTCGCGAACCAACCACCTGTTTTTACAAAAATAAATGTTGATAGAGATGCGCTCGCGGTCGTGCGCTCCGGTATGCGCCAGGGCGTCACGAGCGCGCTCGCGAGCGCCATCAATTTCCCCTATGTTTCAGTCGCCGCGAAGACCGGTACCGCACAAACCGGCACGCGCAATCAGTATGACAACTCCTGGGTGGTAGGATTCTTCCCCTACGACAATCCTCAGTACGCGTTTGCGGTGGTGCTTGAGCGCGGGCCCGAGGGCGCGGGCGAACAGGCGGTGAATGTGATGCAGCAATTTTTTGATGCGCTCCACGCCGAAAATTCTCCGTATGTTGGGGGCTTATGATGACATAACCCCACTGCGACCAATTTCTCTTGCGGTATTCCGCTTAGAGAAATGGAAGTACCCCTGTGGCAGATTTTTATACTCTCTTCGTTCGTTAAAAATCTCGGCGGGGGTTGAAAAAGTTGCGCTTCGGCGAGGGTCACGTACAATGCGTGCACTATGACTGACATACCAGAAGTTGTTGTTTCGCAGGAGAAGTTTGACGAGATGGTGAAAGAGCTTGAGAACCTGAAGACGGTGCGCCGTACTGAAATCGCAAAGAGTCTCGAATACGCCCGTTCGCTTGGCGACCTCTCCGAGAATGCCGAATATCAGGAGGCGCGTGATTTGCAAGCGGCGACCGAGGAGCGCATCAAGAAGCTCGAAGAACTCGTGAAGAATACGAAGATAGTCACCGACGGCAAGAAGAAAAATGAGGTTGGTTTCAATTCGAAGGTCTCTATAAAGAAAGAGGGCAGTGTTGACGTACACGAATACACCATCGTCGGCAGTGAAGAAGCCGATATGCGCGTGAAGAAGCTCTCGCATATTTCCCCTCTCGGGAACGCGCTTATGGGCAAAAAGAAGGGCGATTCATTCACCTTCGAGACTCCCTCGGGCAAGCAGACCTACACCATCGAGAAGGTGGCGTAGTATACTGAGCCCATGGCATTTGAGGATATCCGCAACGAACGGCTCATCAAGCTTGACCGGCTTGTAAAGACGGGCGTCGACCCGTATCCGGCGCAGACGCATCGGACGCACATGGTTGCCGATTTCCTCGCGAATCATGCGACTCTTCTTAAAGAGAGCGAACAAGTCGCTCTCGCAGGCAGAGTGATGAGCCTTCGGGAGCACGGAGGTTCTCTCTTCGTCGATCTCTTTGATGGAGAGAAGGGGCAGTGCTACCTCCAACGCGATAAGATGAATGATGCGTATGATCTTTTTATCGCGACTGTCGATACGGGCGACATCATCGAAGTTTCCGGCATCGCCTTTACGACCAAGCGCGGGCAATCTTCGCTTGAAGCGACCGGCTGGCGCATGCTCGCGAAATCGCTCCGTCCGCTTCCTGACGAATGGTTTGGTATCAAAGACGAAGATGAGCGCTATCGCAAGCGCTATCTGGACATTCTCCTCACCAAAGATCTTGCGGATCGTATAAAACGCCGTTCTGTATTTTGGAACACGATCCGTTCGTATCTCCTTGAGCGTGATTTCGTAGAAGTCGAGACACCTGTTCTTGAGACAATGACCGGCGGCGCGGAGGCACGTCCGTTCGTGACACATCACAATGCACTTGATATAGACGTGTACCTTCGCATTTCTGCTGGTGAACTCTGGCAGAAACGGCTCATGGTCGCCGGACTCCCTAAGACATTCGAGATTGGTCGCATATTCCGCAATGAAGGCATGAGCGCCGAGCATGCACAGGATTACACTCAGCTCGAATTCTATGAAGCGTTCAAGGATTACGAAGTGGGGAAGGAAATGATAGTCGATCTCTATCGCACGATAGCGGACAAAGTGTATGGTACGCGTAAGTTCTCAATCAAAGGTTTTGACATAGACATGGATAAAGAATGGGAGACATACGATTTTTGTGAGCTTATGAAAAAAGAATATGGTTTCGATCCGCGCGAGAGCGATGAAAAGACGCAAGACTTGATTGCGCTTCTCAAAAAAGAGAACATTCCCGTTCCTGATGTTCCAGAAATCGGCCGTATCGTGGACTTATTGTGGAAGAAAGTCCGTAAGTCGCTCGGTGGTCCCGGGTTCCTCGTGAATGTGCCGGTGTATCTCGAACCTTTAGCCAAAAAGAGCAAAGATGATCCGCGCGTCGTCGAACGCTTCCAAGTTATGCTCGCAGGGAGCGAGATTGGCAAGGGGTTCAGCGAGCTCAATGACCCGCTTGATCAAGCGGCGCGTTTCAAGCGCCAGGGAGAGCTCCGTGCGGCAGGCGACGAAGAGGCGCAGATGCCCGATGAAGATTTCGTCGAGGCTCTCGAATACGGTATGCCACCGGCTTTCGGCTTTGGAGTCTCTGAACGTCTCTTCAGCTTCCTTGAGGGCGTCTCTGTGCGCGAAGCACAGATATTCCCGCTTATGCGTCCTCGGCAGTAGCCTAACTTCCGGGAAGTATCTACCATACAAACAACAAACCCCGCTTGCGCGGGGCTGTTGTTTTCGCGTCCTTTGTCGAATGAGGAATCCAGAGACTTTTTGATTCGACTCGACAATCTAATCGAAATCTCCGAAAAAGGATCTCAAAAAAGGATACGAAACTCTGACGCGAGGTCAGGCCTGTTGAGGGCTTCTCCAGTATAGCGCACGCAAGTGTACTTTTCAATGAAGCGGGGATAACTGGCGGCGAGTGCGGGATTCGAACCCGCGGGCCCTCAACAAGCCGCTCTCTCCTAAAGAGAGTGCATTAGACCACTCTGCCAACTCGCCAAAAGAGCCCTACTCGCAGAGAATCGTACTTAGACGATTACCCACGACTAGAGCTCTTACGAGAACTGGTTATTGAATAATCTACTAACTACTGTCCGTCTGTGACCTCCTTACGAAGTATTTCTATTTTACTACCAGACCACATAAAGCACACTGTGGACAGTGTTATTTTGAAATAAAATAGAGAAAGTCAAATTTTATGTCGCTAAGGAAGCGGTGTGGATAACTCTTGCTAGGGGAGTGGGGGAGAGTGGAGTACAATGCATAAGTAGTGGGATGAAGTGGAGGGGCGGGAATGGTGGCCTATCTCTCCCGATTCACTCACTGACTATTTGATATGTTTATCGGCGAATATCTGCACACCCTCGACCCTAAGAATCGCGTTTCGCTCCCCTCGAAGTTTCGAAAGGAGCTCGGCCGCGCTGTCGTAATGACACGCGGCCTCGACCATTGTCTCTCGGTGTATCCGAAGAAGGCATGGGCGAAAGAGGCGGAGAGCCGCGTCGTACACGCGGGGGGTACAGCTGCAGCGCGCGGTCTCGCGCGCCTTTTTCTCGCCGGAGCGATGGAGGCCGAGGTCGATGCCGCCGGTCGAGTGCTCGTGCCGGACCATTTGAAGAGTTTCGCCGATTTGAAAAACAAGGCGGTTATCGTTGGTGTTGCCGACCGAGTTGAGATATGGGAGGAGGGTGCGTGGAAGAAGTACACGAGGGATATCGAGCGCGATGCGAACGCCTTTGCCGAAACGCTCGGTAATAAGAACTGATATGGAAGCCAAACACGACAGTGTGATGATGAAAGAAGTGCTTGATGCGCTCAGTGTGCAGCCGGGTGAGACGGTGGTAGATGCGACCATAGGCGGGGCGGGGCATTTCGAGAGCCTGCTCGCCGCGCTTGGCGAAGGCGGCGTTATCGTCGGCATCGATGCCGACCCAGCGGCGGTCGAACGCGGGCGCGAGGCATATGCGCGCGACCGCCGCACAAACCGTCCCGTCGCGCACATCGTCAACGACAACTTCCGCAATCTTGCACGCGTTCTCGAGCGTCTCGGTATCGGGCAGGTCGACAAGATTCTCTTTGACCTCGGTTGGAGCGGGTATCAGATAGCCGCACCGCGCGGCTTCTCGTTCCAGTCTGACGAGCCGCTTCTCATGACCTATGGCGAAGGGGGCGAAACGGCCGCAGATATTGTGAACACGTCGTCTGAAGAAGAGCTTGCGGATATCATCTTCACCTACGGCGAGGAGCGATTCGCACGCTCCATTGCGCGCTCGATAGTCGCGGCACGCGCAAAAGAGAGGATACTCACAACCGGAGCGCTCGTTGCCGCTATTGAGTCGGGCGTACCCGCGTGGTATCGCACGGGAAAGACGCATCCGGCAACCAAGACCTTCCAGGCGCTTCGTATCGCAACCAATGATGAGCTCGGAGCCCTCAAAGAGGGGCTTGCCGCCGCGCTCGCGGTACTTGCGCCTCGCGGACGGCTCGCCGTCATTTCATTCCACAGCATCGAAGATCGCATCGTGAAGAACGTGCTCCGCGCGGAGGCAGAGGCGGGGCAGGGCGAGGCGACGAAGAAGCCGGTAAGCCCTTCGCGCACCGAGCTCCTCGCGAACCGCCGCGCGCGGAGCGCGAAATTGCGCGTCTTCGAGCGTGCGGCCGCTCTGCCGTATGCGGAGCCGGCGCATCCTGCAGATACTCTTCTTTCGTATGCATAATATTCGCGACCATATTCCGTTTTCTGCACTCTCGCTCTGTTACGGCGTTGTCGGTGTTCTGCTCGTCTCCTATATCGGTCTTATCGCCGTGGTTATGAGCTACGCCGCGTTTACGGTCGAGTTCTCGCAGTCGGTGAAGAATGATGAAGCCGCGGTAGCGGTACTCGAAGGGCAGTACCTCGCAGGGGTGGCACACCTTACCAACATCGACTATGCCGCTCTCGGGTATGCAAAGCCTGTCCAGAAAGTGTTTGTGCGGGAGGAGAGCGTAACGGCGCTCCGCTAATCCGAGTATGCGTGCACAGTTCCGTTCACGCATCCGCCTTGTTCTTCTGTTCATCATACTTATTGCACTTGCGGTCTTCACTCGTCTCTATTTCATACAGATAGTGCACGGAGACGACTATTCGCAGAAGGCCGACAGACAGTTCGCCGCAGGCGGGAGCGGACTCTTCGATCGTGGTGCAATATACTTTACCCGTAAGGACGGTACCCTTATCTCTGCCGCGACCTTGGCGACCGGATTTCTCGTCGCGATAAACCCGCAGACCTTGAGCGACCCCGAGGCGGCATACGCTGCTCTCTCTACCGTCGCGCCGGACGCGCTCTCGCACGACGCGTTTCTCGCTGCCGCCGCGAAGAAGAATCAGGTATATATCGAAGTCGTCCATCATCTTTCGGATACCAATGGCCAGATACTCGCGAAGAAAGAGATTCCTGGCATGCAAATCCTGCGGGAGCGATGGCGCTATTACCCGGGTGGCACGCTCGCTTCACAATCAATAGGTATTGTGACCTACGGTTCAGGCGATTTGCTTGCCGGTCGGACCGGTCTTGAGGCGACCTATGATGACGCACTCTCGCGCTCCGGCGATTCGCTCTACAAGAATTTCTTTGCAGAGCTTTTCTCAAACGTCGGCAATTTGCTCGTCGCCGCCAAGGATGCGCGTGAAGGGGACGTCATAACGAGCATCGAGCCGGAAGTACAGACGCGCCTGCAGGATGACTTGGCCAAGGTAAGTCAGAAATATTCGAGCAAAGAGTCTGGCGGCATCATCATGGATCCTGCGACCGGTGCCATCCTAGCTATCGCGACCTACCCATCCTATGACGGAAATAACCTGCAGAACGTGGAGGGTACCGCACTCGGCAATCCGCTCGTTGAGCACATACACGAATTTGGCTCTATCATGAAGCCTTTGACTATGACCGCCGCGCTTGATGCAGGCGTCATTACGCCCCAGACGACGTATAACGATACGGGGTGTATCACGGTAAACAAAGCGAAGATATGCAACTGGGACCTGAAGGCGCGCGGCGTCATCCCTATGCAACAAATCATCGTACAGTCGCTCAACGTCGGTGCTTCGTGGGTCGCGACCGAGCTTGGGCAAGATACGTTCCGTTCATACTTCACAAAACTGTTCGGGGCGAAGACGGGCATTGACCTGCCGAACGAAGGCCGCTCGCTTCTCGGCAATCTGAGCAAGCCGCAGCAGGTCGGGTACGACACGGCATCATTCGGACAGGGCATCGCCGAGACGCCGATACAGATGATTCGCGCTCTCGGGGCGATAGCCAACGGCGGCGTGATGGTCACGCCGCATATTGCGCGCGCCGTTCGTCTCGACTCCGGTATCGAGCGCACGCTCGATTGGGGCCAAACGGTGCCGGTGTTCTCTCCCGAAGCCGCGCGTGAGACGACAGCGATGATGACCGCCGTCGTTGACGAAAAGCTCCAGAACGGGCAGGCGAAGATACCTACGATGTCAGTCGCCGCGAAGACGGGTACCGCCCAGCTCACCGACGGGCGCGGCGGGTACTATACCGATCGTTTCTTCCACTCGTTTACGGGGTTTTTTCCGTCATATAGTCCGCGCTTTATCATTCTGCTCTATACGAACGATCCGCAGGGGGTAACGTATGCCTCCGACACGCTCGGGACGACCTTCCTTGACCTCACGCACTTCCTCATTGATTATTACGCGGTGCCGCCCGATCGCGGTATCGCTACGAGCTCAGCCGTTACGCCATAACCCGCTATCCTATGAAAAAAATGCTGAAATCTGTCGTTGCCTTCATCCTCGCACTTTTTGCGCGGGCGGTTATCCGCCGGTATCGTCCGCACATCGTGATGATAACCGGCTCGGTGGGGAAGACTTCGACCAAGGACGCGGTAGCGGCGGTGCTCTCGGAGCGTTTTTTCGTACGGGCGAGCGAGAAGAGTTTCAACAGCGAATTTGGCGTGCCGTTTACCATCTTCGGGGTAGAGAATCCATGGAGTGATCCGGTAGCATGGTTTTCTACCGCAAAAAATATCCTTGCGCTTCTTATGCTCCCCAATCATTATCCGAATATGCTCGTGCTCGAAGTGGGGGCTGATAGGCCGGGCGACCTTGCGCGCATACTGCGCATCGCGACGCCAAACGCAGTTGTCGTTACCCGATTACCGGAGATACCGGTGCATGTCGAAGCGTATTCTTCGCCCGAGGCGGTGCGCGAAGAAGAGTTTTCTCCCGCATACACGCTCGCGGCCGCCGCGCCGCTTATCGTCTCGTCTGATGATGTCTATGCGATGAGTAATGCGAAGCGTACGCCCGCACGCATCATCTCATTTGGTTCGGCAGAGGACGCAACGGTACAGGTGAGCGATGTCAGCTTCTATTCTGACGCCAGCGGGGTAGCGGGTATGCAGGCGCAGGTGCGAATCGACGGCGAACGGGGAACTTGTATTGAGAAAGGCTCCGTCGGCGCAACACAGATACCGCCGTTGGCCGCAGCACTAGCGGTGGCGCACGCGTTCTCTCTGTCGCTTGCTGATGCGCTTCGAGCGCTTGAAAAATATGAAGCACCGCCGGGGCGCGGACGTCTCCTCGTAGGGAAGAACGATTCAGTCATTATTGATGATTCTTACAATGCATCACCCGCAGCGGTCGAAGAGGCTTTGAAGACGCTCAAAGCATTGCCGCACGTGAAGCGTCGCATCGCTGTTCTCGGCGATATGCTTGAGCTTGGGCGTTACTCAGTAGCAGAGCATGAACGCATCGGCGCGCTCGCGGAAAAGTCTGCCGATGTTATTATCACGGTTGGCATTCGCGCCCGTGCGTTTGCATCGGCGGCACGGGATACGGAAGTGATGCAATTTGATACCGCATATGCCGCCGCCGCCGCGCTTGTTGATTTCGTCCAGGCAGGGGACGTACTTCTCGTAAAGGGCTCCCAGTCGATGCGTACTGAACGCATTGTCGAGGCGCTTCTCGCTGACCCGGCCGATGCTAATCGTCTCGTTCGACAGGAACACAAGTGGAAGCAGAAGGCATAATCTCGATTACCCGAGACGAGAAACAGAGGATTTATAAAGCAAAAACCGCCCGAGGGCGGTTTTTGCTCTGGTGACCTCACGGGGAACCCCGATTACGGTTTCGGTCAAGCGCTCGCTTCGTCGTCGTCACTCCTCGCTCCGCCTGACCACGCTCGCGCGACCGGCTCTGCTGAGCCGGCCACTCGCGCTCGCCTTCGATTCCCCGTGAGGTCTACAAGACGGCAACAGCCGAGAAGCTTACGCTTCTCGGCTGGCCGCTTGTGACCTCACGGGGAATCGAACCCCGATTTGATCCGTGAGAGGGATCTGTCCTAGCCGTTAGACGATGAGGCCTTGTTTGTATTTTATACCATCTCTTCTCTCGTTGCGCTATTAGGAGCGCGTTTATAACATCCCTATCCACACACGAACACTGAGAGAGCGTATAACCGTGCGATACATACTATATATTGTATAGAGATACTAATCTTTATATTCACTTTATGAGTACCATCTGCCGACGTGTTGTGATAGTGAGTGCAGTGTTGTTCGTTTTGAGTGGAGCCAATACGGCATTCGCCGCGACAAGAACAAGCAACGGGACCGGTGGTGGTATCTGGAGTGTTGGCTCTACATGGGCGGGCGGTGTCGTGCCGGCGACAAGTGACACAGTTATCATCGCGTCTGGCGATACGGTGAGCCTGAGTGCGAACCTCAACCAGTCCGGCGTTGTCACCATAAACAGCGGCGGAACACTCACGGACGGAGGAAAGGTCTTCGGTATCAAAAACAATCTGAACCCCGGAATGGTAGTCAATGGAACATTCCGAATAACCGTTAGCAATGGTCTTAACAAGAATGGCGCAGGGAATAGTCCTACCGTGCAGGTCAATAATGGAGGCGTTATCAATTTCAGCACAACTGCCGCGACCACGGGCATCGCCAATTGGGCGTATAACTCAGGCAGCACCGCAAGCTATTCAGCGTCCGGCAATCAAACGCTTGGTGTATTCACTTACAACAACGTGACGCTTTCCGGGAGCGGAACAAAGTCCATGGCGTCGGGCATTTCAATCGGAGGCACGCTCAGTGTCGCGTCTACCGGGACACCGACAGCGAGTATCGGTGCGGGGACTACTCTCACGGTCGCTAATCTCACGCTCGGCGGGCTCGGCAGAATCAACGGCACTTGGGGCTCCACCAGCTCTACGGCAACCTATAAAAATAATACGTACTTTGCGGCGACAACCGGCAAGCTCAGCGTGACGAACGATACGCGCGCGACCCCCACACTCTCGGTTACCAATTCGCCCGTCACCTATACCGGATCCGCTCAGGCGGCTACGGTTACCGGATCCGTTCCGGGAGCAGCGAACACTGTGCTTACGGGTGGTGCTGCAACACAAACGAATGGCGGCTCCTATGCGGTTACTGCAAACTTCGTCCCGACGGATACGACAAGCTATACGAGCTTGACTGCCGCTTCTGCCGGCACATTCACGATCAATCCTGCGAGTCAGACGATCACCTTCAACCCGCTCCCGAACAAGACGCTCGGCGAGGCTGACTTCGCGGTAAGCGCGACCGCATCTTCCGGCCTCGCGGTCTCATTCTCATCGCTTACGGCCGGTGTCTGTACGGTGAGTACGGCAACCGTGCACCTTGTCTCAATCGGCACCTGTACCATTCGTGCCTCACAAGCGGGGGACAGCAACTATACTGCTGCCTCAAATGTCGACCAGTCGTTCGTAGTCGCCACGGGAGCCGTTGCTTCGCTTACCCTTACTAACCCAGGTGACATGTACGCGAAAACGCGACTCGGCTATACCGTGAGCCGGTTTGATTCGTATGGGAATGCCGTCGGCACAGGGACGACGACCGTCTACCTCTATACCACTTCGACGGGAGGGACGCAGAAGTTTTATGACGATTCTCTCGCAGGTTCCGTCATCACCTCTATCGCGATAGGTTCGGGACATTCGACGGCGAACGTCTGGTACTACGACGAGACGCCGGGCTCATATACCATCACCGCTTCCGATGCGACACCGGTCGCTGACGGGGCTACCGGCATCACTGACGCAACTGATGCGGTCACGGTGATGCCGGTTGCGACGAAGTTCGTCATCCTGCCTCCTACAAGCGGGACCGTAGACGCACCGATAACGGTCACGGTGCAGGCGCAGAAACCCGATACCAGCGTCGATACTAATTATCAAAGCGACGTGACGCTCGCGACGACCGGCTCTGCCACCGGCGGCGGACTCGTAGATATCATAAACGGCGTCGGCACGCTCGCCATCTCAGACACGGTTGCTGAGACGGCGGCGCTCTCACTCTCTGATTCAGAGAGTACCGGACTCGATGTATCTTCGACACAGTCGCTCGCTTTCACAGGAGGAGTTCTTGCACAGTTCTCTCTTTCTAATCCCTCGACGCTGATTGCGGGAGAACGAGCGGCGTACACCGTGACGCGCAAGGATCAGTACGGCAATGTAAGCTCGTCTGCGACCAGCACGGTATATCTCTATAGTTCTTCGACAGGAAGCAGTAAGAAGTTCTATGACGCCGCGACAGGCGGTGCGGTCATATCTTCAGTACAGATAGTTGCCGGTCAGTCGAGCGCGAGTGTCTGGTATTACGACACTCTTCCAGGGAGCTGGAGTATTACCGCTTCGGACAACGCGTCTGCGCCTGACGGCACTACAGGCGTCAATGATGCCGTACAAACGCTTGGAGTCGTCGCGGGACCGACGGCTGCACTCTCCCTCAATGACCCTGGCGATATGACTGTCGACACGCGGATTGGGTACACCGTGACGCGCAAGGACCAGTTCAATAATCTCGCGACAAGCGGCAGCACAAACGTGTATCTCTACAGCAATTCCGTCGGGACGAGCTCCCCGGCGTTTTATGATGCCGCTTCTCTCGGAAACAGCATCACCTCGCTTGCGATACCCGATAGCGCATCGTCCGCGTCGTTCTGGTACGAGGATCCGAATCTAGGAACCTGGAACGTGACCGTCTCTGATGCAACGCCGACTGCCGATGGGGCAACGGGTGTCGCAGATGCTTCTGACGCTGTTGCAGTAAACGCGGCCCCGATAGTTGCGACGCGGTTCGTTATCCTCCCGCCTGTAAACGGGACGGTAGACGCACCGATAACGGTCACGGTGCAGGCGCAGGATGGAAGCGGTAATGTCGACACCTCGTATGAGAGCGATGTGACGCTTTCCGCGACGGGTACCGTAACTGGCACCGGACTCGTGAATATCGTAAACGGCGTCGGTACGCTCCCGCTCTCCGATACGCATGCGGGAACGCGAACACTCTCTCTTGCCGATTCGCAAGGTACCGGTCTCGATGTCTCTTCGACACAGCCGCTCACCTTTGCTCCGGGGGCCGTCGCACAGTTCTCGCTCGATAACCCGGGGGATTCGGCGGCGGGCGTGCGCATCGGATATACGGTCACCCGTAAAGATCAATACGGAAATCTGGTGACGACGGGTGCAACGGATGCGTATCTCTACAGCTCTTCGACCGGCGTGAATAAAAAGTTCTATGATTCCGCGTCAGGAGGGAGCGCTATCACCTCGCTCGTTATCTCGAATGGAAATTCTTCAGGAGCTTTCTGGGCATACGACGAAAAAGCAGGGAATTGGTTCATTACGGTTTCTGACAACGCGACAGCGCCCGACGCAAGCGGTATCGCTGATGCAAGCGACGCTATCGCCGTACAGCCGGCAACTGTCGCGAAGTTCCTCCTCAACGACCCGGGTAATATGACCGCAGGCACGCGGCTCGGATACACCGTGACTCGCGAAGACCAATACAACAACCTCGTGACGACGGGGGTAACGCTCGCCTACTTTTATTCGTCTTCAACCGGAACGACGACCGCCTTTTATGCGGTCGCGGTAGGTGGAGCTCCGACGACCTTTGCGACCATCAACGACGGCAGTTCCTCGGGTACGTTCTGGTATTATGACGAGACCCCCGGCACGTGGCTCATCACCGCGTCCGACAACGCATCAGCTCCTGACAGTGCGGGCGTTCAAGACGCAGTTGATTCGGTGACCGTGAGTGCGATACCGATAGTCGCGACGCGGCTCGTCATCCTTCCTCCCGCATCGGTGCAAGTAGGGACACCCGCTATCGTAACTGTTGAAGCGCAAGACGAGAACGGAAATGTCGACACGACAATCGTATCGGGCGTGACACTTCGCACGGACGGCTCTGCTACGGGGGCCGGGCTCGTGACGATGACAAACGGCGTCGGGACAATCTCGCTTTCCGATACTGTCGCTGAGACGGTAACGCTCTCGCTCTCCGATACGCAGTCCACCGGCCTCGATGTTTCCTCGACACAGAGCCTGCTGTTCTCAGCTATACCGGTTGTACCGGTGACGGGCGTGAGCGGCGGCGGTACGGGTCTTGAACCGGTACCGGCGATAACCGGCGTACAGATCTCCGGACGAGCGTTCCCGAACGCGAGTGTGCAGGTGCTCGCCGTGTCACCGGCGGGAGCGACTCTCGCAGGACAAGCGACGGCGCGAGCAAACGGTTCGTTCTCAATCCTCCTGAAAGGAATTACGGTCGGGATTGGTTCCTATGGCATTGTCGGTGTTGACGATCTCGGGCGCACGACCCAGATAAAGGCGTTCAATGCTAATTACACGAGCAGCAATGCGCTCCTTGCGCTTGATACCGCGCTCTCGCCGACCCTCGGTCTCGTTCGGCCGACCGTTCGACAAAATGATACCGTCGGGTTTATTGGTATGGCGGTGCCGGGATACACTGTGAGCGCCCAGGTTGACGGCAAAGCAGTCTCCGTCACGGCCAAGGCAGACGCCGATGGCGCGTATAAGATCCTTTATCCGACCGGCTCTCTCTCGCTCGGCAGCCACACCGTGCGGGTTCGCCAGACCTCGCCCTCCGGTGTAGCGAGCGACTTTGCGCCTCAGAAAGTGTTCACCGTGACGACACTCTTCACTCCTCAGACCGACTTCAATCAGGACGGCGTGATAAATGTGCAGGACTGGAGCATCTTCCTTTCCCGCTGGAGTTCCTCGAACAAGGCGACACAACTTCTCGATGATCTGAACGGCGACGGGAAAGTCGATGTCACTGACTTGAGCATCTTTGTCCGCACCTTGAAGAAATAATTGCAGGTATGACGGTGTATACTTCAAGAATGACAGTAACGAAGCGTGCCGTAGTGCTTTCAAGCATAGCGATGCTCTTCTTCGTATTTGGCGCGCCGTACTCCGCGCGCGCCGCATCATATAACCTCACTGCCGATAAAGAGACGTTCTCGGTCGGGAATACGTTCACGGTAGATGTAAAGATAGATAGCACCGATGTCGGTGTGAACGCCGCGCAAGCGACGATTACGTTCCCTAAAGACACCGTGCAGGTGACCAGTCTTGATAAAAGCACGTCGGCATTTGATTTCTGGCTTCAAGGGCCGTCATTCTCAAATGACGCGGGGCAGGTGACCTTTATCGGCGGGAGCCAAAGCGGCATATCCGGCAAGGCGCTCGAAGTGCTCCGTATAGCCTTCAAAGTAAAGGGTACTGGTGCGGTCAGCATCATTTTCTCTGATGGTGCGGTGACGGCAAGTGATGGGAGCGGTACGAACGTTTTGACGGCGATGAACGGTCTCCAGCTTACGAGCAGCGCTTCGCAAACCGCCGCAGTTATCGCACCATCTCAGATAACTCGAACGGCGGTAACCGCAACGGGTCTTCCGACGAAACCAGTGCTCACGGTGCCGCTCTATCCCGACTCGTCCGCATGGTATGCGGACGTTACCAAGTTCATCGTTCAGTGGGATTTGCCGCGAGAGGTGACCGACGTGGCTACGGCGGTCAATCAACAGCCGACGTTTGACCCAACTGCCTCTGAAGGGCTTTTCAATAATAAGACGTTCAGTCCGCTTACCGACGGCATATGGTACCTGCACGTGCGCTTCAAAGATTCTGTCGGCTGGGGCCCTACCGTGCATTACCGCATCGGCATTGATAGCGCGCCGCCGCTTAGTTTTACCGTGACATCGCCCGACGGACTTACGACCGCAAATGTCGCTCCGACCATCGCGTTCGGAACCAATGATCAGCCTTCCGGTATTCTCGATTACAAGATTATGCTCGACGGGACGCTCTCGACTACCACGATGCTCGCGAAATACACGCTTCCTCCGCAGCAGGCGGGGAAACATAGCCTCGTCGTACAAGCGGTTGATAGGGCGGGAAATACAGCCGAGAGCCGAGTAATACTCGATATTTCTGAGATACCGCTCATCACTATCGCGGGTGTCGGCATCACTCGAACCTCATTCTTTATAAGCCTTATTCTTGCGCTCCTCGCAGGAGGCGCGTTCGGCTGGTATATCGGCAAAAAGGAGCGAGAACAACGCCGCCGCCGGATCGTGGTTGCCCAGCGCGACATCCAGACGGCATTTGGTATAATAAAAAAAGAGGTAGACAGCCTCTTAGTGAAGTATAATGGCGATGCTATAACCGACCTAGAGGCACGAGACATGAAGTCTGCGCTGAAGAAAATAGCGGAGACAATCGAGAAGAATAAGCAGTATGTGGTGCAGAATATCGAGGAAATAGAATCCTAAAAACAATCATTTTAATCAAGCCATCATGAAAATTTTAGTCATTGAAGACGAAGAGGTGCTTTCAAAAGTCTTGCAAGAAAAATTTGAAAAATCCGGCTATGATGTTGCTGTTGCCAACGACGGCGATGCCGCGCTCACTCTAGCGAAGGATACTAATCCAGACGCTATCGTGCTCGACCTCCTTCTACCGAAGAGGAATGGCTTCGAGGTGCTTGAGTCACTGAAGTCTGACCAAATGCTGAAGATGATACCCGTGGTCGTCGTCTCGAATCTCGGCGAAGACAGCGATATCAAGCGCGCCCTGTCTCTCGGTGCCGCCGATTATTATGTAAAGTCCGAACACCCCATCAACGAGATAGTTGAAAAGATAAAAAACGTTCTCATACACTCGAAGTGACGATACCTCGTGCTTGTGCACACGCTCCGCTTTGCGGGGTGTTTTCGCGCACCGCGTTGGCGTACAATAGGAAATAGAGACGGAAAAATGTCTCCTCCTATCCTCATGTCCCTCACCATTGCGAATGACGAAAAAAATCCGGCCGGATCGGGCGCGACAAGTCTCGTACGCGCCATTGAGGACGTTTCGATGCACGATCATTTGTGCCTCATTTATGCCAATAAGGAAGAACAGTTTGCGGCGGTCGTTCCGTTCATGCGCATCGGGCTTGAGCGCGGAGAAAAATGCGTGTACATCGCGGATGACAATACCGTCGATGAGGTTCTTGCCTCCATGCGGGCGGGCGGCATTGATGTGGATGCGGCGCTCAAGAAAGGTTCGCTCGCCGTGATCACGAAGCGGGAAGCGTATTTGCGTAACGGCTATTTCGATCCGGATGAAATGATCCGGTTCCTTACCGACTCGACAAATGCGGCGAAAAAGGAGGGATATTCTGCGCTTCGGGCAACTGGCGAGATGACCTGGATGCTCGGCGGTGAGAAGGGCACTGACCGCCTCATCGAGTATGAGGCGAAACTCAACCGTTTTTTCCCGGCGAACGATGCGCTCGCCATCTGTCAGTACAATCGTCAGCGTTTCTCGCCGGCAATCCTTCTCGACGTCATTCACACGCACCCGATCGTCGTGGTCGGCAATACCGTCTGCCGTAATTTTTACTACGTTCCTGTCGACGAGTTCCTGATGGCCGGGAAAGGAACTTCGGAAGAAGTGGACCGATTGCTTAAGAACCTGCTCGATCGGCAGACCATTGAGACAGAGTATAAGAAAGCGATCCACTATTCCGAAGAGCTCATCCGTTTCTCGAACGCGATGATCGTATGTCTTGACCTTGAAGGCAGGGTCACGGCGTTCAATGAAGTCGCTGAGAAAGTGACTGGGTACCGGAAGGACGAGGTGCTTGGCCGGAATTGGTTCGAGATCATTGCGCCACGCAACCGATACCCGAAGGTGTGGGAGGTGTTCGAGGAATTCAAGAAGAAGAGGGAGTCCATCATCGGGGACTTCGAAAACCCTATTCTCACGAAGAGCGGCGAAGAGCGGATAATCGAATGGCGAAACTCCGACCTGCATGACGATGGAGCTGTCATTGGGACCATCTCCTACGGCATCGATGTGACGGAGCGTAAGAGCGCCGAGAAGAAATTGAGCGAAAGTGAACGAGAGCTCAGAGAGGCTCAGCGCGTGGGGCGGATCGGCAACTGGAGCTGGGATATCGCGACAGACACTATCACATGGTCGAAGGAGTATTATCACCTCTTCGGCCTTGATCCTACGCAACATCCTCCGAACTATGAAGAACACCTCAAGATATACACGCCAGAGAGTGCGGCACTGCTCGACGCGGCAGTAAAGAAAAATACAGAAACGGGCGAGCCGTACGAAATCGATCTAGAAATCGCTCGTCCGACCGATTCGGTCCGCTGGATTACGGCGCGGAGCGAGACGATCCGTAATGAGGAAGGCAAGGTGATTGGTCTCCGCGGTACAGCTCAGGACATCACCGAGCGCAAGGTGGCTGGAGAAGCCTTAAAGAAGAACGAAGAACGGTTGCGCTTCGAGGTGGATCGCATGCCTATCGGCCATATTCTCTGGGACAAGAATTTCCTTGTGGTTACCTGGAATCCCGCGGCAGAAAAGATATTCGGCTTTACGTCCGAGGAGGCAATCGGAAAGCATCCGTACGATCTTATCGTGCCGAAGAGCGCGCAGCCCCAAGTGAATGATGTCTGGGGTCGGCTGCTCGCCGGCGATGAGTCGGCGCGCAGCGTGAACGAGAATACGACTAAGGACGGCCGCACCATCATCTGCGACTGGGTCAATACGCCCTTAAAGCAGCCGGACGGGGCGGTAATCGGCGTACTCTCGATGGTGCAGGATGTCACCGAACAGAAAGAAGCGGAACAGAAGAGTCAAGAACATCTCGAGGAGATCGAGAACATCAACAAGCTCATGGTCGGGAGAGAGCTCAAGATGATTGAGCTGAAGAATGAGATAGAGAAACTGAAGGCGAAGCTCGCTTCAGAGTAGCTATGATCCGTTTTGCTCGTCACCGAATTGCACATCTTCTGGCGGTAGTGATTGGAATATATTCGATCATTGTTATGGCGGGTTGGGTTTTTGATATTGATGCGTTCACGCGCATTGTGTCTGCACACGTGAGCATCAACATGAAGTTCGTAACGGCTTTTCTGTTCCTCCTTAGTGCTAGCGGTCTCTTTCTTATATCTCGCGTCGTTCAAGACGAAGACGAGGTCGCGGGTGTATTTCTGCCCGGTATCGCATTGACCCTCGCTATTGTGGCAAGTTCGATGTTGGCGGGCAGACTGCTTGGCATACCAACGGGTATAGAAACATTATTTGTGCGACAGCCAGATATATTGACGATTACCAATCTTGAACCGGTCAGCGGGCTGCCTTCCATCCCCGCACTGCTGAATTTCATGATTTTTTCGGTAGTCACCGTTATTGCAAATTTCGCGACCGTTTTTCGTAAACAATATATTACTATTATGAGCTTTGCCATCATTGCTATTGCCTGTGTTGCTATGATCGGGTATGCGTTCAACGTTCCCGCCCTGTATTTCGAATTCAATAACGCGAGTGTGCCCATGGCGTTCAATACAGCACTTTGTTTCATCCTCCTTGGAATCGGACTCGCCTTTGTGAACCGTGCAGAAAAGAACCCATGAGCCTGAATACAAAAATCGTTATCATCGTCATGCAAGTCGCTCTCATACCGTGGTTGGTAGGCGGGACGCTTGCATTTCTGGCATCACAAGAACAGGTGAACGCCAAGACCTACACCACCCTCGACAGTCTCGCTGAAACGCAAAAGAATCGGCTTGAAGATACGTTGAACAACAAATTGGATATTCTGAACTTATTCACCACGAGTTCGTCGTTTGTCGGCGCCCTGCAAGGGTATAATGCACAACCGACGTTGTTGAATAAGGAAAAATTACAGGAGTTGGTAGAAGCGCCGGGGAGAGCGGTCGGGATACGAAAATTATTTTTAGCGACAACCGCAGGTATCGTTGTCGCCTCAAGCGATAAGGCTCTTATTGGTACGGATATACAAACCGAGGCCTATTTTAAGCGAGGCCTGCACGCTAACGATGAATCGGTGTTGGGGAAAGATGCAGATGGCACCGTCTCACAATATCTTGCCGGCCCGCTTATTGCCGACAAAACTGAGGGGGTCGCGGTGGTGGTAACCGATGCTGACGATATCGTCAATATTTCTCATGATTTTGCGGGATTTGGGAAAACAGGAGAGACATTGGTTGTCACTGAGACAAGCGATGGAAATGCGCTTTTCTTGACCCCGACTCGTTTTGACCCTTCTGCCGCACTCTCGCGAGTTGTGCCAGCAAGTCAAATGCTGCCGACGATACGCGCCGTTCGCGGAGAGGAAGCGCTTCTATTGAACGCAGTCGATTATCGCGGCATAAAAGTCTTTGCGGCGACGCGATATATCGAGAGCACCGGATGGGGGATCGTCGTCAAAATAGATCAGACCGAAGCATATACGCCGATACGGCATTTGCAGGAATTGTTCCTGCTTATTGTTTCCATCATCAGCGCGCTGATTATCGCCGTCGCGGTCACCATGTCGAGGTCCATAACGGGTCCGGTACATGCGCTCACGGCATTTGCAAATAAAATCGCACAAGGGGATCTGAACCAAAGCATCGTCATCACGTCGAAAGACGATGTCGGTATTCTGGCAACCACCTTTAATGCCATGATCAGCAAACTGCAGGAATCTCGCATCACGCTTGAACAAAAGGTGAGTGAACGGACAAAAGAACTTGCTGAGAAGACCGAAGAAGCAAAAGAGAGCGAACAGGCTGCATTTAATATCGCTGCGGATCTTAAAGACGAAGAAGAGAAGCTTGAAGAGGAGAAAATGAAGGCCGAGCGTCTCGCGAATGATCTGAAAAAATTCAAATTGGCGATCGATAATGCCTCGGATCAGATCATCATCACGGACCCTGAGGGAACGGTTATCTATGCCAATGCGGCGGTCGAAAAGATAACGGGCTACAAGCCGGAAGAGGCGCTGGGTAAGAAATCCGGAGTGCTCTGGAAGTCGCCGATGCCTAAAGACTATTACGAGAATCTCTGGCATACCATCAAGGACCGGAAGGAGACCTTCATCGGGGAGATGCAGAATAAAAGGAAGAACGGGCAGCTCTATACGGCGCTCATCAATATTTCCCCGGTACTCGATTCTAATGACAAGATAGTATTCTTCGTCGGCATCGAGCGGGATATCACGAAAGAGAAAGAGATAGATACCGCTAAGACCGAATTTATCTCGCTCGCGTCGCACCAGCTGCGCACGCCGCTTACTGCCATCAATTGGTATTCAGAAATGCTTCTTGGCGGCGATGCGGGTAAGATGACCGCTAAACAGAAAGAATATTTCAATGAGATCGCTCTGGCCGGACGGCAGATGAATGAAATCATCAACTCGTTCTTGCATGTCTTGCGCCTCGAGACCGGCACCCAGACGAAAAACACTGCTCCGACCGATCTTATCGCCATCTCGCGATCGATACAGGCGGAACTTCAACTGCAGGCGGAGCGAAAGAAGTTGCGTGTTGTCGAGAAGTATCAGAACTCTCTCTCTCGTGTGCTCACCGACGCGGATCTCGCCCGTATCATCGTACAGAATTTCGTCTCGAATGCCCTTAAATATTCAAAAGACGGCGGGGAAGTCGTTATCTCCCTTGAGAATGTCATCGCCGGAGAGTCCGTTGCAGGAAAGATAGCCGCACAGGATTCGGTGCTCGTCGCTGTCCACGACTCCGGTATCGGGGTGCCAGAGAGCGTCAAGGAGAAGGTATTCTCTAAGTTCTATCGCGCCGATAATGCAAAAATGCAGGATCCCAACGGCAACGGGCTTGGGCTCTACATGTCGAAGATAATGGCGGATATCATAGGAGGCATCATCTGGTTTGTTTCTAAAGAAGGGGAGGGGACAACGTTCTATCTCTTGCTCCCGAAAGAGGCGCGACCGGTGGTATAATGTCACCATGGCTACGGACATGACAAAAAATAAAGTTCTTGTGGTTGAAGATGATGAGGCCATGCTCAAGGCACTCCGCTCCTCGCTCGTTGAGGCAGGATTGACTGTTATAGAGGCTAAAAACGGCATGAGCGGTCTTATGGTGGCGCTCAAAGAACTTCCTGATATTATTCTGCTCGATATCCTTATGCCGATGATGGACGGCTGGGAGATGCTCAAAGAACTGCGCGGGAAGAATGATTGGGGTAAGTGCGTCCCGGTCGTCATCCTCACCAATCTAAGCGCAGATGAAGACGTTCAAATACGAAATATCGCCGAGCTCGGCCCCTCGTTCTTTATGGTGAAGTCAGATTGGAAACTTGAAGGAATTGCCGACAAGGTACTTGAAATATTGAATGCCCCGAAGGTGCCGTGCCCGTAATCTAAAAAGAAAAAAGACCGGTGAGTGCCGGCCTTTCAGAAATCATCTCCGAGAATCTTGCGTTGGTGAAGGTCGTGCTCTCGCGCTCCCTTGAGGGCAGGGCGTCTCCCTCTCTCGCTTTCTTGAGCCCCCGCAACGGTTTCTGGATGTTCCGTAGCGATTCGGGCAGAAGCATTTTCTCCTCGCTCCAACTTCTTAAGGAACTCGGGATGTTCTTCGAGATACTTTTTTCGTGCTCGAGCAGCCCTCTCCAGCGTGTCCATCAGGTCAGATTTGGTTTCCTTGCCCATCGGTATCCCTTCCATAGGATTTGACTCAGTGAACTATAGCAGATTCACTACGAAACGAGAAGGGCGTCCACGACCGCTTTGGCGACCGCGCCGTCTGCCTTACCCTTCAGCTCTTTCATGAGCATGCCGGTGAACTTTCCGGCTTCAGTCTTTGACGAGATACCGAGCTCCGCCATCTTCGCTTTCGCAACAACTTCTATCTCTTCGTGGCTCATCATCTGCGGCAGGTACGACTCGATGATAACGAGCTCAAGCTTCTCGGGTTCGGCAAGCTCGTTCCGGCCGGCTTTTTCAAACTGTTCTATGGAATCTCTGCGCTGACTCGCCGCGCGCTTCAAGATCGCGAGAGCCTCCTCGTCGGTGAGGAACTCGTCGGGCTTTCGCTTCTTGGCGACGACCTCGTTCGTCATCGCGGTAACGAGCGAGCGGAGCGTGCGGAGCCGCGTTTCGTCCTTGGCGCGGAGCGCCTCGGGAATAGATTGCTTCAGGGTTTCGTGGATAGCCATAGGGCTAGTATACTATAGGTATGGAATCAGCCACCCTAATCATCGGACTTCTCATCGGTGTCCTTATCATCGGGCTTATAGGGGGGTTTGTTTGGTTGCGTAAGAGCCTCGGCACACCTAAAGAAGAAGGTAGTATGCTGCTTCTCCAACAACAGATACAGGAACTCGCGCGGACGCTCGACGCGCGCGTCTCAGAGTCATCGCGTACGATGCAGGAGAATGCCCACCGGCAGTTTTCGGAATCCTCTCGCCTCATCAAGGAAATCACCACTGAACTCACGTCGGTAAAGGAGATTGGCCGACAGACGCAGACCTATGCTGAGCAACTCCAGTCGCTTCAAGACTTACTCAAGAATCCGAAACAGCGCGGGATTTTGGGCGAATACTATCTCGAGACCGTGCTCCGAAATGTGATGTCGCCCGAGGACTATCGAATCCAGTACCCGTTTCAAAACGGCGAGATAGTGGACGCGGTCATCATCATCAATAAGAAGCTCGTGCCGGTAGACTCTAAGTTCTCGCTCGATAACTACAATCGCTTCGTGAGTACGCAGGTGGGCACGCCGGAGCGCGCCGCGGCCGAAAAAGCGTTCGTAAACGACCTCAAGCTCCGCATTACAGAAACGGCAAAGTATATCAGGCCAGAAGAAGACACGATGGATTTCGCCTTTATGTTTATCCCCTCCGAGGGCATCTATTACGACCTGCTTACGAATCAGGTGGGCGCCGGAGAAGACGAGAATCTGATTCAACGCGCCGCAAGCAAGTATAAAGTCATCATCGTCTCGCCGACCTCGTTCCTTGCATACCTCCAGACCGTGATGCAGGGGTTGAAGGCGCTCCAGATAGAGCAGAAAGCCGCCGACATACAGAAGCGGGTAGGGGAGCTCGGGAAGCATATTGGTACTTATGAGGAGTTTTATAAGAAACTCGGCAACTCGCTTAGTACCACCGTCTCTCATTACAACGCCGGCTATAAAGAATTGGGGAAGATAGACAAGGACGTGTATCGCATCAATGAATCCAAAATTGGCATCGAGCCTTCGCTTCTCGATAAGCCATCGGCAGGAGACGAGTAGGAAACTTGCCTTTGTAGCCAAGAAATGCTAGATTAGGGGGACTATGGAAGTGGCCGTAATCAAGACCGGCGGGAAGCAGTATGTCGTCTCAAAAGGCGACACTATCGCTATTGAGAAGCTCCCGGGGGATTTGAAGAAGGGTGACACAGTTGTCTTTGACGAGGTGCTCCTCGTCGACAACGGCTCGGACACGACCATCGGCGCGCCGGTTATCAAAGGCGCGGAGGTCAAGGGCACCGTTGTTCTCGCCGGAAAAGCAAAGAAGGTTGAAGTGGTGAAATATAAGCCGAAGAGCCGCTACTACAAGCGCAAGGGCCATCGTCAGCCTGTTTTGAAGGTGAAGATAGATTCTATCTCCTAACTTTTCCAATAGTAGAGAGCAGACCTACCAAAAGGCTTTTGCCTTTATTTTTACGTTTCTAACACTAACAATCTATGCAAGTAGGAAGATGGAATCATCAGTCAGCCGGGGGCGCTTCGGGGTCTTCGAGATCAGGAGGCAGTAGCCGCCCGTATTCATCGCGCTCACAGGGCGGCGGAAGCGCGCCTCGCCGGTACGGCGAGCGAAGCGAAAGTGCGAGCCGATACCCCTCAAGAGGCGGTTATGCGTCGCGCGGTGGTAGCCGCGGCGGCTCACGCGGCGGCGGTCGCGGCTTCGGCAGCTTCGGCGAGACCGAGGCTGAGATAGCCAAGTTTATGAACAAGGCGGTCGTCACGACCGAAGAGCCGGTATTCGTCGCCGAGCACACGTTTGCCGACTTCGATATGAACGCGCACCTGAAGAAGAATATCGAGGCGCGCGGCTACGTGTCTCCGACGCCTATCCAAGACAAGACCATCGCGCATGCGCTCCTCGGTCAAGACGTCGTCGGGCTCGCTGAGACGGGTACCGGCAAGACAGCGGCCTTCCTCATTCCGCTCATCGACAAGGTGATGAAGCAGAAGGGTGAGCGTGTGCTCGTCATGGCGCCGACGCGCGAGCTCGCGGTGCAAATCGAGAAGGAGCTCGCGAGCTTCGCTCGGGGTCTCGGCTTCCGCGGTATGGTCGCAGTTGGTGGCGCAAACATCGGCCCTCAGATCTCGCAATTGAAGCACGATCCGGCCTTCGTTATCGGTACCCCGGGACGTCTGAAGGACCTGATGGAGCGCAAGGCGCTCGACCTCTCGGGCTTCGGTACGGTCGTCCTCGATGAGGCGGACCGCATGCTCGACATGGGCTTTATCGACGATATGCGCATGATACTCAGCAAGATGCGCAAGGAGCGTCACACGCTCTTCTTCTCGGCGACGATGGGGAAGGACGTGGAGAAGCTTATCGGCGACTTCCTTGAGAGTCCGGTCATCATCTCGGTGAAGACGCGCGACACCTCGAAGAACGTGGAGCAGGATGTCGTGCGCATTCCGCGGGGCAGAGATAAGTTCGAGGTGCTCGTGGAGCTTATGAAGGACCGCGATTTCAGCCGTGTGCTTATCTTCGGCCGTACAAAGTACGGCGTCGAGAAGCTCGCCAAAGAACTCTCGCGGAAGCACATCCACGCCGAGAGCATCCACGGAAATAAGACCTATGGCGCGCGTATTCGCGCACTTGAAGCCTTCAAAACAGGCAGAGTCGTCGCGCTCGTCGCGACTGATGTTGCGGCACGCGGTCTCGATATATCCGGTGTCTCCCACGTCATCAACTACGATCTCCCCTCGACCTATGAGGATTACGTGCACCGCATCGGCCGCACCGGTCGTGCGAATCAGAAGGGCAAGGCGCTCACCTTCGTCCAGGGACACTAGAAAGAAAAACACTGCCCTCGAGGGCAGTGTTTTTCTTTACGGTTAGGATTCTTTACGATTCGTAAGGGCGGCACGCAGGGTCTCGGGGTCGGAGTATTCGAGCTCAGAGCCGGTTGCGAGGCCGCGGCCGAGCTCCGATATCTTCAGATGGTTGCGATAGGGCGCGAGGAGTTCGCGCACCCTATCGCTCGTGTGTTCGCCCTCGCTTGTCGCCGAAAGTGCGAGCACGATTTCACTCAGATTTCCTTGCAAGCGCTTCTCAGTGATTCGTATGAGCTCCTTTTCGCGTATCGCGCCCTTTCCTGAAAGCGTGAGCACGCCGCCCAAGACGAAATAGCGCCCTCGATAGGTGCCGGCGCGCTCGACAGCGGCGAGATCCTGGTCTTTCTCGACGAGCATTAGTTGCGTATCGTCGCGTCGCGTATCAGAACAATAGATGCAAACCATCGCGGTAGTTCCATTGTAGAAACGCATACACTCGGGGCACTGCCGTACTTCTTTCCCTAAGGAAGAGATGAGCTCAGAAAATTTTGTACGTTCAGCCGAAGGCACCGAGAGGAGGTGGTAGACGAACCGTTTTCCCTGGCGCGGACCTATGCCAGGAAGCCGTGCAAACGCTTTTGCGAGTTCATCGATATGGTCCATAGCTAGCGATACCCCTTATGTCGACGCCGCATTGGCATCTGCGGTACTTCGAGGGAGGGGAGCTCAAAGTGTACCGGTCGCACGAAGAATGAGTAGGCGACCCAGAGGACGAGAAGCGGCAACGCCCCGATGACTATCGCCCACGTCGGGCCAAACACACTGAAGGTGACGCCGGCGAGTATCGGGCCGACGGTGTAACCCATATCTTCGGTAAACGAGATAGCTCCGGCAACCGCGCCGTCGTGCGCGTGTTCCTTGTCGAGTGAATGGAGCCATGACCAGAGCGAGAGATTCGTCGTCTCGTCGCCCGCGGTCGCAAGGAAGCCGAAAAGAAGGAAGAGGGGGCCGAAAGAAAATCCGAGTGCCATACCCATAATCGCGAATACAAGGAGACCGTAAAACACGAGGAGACGCTTGTCGCTGCGGTCAACGATAGAGCCAATGACGAACCCGAGCGTGACGATGGCGAAGTCAAACACGCCAAGCCCGATGCCGAGAAATTCTGTACTGATATCGGACGCGATGAGGAGCGGGACGACGAACCAGACCGTTCCATAGAACACCCCTCCAGAGAACGAGTATGCCGAGAGCATCTTGCTTGCGATATTGAGTCGTTTGAACGCCCGCACTGCATCTTTCAGGAATGTTCGACGGATGTGGAATCCTTGAGCCGGCAGCTTCTGTTCGAGGACGTTATAGCTCTTATCCTTCGGACTTATAAAAAGGAAAACGGCGGAAACGAGGAATGAGACGAGGAGAATGAGACCCATAGAGGCGGGCGTGAGAGCGAGAATGAACACGAGGCCGATGCTCGCCGAGGCCATGCCGAGCGAAGAAAATGTATCGCGGAAGGAGAGGAATCGGCCGCTTGATGTGTGCTCGGTATAGGCGAGGAGGTAGGCATTCACTGCCGGTGAGAGGAAGAGCCACCCGAAGAGACTGAACACGATGCTGGCGATATATGACGTGACCGTAAGCTGCATAAGCAATAAAGCCGCGATGAGAAACGATATGAGGCCGATACCGAGCATTCGTTTGCGCCCATACCGGTCTACGAGGTGTCCGGCCGGCACATCAAGCAGCATCTGGAAGAATGCTTCGCCGCCGATAAGAAACCCCACGACCCAAAGCGGCATAAGCTCTGAACCGAGCGGAGAGAGGAGCGAATAGTGAAGCACCGCTCCGAATTTGTATGCGGCGAGGAAGAGCCAGAAGAAGGCAAAATTCTTCAAGAGAACAAGCGCAGATGCATTTTTAGTCACTGAAGCCATTATACGATACAGAGATTAGAATTCTGCCGCGAGAGCGCCGTAGCCGGCAGTATCAACGGGTTGGAAGGTGGCGCGCTTCTCATCAAAGAAAAGCTCAGTCGAGCCGGTGGGGCCGTTTCGGTGCTTCTCGATAAGAATCTCGGCGATACCGGGCCGGTCGCTCCCCGGGTCGCGCTTGTCTTCGCGATGAATGAACATCACGACATCGGCGTCCTGTTCGATAGAGCCGGAGTCGCGCAGGTCGGAGAGACGGGGCTTACCTCCGCGTTGTTCCACGGCGCGTGAGAGCTGAGAGAGCGCAATGACCGGCACCTCGAGCTCGCGCGCGAGCCCCTTGAGCGAGCGTGATATCTCGGTCACTTGTTGGACGAGCGAGTCGGATGCCTTGGTTGACGTAGGCGCCATAAGCTGGAGATAGTCCACGACGATGAGCCCGATGCCGCGCTCGCGTTTGAGCCGTCGCGCGACCGCGCGCATCGCGAGGATATTATTACCCGGCTTATCATCGATAAATATCGGCGCCTTCGAGAGTACTTCGAGCGCATCGCGGATACGATTGAAGTCCGCCTCCTCTCTCACTTGGCCGGTACGCAACTTCCAGGAGTTCACAAACGATTCCGCCGCGAGCATGCGGTCAATGAGTTGTTCAGAGCTCATCTCAAGCGAGAAGATGCCGACGGGGACGTTATGACGGACCGCAGCATTGCGTGCGATATCGAGCGCGAGCGATGTCTTACCCATCGAGGGTCGGGCGGCGAGAATGACGAGATCAGAAGGGTGGAAGCCAGACAGCAGATTATCGAGGGCAGGGAAGCCCGAGGGAACGCCGCGTATCCCGTCCTCCTTCTGGGAGAGCGCCTCAATGCGTTCCCATGCCGCGTGTATCTTGTCACCGATGGCGGTGAATTTATGCGCCGCAGATGCGTTGCCGATAGCGTAGATGCTTTTTTCGGCCTCATCAAGCACCTCCATCGTCTCACGCGCGTCGTCGTAGGCGGATTCGGTAATGCCGTAGGCGGCGTCAATAAGCGAACGCATCAGATACTTGCGCGAGACAAGTTCGGCATAGTGCGAGAAATTACCCGGGGTCGGTGCCGATCCTGCGAGCTCGGCGAGGTAGCTTCTGCCGCCGGCTCGATCAAGAAGCCCTTGGCCCTGGAGGCGTTCGGAGAGCGAGAGCTGATCAATAGGCTCGCCGCGTTCAGCGAGCTCGCGCATTGCGCTGAATATCAACCGATGTTTTTCGGCATAAAAAGAATCGTGACGTATAAGATCAGAAACATCGTGGATAGCATCGGGCTTCAAGAGAAGCGCGCCGAGGAGGGCGCGCTCTGATTCGAGCGATTGGGGAGGAACGCGGTCTGCGGCTGCCATTCCCTCTATTCTATCAAAGAGTTGTCCGCGTCAACACCGGGCCGTTCGGGCCGTCATCCACACGATATCCACTGTTCTCGATATCGCTTCGGAGGCGATCGGCAGACGCAAAATCCTTGTCCATACGGGCTTTTTCGCGTTTTGCGAGCATGTCGAGCACCTCCTTCGGGGCAGCGGCGCTCTCTCTGGGCGCAGGAGCAGTCGAGTTGGTAAGCGAGAGACCGAGATGCGCCTCAGCATCGAGAATAAGACCCCATTTCTCTTCGGGAGTGTACTCCTCGCTTCGAAGCACCTCCCAAATGACGGCAAGCGCCTGAGGGGTCGAGAGATCATCACGCATCGCGACTAAGAATCGCTCTCGCGCCTCTGATGGCTCGCTTACCCGACGCGACTCTTCAGCTATATCACGCGCAAGTCTCTGGAGCCGCCCGAGCGCCTCAGCGGCACCCGCGAGCGCGTCCCACGAGAAGGAAAGGGGAGTGCGATAGTGCGCCTGCAAGTAGAAGTAGCGGAGCGCGAGCGGGTCAAATCCTTTAGCGATAATGTCGGAGAGGTGTACGACGTTGCCGAGAGACTTCGATATCTTCTCGCCGCTCATGGTGAGGAACGCGTTGTGGAGCCAGTAGTGGACGAATGTCCGACCCGATGCGGCCTCTGACTGTGCTATCTCGTTGTTATGGTGTATCTGCGCGAGGTCTTCGCCGCCGGTATGAATATCTATCTCTTGACCGAGTAGAGAGCGTATCATCGCGGAACATTCGATATGCCAGCCCGGGTTGCCGCGCCCCCATGGACTATCCCATTGCTGGAGATCGTTGACCTTTGCCCTGCGCCAGAGTACGAAGTCTGACGGGTGGCGCTTACCCTTGACCACCTCGACGCGTGCGCCGGCGGTAAGATGCGCTCCGCCGAGCCCGCCGAGTTTCCCGTATCCGGGGAATTTTTGTGTGTCGAAATAAAGACCATCAGGCAGAAAGTAGGCGAATCCTTTCTCCTCGAGCGTTTTGGCGAGCGCTATCTGCTCTTTGATATAGTCGGTCGCGCGTGGAAAATCGATGTCGGCAGTATCGATATTGAGGTCGGCGAGATCTTCAATAAATTGTTTTGCATACCGGTCGGCTATCGCCTGCGGGGTCGTCTTCTCTCGCTCGGCGCCGACGGCTATCTTATCGGCTCCCTTGTCGCCGTCGCCGACCAGATGGCCGACATCGGTGATGTTGATGACTCGATGAACTCGATAATTGGCAGCACCGAGCGTGCGCGCAATAGTGTCGGAGAGCATCCCGGGGCGCAGGTTCCCGATGTGCTGCTGTCCGTAGACCGTCGGACCGCAGGTATACATCGTCGCAATACCCGGTTTTTGAGAAATGAAAAGCTCTTTATTGCCTGAAAGGGTATTGAAAAAGAATACTTGTGCGGGGCGCGCGTGCCCCGTCTGCTCCTTTTTGCCGAATATCCGCGAGAGCCATTCCATAGGATCAGAGCCAGCGTTTGCGAATGAAAAACGCGGTCAAAAGCACCGTGACGCCGAGCATAATGCCGAGGATTATCCAAAATGCGTTCGGTGAATCGATAATAGGCATACCCTCGGTGCGCATAGAGAATGTCCAGCTGATAAGACCGAGCGGCAGAAAGATGAAATTCACGATAGTAAGTGTTTTCATGATCTCGTTCTGACGCACCTCGAGAAGGGCGATATTGGTCTCGCGCAGTTCGGTCGAGATAGCGCGGTGCGTCTTGATAAGCCGCGCGACTTGCGAGTGTTCCGCGAAGATGCGGTCAGCGCGCTCGGCGAATGAAGCGCCGAAGAAGTCGCGTTGAGTAAGCACCTTGAGAAAGCGTCCGAATGACTCTTCCTGATTGGCAAGCGCGGCCTCCAAGTGAAGGAATTCGCGGCTGACGTCTGATATGAGCCGCACCGTATTGCGCTCGTGTCCGTCGAACATGTCGCGTTCGACATGTGCAAGGGTGTCGGCGACGTGGTTCGTATGATCGCGGACAGACGTATACAGATGAGCGAAGAGTATCTCGAGCAGGACGTCGGTGGATATAGCGTTGTGGTGGTTAGTGACTATCTTCTGTGTTTCGAGGAGCTTCTTCAAATGGTGGAGGGGGACGATGACTTCGTAACGCACAGTCAGTATGAAGCGGCTCCCGACGACGAAGTCTATCTCTTGTTTTTTATCCTTAGCGCCTTCGGCGCCATGTTCGGGGAAATGAAGCACGAGAAGCGTCGCTCCTTCATCGCCGGCGACCAAGGGCGACGGGGTAGGGGAGTACAGCTCGGTCTCCATTCGTTCGCTTATCGAAAATTCGTGCGCAACACTTCGTATTTCTTCCTCGGTCGGTCGTTCAAGGTCGACCCACACGCCGCCAGGATACTCGTACCGGAAAATCATACGTCTAGGATACCATATATGGTACACTATCCCGACATGGACGCGAAAGAAGCTTATGAGCGAGGACGTGCGATCGCTGCACGCGGCATCTCGATAGCGCTTATTGCGGTATTCGCGTTTGGCGCGGGTCTCGCAGTCGCTGGCGGGAGTAGTTCCGCCGCCGCAGTGGTCTCGCATATCCCGCTTATTGGCGACGGACTCGACGCGACTCCGGCATCGAATGTCGAACTTGCCGACTTCTGGAAGGCATGGAATGCGCTCGAAGCGAATTATGTCATTACTCATGCATCCTCGACGCTCCCCTCGGCGCGCGACCGCGTTCTTGGCGCAATAGCGGGACTCGCCTCCTCCTATAACGACCCATACACGGTCTTTTTCCCGCCCAAAGAAGCGAAAGAGTTTGCCGACACCATCTCAGGCAGTTTTGCCGGCGTTGGCATGGAGATAGACGTGAAGGACGGCGTGCTCACCGTCGTCGCGCCATTGAAGGGTACCCCTGCAGAGGACGCCGGGGTCAAGGCGGGCGACCAGATTATCGCCATTGATGGCAAGTCTACCGATGGGCTCTCTACCGATAAGGCAGTGAGCCAGATACGGGGAGCCATCGGCACAACGGTTGACCTTTCTATTATCCGCGATGGCAAAGCGCTCGATTTCAAGATAACTCGTCAGACGATACAGGTGCCCGAGACCGATGAAAGCGTTGATGAGGCGACGGGCGCCTATCGCATCGCCCTCTACGAGTTCACTTCAAATTCTGCTGATCTTTTTGCGCAGGCGTTCAGCCGGTTCCAGGCGTCAGGTTCGCAGAAACTCATCATCGATTTGCGCGGGAATCCGGGCGGGTATCTCGATGCGGCAGTCGATATTGCGAGTCACTTCTTGCCGAAAGGTGCGAAGATAGTCACCGAAGATTTTGGAGGCAAGGAAGACAATGTCGTACACACGAGTTACGGATACGCCGATTTGCCTAAGGGTACAAAAATAGTCGTGCTCGTTGATGTCGGCTCCGCTTCGGCTTCTGAGATTCTCGCCGGCGCATTGCAGGACAATAAGGCGGCGACCGTTATTGGTACGCAGACTTTCGGCAAAGGCTCGGTACAGACGCTCATCGACCTCGGCGGGGGTTCCTTGAAGGTTACTGTTGCGCGCTGGATAACTCCCGCTGGCCATTGGATCATGGGCAACGGCGTCACGCCGGACATCAAGGTTGAGTATAAGAAAGCCGATACGCCAAAGGGTAACGACTCGCAAATGACCCGCGCTATTCAATTTTTGACGACAGGGAAGTAATACGGTAGGCTGGGGATATATGAAAGTTATACTGATAAAAGATGTGAAAGGGATGGGGCGGGCGCACACCGAAATAGACGTCGCAGACGGCTACGCGCTCAATTATCTTATTCCTAAGAAGTTCGCTATTGCCGCAACGGGGATTGCTTCGAAAGAAGCTGAGACGCGCCGCAAACAGTCGGTCGACCAGAATGCGCTCGAAAATGCACTCCTCGCAGAGAATATCGCCTCGCTCGCCGAAGCGCGTATCGTCATACGGATGAAGGCAAATGAAAAAGGCCACCTCTACGATGCCGTGAGCACGCCCGAAATAAGAGCAGCAGCCAAAGAGCAGGCGCATATCGACCTTCCTGAAGATGCTATAAAGCTTGAAAAGCCGATCAAGGAGCTCGGCACGTTCACTATCCCGGTTTCTGCCGGCGATATATTCGGTGCATTCACCGTTATTGTCGAAGCAGAATAACTCAAGAGAAAAACAGAAAAGTGTGAATAAAAACAAGGTTCGACCTTTCAGTCGAACCTTGTTTTTTGCTTTAGATAACCTCGGCGACTTTCTTAGAAACGATGTGTCCGGTGAAGTTCACCTTGCGGCGGGTGCGGAAAGCGACCTTGCCGGTAGCGACGGAGAAAAGCGTGTGATCCTTGCCTACGCGGACGTTCTTGCCTGCCTCGATCTTCGTACCGCGCTGGCGAACGATGACCATGCCCGGGCGGGCGGCAGAGCCGTCAGCGAGCTTCACCCCAAGATATTTTGGGTTAGAATCAGTGAGGTTTTTCGCGGATCCGCCGGCTTTAGTCGATGCCATAGTGGTATAGTGTTACCCAGTGACTATAGCAGAAGCGCGCGAAAAATGCAAAAGCCTCCTCGCACGGGTGCCGCGAGATATCCTGATATTCGGCATTCTTTTCGCCGCTTCGTCCGCAAGTTTCTGGTTTGGCTTTTTAGCGGGAATTGAAGCAGGACCGGAGACGAGTTATGCTCCGGTGACAAATTGCAAAGGCATCTAGCCTGCTGTGCACTTCGAAGCCTTGGCGTAGGAGTGATATACTGCGTAGCATGAATGAGGACATTACCGGCGAAGAGCCGATTATCCAATCAGCGGGTATTCATAAGACAACCGAACGTCTCGCGCAGGTAGTTCACGAAGGCGGGCGTACGATGCCCGAAGCCGAGGATCGGCCTTTGCTCGTCTGTAAGCCGAGGAAGATAGAATCGTGGCGCATTTTCAAGATAATGTCAGAGTTTGTCGAAGGGTTTGATATTATTCGCCGACACGGCCTCGCCGCATCATTCTTCGGCTCGTCGCGCGCGACCTTAGGCGACGACTCCTATGAACGCGCTGAGGAGTTGGCGAAGCGTCTCGCAGAAAAAGGTTTTGCCATCGTCACTGGCGGCTCCTCAGGTATCATGCAGGCGGCCAATAAAGGCGCCTTCGAGGTCGGCGGTGCCTCGGTTGGGCTCAATATCAATCTGCCGGAGTCTCAGAGCTATAATCCGTTCCTTACCGAGCGATTCGGGTTCGACCACTTCTTTGTACGCAAAGTGATGCTGACGTACGCGTCCGAAGTATATATTTATTTCCCGGGCGGATTCGGTACGCTCGATGAATTCTTCGAAATAGTAACGCTCGTTCAGACCAAGAAAATACGCAAGGTTCCTATCATTCTCTACGGCAAGGATTACTGGGGCCCCTTGCTCGGCTTTATCGAAAAGACTATCTATCAGGGTCATGCCGCCATCGATAAGGGCGATATGGATCTCTATACCGTCGTCGATTCTGTTGACGAGGCGTACGATTACATCACGACAAACGTTTCGTGTTGATACGGTCGATTTTTTAGAAACGGATAGGGAAGTGGATACGCTCGGTGAGAGCAATATTCGCGTGGTATCCTTTTGTACATATGAAGAAGCACCGGAAACTTTCAGCAGCTCATTTACAAGTGTATGCGTTCTGGACAGGCTTTATGAGCACGCTTATCAGTCTCGTACACGTTCTCGTCATCGTCTTTAAAAAATAGCTTTCTTATCAACAGGGTCACCCAATTTGCACAAAGGATTAGCAACAAAATGTTAGAATAAAGAGATGAAAGGTCTCGACGACAGCTACGTCGCTGGTTTTGTTGATGGCGAAGGATGTTTTGCTCTGAACTATCGAGCAGATAAAAGATATGACGATGATGGAAATATACTGTATGAGTATCATTATTGGAAAACTGAATTTGCAATTGTGTTGCATCCATCAGATGCCGGACTTCTCGAACTCATTAGAGACAAATTTAGTGTAGGTAATATATCTTTCAAAAGAGCAGGGGATCAGGTTCGTTATTCTGTCCAGAACACATCCGAGCTGCATGACGTTATAGTCCCCTTCTTTGAGAAAAATCACCTGTTTGGTACAAAAGCGAAAGACTTTGAGTTATGGAGCCAAGCAGTAAAACTGCTCTATGCTCACAGACAAAAAGAAATAACAGGAAAAAGCCGCCCGCTCGATAAAGATTTGGAGCAAAAGTTATCTGATATAAAAGCACAGTCAGACCGTATTAAACGAAAGGGGAGAATCTAGGACTAAGACGTATGAAGTGCGCACATTATATCTTTTGCGCACATATCCCAGTTAGAACTAGATTAGGGGCCTCATCCACGCGGTGCACCACAGCCAGAGATCGGAGAGGAGGCCGCTCACGTAATGAATATTTGCTTGGCCCACAGGAGAGTTCACTATAGCTTGCAGAGAGATGCCAAAGAATGACAGGGCGAGGAGAAGAACGAGAGCCCAGAAGATGGTTCGAAGGGTGATACCCATACATAGGTAGTATATACCTCCCCTCCCCTCGTGAACACGTCTAGCCGAGATTCGGGTAGAGAGATCAGAGGTACGACAACGGATTCAGGTATGCGGAGAGCGTCGCGACCGGCATCGTCGCGTTCGCACAGGAAGTGTTCGTACTGCGGAATTGCTTCAAGGTCATTATCTGCGTACCCTCGGTCGCGTATACGCCAAAGTGGAGATGCGGGCCGGTCGCATACCCAGTCATGCCGGAGAGGCCTATGAGCTGTTTCGTACTCACCCACTGCCCTTTCGCTACATCTATTTCAGAGAGGTGCGCATAGAGCGTCGAGAGGCCGTTGCCGTGCGTGATCATCACCCACTTGCCGAACGAGTAACAGCCGCGCACGAGGTCGGTGTTACCGGTCGCGAGCACGGTGCCGTCGAGTGCCGCATAGAGCGGCGTGCCGATAGGTGCGCCTATGTCTATGGCATTATGGCCATGACCATTATAGACCTGCGCATTGGCGGTTGAGAATGCGGTCGTGCCGAAGTACTGCGTGATGCAGAAGATATTTCCGAACACGTTTTTGCGTGCCGCACAGTTGAACATAAAGGCATTGCTCATAGGCCACACGAGTACGCCCGAGCCGACCTTCGGGAGAAGGTTCGGATGCACGACGAGATTGAGCTGCCCTTGGAGATTGAGAAGCTCCTGTTCAAAGTCTTTTTCCGCCGCCTGTTTCTGCGCGAGGAGCTTCTGGTAGTTCGCCTCCTGATTCTTCGTCTGTGCCAAGAGCTGCGTTTGCGCATTCTTACTTGCATCGACGGAGCGCTTCTGCACCGTGAGCTGATTCTGAAGCGCGACGAGATCTGCTTTCGCTTTCGTCACCGCATCGCGGTTTGTCGTGAGCTGAGTCCGCGCGATACGCAGGTGGCTGATATTGTCTGCGAGAGCCTGATTGAATTGCGTCATCTGATCGGCGAGACGCCACGCTTCCCCGAGAGAGCCCGAGGATATGAGGCTCGTGATAAGCGGCCGCTCTTCGCCCGCCGCCACGACACGAAGCGCCTTCGAGATAGCCGCCTGATCAGAGGATATGGAAGCCTCCTTGTCGCCGATAGAGTTCGTCAGTTGCCGTATTTGCAGGTTCGCCGAAGCTATCTGGCTCTGCGTGAGCTGTATCTGCGAGGCGAGCTGTTTCTGTGAGATGGTAAGCGAACTAACGGTTGATTGAAGTGTGTTCTTCTTCTCGCCAAGCGCATCGAGCTGTTTCTGATAGGCGGCGATATCTGCCTTGATGGCATCAAGCTGAACATTGTTCGCGTTTATCTGGGCTTGCAGGGAATCAGCCGTTTGTGCGTATGAGACACCAGGAAAAAGGAAGACAGCGAACAGCGAAAATAAAAATACAGAACGTGGCCGACTCATTTGTTCAGTATAGCAAGAGCCTTTTCTATGCGTGCGAGCGATTCGCTGGTCCCCAATATCGAGATGAGCGTGAAAGGGTCAGGAGAACGATCTTGTCCGGAGAGGGCGTAGCGCAGAGGCCAGAGGACCGCTCCTCTGCCCCCTTTCTGTTTTGCCTCCTCGGCGTCCGCAAGCGGCATCAGCGCCTCTTTTGCTGCCTCGGCAGAAGCGCCCTCTGGGACAGCTTTTAGGGCTCCCAGGAGGCACTGGAGAGCCGATATAGTCATCTCTGGGCAGTCGGGGAGCTCTTTAGCGATAAGCCGCTCCCGCTCCGGTTCGGGTGCTTCAAAGAGACAGGAAAGTTCGCCAGTAAGGAGTTCGCGCGCCTCTTCAAAGGTCTGTGCGCGCTCCTTGAGAAGCGGAATGGCTTTTCGTATTTTCTCGGGAGTAAAGCCGTTCGGCGGGAGATGTCCGCTCAAGCGCGAGAAGAATTCGTCATCAGAGAGCGTGCGCATCCAGTGCTGATTGACCGAGAAGAGCTTCACTTCGTCGAAGACCGCACTCCCCTTTTGCACGCGTACGAGATCGAAGGCTTCGATCAACTCTTCTTTTGAAAGATACTCACGCTCGTCGCCGGGATTCCACCCGAGAAACGAGAGGTAGTTGAGAAGCGCTTCAGGGAGGACACCCAGGTCGCGGTATTCGGTAAGCGCTTTCGCACCAGAACGCTTCGAGAGCTTCTTGTGCGAGCTGTCCATGATGAGCGGCAAGTGCGCATAGAGAGGCGTCGGGAAGCCGAGCGCGCGCTGAATAAGCAATTGGCGTGCGGTATTCGAGATATGATCGGCTCCGCGGATGACGTGCGTAACCTCCTCGTCTGAGTCGTCAACCGCAACCGCAAAGTGAAAGACCGGCTCATCATAGGAGCGTGCAATAATAAAGTCGCCAAGGTCATTGACGTCAGTCGTTATGTCGCCGCGGATGATATCGGTGAAGGTGATTGCTCCGCCGGGGTTCCTGAAGCGGATGACCTCTTCCCTATCCCCTTCTTTCTCGGGCGTTTCTTTAGACACGTAGGCGGCACCAAGAGCAACGAGTTTCTCGAGGAGTTCGCGATGGCGTGGTCGATGCTCGCTTTGGCGATAACGTTCATCTACCGGAAGATTGAGCCAGGCAAGTGCTTCGAAGATATTCGCTTCGTATTCCGGCTTGCTCCGCGCAACGTCAGTATCTTCTATGCGTACGATGAATCTTCCTCCCGAATGTTTCGCAAAGAGATAGGCGAATACCGCGGTACGATAATTGCCGGCGTGGAGATAGCCGGTCGGTGAGGGGGCGAAACGCGTGACGATGGCCATGGTTACGATTCGTGGCTGAGCGCGATGCTGAGCACCTCGTTTGCGAGAACGCGTGCGGCATCGGGGTCGGTGAAGCCGGCGGCGGAGGCGCCCATGCGTTTCGCGAGCTCAGGGTCGCCCAAGATGCGCTTCACTTCAGACACGAGCAGGTGCGGCGCAAGGTTCTCTTCTTCAAGCACGACTGCCGCGCCCGTCCGCGCGTAGCTGTAGGCGTTGGTGCGCTGGTCGTGGCTTATAGATTCGGGTATCGGTATAAGTATGGCGGGTTTCTTCCAGAGACCTATCTCGGCGATGCTGCCCGCGCCCGCGCGCGAAATGATAAGGTCAGCGACACCTGCGGCGCGCTGAAGCGACATCTCATTGAGATAATTGATGGGATGGTATCGGTCGGCGTTCGGAGATTTTGCGAGTACGACCTTTGCCACCGCCTCGACGTTCGAGATATTCGCTTGACCGGTCTGATGTATGACGTTCGCACGAGCGACGAGTTCGGGCAGTGCGGAGAGGACGGTCTCGTTTATTTTCACCGCGCCCTGAGAGCCGCCGATGATGAAAATGGTCGGGATATCCTTCTCGAGCCCGAGGTACTGACGAGCGCCTTCGAGCTCAGTGCGCATAAGCGCCTTACGGATAGGGATACCGGTGCGCGCAATCTTGCTTTGCGCCTTCTTCGGGAAGAATGCCGCCGCGCTTTCAAACGATATAGCTATCTTCGTTGCAAACTTTGCGGCGAGCAAGTTTGCACGGCCCGGTTTCGCATCTGATTCATGGATGATGATAGGAATACGCAGTATGCGCGCGGCGATGACGGTGGGCACGCTGCCGTACCCGCCCTTGCTTACGACGACATCGGGATAGAGACGGAAAAGCGTAACGAGCGCCGATATGACGCCGAAGAACGTAACGAATGAATCGGTGACATTGAGGAATGACGCGTATCGGCGCATCTTCCCTGCCGGAACGTAGAGATAGATGATGCTGTTCTCGAAAAGCGCCTTCTCGTCGAACGTGCTCGGGGCGAGATAGTAGAGCTTGGGTTCGACGAGCCGCTTCTCGCGCACGAGATCCTGCAGCGCCTCGGCAATGGCGATAATGGGGTAAAAGTGCCCGCCGGTCCCCCCTCCCGTAAACGCGATGGTCATACGAGAAGTATACTACGCCTTCTTATGTGCGGCGACGTTCAAAATAAGGCCGCACATAAGAAGGGTTGCCATAAGTGCGGTACCGCCGTGAGAGACGAATGGAAGCGGCAGGCCGGTGAGCGGGATGATGCCGAGCATCGCGCAGATATTGATGAACGCCTGAAAGATGATGAGGAATGAGAATCCGAGCGCGACGAGGCCGCCGAAAAAGTCTTTTGAGTTTCCCGCTATCGCGATACCGCGCGCCGCAAGTGCGACGAAGAGAATAAGGAGAAAGCTCGCTCCAAGGAACCCGGTCTCTTCAGCGAAGACAGCGAAGACCGAGTCGCCATCGGGCTCCGGCAGATAATTGAACTTCTCTACACTCTGTCCGAACCCGCGACCAAGGAATCCGCCACTCCCGATAGCGATGAGTGATTGTTGTATCTGATATCCGCTTGAGAGCGAGTTTGCAGAAGGGTCGATGAACGTCTTTATTCGTTCAAGCGCATACGGTCGTACGATGATAATCGCGCTGAGCGCGACGATCGCGCAAAGGAACAGTATGCCAAAGTCGCGCCACGGCGCGCCTGCACCGAAGTACATTACGCCGCCGGTGGCGATGATAAGCATGGTCGTCGAGGTATTCGGCTGAGCCAAGAGGAGAATGGCAGGCAGGAGAAGTATAAAGGTAAAAGGTAACAAACCTTTCTTCAGGTCAGAGAGTTGCCGAGCTCGGGGGGTGAGCCACCACGCGAGTACGAGCACAAAACCTATCTTTAAGAACTCGGCCGGCTGTACGGTCGTAAAGCCGAGGTCTATCCAGCGTGTTGCGCCGTTGGCATGGAGTCCGATGCCCGGAACGAACACGAGCGCGGTGAAGACGAGAGTCGCGCCGTAGATATACGGAGCGAATCGCCGTATCTGCGCGAGCGGGACAGCACGCGCGACAACGAGCGCGAGGAACCCGAGCCCTATTCCGAGTCCCAGCTGAAGCAGTATGTCTTTTGATACGGAGCTCGATTCGCGCGCAAGAAGTCCGAGCGCGGCGGAAGAAAAGATGGCAAGGCCGGTGAGTACGATGGCAAGCACCAGCATGAAGAACACCCGATCGCCAGCGACAAACTTCATGTCTTCAAGAGCGCCACGATCATACCGACGATGGCGCAGACGATCGAGATTATCCAGTAGCGCATTGTAACTTTGTATGAAGGCCAGCCGATGGCTTCAAAGTGGTGATGCAGAGGAGCGATACGGAACACTTTCTTCCCGCGCAGCTTCTTTGAGATGACTTGAATGATGTTCGAGGCGACCGTGATGATGAGTGGGAATGCGATGATGGGAAGCGCCGCGACGCCATAGCCGTTCCCGGGCGTATCGGTCATAAAGGCAATGACGGCGAGCGTCATCGTAAGCCCCATCGTGCCGGTCTCGGTCATCCAGAACCGTGCGGGCGGTATGTTGAACCAAAGAAACGCGAGTAGCGCACCGATAAGAGTCGCCGAAAATGCCGCGAGATTTATCTGATTTTGGAAATAGGCAATGCCGGCGTACGCCATGAAGGCGGTGCTGAATACTCCTCCTGCGAGCCCGTCAATACCGTCGATAACGCCTCCCGCGTAAAGCACGAGCGTCGTAAAGACAAAGAGCGGGACGATAAGCGCACCTATCGTGAATGTGCCATCGCCCGGAATACCGATAGCATCAACACCGAGCTTTGCGTAGAACCACCAACCGATAAAGGTCGAGACGAGCGTAACGAAAAGAAGGCGGGTGCGGAGACCAAGACCGCGTTCTCCGGAAGGAAGGATGTCCAGGAGATCGTTCACGAAACCGACGAATGCGCCGGCGAGAAGCGCGAAAAGAGGTATCCAGGTCTGGCTCCGACTGAGAAAATCGAGCTTCTCGAAAAAAGGACCTGGTACGAGCCGCGCGAGTACCCAGATGCCGACGGTCACAAAGGTCGCCGTTACCCAAATGAGGATGCCGCCCATGCGCGGGGTCGAGGTCTCGGTGCCAGCATGAGCGGTGGTGCGAATTTTTTCGAATTCGACTGCCGGAGTACCGTCGAGCGCAGTCTTCCCCACCGACTTCTTCCATACCTTATGCTTGTAGAGGCAGTGCGTGAGGAGAGGGGCGAAGAGGATACCGATGGCGAATGATGCCGTAGCGGGAATAAACACCTTTATGATGCTAGAAGTCAGCATAATCAGAGGGATTCAACGCCTGCGAAATGCGCGAAAGAAGCTGCGATAAGCGCGGTGCTGTCGGTGAAGCGAGCCTTCTGTGACGACCCAAGTACGACGACCGCGACAGGGTGATTGATGCCCGCGTCAAAGACTATGGCGAGATTTCCGCCCGCGAGATCGGTGTAACCAGTCTTAGATAGCAGGAGTCCGGGTATGGTCGCAACCATAGGGTCAGTATTCTTTACGTGGAATACCGTACCGCCCTCTGAGATGGCACGTGCAGAGCTTGCGGTTGTCGCCTCCGCTATAGCAGGGGCTTGTTTGACCAATGCACCAGCGAGAAGCGCGAGATCGCGCGCCGAACCATACCCGCCCGAGACGGCGGCAGAGATATCGAGACCGCTGCCATTTACCGCATAGGTTTGAGAGAGGCCGAGCGCCGCCGCAGCGCTGGCGAGCATCGCGCTCTCTGAGACGTTCTGCCGCGCGGCAGTCGCTTCGGCGATAGCGACCGCACCGTCGTTGAGCGAGGCAGTGAGCGTCAGCCGCGCGATGTCAGCGAGCGAGAACACTTGACCCTCATTGAATGCGCGCGGAGAATCCACGCGAGTTGCGTCGGCGGAGATGGTGACGGGAGTGGTCGGCGAGAGTTCAGAGAGTGCCGCATAGACCGTGAGTAGTTTCGTAAGCGAGGCGAGCGGGAGCTGAGTGTCGGCGTTCTTGGTATACAATGTCTCACCAGTCGCGAGGTCGTATACTATCGCGGCTTTCGCATCGATTGCTATCTGCGCGAAAGCGTTCGGCGTAGTCGAGACTGCAAGAGCTGCCGTTTCTGGTACGAGCGTCGGCCTCGGTGAGGCGAGTGGTACAAAAAGGAAAAGGGAGAGGAGTCCGGTCGCGAGGACGAGCGCAACGCCCGTTTCGCGCGTAGAGCGGGTACGTTTCGCCAGTTCTTGAAGTTCAGCGGCATCCATACGTTATGCAATTTCTTCTTGTGGTTCGGCGGCCGCGTTTAGAGACGCTTCTTCAACGACCGCGTGCGCACCCGCCATAAGCTCTTCGGCGCGCGGGAGGTCGGCGGAACTCCTGATACCCAAGTGGGCAAGCGCTTCGGTAGTAAGCGAATAACGGATACGACGTTTATCGCGTTCGTCTTCTCTGCCCTCGATGAGTCCGCGCATAAGCAGCGTGCGCAGTGAGGCTGAAGAATTGACTCCGCGCACCCAGTCTATCTCGCCGCGTGTCGAGCCCGCTTGATAGGCGATAGTCGCAAGCGTCTCAAGCGACGCCTTACCGAGATCGCGCGAGAGCTCGCTCTCGCGGAGCTTCTTTACGAGAGCCGAGGCTTCCGGCGCCGTACGGAGCTCGACCTCAGTCTCGGTTTCAACGACGACCACCCCGCTCCCTTTGAGCGAGTCAGTGAGCGCTTTGAGCACCATATTGACTTCAGAATCTTTTATGTCCAAGAGCTTTGCGAGCTGCTGTTTGCTCATTGGTTCGCCGGAGGCGAAGAGAAGAGCGTGAAGAGCGGCAGGGGGCGTAAGCATTATGTTTATAATAGCCTATACACGCCAACAGAAACAAGGAGATTTGTCCCTCTCGCTTCGCTCAGGGATCCTCCAGAAATATACTCACTTTGTTCGGTATTTCTGGGGACAACACGTCCGATTATGGGGAGACGTGTCCCGTTGCAACTCGAAGAGTTTGCAACGGGATTACCCGTACCGCGGAACGGCGGAGGCGGCAGTGTGGCTGATACGGATATCGCCGTGAGTATCGAATTGTTCAGCAGCGACCGCTCCTTGTTTGACCAATTCCAAAAGGGCAAGGAATGAGACTATGACCTCCACTTTCTCTTTCTGCTCACCGGCGAAGTCCTTGAACGAGAGCGTCAGAGCACTCTGCACGCGTCTCGCTAAATCGTCCATCACTTCTTCTATCGAGATAAGCGGCTTCACGCGCGCTTCAGGGAGCTCTTCGACCGCTTCGCGTGCAGCGAGTACGCGCACGAGCGCCTCGGCGAGTGCGTCGGTCGAAAGGTCGCGCGAAGGGGCGAACAGCACTTCGGGCATGCGCTCCCCTTCTGCTGCCATCACGGTCCGCCCGTAGATGCGTGCGAGCTCCCGCGACGCCTCGCGCACTTTCTCATATGCGGCAAGCCGGCGCTTCAAGTCTTCGACGTCGGCGTTCTCTTCTTCGGAAAACGTCAGGTCGGGAATGAGCGACTTTGATTTGATAAGAAGCAGGGTCGCCGCTATCTGGATGAAGTTCGCGGTCTCTTCGACCGGGAAGGTCGTTTGCGCCCGCACGTGCGCGATGAAGTCCTCGGTGATAGAGGCAAGCGCGAGGTCGTTCACGAGGAGCTTCCGCGCTTCAATAAGATCGAGCACGAGTTCGAACGGACCCTGATACGAATCGGTCTTGATATGGAAGTTGACCTTCGGCAGGGTCGGATTCATCCTAAGATTCCTCGGCTTCGTCGGGGATAGAGCTTGAGAGGAGCACATCGATGCGGTTCATGTCGCGCGGGAAAAGCGTCGCCTCCTTCACATTATCGAGCTTGAGGAACTTCTGCGTGAGACGTTCGAGACCCATGCCCCATCCGCCGTGCGGCGGCATACCGTACTTGAAGGCCTGCAGATAATAGGAGAACTTTTCCGGGTCGAGGCCTTTCATCTTGATGCCTTCGATAAGGTTGTCATATTCGTGACGACGCTGACCGCCAGTCGTGATCTCAACGCCGCGGAAGAGAAGGTCGAAGCTTTTGGTATATCCCTTGTCTTCAGGGTCCTCCATCGTGTACATCGGACGCTTCGCTACCGGGTAATGCGTCACGAAGATAAAGTCGCTTCCCTTCTCGCGCGCCGCCCACTCCGAGAGCCAACGCTCGTCTTCGGGCTCGAGGTCGGGCTCGTTGCGGTTGTCGCGACCGGTCTCTTTGTAAATGAGTTCAAGTGCTTCGCGAAGCTTCATTGACGGGAATGTCTCAGGCGTGATGGGGAGTGTTGCACCAAGGAGTTTGAATTCTCCTGCACAGTTCATCTCGAGCTGCTTGATAATCGCGTGCATAAGACGTGTCTCAAGCGCCATCAGGTCGCGATGGTCTTTGAGGAATCCCATCTCAAGGTCCATCGAGGTGTACTCGTTCAGGTGACGGGTGGTGGAATGTTTTTCGGCGCGATAGACATTGCCGATCGCATAGACGCACTCAAGCACGCCAACCATGATCTGCTTATAGAATTGCGGCGAGGTGCCGAGGTGTGCGACCTTGTCGTTGAAATACGGTACCGAGAAGACGTTCGCGCCGCCCTCAGCGTCGTCGCCGATGAGTTTCGGCGCTTGAAACTCAGTGAAGCCCTGCAGGTCGAGGAAGCTGCGATAGGCATTCGTAATCTCCGCTTGCACTCTGAATATCGCGCGCGCCTTCTCCGAGCGAAGCGTAAGCGGCAGATAGTCGAGATACGTGTCGAGGTTGACTGCCGTATCTTTCTCGAACGGTAATTCTTGCGCTTCCGCGAGGACGGTAATCGCTGTCGCTTCGAGCTCGAGGTTCCCGTTCACTCCCTCAGTGCGCATCTTCTCGGGGCGTTCATTCACGATACCCTCGATGGTGACGACCCATTCGGGTTTGAGCTCCTGCGCTCGAGTGAGTACCTCGCTATGATTGGGAAGACAGACGACCTGTACCTTACCTGAGCGGTCGCGAATATCGAGGAAAACAAGCTTGCCGTGGTCGCGACGCACGTCCACAGAGCCCGAGATCGAGACCGTCTTGCCAATGTTCTCCCCGAGCATCACCGTCGTTGTTCGTTCCATATACCCTATAAAATACCACACCCCGCGGTCTTTTGCGGGGTGGTTCGAGTTTGAGCGGACGGTTACGCCACACCAATAGCGTGGCGTACCTCCTGCATCTTTGCTTCAGAGACGGCGCGGGCTTCTTGGCGACCCTTCGTGAGAGCAGCGTCGACGATGCTGGGGTCACGTTTGAGTTCTTCATATTTCACCCGCATCGGCGTGATGAATACATCGAGGTCTTCGATAAGCATCTCTTTCAACGCCTTATAATTCCCCGCGTTCCGCTCATACACGGAGTTGAGCTCTGATTCGTCGCGGATAAGCTTATGAATGGCGAACACATTTTCAGGGCGGCCGCCTGAAGAGTCGGTCACGATACTCATCACCGCCTTTGTAAGCTCGTCTCTCGAAGCGAAGAGCGGGATGACGTTCCCGTAGCTCTTGCTCATCTTCTGCCCGTCGGTGCCGGGGACGACGGCGACCTCGGGCATGATGTACGGCTCGGGAAGCGTGAACACCTCTTCTTTGAAGATGCGATTGAATTTCTCGGCGGTGTCGCGTGCATATTCGATGTGCTGTTTCTGGTCCTGCCCTACCGGTACGATTGCCGCGTCGTAGAGGAGGATGTCGGCCGCCATGAGCATCGGGTAGTTGAAGGTACCGACGGTTATTTCTTTATTTTTTGCCTCCGCGTCCTTGAAAGCGTGCGCACGCATGAGGTAGGGCATCGTGGTGATAGCGTCGAATATCCAACAGAGTTCAGTATGCGCCGGTACGTCTGACTGCTTGAAGAAGGTGACCTCTTTTGGGTCGAGGCCGACGGCGAGATACGCCATCACGAGCTCGCGGGTGCGGCGACGCATTTCCTCGGCGTCTTGCATCGTGTTCAAGGCGTGGTAGTCAGCGACGAATATGAACGGCGTATATTTGCCGCTTTTTGCGAGCTCGACTTGCTGACGCATCGCGCCAAAGTAGTTGCCGATATGCAGGTCGCCGGTCGGCTTTACGCCGGAGACGAGTACGGGTTTAGAGCCGGACATATGTTGTACCATAGCATACCTTGACGAACCATTGCGGAGCGATATCGTTGAAGCAGAAAGGAGGGTTCAATCATGTTCCCTTTGCACCCGCTGCAGAAAGCAGTTCTTGAAGCCGCGACAGAGACGGCAATCGCCATGGCACTCGTTTCCGGCACGTGGGCGATGACCTGTTTTGCCGTGTTCGTTTTAGCCTTTCCCCGCTCCGGCGGGGGTTTTTCTTTCTGCATATTTCTTGCAGATTTTTTGCATGAGTCCCGGACCCTCGAATATCATCCCCGAGACGAGCTGAATGAGGTCGGCTCCTGCATCGAACTTCGCCATCGCATCGTCCGCGCTAAAGATGCCGCCGGTGCCGATGATAGTGAATCTCTTTCCGTACTTCTCGCGTGTTTTCTTAATAAGCTCGTTAGAAAGTTTGAATGTTGGTGAACCGGAGAGGCCGCCTCGGAATTCTTTTGGCGCATCCTCAGGGTGGTTCAAGTGGCTGTAGTTTTTATTCAAATTGCCGATGATGACGCCCTCGATGCCGTTGGTGTCGGCAATATCGAGAAGCGCCGAGAATTGCTCCCACGGGATATTGATAGGCATTTTCAGATACGCCGGCTGGTGATGCGATATCTCTTTGATGTGCGGCAAAAGGCGCGCGAGGAGTGCGGGCTCTATGAACGTCTCGCCGGTATAGGAGTTGGGGCACGAAATGTTGATGGTGTAGTAATCGCCGGTATTTGACTCAACGAGCTTCCTGAAGGATTCAGCGTAGTCGCGAACGCCCGCTTCGACGTCGGCTGCGGCTTCGGGAACGTTCGTGCGTGCTATCGAGATACCGAGCACGTAGTTTGGCATGCGAGGCGTGCGCTTTAGTTTCGAGATAAGCGCATCAACGCCGTGATTGCGCAGGCCCTTGTAGACCACGAGACTCTTGTTGCGAATGAGGCGGGTGAGGCGCGGGCGCGGATTGCCCTCGCAAGGGTGCGCGGTGATCGAGCCTATTTCTTCCCCGCCGAAAGAGAGCGAGGGGAGAATACGCGTAAGCTGGCCGTTTGCATCGAATCCCGCCGAAAGGAGGACGGGGGTGCGATACGTGACGCCGTCAACTACCTTGCTTATATCTGGACCGCGATAGCCGTAGATGAGTGCGAAGAGCTTTCGTAGTACCCAGAATCGACCGGAGAATTCGCCGATAGTCACAAAAAGGTCGTGCATCGTCTCCGGATTGCATTTGAACATGAGTGGCTTCAAGGCGTGCCGATAGAGGAAATCCATACGGATACGGTAGCACATCTTGACATTGCCTATCACTAGAGTAATCCCCGATAGGGAGCGCGTCAAACTTTCGTTCAATTTTCTGGAGATTCCAATGTTCAGACGTTCCGTTATTCCCTACCCCACGACCTCGGCTGAAGACAAAGTTCGAGTACCGTTTTTCTCGAAGCTTGCAGGCGTTTTCGTGGTGATCGGGATTTTCCTTTGGTTTGTTGCAGGATGCCCGATGTAGATCGGCTACAACACGATCCCCGCCCCGGCGGGGATTCCTTCTGCCCAAACTATGGTGCGCCGGGAAGGATTCGAACCTTCGTAGGGCTATGCCCGACAGATTTACAGTCTGTTGCGATTGACCACTCCGCCACCGACGCAATTACTCCGGCAGTATAGCCGATTTCGGTCCTTATTTCAAAACGAGAATCAGCACACCCTGTTTACCCTTGCGCACGAGCGCATAGCCGTGTGAGAGATCGCCCGGATAGAGCTTTAGATCAGGGTCGGTGATGGTCTGACCCGAGAGCGTGATGCCCTTCCCTTCGATGAGTCGTCGCGCATCTGATTTCGACGTCGCAAGGCCGCCTGCGACAAGCGCTTCAGCAAGCGAAGAGCCATCGGCGACGTCTTTCTTGGAAAGGGTGACGGACGGCGCTTCGGCGAGCGCGACTTGGAGTGCTGGTCCCGAGAGCTCGTGGAACGGTGTCTCACCAAACAGCGCATCAGAGGCGGCGGCGGCTTGAGCGACTGCCGCGGGGCCGTGGACAATCTCGGTCACGAGCCGTGCGAGGGTCTCTTGTGCCTGACGCTCGCCCGGATTGCGGGTATGGAGCTCCATAAGAGCGCTTATTTCATTGAGCGGGAGGAAAGTGTAGGTCTTCAGGTATTTCTCGATGCCGGCATCGGGGAGGTTTATCCAGAACTGGTAGAAGCGGAAGGGCGAAGTCTTCTTCGGGTCGAGCCAGATCGCATTCCCTTCTGACTTGCCAAACTTCTTGCCCGAGGCGTCAGTAACGAGCGGCATCCCGAGCGCATACACCTGCGTACCGAGGCGCTTATGGATAAGGTCGACGCCCGAGAGGACATTCGTCCATTGATCAGAGCCGCCGAGCTGTAGGTCGACGCCGTACTTCTGGTGAAGCGTGTAGTAATCGAAGCCCTGCAGGAGCGCATAAGTGAACTCAGTATACGAAATGCTCTCGTTAGGATCATCGAGCCGCTTCTTGATAATTTCGCGTTTTATCAAATCGTTTACGGTGAAATATTTCCCCACATCGCGCAGGAACGGTATGAGCTTGGTGCCCATAAGCCAATCGGCGTTATCGACCATCTTGAACGGAACGCGCCCGAGGATTTGTTTCAATTGTGCTTTGAGCGCGCGAGTATTACGAGCAACCGTTTTCTCATCGAGCATAGGGCGCTCGCCCGTCTCTTTCGGGTCGCCAATCATACCGGTACCGCCGCCGACGAGAATCAGGAGCTTATGGCCGGCGTCGCCAAGGCGCTTCATAAGGAGTATCCACGCGAGATGGCCAACATGAAGAGAGTCGGCAGTCGGGTCGGTGCCGATATACGCGGTACGCGGTGTGGAGAGTATCTTCTCCGGTTCAGCAGACGAGAGCTCAATGAGCCCGCGTGCCTGCAAATCGTCTGCGAGACTAGTCATAGCATGTTACGCGACGCTTGCTTCAAGCGTCGCGATGCGGTGTTCGTGACCGATGAGTTGGTGAGAATTATTCTCGTTTGCGATATGCGTCGCCGCGAGATCTTCTTTCATATCAAGCACCGCGACCTTCGTCTCCGAAGTGGTGCGTTCAAGATTGAGAAGACGGTCGTCAACCTCAGAGAACTTCTGGTCCATTTTTGCTTCGAGACGACCCATTCGGCCACCGAGTCCATCCAGTCGTTCTTCAAGACCATGCATCTCCTCGTGCATTTCAGAAAAGCCACCTGCGACCATCTGCGCCAGGTCGTCAAGCGTCACTTCTCCTGCGTTTTTCTCGTTGCCTTGCGTCATGGGGTTTATTTTATCACACCAGCACTACTACTCATGTAGCCCGACGTGGAGCTCGTAGAGATGGCGATAGACGCCGCCCGTGATCCTCATGAGGGTCGCGTGAGAGCCCTGCTCGGCGATGGTGCCGTCCTTCACCACGAGAATATGGTCAGCGTGGCGTACCGTCGAGAGGCGGTGCGCGATGATGAAGGTCGTGCGCCCCTTCATGAGCTTCTGGAGTGACTCGGTGACGAGCTGTTCGGTCTCGGGGTCGAGCGCAGAGGTCGGCTCGTCTAGGATGAGGAACTCGGGGTTGCGGAGTATCGCGCGGGCGATTGCGAGGCGCTGCTTCTGCCCTACCGAGAGCTTGATGCCGCGCTCGCCGACGATGGTGTCATAGCCGGCTGGCTGCTTCATGATGAAGTCGTGGATGTGCGCCTCGCGCGCGGCGGCCTCGACCGCCGCGTCGGAGGCGTCGAAGGTACCGTAGCGGATATTGGTGCGAATCGTGTCGTTGAAGAGTGCGACCTCCTGCGGCACGACCGCGATGCGTGAGCGAAGCGCGGTCAGATCCCACTGTCGCGTGTCGACGCCGTCGACGGTCACGCGACCTTCGTTCGGGAAATAATATGCAGATATGAGCGAGACGGCCGTGCTCTTCCCCACTCCCGACTCGCCGACAAAGGCGACCGACTCGCCCGGCTTCGCTTCAAAGGAAAAATGTGTGAGCACTGGTTCCTGCCCGGCCTCGTAGTTGAAGGTGACATCATCGAACGTGACTGTTCCAGATGTGCTGCCTGATGTGTGGGAATTTTTCGGGTGATAGTTTTCGGTCGGTTGAGTGAAGATCCGATTGACGCGTCCTGCTGAAGTGAAGCCGTTGCGGATAATCTGCCAGCTTGAACCGAAGGTGACGAGCGGACCAAAGAACATACCTGCGTAGCTGTTGAGTGCCACAAGTTCGCCGATAGTGATAGCTCCTATGCGGATGTAATAGACAGAGAAGATGAAAACGGAAAATTGTGTGAGGAATACGATGGTACGTTGCCAGAAATTGATTCGGTTCCAGACAAGCTCGTTCGCATACCAGAGCCCTGCGGCCTCATTGCGCATCGTTTTGTCGATGCGACGTATCTCGTATGTCTCAGCTGCCGCTTGCTTGACCGAGGTGGCTTGGCTGGCTGCTGCTGCCGCGTCGTTCCAAGAGTCATTCCATCGGCGGTGCGCGATGGAATCTCTTTCGGCAGTTCCGCGCAAGAGGATTGAGAGTACGATCGCATACACGAGAAGTCCGAGCATGAGGATGCTCGCAAGAGGGGTGTTTATACTGAATGCGAACGCGACCCCGATAAGTACCGAGAGAATCTGCGGGCCAATCTGAATAATCGTCCTCGATATCTCACTCATGCGCCAAGAGGCGGCGCTAATTCTCTCGAATACACCGTTTATGTGTTCGTTGGTATGAAATGAGAGAGAAAGTTGTAATACATGAATGAATCCTTCGGCTTGAGTACCGATTTGAAGGTTCGTACCGAGCCAGCGTTGCTTGCCGTCTATCCACCAATCGACAGCGTCAGAAATTATGAGGATCAACGCCCATGTACCAAGCAAGACACCCCAGAGCGGGAGCCCGGAATACACGAGGGTTGTGCCCTGCGAGAGCGCGATGAGCGAGTCGAAGAAGCGACCGGTGACGTACGGCACGGCACCGTTCGCTATTGCCGAGACGACGCCGAGGATGCTCAGGGAGATGATCGTCCCCTTGTATTCGCGCATGTGCCGCCACACGCCTTGTGCACCCTCGCGAAGCGATACGGGCGTCTCGATATTTTCGCTAGATTCCATAGGCGACTACCGCGCGAAGACGAAGAGACCAATGTTAGGCGGTCGCCGTCTCAAGCGCGATGATGCGACGCTCGTGGTCGGTGAGTTGAAGGGAGTTATCCTCGTTCTCGCTGTTCGTCGCAGCGAGATCTTCTTTCATATCAAGCACCGCGACCTTCGTCTCCGAAGTGGTGCGTTCAAGATTGAGAAGACGGTCGTCAACCTCAGAGAACTTCTGGTCCATTTTTGCCTCAAGCCGGTCTATTCGGCCCACTAGTCGAGTTTCGATATCTTGGAAGCCGCCTGCGACCATCTGTGCCAGGTCGTCAAGCGTCACTTCTCCTGCGTTTTTCTCGTTGCCTTGCGTCATGGGGTTTATTTTATCACACCAACGCACGGAGAGGTTACCGGGCGAGCCCGGTAGTACAACTTGGCATCGCCTTGCGTAATACCGTTACATTTGAAGATGCTATATAAATATATAATGCCAAGTTTGTCCTCACCGGGCGAGGAAGAAGAGCCCGACCCCGGGAGCGATAAACCACCAGAAGAAATATTCCTTAGGCGCAAAGAGAAGGTCAACGGGCGGAGTGAAGTGGTACACCGCCGCTACAGGGAATATGTGGTAGGCGAGCGCGAGAAGAAATGCGGTCGCGAAGAACGATAGAGCGATGAGTCCGAATATGCCGACATACAAGAAATCAGAGACGACCACGCGGCGCAGGATGATAAAGAAGACGAACACGAGCCCGAGATAGACACCCGCTTGAGCGAGAAGCGCGGTCAAGGCGGGCGCAGTTGGGAGGAGCGAGGTATAGGGGAACGCGACATAAATCGCGTATCCGGCATAGAGCGCAAGGAGGATAGCGACGAACGGTCCGCGCCCTACATACCATCCGTACAAAAAGAGAACGGACACGAGGACGATAATGATGAGGAAGTCGCCCGCGAAGTTCCACGCGGTCAAAGCGGTATTGGTCGCAAGCGTGCTTACTTGAGCGATGCCTTCAGTGGCAGACATATGAACTAGTATAAAGGCGCTAGGCGCTAGACGCTAGCAAATGCGGGGGATTTCCCTAAAGCCTACAGGCCTTCCGTCTTAAGATCTTCCACAGATTTCTTGGCCTTACCCGAGAGCTTGTGCGGAAGCGCGACTTCGAGACGGATGATGAGATCGCCGCGGTGAGTGCCGCTGACAGGGATTCCCTTGCCGGCGACGCGGAGCAACTCCTCAGCACGCTTCATTATGGGGATTTTCACTTCGAGCGTCTTCCCTTCCAGAGTCGCGACAGGGACCGTCGTGCCGAGGAGCGCGTCGGTAAGCTTCACCGGCAGATCCATGACGAGATTTGATCCCTCGCGCCGGAAGACCGGGTGCGGCTTCACGTGCACTTTTACATACAAATCGCCTGCGACGCCGGTCTTGATAGCTTCTCCCTGTTGCGGCAGACGGATCATTTCGCCGTTATCTATGCCGGCGGGGACCTCGATATGGATGTTGTTTTCCTTGCGTCGTACGCCGTGCCCCTTGCACGCCTCGCACTTCTCTTTTGGCACCTTTCCGGTACCTTCGCAGTCGACACAGGGACGCACGGTGCTGAACTGTCCGAGTATTGAATTGCGCGTCTCGTGTATCTTGCCGCTCCCGTTACAGGTCGTACAGGTCGTTATCTCGGTGTTCGGTTTCGCGCCGCTCCCCTTACAGGTGTCACAGGTTGAAATCTTACCAATGAGGACATCGCGCGTTGTGCCGAATACGGCATCTTGAAATGGGACTTCAAGGTCGATAGAGATGTCGCGTCCGCGTGGAGTGCGCGCCTGTCGCCCGCCGCCGAACATGCCACCGAACATATCGCCCAGATCAAACTCGATATCGCCGTTTCCAAATCCTTGCTGGAATTGGGAGAAGTCGAACCCGGCAAAGGGGTTGCCTTGTCCCGCTCCACCCGCGTTCGCTCCACCCGGGAATGCTTGACCATACGTGTCATACTCGCGGCGTTTCTTGTCGTTGCCTAAGATGGCGTATGCTTCGGTTATTTCTTTGAATTTTGATTCGTCGGCATGACCCTTGTCAGGATGATATTTGTGCGCGAGCTTCCGGAACGCCTTCTTGATGTCGTCCTGGGTCGCCTTCTTATCGACGCCGAGCGTCGCGTAATAATCTTTTGCTGCCATTCCTTCACTATACCCTTCTCGTTTTCGTATGCAAAATGAAGATGGCGCGGCCGGGGTGGTTACCAGTCGCGCCATTGATGGCCTTTCATGTCGCCCAACGCGGGCGCCAGGGGCTCAATTCAGTATAGGCCAATCCATTGAGACAATCACCAGAATGAGGCCGGCGATGATTCCCCACGTGAATATATACAGCGGGTGGGATTCGATATCGCTGGTTTTCATGAAGATCTCCTCTGAAGGTTCAAGCTGGACAATCCAGCGTTATGTATAGTATACACACTTCATTATATATGTCAAGCCCCGCACAGAGGCGGGGCTTGGGGAGTGAGCAGATAGGCCGTTTATTCTTTCTCTTTGAATTCGGCATCGGTCGGCTCGGATGCTTCCGGTGGTTCTTTTTTATCCTCCGTAGCCTTGGCAGAGGAGGACATCATCGCCTCACCGATCTTCGAGAGCGCCTGCGAAAGCGTATCGGTGGCTGACTTCACCGTGCCGGCATCTTCGCTGTTTCGCGCGGTCTTGAGTGCCTCTATCTTATCCTGCACATCCTTCACCACCTCCGTGCCCGCTTTCTCGCCGTAATCCTTTATTGACTTCTCCGCGGCATAGACAGCCTGATCGGCGGCATTGCGTACTTCGATGAGCTCGCGACGCTTCTCGTCATCGGCGCTGTGCGCCTCGGCATCGGCCTTCATCTTCTCAATATCTTCTTTCGAGAGTCCGGTGGAGCCGGTAATCTTTATCGACTGCTCTTTGCCGGTCGTCTTCTCCTTCGCGGTGACGGTGAGAATACCGGACGCATCAATGTCGAACGACACCTCAACCTGCGGAAGCCCTCGCGGCGCCGGCGGAATACCGTCGAGCATAAACTTACCGAGCGACTTGTTGTCGGCGCTCATTGCGCGTTCGCCCTGCGTGATATGAATCTCCACAGATGCCTGATTATCTGTGGCGGTAGAGAAGGTCTGCGAACGGCTGGTCGGTATCGCGGTGTTGCGTTCGACGAGTTTGGTCGCAACGCCGCCCATCGTCTCGATAGCGAGCGAAAGCGGGATAACATCCACGAGAAGGATATCCTTCACGTCGCCCTGGAGAATGCCGGCCTGAATAGCGGCGCCGATAGCAACCACCTCGTCCGGGTTCACCGACATGTTCGGCTTCTTAGCGAAGAACTTCTCGACCGCAGCCTGTATCGCGGGCATACGGGTCTGGCCGCCCACGAGTATCACCTCGTTGATATCCGCCACCTTGAAGGGCGATGCGTCCATCGCGCGCTTGGTGATGTCTATCGCGCGGGCGATAAACTCTCCCGCGAGGTCTTCAAGCTTCGCGCGAGTCATCTTAATAAGCAGGTGGCGCGGGCCGGAAGCGTCTGAGGTCAGGAACGGGATATTGATCTCGGTCTCCATCGCGCTCGAGAGCTCGATTTTCGCCTTCTCTGCAGCCTCGTCGAGGCGCTGGCGCGCGAGCGCATCGGTAAGCACATCGATACCGCTCTCCTTCTTGAATTCTTCGGCGAGCCAGGTGATGATCTTCTGGTCGATATCCTTGCCGCCCAGGTGGGCATCGCCGTCGGTCGACTTCACCTCGATAACATCGCCGCCCACTTCGAGGACCGAGATATCGAAGGTCCCGCCGCCGAAATCGAACACGGCGATCTTCTCATCTTTCTTTTTATTGAATCCGTAGGCGAGCGCTGCTGCGGTCGGCTCGTTGATAATGCGCTTTACCGTAAGGCCGGCAATTTCTCCCGCCGCCTTGGTCGCGCTCCGCTGGTCATCGTTGAAATAAGCGGGGACGGTGATGACCGCTTCGGTTATCTTCTCGCCTGTCTTCGCCTCGGCGTCGCTCTTCATCTTGCCGAGTATCATCGCCGAGAGTTCCTCGGGGCGATACCACTTATCGTTCATCTTGATCTCGATGCCGCCGTTCGCCCCCTTCTGCATCTCGAAGGGTACTGCCGCCTTGTCTTTCTGCACTTCCGGCTCATCAAACGAGTGTCCGATAAAGCGCTTCACCTGGAAGATGGTGTTGAGCGGGTTGGTCACCGACTGGCGCTTCGCGAGCGTGCCGACGATGCGCTCGCCGTTCTTCCCTACTGCGACGATAGAGGGGGTCGTGCGCGACCCCTCTGCATTCTCAAGTACGCGCGGCTCGCCGCCCTCGACAATCGCCATCGCGGAATAGGTGGTTCCCAGATCAATACCAAGGATTTTTGCCATACTCAAAAATATAATTATTACGCCAATAACGATTCTACAAAAAACCCTACTATAAACGCAACTACGCGCCGAAGTGTCCTACGCGTACTTTCGCCGGTCGGACAACGCTCTCGCCCACGCGCCAACCCTTCTCGAGGATTGCCGTAATTATATCATCTTTATCAGATGATTCAACGACGTCCTGCCCGAGCGCTTCGTGATAGGCGGGGTTGAACTTCTCTCCCTCCTTGCCGGTCTCCTCGAGTCCGAGCGCTGCGAACGCGCTCTCTATCTGCCTCGCTATCGCTAAGAATCCTTCAGGCACCTCGCCATGCTCTTTGGCTCGCTCGAGGGCGTCGAAGGCAGGGAGAAGCGTCTCAACAGCCTTCACTTTACCTCTAAACTCTGCCGCTTTGGTTTCGGTTTCAAACCGCTTGAGTGCGTTCACATAATCGGCCTTGGCTCTCTGCCAGCCGTCCATGTATTCCTGCTTATCCTTGCGGCACGCCGCGAGCTCGCCCTGGAGCTTCTTGATCTTAGCAACAGCGTCATCTCCACCCTCTTCTTGTTCCTCGACGGACTCGGGATCTACGTCTTCGGCTTCGAGCTCAACAACGCTTTCTGCATCTATATCATCTCCTTTCCATTCAGCCATATCTCCCTACTATGCCCGAATCGAGCGAGAGAGTCAAAATGTCCCTAATAATTCTTTGTCTTGTCGAAAAGGAAATTAACAACAATGTAAGCTAGTCCAGCAATCTTCGCGAGATTTTCCAGTATGAAATAAGCGATAAGTTTTTCGTTTGGAAATACAATCCAACCACTACCAAGGGCTGTAGAGAACCACAGATCATAAAGAACGATAGCCCCGATGAGAAACAGTAGGACATTGGACCATTGCCGACGCATTTCTATAACGTCCTTATAAGCAAAGGCCGCTAGGGCTTTACGGCTAGTTTGAGACAAGGATGAGACGAACGAATCTTCCTGCTCTGGGGCACTCTCTGATTCAGAGAGAATTTTCTCAACTTCCGCTTCTCCAACAGCTTGCACTGGCGTAGTATGAGTTAGGTCTTTCGGCGGCATGCTACTTCAAGTAAAGGAGAATGGGCTCCATCGCTTTCTCGGAAACCCCGAATATTTTTGCCATTTCGCGATAATCTTTTTTCGTTAGACCATATGCGTCCAAATATCTGTTGAGCATCCAATTTGGCATCAACAAACTAGCAGCAAAACTATTAGCTTCCCTCTCCACCTCGGAATATCTTTGATCTTTATTTTGGACACGGAAAAGAACCTCGTAATTTTTGTGTCCCAAAACATTGTGTCCAATTTCGTGAGCGACGGTAAACAATTTCCTCCAGGGCTTATCTGATGCCTGAACATAAATAGTCTTGTCTTTGTTGTTGTAGAAACCCGCCACATCAAAATATCTCGGAGGCATCGTTATCTCTTTTACTTTAAAACCTAGACCATTCGCGATTCGCACAGCATCTACCACCGGCTCAGTAATGCCAAATTTATCAAGGATAGCATCAGCCTTTTCGGCTATCTCAGCATGATTTATGTCATCGTGACCGAGGGAGTGTCCATTCATTTTTATTAAGATTATAGCACTTGTGTAGAAAAACAAGGCGAGGGGGAATATTTCGTCTCGCTGCAAACGCGTGTGTACGCGTTTTGAACCGAGACGCTATCCAAGGGATAGTCCTATAGGACGAAATTGTGGATAGGTTTAGCATAGCCTAATAAATGAATGGGACGAGACGCTTGGTGCGCGCTCTATAGACGGGATATTCGCTCGGAAAGCGCTCCAGCATATGCCCTTCTTCGATTCGTATACTACGGATGAAATAGAAGACAAAATAAGCAAACGGGATGAACCAGACGGGTCCCTGCACGACTGCTGCGCCGAGAAGGGCGAGCAGGACGCCCGTATAGATGGGATGACGGACATACCGATATGGGCCGGAAGTGACGAGCTCGTGCCCCTCATGTAGCGACCGTGGTGCGCCCCAATTACGACCAAGATAAATACGTGCCCAGATGGCGATGCCGACTCCGATGATAGAGAGCGCGACCCCGATGTTGCCCGAAAGCGGACTTATCTGTCGCACCATGATATTCAAGCGGAAGTAGCTATTAATCACAGGCAGACTAAAAAGGAGGACGATTAGAAGTAATCCCGCAATCCGAATTGCAACGCGTCGCCAGGTATATGTGTCAGTCGCGGTATGCTTCACTCCGTGTGCGCCCACGAACCACACAAGAAGAAAGACGCCCCAGCTCGCCGCGATGATTTCACTGTAGATGTTCATAACTGGATTCTATCAAACAAAAAGCCCCGCATCGCGGGGCTTTTGACTAGCGCTTCGACCACTGGGGGGCCTTGCGAGCTTTCTTCAAGCCCGGCTTCTTGCGTTCCTTGGCGCGCGGGTCGCGCTTGAGGAAGGTCGCCGCTTTGAGTACCTTTCGGGTCTTCGGCTCTGCTTTGGTGAGTGCACGCGAGATAGCGTGGCGCACCGCGTCTGCTTGTGCCGCGATACCGCCGCCCTCGACGTGTGCATGCACTTCGTAGTTCTCGGCGCTCTCTGCCTTCGCAAGCGCCTCGGTCGCGACGAGTGCGCGGAGATCGGTCTTGAAGTACTCCTTCGGAGCCATACCGTTGACCGTGAGGCTCGATTTCGCAGCCTTCACCATCCGTACGCTCGCGACGGCGGTCTTACGGCGCCCGACTGCAGTGATGAATTTCTTTGATGCCATAATAAATAATTAGTCTTTGACGATAAGCTTCATCATCCGCGGCTTGCGAAGCTTGTTGCGCGGGATCATACCGTCCACGGTCTTCTTGATTACCTCGGCGATTCCCTTCTTGGCAATCATCTCTGCCATGGTCATCTCGCGGAGACCGCCCGGGTAGCCGGTGTAGCGGGTGTAGATCGTACCGGCAGTGCGCCGTGCCGGCAGGTGGAGTTTGCTCGCATTCTCGACGATAACCTCCATCGGGAGCGCGATATGCTTAGCGAAGTGCACCGACTTCTTACCGAGAAGCGCTGAGGCGGCCTCGCTGCACACACGCCCGAGCGTGCGATCGGTCGCGTCGATAGTGTAGATGACTTTCTCTGGCTTTTTCATAGGAGTGCTCATACTGTTATACGAAAGCGATATACGCAAGCTTACGAGCATCATTGGTGCCGCGAAGCGTTCGCTTCACGACGCGAGTGTAGCCGCCCTTACGGTCGACATAGCGCGGGCCGATCGTGCCGAAGAGTTTCTTCACCGCTTCGTCGTCGCCGAGACGCGCCTTAGCGAGGCGGCGAGACGCGAGGGTATTCGTCTTGGCGTAGGTAACGAGGCGCTCGATAAACGGGCGGAGCGCCTTCGCCTTCGCTTCGGTGGTCGAGATGCGCTCTTCGAGAACCAGCGAGCGAGCGAGCGAGCGCATAAGCGCACCGCGCTGGTTGCTCGGTCGAGCGAAGGTTCGTGCTTTAGGGGTATACGCCATACGAATATTTATTCTGCCTTAAGGGTGAGGCCGTGTCCGGCGAGCGCTGTTGCAATCTCTTCGATCGCCTTGTCACCGATGCCGTCCAGCTCCTTCAGAGCGCTTGCGGTCTTCCGCGCGAGGCCTGCGGCGCTCTTTATGCCCGCTCCCTCAAGCGCGGTCGTGATGCGCGTCGAGAGTTCGAGATCGGCGATTTTCACCTTAGCGGCATCAGAACCCTCCGACTTCGCGGTTGAGGTTTCAGGCGCTATAGGTGCCGACTCCTGGAAGCCGATAACCGCCTTGAGCTGATGAATCATGGTCTCAATAGATTGCTCGAGCGCCTCGCGCGGAGCGATAGTGCCGTTGGTCTCAATAAGGATACGCAGGCGATTGAAATCAGTACGGTCACCGACGCGCATATTCTCTACCTCGTAGTTCACACGGCGAATAGGCGTGAAGGTCGCATCAAGCGCGATGACACCGATGTCTACTTTCTCTTTCGTGAGTACCTCGCGGGCAACGTAGCCCAAACCGCGCTCAATAGTCGCCTCGAGCTCGAGCGACGCCTTACCTGAGAGATCGCAGATGTGCTGTTCAGGATTCTTTATTTCAACCTGACTCGGAAGCTTGAAGTCTGATGCCTTGACCTCGCCGGTATTCTTTGCGACAAGCGAGATAGTTTGAGGCTCATCGCCGTGAAGGACGAAGTGGACACGCTTGAGGTTCAAAAGGAGCTCCATCACCGTCTCGCGCATACCATCAACGGTCGCGAACTCATGCGGTACGCCCTCGATCTTGACCTGCGTAATAGACGCGCCGGGGAGCGAGGAGAGGATAATGCGGCGGAGCGAGTTGCCGAGGGTGTGGCCGTAACCCGGATAGAGCGAATCTATCTCGTAGACGCCCTGGACGCCCTCTTCAGAAACGATGCGAGGCTTACTCGGAAGTGTAATGTGGTATTCCATAACTCAATCGTAATTACCGTGAATAAAAATTATCGTGTGTAGAACGAGAGCACTGCGACCAAGTCGCCCGCCGGATCTGCCGAAGCAGCGGTCGGCCGTTCGACGACCTTACCCGACATCTTCGCAAGGTCCCACGAGAGCCACGACGGGAGCGGGCGCTCATGGAACTTGTCAGCGAAGCCGGCGAGCATGCCGTGCTCCTTAGAACCCTCGCGAACTGAGAGCGCGTCGCCGATCGAGAGCATATGCGACGGCACGCGAACCTTCTTGTCGCCGACCATTACGTGACCATGTGCGACCATCTGGCGCGCGCCGCGGCGAGTCGAAGCGAGCCCGAGGCGCCATACGACATTGTCGAGACGCATCTCGAGGAGCTCGTGCAGGCGATCAGAGGGCTTCGCCGAGTGAGCGGCGAGCGCCTTCTTCACATAGTTGCGGAACTGCTTCTCGGTCACGCCATAGGTCATGCGCACCTTCTGCTTCTCGAGCATTTGTTTGCCATACTCGCTCTGGCGCCCGCGCCCGCGCTTCTTGTTCTTTGCCGTACGCTCAGCAGAAATAGCAAACTTCTGGGTCTGCGCTTTCTCGAAGACGGTCGCGCCGAGGCGCTTTGCTGTTTTATATCGTGGAGGAGTTTTCATAGGAAATTTAGATGCGTCGAGGCTTAGGCGGTCGCGGGCCGTTGTGCGGTACCGGCGTCACGTCTTTGATTGACTTGACCTGAATACCCTTGCCCGAAAACGAGCGGAGTACCGACTCGCGGCCGGCACCAACGCCGCGGATGACGACTGATGCCTCCTTGAGACCAATCAACACGCCCTTCTCGCCGAGGAACTCGCCCACCTTCGCTGCCGCATACGGTGTCGACTTGCGCGCGCCGGAGAAACCGAGCGCGCCAGCAGACGATGACACGACTGCATTGCCCTTCTCGTCGGTAAGGATAGCCTTGGTGTTGTTGAAGGTCGCTTCGATATGCAGCACGCCCTTCTCGAGGTGACGCTTGGTCGCCTTCGACATGGCGCGCTCCTTGCGGCCCTGATCCATGCCCCTCCCGCTCTTTTTGATGATTCGTTTCTTTCCCATAATTATGTTTTTTCAAGCTTACGACGACCAGAGGTCATAGTCTTACGCACATTGCCGCGGCGCGTGCGGGAGTTGGTCTTGGTTCGCTGACCGCGTACCGGCATGCCTTTTGCATGACGATCGCCGCGTTCTGAACGGATATCCTTCAGACGCTTGATGTCCTGGCTTATTTCGCGGCGAAGTTCGCCCTCGATGGTGTAGCTCTCGGCGAGCGTGCGGATCTTCTGCTCTTCGTCGGTGGTGAGTTCGCTGCCCTTCTTGTTTGCAGGAACGCCGACCTTCTTGAGGATATCGCGAGCACGTGCCGGACCGATGCCAAAAATAAGCGGCAGCGAGTATGAGAGCTGCTTGTTATCTGGGAGTGTGACGCCGGCGATACGCATATGATTCAGAATTAATAATTATGAAAATACTCTAACCCTGGCGCGCCTTGCGTCGAGGATTCTTCTTATTGATACGGTAAAGGCGCCCGCCGCGACGGACGAGCTGATCACCTGGCTGTTGGACTTTGATAGACGCACGAACTTTCATCTTGAATGTTGCTTTATAGATTTAGGTTAATCGTCGCACTATTCGCGCGCGACCCCCGTAGGGATCAAGCACCATATCCACCTGGTCGCCGACGAGGACGCGGATCCGATGCAAGCGCATCTTCCCTGCCAAGTAGGCGAGCACAAGTTCTCCTTCACCTGTATCCTTCACCGACGTCTCCGCCGCTTCTCCTTCTGGAGACTCGGAGGATACTTCTTCCGGCACAGACAGACGGACTCTAAAGAGAGAGTTCGGCAATACTTCTTCGACGGTACCTACCGCCGTTGTCGTTTCTTTGCCTTCGCTCATTTAGCTTTCTCGCCTACCATAAGGTACCTAGACAATCTAGCAGGTATCCGAAAAACCGTCAACTAACGATTAGGTTCCTCGACAACAATCGAGATCGAGGAGGGGTCCAGCGGGAACGTTTGACGCCAGAACGGACGCAGGATAAGAACCGCCCGTTTGATCTCCGGATAGCTTGAGAGGGCGGCCTGGGCAGCAGTCCTGGTCTTACCGCTCACCGCCGCGGCAATACGAGTAGAATCTACCGTGTAAATAAGCGACGCCGTGCCGGAGAGGGTGAAGGTGAAGGATGTCGCGTCGGCACTCGGGAACTCAGTTGCCGAAAGCGTGAGGGTATTCGCCGAGGTGAGGGTAATAGGCTCTCCCTGGTAGCCGAGCCCGCCTGCCGAACTTGCTATCGCCTTGGCGAGCGAAGCGTTCGGGAATACAACGGCGGTGATACTACCCTGCTCTTTGACGTCAACCTGACCTGCCGTTAGAGACGAAGTGGAGGGAAGCGCCTCATACGTAGTGGTCGCAGCTCCCGGTAAGAGGATGAACCCCGAAGGCACCTGCGCCTCGATACTCTTCAAGAGATCGGGCGCGAGGGCTGTCACGAGCGCCGTGCGCGCCTGTGATTCTGCGACTGCGTCTACGACCGGCACCGTTCCCGAAGCTCCGCCGGTCATAGCCGAGCTTGAACGCGCATATACCATTGAGGCCTGCGGCGTTCCTGCGAATCCGGGGATGGTGAACGACGTCGGGCCTACGTTATAGGCATCACCTGCTTTGTCGGCATAGACCTTAGCGGAGACACTGCCGGGTGAAGCCTTTGAACCAGCGGGGATACTGACCGCTTCGTGAATACGGAAGATGAGTCCCGCAGTCGTGGCGAAACGCGTATTAGCGATGAGCCGTTGCGTCTTCGCTTGAGCATTATAGATAGTGATGATGCCCGAAGATGAGGTGGACACGGCCTTCGTACCACTCCCCTTCACGCTCTGCGAGGCGACCTTCTGGGCGGTGATGACTTGGAACGGCTGCGTGCTCGAGCCCATGTTTGTAGTAAACGGGCTCTGAACCGCAACCGAGACGGTGTTCGGAGTTACTTCGACTCTGGTAGTAGAGAAATAGAATAGTGCGCCTACCGAGGCGACGATGACGAGCGCGATAGCGGCCGGTATAGCAAACGGGAACTTCGGATAGCGGCGAGTGAGACGGAGGGGTTCGCGTGCTGAACTGGTAAGAGGTTGTTCCGTTTCTTTCCGACGGGACGGCGGGATTATGTCATCAAGTTTACGCATGTTCCGAGTATATCATTTCTCATAACTAGTCCAGCGATTGTTGTCCACTATACGGCTTCATCAGGGGTGCGATTTTGACGGAAAAGCGCCATCAAAAGGAGCGAAAGGTCTGCAGGATTGGTCGTCGCTTGTCGTACGAACGTGCTTACATGACTCCCTAAAATCGAGGTTATTTTCGGCGGATTATCTGAGAGCCAGAGAGAGCCGAGCTTCGCGGTCAGAAGTGCTTCCCGCAAGATGGATAGTTCCGGTTCGCGCGCGAGCAAGAACACGGTACGCGGGAGCGGGAATCGCTGGGCAATAGTCTTCAGGGTATCGGTGAGACTTCGCGTCCATGCAACGCTATTTTCTGTACGCTCTTTCATCTCGGTGATATTGACTAAAAGGCTTTTGCGCACCAGCGAGAGCGACGTCAGCTCTCTGCCGGTCGCATCAATAATGAGCGCATCAGTCTCATGAGGAAACGCGGTGCGAATTGCCTGATAGCGCAAAGAACTGCCGGCGATAGGGAAAATATCTTCTGCGTGAAGCACGCCCCGCATTATCGCTTTGACGCCCTCGGCCACGCGTTTATTGATAAGCGAGGTCAAAATGATGACAGCAGCACGATTTGCCTCTTTATCGTAGGGGTCGCGTGTCTGATATCCATTCAGCGTGGTGCCGATGACGCTTTCATCAGCAAGAAGTTGTTCTGGCGGCGCAAAGCTCGCCTTCTCAAGCGCCGCCCGCACCATTTCTTTCGTAAAGGTGAACGGCTCATCCTGCTCGAAGTGCTCGGTGCGTACCGAGGTCTTCTCCCACGGCGCGTCCACCGATACAAGCACCGAATCGGCACGGCCGGTACCCGTAACGCGCAGGAGAGCAGGCGCGCCCTCGCGAACGAGCGTATCACCGAGTATTTTGAGCGCACGAAGCATCGCCCGTGCATCTGATTCTCCTTCGTGCATCTCGACTGGCAATCGGCGCAGGTAGTGCAAGGTCGGCTGTTCGCCTGAAGCAAAGGTCGCATACGCACCCGCGACCGAACTTGTACTGATATCAATCAGCACGACCGACTCAATCTTTTTTTCTTTATGAAAAAGATTTTCAAGAAAACTCATCCCGGTTATTCTAGCACTGCTTTGATACGGCGGATGCCAGCGGATGAGGCTTCTTCTTTTACAATCTTGAACTGTCCGAGCTCGGCAGTGTTCGCGACGTGCGGCCCGCCGCAAAACTCTATCGAAAACGCGTTGTCGCGCGATCCGATGAAATAGACGCTGACCATGTCCGGATATTTCGCACCGAACTCGTGCTCAGCGCCAAGCTGCTCAGCTTCTTCCCGCGGCATCGTGACCCGTTCGACCGGCAGCGCCTCGTGTATTTTCTCATTTACTATCTTCTCTACTTCTGCTTTTTGTTCATCGGTCATCTTCGCGCCATAACTGAAATCAATGCGCAGGCGTTCGCTCGTGATATTACTCCCCCGCTGATGCACGTCAGGGCCGAGTACCATCTGGAGCGCTTTCAAGAGCAGGTGATGCGCGGTGTGGTAGCGCACGGTCTGTTCGGCAGTGTCAGCGAGTCCGCCCGCGAACTTCTGCGCCGCGCCCGCACGCGAGAGCGCTTGATGCTCTCTCATATGGACTTCGAAACTATCCTCCTCGAGTTCCAAACCTCGCTCCATAGCTATCTCACGAATTAAATCTATTGGGAAACCAAATGTCGTCACAAGATTGAAAATACTGCTACCTAAAAGAATTCTCTTTTTATTTCCGGCAACACTGATTGCTTTCTCAAACTCCTTCAATCCCCGCTCAAGTGTCTTCCTAAATTGCGCCTCTTCTTTCTCGAGCTCTTCTTTGATGACGCTTTCTGAAGAAAGTATGAGGGGGTACGCCTCGGCATATGCCGCGCCAAAGCCGTGCGCGACTTCTGCAAGCACCGCCTCTTTTATCCCGAGCTTGTCTGCTTCGCGGATAGAACGGCGAATAAGACGGCGGAGGATATAGCCCTGTTCGGAGTTCGCGGGGCGGATACCGCTCGCGAGCATAAACGCCGCGGCGCGCATATGGTCCAAAATAATCCTGAACGATCGTGTGTCTTTTGAATACATCTTGCCGGAGCGAGTCTCAAGAGCAGTACGGGCGGCATCAAACACATCTATCAAGAAAATGTCCGGATTTTGAAGTGTCGCCGCTGTGAGCCGTTCGAGCCCGCCGCCAAAGTCAACATTGCGCTTTGGCAACTCCTTGAACGAGCCATCCTCTTGCTTGATGAATTGCATAAACACCGAGTTGCCGATTTCGATGAAGCGACCGCAGTCGCAGTTCGGGTGGCACTCGGGGCCAAAGGCGGGGTCGTGAGGCGTGCCAAAGTCATAGAAGATTTCAGAATCAGGTCCGCCGATCTCTCCTGTCGGCATCTTGGTCGGCACCCCTGCCCTGCTCCACCAATTCTTCTTTGCACCATAGGAAAAGACGCGCCCGTCTTGCATACCAACTTCGTTGCCATGTTCTTCGGTACCGAGCTCAACAAACTTCGCCTCTATCCCTTTCTCACCAAAAAGCGTTTTCCAAATCTCTACGGATTCGTGATCGGCCGCCATGCCGGATTCCTCATCGCCGCCAAAAACCGTCACATAGAGATTATGAGCGTCGAGTCCGAGACCCTCGTCCTTATTTGTGAGGAATTCAAATATCCACGGCAATTGCTCCTGTTTGAAATAATCACCGAGGCTCCAATTGCCGAGCATTTCGAAGAACGTGGTGTGCCGATTGTCACCTATCTCTTCGATATCTTCTGCTCGAAAGCTCATCTGTGAGTCGACGAGGCGCGCACCCTCGGGGTGCGGCTGACCGAGAAGATACGGGACCAGGGGTTGCATCCCGCTCGAAGTGAAGAGTGTGGTCGGATCATTTTCAGGCACGATAGGAGCGCTCGGGATGATGACATGCCCGCGCTTCGCGAAGAAATCTAGATACCGCTTGCGTACTTCGCTAATAGGCATATCTCAAGAAGATAGCACGATTTATGCACCAATGGACTTGAGAAAGGCTTTGTTATTCGGTTTGCGACCCAGAAAGCCTTTCACAAGATCCGTTTCTTCCATACTCGAGCCTTTTTCAAGTACCCAACGCCGATAGTCACTGCCGGTCTTCGGATTCAAAATGCCTTCTTTCTTAAATCTGCTGAACATATCCTCGGCATATACTTTTGACCAGAGATACCCGTAATATCCGGCATCGTATCCGTGCGCAATATGACCGAAACCCGCAATCCATAGCTGCCGTTTAGGCGGTGCGATTCCCATCAATTTCTTATCGAGTGTGGCATATAATGCGACAGGGTCTTTCGTTCCTTTTGTATGTATAACCATATCGAGTGATGCGAGCACCAGCTGGCTGCGTACGCTCCACGCCTCCCCAAAAAGGCGAGCATCGATGATGCGTTTGATAAGATCTTTCGGCATTGGCTGACCGGTCTTGTAGTGCTTAGAGAGGCGCGTGAGCATTTCAGCATCCCACACCCAATTCTCAAGCATCTGCGACGGTGCCTCGACAAAATCCATAGCAACATTGAAGCCGGACTGAGCGCTATATCGCGCTTTTGTAAGAGTGAAATGCATAATGTGTCCGAATTCGTGGAAAAATGTCTCCACTTCTCCATGACTCATTAACGATGGGTTCGCGACACTCGGTTTCGGGAAATTGGCGAGCATTGCGGCAAGTGGGGGTCGATAACCGTTTTCTTCTTGTCGACCATAGGTCAGTTCAGATGCACACGCATGACCATATTTCCCTTCACGCGGATACAAGTCGAGAATGAATGTCGCCAGATAATCACCGCGCGCATCATATATATCAAAGAGTTGCACGTCTGGGTGCCAGAGCTTCACATCGACGCGGCGTTTGAACACGACACCAAATAATTTTTGATATGCGTCGAGTGTCGCGCGCTTCACGTGCTCGAACGGGAAATATTCTCTCACGGTATCTGAATCGATATCGAATTTCTCCTTGCGTATCTGCTTAAAAAGATATGCGATATCATGTGCGCTCAAGACAGACTTCGGATCACCGGTACGACGACGTTTATCAGCCCTGAGCATCGAGAGATCGCGCGAGACTTGTTTCTTGGTACGTCGCTCAAGGTCGGCAATGAATCGCCAGACAGTAGCGGCCGATTTCGCCATACGAAGCTCGGTTTGGAAGTCTGCGTGAGTCTTGTAGCCGAGCAATCGCGCGTTCTCAGCGCGAAGACGAAACATCTTCTTGAGAATGACAACGTTTTTCGTGCCGCCTCTGCGAACGAACTTTTCAAGCAGTTCACGCCGTTTTTCTTCATCATGTGCGCCAGCCATATACGGGTATACGTCTGGATATGCCATCGTTATTTTGAACTTATCCCGTACTTTCGTGAGGTTAGCACGATAGCTTTCCGGCAGACCATTGAGCTCTGCTTCCGTCACTAAGAGATGGTCTTTGTGCTCATTTAGATTGCGGTCGAAAGCGAGTCCAAGCTTTCCTAATGTTGCGATGTTCGTCTTGAGCTTTTTCTGTTTCGCTGTCGGCAGGTCAAACCCCATACGTTCGTATCCTTTCTTCAGATCTTTGAAAAGAAGCTTTTCAGGTCCGGAGAGCTTTTCGCGTTTCGCGGCATATTCTTTGATGACCGCATACATGCGCGGATCGAACTCTATCTCGACGAGTTGCTTCTGTACGGCCTCAATCGTTTCTGCTGCTGCTGCGCGTATGGCAGCGTTAGGACTGACTTCTTTCAAAAGAGCGACACGGTTCATCTCATCCGACATACGCTCGTCGGATGTCTCGAGTGCATAAATCGTATTTACAAACGTGCGTTTTTCGGCCGGAATGGCGCGTATCTTCGCATAGGCTTCCTTTTTTCGGCGTGTGCCATCGGCCGCAATGCGCCTGAAGTCAGCCGCACCCCATGTCACCCATTTGAAATCTGCCTTGTCGTATCGTTTGCGCTTCATGATTCCGAGAGCATAGCACATTGCCGCGCACACGCCTCGGCGTACCGCTTCGTGAGTGAGTGGTTCGGCAATCGAGATTGTGCGATACGAAGCGCTTCATCGTAGAACCAAAGATACTCTTCGTTCGACCGCTTCCAGCGAGCGAGAAACGCATCACCCTCCTTCTCGTATTCTTCTATACGGCTCTCGACGTTATCTACCTTATCGGCGAGCGCGATAAGGAGCGCTTCGTCGCTCGAACGTTCCATACCAACAAGATATTCTTCTTTGCGCTCTTTCCATTCGAGCTTCTTATCCTCACTCACCTCTTCGACGAGGCTCGCGACTTGCTCGTTGAACGCCGAGACTATTTCTTCGCGCGTCGTGTCGGTATCTTCGAGCGTATCGTGGAGAAGCGCGGCAGTGACAACATCATCGCTCGCGCCGTCTTCAGCGACGAGAAGCGCGACCGAGAAGAGGTGCGTTACATACGGGAGCGGTTCGTCTGCCGAACTCGAGATGCGCAGGTGCCCGTGGTGCTTACGCGCCGCGAATTGTATCGCTTTCTTTATCTGGGGAGTGTGATTCATCCAGCTCAGTATACCGCAGGTATAAAAATAAGCCGCCGCAAGAGTCTCCTCTTGCGGCGATGAAGGTGCCGCATCAACATACTGAGCGCGGACATTCGACCCTGCCATACGGATAGATCACGAAGATGATCCCTTCAATCACGACTTCGATACGTCCATCTTGCAGCATTACCGGAAGCGGCACGTGATTCGAGATGTGTACCTTGTACTCGGTGAATCCGGTACTCTGCCAGCCACCCCCGGTCTTTTTGAATTGCTCCGGGGATTCCAGGATAAGAAAGAGTCCTTGTATGCGGGCTCCGGTGAGAAAACCGCGAAACTTGTCCTTTCCGAGCCCGGCTACGTCGATAACGCACGGTTCTCCCGCTTCATTCAGATTATTGATCTGCGTCACGAACTGATTCCACGCAAGCGAACCCCGATAATCGCTTCCGCGCGTTTGTTCGGACGATGCAGGCGGTATAACTGTTGAACTGAACATGTCTATCTCCCCATAAAACGTTGCTGTACGAAAAGGGCCTGAAACGGTCGTTCTAAAGCATAGTTGTACCATATTCCTCTTCGACAAGCACGTATATGAAATAAGGTGCGCCCGTACGGATTTCTCCGTGCGGGCGCTGTTAGGTTCTAACCACCTCCTTGGAATCAGGCTTTTCAGAACTTGTTGATGTAGAAAACCTGTGAGGGACCGTTTTTCGGGATGAACTTCACCACGAGCGAAACTCTGTTCTCGCTGTTCAGTGAGTCCCAATAGGCGCTCGCGATCGATTGGATATGTCCGCGAAGCGGCACCAGATACGGCGTGCCGTCGAAAGACGGAAGCGGCGTGCCGTCACCCTTGTAGGTTGTAACGCAGTAGCCGAACCCCGGCTCGAGGGTGAGGTCGTAGAAATGTCGGTTGCAGGCGTCGCTTACAAGCGACTTCTTCAAGACGGCCATCTCGGCGACTGACGCACCACTGTTCGTCCAGAAGCAGTAAGCAGAGATGCGCGGCGTGAAGTTCGGCGCATCCGGCTCGTAGAGACACGAGCGATGCGTCACGGTGAAGCTCCGCTCTTCGCCAAGGCCTTCTACGATAGCGTCCGTTTGGTCGCCACTGCTGACAACGGCAAAGGTGACCCCGTCGTGGTGGATCTCGCGCATCGCGTTATAGACGATGGGCGGCGTGTCCACCAGTTTCGAGCTGTCGGCGACTTTGGTGGAAACAGAACCGTCGGCATCGAAGGTAAAAAAGCGATTCTGATCCATGATCCAGTACACCAGGATGAGGTTTTCTCCCGTCTCATTCATGCCGAGGACAATCCCGCGGCCCGGATACGGGTTCATACTCAGGACGAACAGGTTTGCATCAGCCAACATGTGCGAATCAAGCAGTTTGTTCATTCTTTGGCTCCTCAAGAGTACAACGATGGAAACAACAAAGTGAATCTGTCGAGACTGTATGCCTCTGTTTACTCGCTGTCAAACGTCAGATTAGCGCCAGTCGATGGGAGTTTCGCCGTGAGCGGTGAGATAGGTGTTCGCTTTGCTAAAAGGTCGCGATCCGAAGAATCCCGAGGCGGCAGAAAATGGTGAGGGGTGGGGCGATTCGATGACGAGATGTTTCGAACGGTCGCCCGTTCGGCCTGCTGGCCTCAGGACTTCCTCGCTCGACGCTCGGTCGATCTGCGCCCCTTTCGCCTTCGCGTAGTTGCCCCAGAGAATAAAGACAAGATGTTCACGCTCTTCGGAGAGCGCCCTGATAACCGCGTCGGTGAATTGTTCCCAGCCTTTCTCCTGATGCGAGCCGGCCTGATGCGCCCGAACAGTGAGCGTTGCGTTCAAGAGGAGCACCCCCTGTTCTGCCCATCGAGTCAGGTCTCCCCCTCGGCTTGCTAGCCTCGGGACTTCCTCGCTCCTCGCTCGGTCGCCCCCCAAATCGCTCTCAATCTCTTTGAAGATGTTCTGTAGGGACGGCGGGATCGCGACACCTTCGCCGACGGCGAAACTAAGACCGTTTGCTTGTCCGGTGCCGTGATACGGATCTTGACCCAAGATGACTACTTTTACTTTTTCAAACGGACAGAGATCAAACGCACGGAAAATGTTCTTCGGCGCCGGATACACGTTTCCCTCGTGATATTCCTTCTTCACAAAATCAGCGAGCTCTTTGAAATATTCTTTCTCAAACTCGCCCGCGAGATGCTTCGCCCACGACGGTTCTATTTTTACCCGCATACTCTCATCATTTCTTCTTGTTCTTTGTGTGAAGACTAAGAAGTATCTTGCCAGCGTTTTCGCGATAGGTGCAGAACTCGCACGGGCCGCCGCCGAACGCCTTTCCTACTGCTGGTATCTCCTCGCTCATAAGCATCTGCTTCAGGTCGTAGAGCGCAGGCTCGATCCACGAGTCGCTGCCGGTATACGGGATAAGCTCTACATCAAACTCAAGCTTGCCGTCGAACGCCTCGGCGTCAGACTTGCCGTTTACATAAACGAAGTAGACGGTCGGCGATACGGCAAAATCGTTCTTACGAAACAGCCATTGATATATCTCGAGCTGGCGCTTGTACGAGTCATACAGGTCATCTTCGGTAGAAGGACCGACCTTCTTGCTCGTTGCCTTATAGTCCACGATGATAAGCTCGCCTGCTGGATTGATCCACACATCGTCGATGCCGCCGCGCAGGAGGATATTGGTCGGAGCGTGGAGGTAGCTGATGCCGCGACGAAGCGCGTCGCGCCACTCCTCCATACGCGGATCATCGAACGGCACCGCATCGAGCCCATATTTCTCGACAAGCGGATGTTTGCTCCCCTTCGCACGATGGATATCGAACTCGCGTTTCAGGAGCTCGTCGACCGCATTGTTGAGCGTGAACGCGGGCATCGACGGCCGCTTCACTCCGAGCCGCAAGTCGAGGTACGAGCAACGCGGACACTCGGTGAAGAGATCCAGCTTCGAGCGGCTTATCTTGAACGGCTCCGGCGAGGAGGGGTCGAATGTCTTTAGGTTGCGCGGTGCCATCATCATTCAGTTGTCGAGAAGAACGCGACGACACGCGCACCGGTATCGAAGTCGACATACACGCTATTGACCGCAGGGTCAAACGTCCCGTTGTTGTCATCGCGATACAGTTCGACCGCATAGGAACGATTCGGCTCTGTCGGGCGCAAAAGCGAAACGCTTACATTTCCATGCGGGCCGACGACACGCTCCGCACCGAGCACGTTCCCGAGGTCAGTACCGTTGGCTTCGCGCACCGCAACCCACACTCCCGGCGGCGGGACCGTGACCGATTCGATAGCGACGTTTTCTCCCGAAGGCTGACTAGCGACAGAAACCGCCCCGCTTTCTGGCGTCTTCTGCTCTCCTGTTTTCGAAAGAGGCGGCGTGGATGAGAAAGGTGATGATCCGATACTATCGCTTAGGAACCACATCCCCGCAAGAAGAACCCCGAGCATGACGCCGGCAACGAAGGAGATGAACGAAAAGCGCTGTGTCATACGGGAACAATATCATGTGCCGACAATGGGTGCGAAAGGAGCCCGTCCATCTCGGCAAGGAGTTCCCCGACCCGTTCGCCCGAGAGGTGGAGCGGGTCGAGCAAGCGGCGATTTTCCACTATCTGATCAACCGCGATAACATCATTCCCGATAAGGATATTTTTCTCGGCATGCGAGAGGCTCGTCACGGTAGTTATCGGATATACGCGCGCGCGATTCATACGTGCGAAGAGGTTTTCCTTTTCCGGATAGCTCCAGCCGAGAAGCTCGACGCCGGCACACTCGGCATAGGCAATGGCTTCAGACGTGAATTTAGTATTCGTAACGAGCAATCCGCGATCGACGGAACAGGCGCGCACCGCGGGGTCGCAGGCGAAGATATCGTCGAAACGGCTCTTCACGTAGAGCGCGATCTTCAGGTCGGTCTTGTACCCGGGATCGTTGTGATACTTGAGTTCAGCGGCAAGGAAAGAATTGTCCTTCTCACGCGACGCATAAAAATCAACTTCGTGAGTAACGCATTTTCCGCGTATCATTTTGCGTGTCTCAACGTTCCACCCCTCCGCGCGAAAAAGGTGCGAAATGAAATCCTCGAACGGATGCCCGGTGGGACCGAGCTCAAAAAGCGCTCGTCGAAGCGCGTAACGCGCAGCGACCGGACGCGCTTCTTTGCGTAAAAGCGCGAACGCGCGTGCATAAATCTCCTTTGAGGTGACATCGGGCACGACGGTGCTCGTAATGGCGCTCGCTATGCGCTCTGCGGCATACTCTCCCGCCCCGGCCCTCCGAAGCGAGTTCACTAGACGCACGGGGTCGAACGCCTCTCTCGACCCGTCCGCCTTGATGATAATCGGGAGGGTCGTCATGAAGGGGTTGTTGTCGCGAGAATACCGTTCACCGTTACCGTTATCGGCAATCCTGCAGGTGCAACGACCGTTGTGGTGAACGATTCTTTCGTCGGCACTTGCAGACAAAGGCCGGAATCTTCCGGAAGCGAAAGTTCAAGGAGAATGCCGCTCGCGGTGGACGTCTCGTCCGAAAGCGTCGCTTGAGCGGTTACGATGGAGCAGGCGTTCGACGCCATGAGCGAACCCGAGATGGTATGGGTGCCCTTCTTGAACGAATCGCGGAACGATACGGTCGGCGTACTCGCGGGAACGGATTGTTTTGCAGGCTTCGCGCCATCTCGCGTGTGCGGCACCGAAAACACGAAGCCGGCGAGAATAACGAACGCTATGATGGCCGCGAGGACCCAGAGACGCGAATATTTCATGAAGAAATGATACCACCTCCGATAAGCTCGCCCGAATCGTAGAAGACAATTGATTGTCCTGGGGCGGGTATCTCGGGCAACGGCTCTGAGCTCACGAAGATATTCCCTAGAACGCGCCCCGATACGCGCGGACCGCGATACCGATACTGCGCTTCGGTACTCCTTATCGATTCGCCAAACCAATTCGCATCAGTGAAAGGGATTTCCTGTCCCGCAGGCGTATGCGTTCTTGCGACCTTGATTTCTTTCTTTTCCACATCCTTACCCACGACATACCACGGTCCGTTCGGTAACGGCACTCGTTGTCCGAGCGTGTAGAGGAAGGCCGGATTATCGCTCCCCAGTTCTTTTTGCAAGAATTCTTGCACCGAAACGCTTCCAAGAAAGCAGACCCCTTGGCTGTCGCGCTTCTCGGCGACGGGTAAGTTGAACTGCTTCGCGAGCGCACGGACATCCTCTTTCTTCATCTCTCCTACAGGAAAGAGTACGGCATCAAGAATCTCTTTCGGTACCGCCCAGAGGAAATAGCTTTGGTCTTTCTCCCCCGCACGATAATGCCCCGTTGCGATAGCATCGGCACCATGCGCTTTTGCAAATCTATAAAACGCACCGAACTTTACTTCCCGATTGCACATCACATCGGGATTCGGCGTACGCCCAGCGCTGTACTCGCTAATGAGATAATCAATGACGCTCTTTTTATATTCCGCGCTTGCGTCGAGGGTGAGAAAAGGCAGGTGGAGCCGCGCCGCTATCCGCATCGCGTCACGTCGCTCAGCCGCCCAGGTACAGGGCATTCCGGGCGGATACCAGCCTTTGATAAACACGCCGGTTACCTGCGCTCCTGCGCGTCTGAGGAGTGCAGCGGACACGGCGCTATCTACCCCTCCCGAGAGGCCGACGAACACCCTCTTTCCGCGCATGTCTTTCATACGCCCATCTAACCACATTAGGGTAAATATTTCTGCCGATTGGTCTGATGCTCGGCGAAGGTGGTGGCGTAGTGCATCTGGTTATCCTTGCCGGTCAGGTAATAGAGATAGGTGGTTTTAGTCGGGTGAATTACCGCGTCAATACTCTCGAGCCCGGGATTACTGATAGGTCCTGGCGGAAGACCCTTGTGAGTGTACGTGTTATAGGGAGACTCGGCTTTAAGATCAGCAAGCGAAGGCGAGTATGTGTCGCGATCGAAGATATAGCCAAAGACGGCGTCGACTTGAAGCGGCATACCAAGCTTGAGTCTGTTCCAGAGTACGCCGGCAACGATACGCTTATTCTCTACCGAGCGCGCCTCCTTCTCTACGAGCGAAGCAAGCGTGATGATGTCAGAAAGCGAATGTCCTGATGCTCCCGCGTCGCCCATAAGCGAAGCGGTCTTCGTATTGAAATTCGTGCGCATCGTCTGCACTATCGATCCAGCGTCTGCCGATGGAGAAAATACGTAGGTATCAGGAAACAAATATCCCTCATACGGCTTTGCGAGCGAGAGAAAACTCGATTCAGAAATATCGGGGAACGCTTCGTGAACACGCACCGCATAGTCGCGCGCCGTCTCGCCCTCGGGGAACGTGATGCGGGCGGGCGGAATGCCGTAATCGCCCGTGACAAGGCGATACGCAACGACGAATACGTCGGTTGGAGTGCTGAAGAGATACGCGCCCGCTTGCAGACGATCGCTCGCCCCTGCAACGCGTAAGAGAGCACGCAGGACACGCGGATGCTTGATGATATGCGCTGTTGCGAGCTGTGTCGCAACGCTCGGCGCGGATGCGCCGGGTGCGATGCTCACAATACTCCCGACGGGAAAATCCGCAGGCGGTGAGAACGCGATGCCGTATCCGATCGCCACACTGAGACCAAGCACAAACGCCAGCACCCACCGCTGCCACGAACGTTCGAAACACCCGCGAAAAGTACGCGGTATCGCTCCGGTATGTTTCGGAATATCTACGTGCATCAGACCGGAAGATTAGGGGGTGCCTCGCCCGTCGCCGACTGGATACGCCCGAGCCCCGGCGTCTCGACCGCACGCGACGGGATATGGAACACAGTTGCGAGCTCTTCAGTGCTCATCACCATCGTATCCTTCGGTGAAATACCGAAACCGAACGGTTCAAAGAAGAACTGTCGCCGGCGGAACGCTTCGACGAGAAGGCGACGATACGTATTCTTGAGTTTCTCGGCACCGATCTCCCAGGGGTAATCGTCGAAGTGCCGCATCCAGTCGCTCGCGCCAATACCGTTCCATCCGGCTGAATTGAACGGGTTGAAAAGCGCATTCATCTGCGAGATGACGACCGGATTGAAATAACCTTCGCGCGCGAGATAGATGCAGCGCATCCCGACATCAAAACCCTGTTTCGAGACATTGCGTTCTATCGCTGCGATCTTCTCTATCTGACCTTTGGTCGGATTGGGGAATCCAGGTATCTCTTTGCCGCTTACCGGATCCTTATACGGTTCGCGCGTCTCCTTTCGTATCTTGTCGACGAGCTCTTTCGCTTCGTCGACCCAGGTGTATGCTTTGCCAGCCGCATTCAACTTATCGTATTTCTCACCCTTGTGCATACGGAAGACCATCTGCAACCAAAGATACTCTCCCTTCCCAACCGAGCCCATAAACTCGATCAGGTTCGCAAGCGGGTCGACCTGCTCAGGCTCTTTCTGCGCCTTATCGAGTCCGTATTCGACATACGTCTTTATCGGCAACGCATCCTGCTTCTTCGCCGTATGTTTGAAATCACATCCCCAGATGCCGTAGTCTTCGGTTGTCGCCGAGATGAGGCGCGTATAGTCGAGTGCTTCGACTACCTGTATTCCCGGATACTGCGCATAGAGTTGTGTTTCTATCATCCGGCGGAATCCGGCTTTCGTCCAGATGTAAAAATGCACTTGACCTTCAAGCGACGCGATCTCGAGCGACCACCACGGGCGAACAGCGCCCTTTATCCACCGGACATACCACGTTCCCTCTCCAGGACCGAGATGGAGGGTCGAGAGGAATGCTTCCATCGCGAGCGGAGTCTTTACCAGATTGCGCGGCGGCCGTATCTCGAGCAGGATATATTTCTGTGAAGCGATGAACTCTCCGCGGCGCCAGATGAGCCAGACTTTTACCGCCCCTCCAATGAGTAAAAACGGTAGCCATACCGGAGCGAGAAAAAGCGCTAGGGAGAGCGCGAGCGATACGACGCTCGGCATAAAGACGTACGACATAAAGAGCAGCACGAGCCCCAAGATGAAAAGAGGTCGCGGCTCAAGTCGGATACCGTATTTGTCTTTGAGGAAATCCCGCCAGCCGACGATCGTTTCGAAAAACGGTATCATGTGCTCCAGTATATCAAGAAAACAAGCGACGCCTCACGGCGCCATTCGTTTCCTGTGCATTAGACCGTCGCGTATCGACCGTCCTTGAGGCGCTTGAAGTAGCGCGAGTCGTTCAAATTTACGAGAATAGTGTTGTCTTTGACGAAGCGGGCGCTCTTTACCTGCTTGATGATCTCTTCCTTCTTCAGGGGGCCCTTATCGGCGAGCGTCTCGCGGATAACGTCGCGCACAACGCCCGGCTTGTAGCCCCATTCGGTAAGCGCGTAGAGGCCGCGGCCGACGAGCACGAAGCGCGGATCCTTGATGAGCTCGTTGTGCGTCGTCGCAACATGCGCCTTCTTAGAGAAAAGCGTGCCGATAGTCTTCGCCACATCAGAGAAGTGCATCGGTTCACCGTGACGCTTCACGGCGAGATACGCGTAATCGCGAACGCCCTTGATGCGTATTGCCGGAGCGCTCGTGCGACCCCACTGCGCGAGCGGGTTGCTGCCGATATGCTTAGAGAGCGAGAGCCAACGCTTCAGCACCTCTTCGTTTTTGTACGCATCGTTGACCTCTTTGAGCTCATCGAGGAATCGGTCGAGCAGTTCGGCTTCGGTAACGACATCGTTGTCAGAAAGCGATGAGTAAAGACGCGAGAGCGCCGTATGAATATGCTTCGCGGTCGTATGATCGACATGCCAGCGCGCGAGGAAGTCGTTCGTCTCGCGTTCGCGGAAGAATGCAGCATTGACCATAAGGAAGAAGCGGAAACGGTTGCGGCTCTTCTCGTCCTTACCGAGTGCGGAGAGCAATGTCTCCTCCGGCACGATGGCACCGAGCGAGTGGATATATTTTGCGATCTCTTCAAACGACGAGGTCGCCTCTTTGAACGCCTTGCTCGCGCGGATAGCGTCGAGCCCAGCGGCCTCGATCTGGCGCACGCGCTCGCGGGTGATGCTTGAGCGATCTCCGATAGCTTCGAGCGTCTCGCGCTCGGTGGCGGTGCCGAGGCCGAAACGGCGGGTCAGTACCTCGCGGGCACGCTCCGGAGCGGCGGCAAGGAGGCGCTTCGCGAGCGTCGCGCTGTCAAAGGAAAACGAGGCGACTGAAGCGGATTTCGCCTTTCCTTTCTTTGCGGCCGAGACTGCCTTTTTCATGTGGTCTAATTTATAGCAAATACCTTATAAAGAGTCAACCCTCCCTGATACTTTCGGACTATACCACAAAGTTCAGTATCTTACCTGCGACATATATCACCCGTTTCGGCTCTTTCCCGCAGAGTGCCGCGACTACTGCCGGAACGGCTTTTGCTGCATTCACTGCCTCTTTTTCAGTACCTGATACGGCGAGCATAATCGAACCGCGTCGCTTACCGTTGACCTGCACGATAATCTCTGTGGTATTTGATGCGAGCACGCTGTCATCAAAGAGCGGCCATGCCTGCTCGTGCACGCTACCCTCCCCGTCGAGTCGAGCCCAGAGATGTTCCGCGAGATGCGGTGCGAACGGCGCGAGTATAACGACGAACTGCTGAAGAATCGTTGCCGGGATACTAGCGGTAGATTCAAGCTCGTTCATAAGCGCCATAAGCGCCGCGATGCCGGTGTTGAACTTGAACCGATCGCCGTCCTCCGCTGCTTTGAGACTTGCCTTTGCGAGCGCTCGCAATAACGGTTCGCCCGCCACGCTTTCTGATGATTGAACCGCCGCATGTTTCTCAACGAGACGCTCGACGCGGTCCAAGAACTTGCGCATCGAGGCCACCCCCTCGAGATTCCACGGATAGCTCCCCGGCTCGTTGTAGGGGCCGATAAAGGCGAGATAGAGACGCACGGCGTCAGCGCCATACTTCTCGACGAATTCGTCGGGGTTCACGACATTCCCCTTCGACTTGCTCATCTTGGCTCCGTCGGGCCCCATAATGAGTCCGCGATTGAAGCGTTCAGTGAATGGCTCCTCTACCGGCACGAGCGCAAGATCGTACAGCGCCTTCATAAAGAATCGCGCGTAGAGCACGTGCATGGTTGTGTGCTCACTGCCGCCCGAGTAACGATTGATTGGCAGCCACTTCTTCATAAGCGATGCGTCAGAGAAGTTGTGCGAATCCTTCGGATCGAGATAGCGCAAGAAATACCACGAAGAATCCACGAAGGTATCGAGGGTGTCGTACTCGGGCGTCCAGCCCTCGCCAAAAAGCTTTACTACGCGCTCGCGAAGCTCGTTTGACGAGGCGAGGGGCGATTTCCCTGTTGGAGTGAAATCAGCATCGGTCGGCAGAAGCCACGGCAAATGTTCAGCGGGAATAGTGTGCGGTTTGCCTTCGGGGTCATACACGATAGGTATCGGGCAGCCCCAATAGCGCTGGCGCGAGACGAGCCAATCGCGCAAGCGATATTGGGTCGTCCGCTCGCCGCCCACAGCCGCGACGATGTCCCACATCGCTTCGCGATTTCCCTTCCCGTCAAACTCACCGGAGTTGGCGAGAATGCCGTCGCCCGTATACGCACGCTCCTCGTACAAGTCGAGTGCAACAAGGTGCGAATTCGCGGTCAGGAAACTCCGCAACTCTTCCCGGGTATGCCACTGCACTTCGTGCTTCTCTTTCTCTGCGTCGCTTACCGGTACGGACGCGTCGCTTGCAAGCTCCACGAGAAATGCGGGCGCATGTCCGAAACGGTTCAGCTTCTTCGGTTCATGAAAATATCGGCTATGAATGACCCCGAGCTGCCGCACGATACGCGCGTCTGTATAGCCCGTCTCCTCGCGTATCTCCTTCAAGACCGTTTCTTTAGGTGAGAGGCCATCATCGATGCCACCCGTGAGGAGCGTTCCCCATCCAGCGTTCGGCCACCGGAGTCCGATGTATTTGTCTTCCGACCAATGCTTCACGAGCGCGATGATGCCGAAACTTTCCTCAGCCGGTTCGTTTTCGTGGAATGTCGCTGAGCCGGTCGTCTGAGTAAGCACCGGACTGATGACCTGCCGCACCGGCAGACCAAATTTCTTCGCGAACTCCATATCGCGTTCGTCGTGGGCGGGGACGGCCATTACCGCACCCGTGCCATAAGAACTAAGCACGTAGTCGGCAATGTAGACCGGTATCTCTTCTTTGGTGGCCGGGTTTATCGCGCTCACACCCTCGAGCTTCACGCCGGTCTTCTCTTTATTCTCGCTTCGTTCGCGCTCTGTCTTTTTTGAGGTTTTCTTTATATATTCTTGAACCTCTTCATAATTTCTAATTCCTAATTCTTTATTTTGTATCAATGAATGTTCGGGCGCGAGCACGACATAGGTCGCGCCATATATCGTATCGGGTCGCGTCGTGAACACCTCAATTGAGAATTGGAAATTGGAAATTGGAAATTGAAGTTTGGCTCCCTCTGACTTCCCTATCCACGCGCGCTGCGCATCCTTTATCTCTTCGCGCCACGGGAGCGCATCAAGGCCTTTGAGGAGCCGGTCGGCGTACTGAGTGATTCTGAGGAACCACTGCGTGAGACGCTTTTCTTCGACTGCGGTGCCGCATCGCTCGCAACAGCCGTCGACGACCTGCTCATTAGCGAGCACGGTCTGGTCCTTAGGACACCACTTCACCGCCGCCTCGCGATGCTCGGCGAGCCCGTGTTCGAAGAGCTTTGTGAAAAGCCATTGCGTCCACTGGTAGTAGCTCGGGTCGCACGCAACGACCTCTTTGCTCCAATCAAATGACGGCCCCATGCTCCGAAGTTGTTTACGCATGCGCTCGATATTCGCATACGTCCATTCTTTCGGGTTGACCCCGTTCTTTATCGCGGCATTTTCGGCAGGCAAGCCGAACGCGTCGAACCCTATCGGGAAAAGCACATTCTTTCCCCGCGCCCGGAGCATGCGCGCGTAGATATCGGTCACCGCAAATGCGTACCAATGGCCGATATGAAGGTCGCCCGAAGGATACGGGAACTCAACGAGGAGATAGAACGGCTCTTTCGAAGTGTCGGAGAGGTCGGTCTGATACAAGCCAAGCTCCGACCACTTTTCCTGAGCCTTCTTCTCTACCTCGCGATGGTCGTATGACATAATTTCCCAATACTGGTTCTGACGGTCCTCGGGCTATAGAACAGGCTGTGCCACTTTAGTGAGCGGCGGATAGAAGGCGGGGTCAACAACACGATCAAAACAGACCTGTCCTGCGCCATGCTGCCAATTGTCCTGTCCCTTTTCCCTGATGCCGACGGGCACTGTCGCCGACGTTTGCGCATAATTCATTCGGCTCGCCGTGTTGAATGTCGCGCAAAGCTTGAACGAGAGCCCCTCGCCCGGTTGGTATCCATACGCGTCACCCGACTGCGGGTCAATAGGTAGAGAGCCGTAGGAGAGCGTGTTCTCGAGATCGGTTATGGCTCCCGGCAATTTCTGTTTCGCCTGGTAGTAATTGATAATCTGGTACTGGATATTCTGCAGATCATTCACTTTCTGCGTGTCGAAGCGCGCGAGACGTGCCTCTGCCGGCGTGCCGACAATAAAGAAACCCGAGATGATAGTCACTGCGGCAAGCAGCGCAACGCCGATACTGACCGCGCGCTTGCGGGCAGGATACGTTGTCCAGTAGCCCCGCAGATCGCTGATGAAGTGCAGAAACACGCCGCCCGCGATGAGGAAGATAGTGAGCGTCTTGAGCAAGAACGCTACCGTGAGCGCCTCGCCGCTCAAGAAGGTGGTGAGGAGGGTGATAAGGTCGCCCGCTATCGCCGCACCCGCGACGAAGAGGGTCAAAATAAGCGCCCAGCGACGCACCCATATCTCGCTACGCGACAGGTCGCGTGCGATATCTCTTCGAATAAGTTTCATTAGGAGAAGGTACAGCGGGAGGAGGACGATGATAGATGCCATCTGGTAGCTGATGCCGCTCTGGTACGGGTCGCTCGGATAATAGGTAAGAACATTCGGGAACACGAAGTCTATGTAATTGAACACGAGGAAAATATAGGCGATGACGCTCCAATAGAACGCAACCACCGCCCCTGCCCACATAAAGAAATCTTTCGGTGTTGTTTTCGGTTTGTCCATAGGCGCGCATTATACCACGCGCAGCTGCGGTCGTCGTGCTAGCCGTGGAGGAAGATCATCACATCGCCGGCAGCCTAGTTGGTCCGGCGGGAGTAGAGAGCGAACTGTATGAAATACCGCTCCAGGTCGGCGAGCTGACTTCCATATTCGCTTCCGCCGAGGATTGCATCGGCGACTGACTCGCGCGCGCGGTCGAGCTCGGCACGCCGACTCCGCCATCGCGCATCCTCGCGTGTGAGATCGAGAAGCTCAAGCGCCCGTCCGGCCGCTCCCCAAAAACGATCTGTGTTCTTCCCCTGCCACGCGAGCGCGCGGCCAACCTCGCTCCCCACATTGCCGAGCTGATCGGCGAGTGAGAGGGTGAACCATCGCTCACGAGAGACGGCCATAATTATTAGCGGACGAGTCGCGCGACGATCTCGCGTATCTTGGCACGCGCCTCCTCACTTTCGACATTACGCGTCCGATTCCCAATCAAGGGCTTCAGGTTCACCATCGAATCGAATTCGATGAAATCATCTCCCGTCTGATCGAGATAGAGGTTGATGCCCCACGTCGTGTCGCCCTGCGACCCGGCTTTCTCAATGAGTAGCGACTGGATATCGACGTGCAGCTCACCGCCGATGCCCATGACGCCTTGCGCTGTATCGACAACGGCTTTGATGATGTCTCCATATTGCTCATGCGCGAGCGTACGCAGCTCGTCGCGGGTGATGCTGTCGGTGACGATTTTCGTTTCCATTACCTCCAGTATACGCTACGCCGCGATTTGTATCACCCGTGGAGGAAGACCATCACGTCGCCGTCAGAGACGACATATTCCTTGCCTTCGACGCGCACCATGCCCTTCTCGCGGGCGGCGGCGTAGGAGCCGAGTTCAAGGAGCTTCTGCCAATCAATCACCTCGGCGCGGATAAACTTATTCAAGAAATCATTATGAATAGCGGCACCCGCTATCGGCGCGGTACTCCCTGAGGAGACCGTCCACGCGCGCGTCTCATCGGTGCCGGTGGTGAAGAAAGAGATGAGCCCGAGCGTCTCATACGCGCCGCGGATAAGCTCGGCCAGACCGTCTTCAGAAACGCCGAGCTCTTGGCGGAATCCGTCGCGATCGGCGTCGACAACGTCATTGAGCTCGCGCTCCGTCACGGCATCAAGGAAGATGTGCCGTCCGCCGAGCATCCTAATGAGCTCATACGCGCGATCTGCACGACCGTCAGCGAGCTCGTCCAAATTACGCCCGCCGCTCTTCTTGTTGAACGCATAGAGGATGGGCTTCATCGTGAGGAGATTCAGCGTCGAGACGAGCTTCTTTTCGTCGTCAGTGAGCCCGGCGTTTATCGCGAGCTTACCTTCCGAGAAGCCTTTAGAGAGTTTCTCGAGCGCAGCGTCCTCGGCGGCCGCATCTTTGTTGCCCGTTTTGATATCGCGCACGAGCTTATCGCGGCGCTTCCTGACCTGCTCGGCGTCGGCGAGAGCGAGTTCGAGATTGATAATCTCGATGTCCTTGTACGGCTCCACCTCTTCGGAGACATGGGTAATGTTCGGGTCGTCGAAAAAACGCACCAGCTCAAGTATCGCGTCAGTCTCGCGGATATTCGCGAGGAACTGGTTCCCGAGTCCTTCGCCCTCGGCCGCGCCCTTCACGAGTCCCGCAATATCAACGAACTCTATCGCCGCCGGGACCACCTTCTCGCTCTTTGAGAAGTCGGCGAGCTTGTCGAGACGCATATCGGGCACGCCGACCACCCCGACCGACGGGTCGATGGTGCAAAACGGATAATTCTCCGCCGGAACGCTCGCTTTCGTGAGTGCATTAAAAAGCGTGGACTTCCCCACGTTCGGCAAACCGACAATACCGATTTTCAGCATAAAAACATTCTAAAACGAAAAAGCTACTTACGCAAGACGATGAATCGGCCGTACTGAAGGAATGCGTAGAAGGTGGCGGTCGCGAACACGAGAAGCGCGACCGCAGAACCGAATGAGAGGGATGGAAGCCAACCAATGGTGAGGTATGCGAGGAACCACCATGCGGTGAAGACGGTAGCTGATCCGAGCGCGAAAGTGATGCGCCCGCGCGAGAGTGCCCAGGTAGTACCGATAATGAGGAGCGAGAGCGCGATGGTGATCCAATAGCTCGCAGAAAATGCCGGCTGTGCCGCTCCCCCGAGCAGATATGCGGTGACCACAAGCCCAAGCGAAGCAAGCAGGACAAGCGTCATACCGAAGCGGAGCCCTTTCGCGAGCGCGTTCAGGTGAATACGCTCAGCGTGATCTACCTTGCCATCGCGCATAGCGCGGACATACGCGACCTCACTCCAAACTGCGGTAAGCACACCGACAGAAGCGCCGAGCGCCTGACAAAAGAAGAGGAAAGGGACGAGTACCGGCATGTTATTTCTGTTGCATCAGCGCCGCGAGCTCGACGCGATATTTTTTCATCACCTCCATCGCCGCCTTCATCTCGCTCTCGCCTCCTTTCTTGCGGCGTTCTATCTCCTCACCTATTTTCTTGAAGAGCTCCGGGTTCTTAGTAACGAGCGCCATCATCTGTTCACGCTGCGCCTCGGGGACGTCTTTCAACTTCCACTTAGCATATTGGTTGAGTAGAAAGCTTTGTACCGACATATTTATTTAAGAATAGCTCGGGCGTTGATGCACCCCGCGAATAGTGCGGGTGGTGAAGTAGAGCGCGAGGAGTGCAAGAAGCGCGAGCGCCTCAATAAACAGGAACGAGGTGTCGAAGGCGTTCGTCCCCGAGCGATAGTGCTCAACAGCGGTCGTACCAAAGAGCACCGTACCGTAGATAGCGAATAACGCGTTCGCCCAATGTATCCAGAATTGGAGCGGATTCGTTATACCTGCCGCGACTACCAGTATCACTGCGGCAGTAACGGTGCCGAAGGTCGAGAGCGGCAACTCGGCACCGACCGACTTTGCGACGATAAGCAAAACCGCGCTCGCGACGAAGAGTACCCGTACCGCATCGCCATGATAATGAGGAATCTCGCGGTGTCGCGGTACATTCATTCCTGTCTCTATATCCCCGCTGTCTTCGTAGATCATACCGCCAGTATACCACCTGTGGTATACTTTGGGGGTCAAGAGACAGTATTAATACAATCATATTCACTATGGCAATAAATGCAGCATTATCGAAACCTCTTACCCTCTCCGCAGACCTTGAAGCGGTCGTGGGCAAGGGCCCTATGCCTCGCACCGAAGTGGTGAAGCAGCTCTGGGTCTATATCAAGAAGCACGATCTTCAAAACCCGGCGAACAAGCGCAACATCCTCGCAGATGACAAGCTGAAGGCTATCTTCGGCAAAGGCGAAGTGACGATGTTCGAGATGGCAAAGCTCATCGGCCCGCACGTCTCCTAACTAATCGTGCAAAAAACAGCACCCGCCTTCCGGCGGGTGCTGTTTTTATGGACCCCTTCAGGAATACCTTCAGGACTCTCACAAAATATAGTCGTGAGTACTCTAGTTATTTTGTGGACCTGGGGGGAATCGAACCCCCTACCTCGTCAATGCGAATGACGCGCTCTACCAAGTGAGCTACAGGCCCGAAGTGAGGACAAGAGAATGTGTCTGCATATTCTCTTGCTCCGAACGAAGGGTATGTACGCTGTCGTACAGGCCCGATACAAATTACTGCATGGACGATTCTAACACGAAGCTTATTTGTCGGGCTACTGGGAACCCCGAATACGGTTTCGGCCACGAATAATCCGTTCGTCGTCACTCACGGATTTTCTCGGCCCCGCCTCGCGGTTCGGCTTGCTAGCCGAACATCGCTCCGGCTTTCGATTCCCGTCGCAAGCTACGCTTGCTGTAGCCCGAAAAAACGTCGAACGTTTTTGGTCGGGCTACTGGGAATCGAACCCAGGCTGCATGACCCCCAGCCATGCGTACTACCATTATACGATAGCCCGATTATATGACGCAGGATACCACGTTATAATTTAAGTATGCTGAAAGCAAGAAACGGAGTCCGCCATTCTGCCTCGACTAAAGAGAACGCGCGCTTCCTCCGTTCTGAAGGATTGACGCATCGCGAAATAGCAAAGCAACTAAGCGTAAGCATAAGCATCGCACATCAGTGGACCAAAGATGTTCAGATTTCTCTTCTGCAAAAACAGGCGATTGAGAATCGAAGGAATTACCATCGGATGAGCGCAACAGAAAAAAAGATTGTCGGAGAACGTCTTGCACCCTATCGAAAGAAGTACTCGAGTGAAGACCTTCTCAAGAAGATCCGAGATTTTTATGTACTAAACGGACGCATTCCACTCAAGCGTGAGTTCAATCAGTGGGATGCTTTTGCTGCAAACTTCGGAAGCTGGAATAACGCCATCAAACAAGCGGGCTTTGAGACGAATCCTGTTCTGTTTGCGAAAAAATTCACAGCCACAGACGGACATGATTGCGATTCGTTCACCGAAAAGATTATCGACGATTGGTTTACGAGCAACTGTATTCTACACGAACGAAATTATCCATATGGGGATACGAGACTGACGGCTGATTTCAAGATACATTTCGATATCCTAGTCGAGTTTTTCGGACTCGCTGGAGTACAAGAAGTTTACGACAAGAATATCAAAAGAAAGCGTTCGCTTGCCAAAAAGCTTGGTTATAGACTCGTTGAGATTTATCCAAACGATATTTATCCAGAAAACAAACTCTCTGTATTATTCGGAGATGTTCTTTGTCGGGCCGCCGGGAATTGAACCCGGTCTACACGCACCCGAAGCGTGCGTACTACCGGCATACTCCGGCCCGACACAGAACACCTCCCAGTGCGCTCCAAGGGACTCGGTCACACATGATTTCCTGCTGGAAATCTGCGCGACCCCGCCTCGGCTCGTTAGCCTCCGGCCTTCGAGTCCCCTAGTGCATCAAGAAGCCCGGTTTCCCAGTCTTCTTGTGCGCTCCAAGGGACTCGAACCCCTGACCTTTCGCGTGTGAGGCGAACGCTCTAACCAGCTGAGCTAGGAGCGCGATACACCTAACCATACCAGATATCCTCTTGGATTCCCAGATTTACTTTCTCTTCAACTGCTCAAGATCGGCGAGCACGCGATGGATATCCTGCGTGAGCTGTTCAAGCGCAGCGGTCTGTTTTTTATCGTGCTCATCATCGGTCTCGTCCTCATCGCTAATCTCCTCGACATCCTCTTGGATATCTTCCACATCTTCCTGAATCTCATCGACGTCTTTCTGAATCTCATCGACATCCTTTTGGATCTCGTCAACATCTTCCTGAATATCCTCGACGTCCTCACTCACCTCGGCAAGCTCTGCAGCGTGCCTGTTTACCGACATCTGGATGAATATTGCGAGATAAATCGCCTCAAGCGAGACGATAGTCGTGAGCGCGAGCAGCATCGTGTCCCAGCCGATAGTTCCCGACCACGCGGCGACAAAGAACCCTATAAATACCAGGGTGTGCACGACAAGCGAAGGCACCGACCCCACTCCCGTCGTCATTTTCTCGATAAGGGTTTTCTTCTGCGGCATATATGCAGTATGCCATAGTTGTCCGGATTTTGTGGCGCCAAAGTTACTTGCACTTCGGCATCCTACAAAAACATAGGCGCTCCGCTTCTTGTTTTTGTGGACCGTACAGGACCGCGATTACGCTTTTCTTCCGCGACTCAAAATCTCGCCGTCGCTCGACTTTGGTCGTGTCCGCGACTCGCGACCTGTCCTGCTGGACAGGTGCCCGCTCCGTCTCTTCGAATCCTGTACGGCCCTACAAAACAATAGTCGCCGAATGCTTCCGCATCCGGCTCCTTTGTTTTGTGGACCGTACAGGATTCGAACCTGCGACCCCCTCATTGCAAATGAGGTGCTCTACCAACTGAGCTAACGGCCCATATGTCTCATTCTATCACCTCTTTCAAAAAATAAAACCGCAGGGAGGGGCGTCTCCACTGCGGCACTTCTTTTGCTGTAGCTGACCCTATGTCGTAGCTTTTCGCCTTCGCCAGGCCTTGCAAACTCGGATCCACTCTGTCTCGTGTGATACGCATGCATTATCTGCGGGACAGAATGTTGATAGAGAAACTTCCCTTCCCTATCCGTTAGTCACTGAGGGCGCACCAGCTGATCAGGCCGGCTTCACACCGCGCGTACTTTCCCGCCACTACAGCGAGGTTATCTTACCGCTTGAGAGCGAGATTGACCAGATGGGTGAGGAAATCGCGGAAGGAGACTCCGACCGCCGCAAGCGACTTCGGCAAGAGCGATTCTTTCGTAAGCCCCGGGAGCGTATTCGTTTCGAGGTAATAGATCCCTCTTGGGGTGACGATGAAATCGCTTCGTGAATAATGGCGGAGTCCTAAAGCACGGTGCATCATCTTTGCGGCTCGTTGTAAATCTTCAGTAGCAACGCGTGAAAAATTACCCGGGCAAATCTCACGCGTCTCGCCGGAATATTTTGCATCGTATGAAAAGAAACTGTCTGCGGGTGGGACTATTTCAATAATCGGGAGCACATACAGCTCCTCACCGCGCAGCCCCTCTACGACACCGACAGTCGCTTCCTTGCCGCGGATGTACTCTTCGACGAGCACGCCTGCTGCCCCATCGGCAAAAAGCTTTTCGATAGCGGCGAGCACTGGTGCGTGTCCGCCGACGATCGATACCCCAACCGAGGAACCCCACCCCACAGGCTTCACCACTACCGGTTGATGGAACGAGCGGATGATATCCCGTGCCGCTTCAACGACATCTTCAGCCCGCTCAATGTAGCAGGATTCCGGCGTGAGAAGTCCCTCTTTTTGTGCATGAACTTTTGCCATTGCCTTATGCATCGCGAGATACGAGCCAAACGAATCCGCGCCAGTATAGGGGACGCCGAATCGCTCAAGAAGCTTCTGCACTTCCCCATCTTCGCCATATTCGCCGTGAAGACCGTTCAAGACGACATCCACTTGACGCAAGATGCGTTCAGGAGAAGTCGGGCGGCCGCGATCATGCCAGATTCCCTGTCGATCTATGTAAATATCGCGCGTACCGAACTGTTCTTCGGGGAGATTCGCGAGGATAGCGGCACCGGTCTTGAGCGAGACCTCGTGCTCACGCGACGGCCCGCCCCGCAACACTCCGACGATGGTTTGCATGCAAATAGTATACCGCGCTGAAGCGGCAGATTGAAAACGGAGTTGAATTGGCTTATTTCAGGCTACCGCGAAGCGCGGTCGAACGAGCCGCGCGATGACGAGCGAGCGAGAAGCGGTGCGCTTCGGCATTTGCGAGCACCGCGTCCGCCTCGGCGACACCTGCCGCGCGAGCGCCAATAACTTCGCGCGGGCGATGCCGCTCGTCTTTTACGACCGCCACAACAGGTATCTTCACTCCGGCTTCGGCGAGTACGCTTTCTGCCGCTTTTTTCTGCACCCTGCCGCCGTCTACCACAACAACATCCGGCAACGGCCATTCTGGGTGATTAAGGCGACGCGAAAGGATTTCTTTGAGTGACGCGATGTCGTCGTTCTTTTGTACGCCGCGAATCCTGAATGTCCGATACTCTTTCTTTACCAGTGCGCCGTCTTCGACGACTGTCATCACTCCTATCGCGCTGGTCCCCGATAAATGCGCCGTGTCATATCCCTCGATTCGCATATTCGAATCTTTGCCGACCGTCTTGAGATTCGAATATCGAGCATCGTCCTTGATGAGCGAGACGTCCTGCAAGTGGTCAAGCGCGAAGAGCGCACGACGCGCGGAGGCCGCGTCTTCGAAGCGCTCTTCCTTCGCTGCGCGCTTCATGTCGCGCTCGAGGGTGCGGCGCAATTCTTTACCGCGTCCAGAGAGGAGAAGTGCAACGTTTCGTATTGTGCGGCGATATTCTTTCAGCTCGAATGAACGAGGATATTGCCCTATCTGCCGATTGAATTCTATCTTCGCCGACTGGCTTTTATTCTTCACCTCAACAGGCTTTGGTGTATCGAAAAACGGAAAGATGCGGCGAATAATCCGAAGCGCTTCGCGCAATTGCGTGCCCGAAGGAAACGGGCCATAGAACACCTTCAGCACTTGCCCATCGTTCGTGTGTTTCGTCTTGAAATCAATATCCTTACCACGTACTGCAAGCACGCGCGGGATCTCCTCATCGGTGATAACTGCGTACAAAAATGTCTTGTCATCCTTCCCTTCCACATTCGCCTTGGGCTGATACTTCTTGATGAGCGCCGCTTCACGCACGAGTGCCTCGAGCACCGTCGGCGTCGGCTCGTACACGACTCTATCGGCCTTGGTCACCATATCCACGATGCGCGGCCCGCGCGTCGCAATCAGGTCGTCGTCGAAGTAGCTCCTTACTCGGTCGCGGAGCGACGTCGCCTTCCCTACGTACAAAACTTTTCTGCCCTGCTTGAAGAGGTACACCCCCGGCGTGTCCGGTAGACTGAAATTAGCTAGTTCGCTCCGTTGCATACAAATACACTACAGCACGTTATAATCTCGGCAATGCTATCCCTTCAGGTGTTCTTGATATACGGCCTACTGGGCCTGAGTACTCTAGTGAACATCGTCGTCCCCTTCTCTGGCTCTGCGACGATAACTCCACTCTTGGCGATGCTGGTCGACCCGCATCGCGCGATTGGCATCGCAACTTTTTACTTCTTCCTCACCGCCCCACCGCGCATATTCTTCTTTTGGGAGAACATTCAGTGGCAAGAGATTAAGACCTTGCTGCTCCCATCTGTCATTGCAGCATTTTTCGGAGCTCTCGCCTTGGTGATAATTCCGGTGCGCTGGCTACTCGTTACCATCCTCCTCTTCTCGATATATTTCCTCCTTAAAAAACTGCAAATCATCCCGAAGGCAAAGTGGTCACATCGATACCTCGATCACTTCGTCGGCCTGTTTTCAGGGTTCTTGCAGGGCACCGGACTTGCGGGAAGCGACTTGCGAAACCAGTATCTCTACGCACAAGATTTGAAAATCGCTGAGGTGCATGGAACGACGGCAGTCATCGGCGGTGCAAACTTCCTAGTCGCAACAATCGTGCGATTGAACACGGGACAGCTCGCCCTACCAGACATTACACCGCTTCTCTATTTCTTTCCTGTGATGGTCCTCGCCACATGGTTGGGAAAGAAGGCTTTGTTCAAACTCCCGAAGAAAGTATCCGATGCCCTTGTCATCGGCATCATGATCGCCGTTATCTTCTCGTTCGCGTACGCAGTGTTCTTCAAGTAGTCACTTGGCGGCAAAAGGTGCTAAACCATTACGACGAATTTGACATTTCTAGCATAATATGTGAATATTACATCGCCGATCTTGCATCGGTTGCTGCGGATGTCCGCCGCAAACTTCCTTGAGGAGTTCATGATGAAATCAGTTCATTTCCCTATAAAACAGGGGTTCGGATACAAGTTGGCACGGAAAGAAACGAACTCGGTGCTCTGGGCGAAATACCTGGCCGACCAACTAATTCGAGAAACTTTCGAGTTATCCGCCGTCCAGTGGGTGACCGAACGGGAGACTTACACTCGCGACGTTGGGCACAAGACCTACCCAAACGGCGACTTCACAGGCGAGTTCACCCGCGAAGTTGTCGTCCTCGGTTCCGTCAAATGCCGCGACGATATCAAGAGAGTAGAGGTGGAGGTTAAGATTATGATGAGCGGCGTGGGCGCGGGACACACCCTCGAGGCACCATGCTGGATAGAACTCAACTCCACTGACACTGTCCAGGGCATGCCCTATCCGTTCCACAAGGTGACATACGTCGCGAAGGGTGGCGACTCAGTCCGACCAGACTAAACCCGCCTTTTGTGGCAGCAAGGGTTACCCTTCCTGCGTCACGCCGCCTGCATCCGCAGGCGGCGATTCTTTTTAGTAACAAGGGTAATCCTTACTACGCCAACATACTTGCGAGCCCGTCATAAGACAGTTCAGCGAAACCGCGTATGACCCCGTCCGCTCGACTGAGTTCCTCTTCGCTGTTCCACTCGGTCAAGAAACCTATAGATTTCATACAGCCATTCCGAGCGGCCTCGACGCCAGTCGCCGCATCTTCTATAACTACGCATTTCTCAGGCGGGGTCTTGAGATGTCTCGCAACTTCTAAGAACACGTGCGGATTAGGTTTATGTTCTGTCACGTCATCAGCGGTAACAAGCGCGGCGAAGAAATCTCTGATACCGAGCATCGTCAAAATCTCTTCCGCCCGATAACCCTTCGAAGAAGTCCCGACTCCCATGGGGACACCCTTGTCTTTCAGTTCAATGAGTAGCCGCCGCAATTCGAGGTCGGCAGATTTCGTGGCAATCATTTCCTTCTCAAAGGCAAAAGCCTTTCGCGAAAAAACGTTTGGATCCCCAGCGTCGATGCCGTAGTCCTCCTTCCATAAGGAAACTTGATCTGCAAGTGAGCGGCCGCTGTATTTTGGATTACTCATCGGGTCAAGTTTGAAGCCAAGCGTCTCGAAAGTCTTCTTGAACGCAATTCGAATCTCCATCGTCGAATCCACGAGTACTCCATCCATATCGAATATGACTGCGAATGTCTGTGACTGACTCATGTTATTTCTTGCGGCGCTTGTGGAGATGCTTCGCAAGGTAATGGCCGGTGTGCGAGCCGTCGGTCGCAGCGACTTCTTCGGGTGTACCCTTCGCCACCACCTTACCGCCGCCCGCGCCGCCTTCAGGGCCAAAGTCGATCAGGTAGTCGGCGCTTTTGATGACATCGAGGTTGTGCTCGATGACGACAACCGTGTTGCCGCGCGCAACGAGCTCTTGCAGTATCTCGATGAGCTTCTGCACATCTTCGTAGTGGAGGCCGACCGTCGGTTCATCGAGCAGATATATGGTCTTCATCGGCATTGAGCGGTAGAGCTCGCTCGCGATCTTCACGCGCTGAGCTTCACCGCCCGAGAGTGTCGTCGCGCTCTGCCCGAGCGTGAGGTACTGCAGGCCGGTGGAGTTGAGCGAAGCGAGGCGCTCATAGATCGCGGGAATATCGCCAAAAAACTTTTCCGCTTCTTCAATAGTCATCTGGAGCACCTCATAGATAGTCTTGCCGCGATAGGTCACCTCGAGCGTCTCTTTCATAAAGCGCTTGCCTTCGCACACATCGCACGTGACGTACACCGTCGGGAGGAAGTGCATCTCAACTGCGATGGAGCCATTACCCTGACACGCTTCACAGCGTCCGCCGGGAACATTGAAAGAGAAGCGGCCCGGCTTCCAGCCGCGCGCCCGCGCCTCGCCGGTAGCGGCGAAGAGATCGCGAATATGAGTGAAAGCACCGGTGTACGTCGCCGGATTACTTCGCGGTGTGCGGCCTATTGGCGACTGGTCAATAAGGATGGCGCGCCCGAGGTATTCGGTGCCAGTCATGCTTGCGACGTGCTCGAGTTTCGCTTCGCGACGCGCGAAACGCGCCGCGATATTGCGGTGCAAAATGTCGTAGAGAAAGGTGGACTTCCCGCTCCCAGAAACGCCCGTGATACAAACAAGCTTACCCAAAGGAACATCGACATTTTGATTGACGAGATTGTGGAGCGTCGCGCCGCGCACCTTCAGCGAGCCCTTCTCGCTCGTACGACGCTCCTCGGGCACGGCAATCTCCTTCTCGCCCCGTACATACGCGAGCGTCTGTGAGCCGCTCTTATTCTCTTTGGCAGTGAGGAGATCATCGAGCCAGCCCTGCACGACAACCGTGCCGCCATGAATGCCCGCGCCGGGACCGATATCAACAATATAGTCTGATGCGTACATCGTCTCCTCGTCGTGCTCGACGACGACGATCGTGTTGCCGAGCTCTTTGAGCGTGAGCAAGGTCTTGATAAGACGGTCGTTGTCGCGCTGATGGAGTCCGATCGTCGGTTCGTCGAGCACGTAGAGCGCTCCCGTGAGCCCGCTCCCGAGTTGGGACGCGAGCCTGATGCGCTGTGCCTCGCCACCAGAGAGAGTGGCGGCCGAACGGTTCAGCGTGAGATAATCGAGGCCGACATTCAACATAAAGGAGAGTCGGCTCTCAATCTCTTTCAGGATCGGCGCGGCAATATCGAACTTCATCTCAGAGAGCTCGATAGAATCGACAAAGTCCTTCGCTTCGCGAATCGACATGTTGGTGAAATCTACAATGCTCTTGCCGAGTGGGCTGCTTCCTTCTGCGCCCTTCGTAGCTTTATGCGAAGTAGGGCCGCTCTTCAGGTACACCCGCAGCGCTTCGGGCCGCAGACGCTTCCCCTCACAGACCGGACACGCCTCTTCAGAGAAGAGCGATTCAGTGCCGAGCCCGTGACAGGTCGGACACGCGCCATACGGCGAGTTGAACGAGAATAACCGAGGTTCGACCTCGGGAAACGAAGCGCCGTCCTCGGGGCAGATGAACTTCGACGAAAGCGTCTCGACGGAGCCGTCGGCGTGCGCGATCTTCACGAGGCCGTCGGCCTGTTTGAGTGCGAGCTCGAGAGCCTCCGAGAGGCGCTCGCGCGCCGCGGCGGTGGAGCGCGCAAATTCCGAGACGTAGATGGAGTCCACGAGCGCGTCTATGCTGTGCACCTTGTTGCGTTCCATGACAATCTTCTCGCGGAGCGAGTGCAGCTTGCCATCAACAACTACTTTCTCATAGCCCTTACTAAGGAGGTCGTAGAGAAGCTGGTAGTACTCGCCTTTACGACCGACGACGACCGGCGCGTAGACAATAACTGCAGTCTTATCTACCGCGACACCAAGCACCGAATCGGAATTGGTGCTCGGCAGGCCCATCCCGCTTCTCTTTTTCTCTACGCGATTGAACACCATTTTGATCATTTCCTCTTTTGAGAGTCGCACGATAGGTACATCATGATGAATACAGTACGGCTGACCGGCGCGTGCATAGAGCACGCGCAGATAATCATAAATTTCGGTGACGGTCGCTACCGTCGAGCGCGGATTGTTAGAGCGGCTCTTCTGGTCTATAGAGATGGCCGGCGAGAGTCCGCGTATCTCGTCCACATCCGGCTTCGCCATCTGATTGAGGAACTGGCGCGCGTACGCGGAAAGCGACTCCACATACCGCCGTTGACCTTCGGCGAAGATAGTATCAAAAGCGAGCGAAGACTTGCCCGAGCCGGAGAGACCAGTGATCACCGTCATCGCCCCGCGCGGCATATCGACGTCGATATTCTTCAGGTTATGGGTGCGCGCACCCTTCACGCGGAGCCAGTCGCTCCCGTGCTTGTGCTTGTGTTCTTCCTTCGCGCTTTGTTTTTTCATGCAGGAATCCTACCCGTGGAGGGGCAGGTACGATGTGATTATACCACTTCAACTAACTTCCCGAAAGGGCTTCCGAGTGCGGGGCTTCTTTGCCTTGGGACCGGTGCCTTATAAATAAAGTAGCCCGGATTGCTCCGGGCTTGGTGCTATGGGAACTTTGGTCCAACACGGCTGGTTATTTCATCCAACCTCCTGATCGTATGTCCCAGCTGCTCGATATGCTCTTCCTTCTGACGCATGCTCAGCTCCGCGAGCGTCTTCAGGTGGTAGAGCATTTGCGGCCAGAAGATACGCTGGTCACCAACTACCTCGATCAGTTCATCCTCGTTTAGGCCGCAAAAACAAAGCTCCTCGTGTTGGTCCCAAATCTTGTCGACGAGAATCCGTTCCATCTTGATCCATTGTTGCTTGGTACTAAGGAACAGGTGCACATCTGGTTGTGTTGTGTCTTTCCCTCTGTACGCATTTTTCCTTGGTGGTGGCGGAGGTACTGTGACAGCACCAACGGGAATAAGACGCACGTCTTTCTCTATCCCCCAATGTTTCTTGCCGGCCTTCCAAGCGACTATCTTGAGTTCCGGACTGGAGTCGATGTTGTACAACCCCCACTGTTGTATCGTGGAGAGCGTCTTCGTCAGGTCTCGAATGTGCGGCAGATATTTCAATGCCACCCTATCGAGAGCTTTGTGTATAACCACGAGCCATTCTTCTGACGACAAACAGTTGAGAGGCACCTGGTGCCCCGCCAATAGGTAATTCAAGTCTCCGTGCCACAAAGCCATGCTGTCGGACGTATCCATTGTCAGCTCCTCTGTCAGTTGAAAAGGACGTGTGAGGACGGATCCTCATGCACATCTAGGCGCACTCTACTCCCCTATTCTTCTAGATTCAACCTCCTGACAACGGCTTGCGGGTGCGGGGCTTTTTTGCCTTGGGACCGGTGCCTTCGAGCTTATAGATCTCATCGCGGATGAGGGCGGCGGTCTCGAAGTCCAGACTCTCTACGGCTTCGGCCATCTCAAGTCGCTTCTGCGTGATGAACGCTTTCGGGTCATCTTTGTAGGCAATTGTGTCGAGCGCGAGCAGGTCGTCCACCGTCTTTTGATGCTCGGTACGCATCGACGCAGCGATATCGTGTATTTCTTTCTTTATGGTTGTCGGGGTAATGCCATGCTCTTGGTTATAAGCAATCTGCTTTTCGCGACGGCGATTCGTCTCCCCTATCGCGCGTTCGAGTGAGCCCGTCATCACATCGGCATAGAGAATGACGCGCCCGAGCACATTGCGCGCCGCACGACCGATTGTCTGGATAAGTGAAGTCTCGCTGCGGAGGAAGCCCTCTTTGTCGGCGTCGAGGATACCCACGAGCTCGACTTCGGGAAGATCGAGCCCCTCACGAAGGAGATTTACGCCGACGAGAATGTCGAACTCGCCTTTGCGGAATTTCGTGAGAATATCAATACGGTCTATCGTCTTCACGTCAGAGTGGAGATATTCCGCCTTGATACCCTTCTCGCGCAGGAACGATGCAAGATCTTCTGCCATCTGTTTGGTGAGCGTCGTCGCGAGCGCTCTGCCGCCATTCTGTATGACCTTTCCCGCTTCTTCAATAAAGTCTGCTATCTGACCCTTATACTCTTTCGTCTCGATCACACCACGCACGGTAAGTTCAGGATCGAGGAGACCAGTCGGGCGGATAACCTGTTCAACAATCTGTTCAGAGTGTGCTTTTTCATACGGCCCCGGCGTAGCGCTCGTGTAGAGCACCTGTCCAGTACGCCCTTCAAACTCTTCAAACGTGAGCGGACGATTATCACGCGCCGAGGGGAGCCGGAAGCCGTACTCGATGAGTGTATCCTTGCGCGATTTGTCGCCCGCATACATCCCGCCGAGCTGCGATACCGTCACATGCGACTCGTCTATCACGGTGAGGAAATCCTTGTCACAACGTTTGAAATAACTCAGGAGCGTGAAGGGGGGTTCTCCTGCTTTGCGCCCATCGAAATGCCGCGAGTAATTCTCGATACCCGTCGTATACCCGAGCTCGCGGATAAGAGCGAGGTCGTGAAGCGTGCGGCGTTTCAGACGCTCAGCTTCCAAGGGCTTCTCTTCGCGTTTGAACTTCGCGAGCTGTTCGTCGAGTTCAAGCTTGATGTCCTCGATGGCGCGGGCGCGCTCGTCTTCATTTGTCACGAAGTGCTTCGCCGGGAAGACGAAGACCGACTCAAGTTCCGCAACTTTTGCGCGCGAGACCGGGTCAAGCTGATCAATGCGTGCCACCGTATCGCCATCAAACGCGACGCGATACATCACACGCTCATTTACCGGCATGAACTCAAGCGAGTTGCCGATGGCGCGCAACTGTCCGGGATTAAGATCTGCATTCGTACGTTCAAAGTAAATACCGACGAGCTTCCGTATCAATCCACCCCTGCCTCCTTCGACGGTCTCCTGTTTCTGTATCTTTACGTGCACTTTCTCATACTCTTCAGGCGAACCGAGCCCGTAGATTGCGGACACTGACGCGACAATAATGACATCTTTGCGCGTGAGTAATGCTTGAGTCGCCGCGTGACGCAAGCGATCTATCTCGGCGTTGATCATCGCTTCTTTCTCTATATACGTATCGGAGTGCGCGATATATGCTTCGGGCTGATAGTAGTCGTAATAGGAGACGAAATAGTGCACCGCGTTCTCGGGGAAGAATGAACGATATTCTTGCGCGAGCTGCGCGGCAAGCGTCTTGTTATGTGCAAGGACAAGAGTCGGCTTATCGAGCTTCGCGATGACATTTGCAACAGTAAACGTCTTACCCGTACCCGTCGCGCCAAAGAGTGTTTGATGACGCATACCCTTCAAGAGCCCTTTCTCAAGAGTCTTGATAGCCTCGGGCTGGTCGCCCGCCGGCTGGTATGGAAAATGAGGTTTGAAGTTAGTCACAGGGTTGACAGTATATCACAAAAAGCGTACTTTGATTTTGGAACGCCTTCACTTCTCTGGGAGAATTCAAATGGAAAAGTTCAGACTGTTTTTGCAACTGTTACTTACGTGGCAAGTGCTTCTCGGTTTCGTTGTGGCAATCGTCATCGAGGTGCTGTTCTGCGCGGCGACAGATATCTGGCGCAAGCCGTCTGGCTTCAAAACCAGCATGTTGGGTAGCATCATGTTCACAATTGGCGTTACCACTATGTTCTTCGCCAAGTAAGAGCGCACCGCGGGGCAGGTCACACGACCTGCCCCGTTCTACTTTTGATAATAATTATGCACAAAATCTGCACGATACTCGTCAAAACGACCGACGAGGATCGCTTCGCGTGCGCCCGCGACGAGATTGAGGATAAAGCCCATATTGTGCATCGAGCAAATCATCGAGCCGAGCATCTCTTTAGCGCGAATAAGGTGCGCGACATAGGCACGGGTGAATCCCTCAGTTCCCGGCGCAGCATATTCAGGATCAAGCGGACCGAAATCGTCCTTATACTTCTCTCCCGTCAAGTGAATAATGCCTTGCCGAGTATAGATAGAGCCATGTCGGCCGATGCGTGTCGGCGCGACGCAGTCGAAGGTGTCCATACCGTTCGCGATACCCTCGAGGATATCACCCGGCTCGCCGATACCGAGGAAGTGGCGCGGGAGCTCTTCGGGTAATTCGCTCACCGCAGCAGAAAGCACGCTCCGCATATCTTCTTTACTAAATGAGCCGCCGATGCCGATTCCGTCGAAGCCCATCGAAGCGATCTCGCGCGCGGACACTCTGCGTAGGTCTTCGTGCCGCCCGCCCTGCACGATGCCGAAGAGGGCCTGCTTCTTGCTCGCCTCGATATTCTGCCGATGCGCTTTGAGACTGCGCTCTGCCCACTTATGCGTGCGCTCCATTGCCTCCTTCTGATACTCGTACGGTTCGACGGGCGAAGTACACTCGTCGAATGCGAAGAAGATATCTGCGCCGAGTGCGTGCTGTATCTCGACCGAACGCTCGGGAGTAAAACGGTGAAGCGAACCATCGAGGTGCGAGGTGAAAGTAACTCCTTCATCGTCTATCACCGCGAGTTGGCCGTGCTGACTCGCGACGTCCGTATCGTAATATGCGAGCCCCGACGCTCCGGTCGGGGCCCCGACCTCGTCTGACGAGCGTCGGGGCTGATCCTCTTTTTCCGTCACTTCACCCTTCGTAAATTTAGAAATAGTCTTGCCGAAGGCGGCGCCCAAGGAGAACACCTGAAAGCCGCCGGAATCGGTAATCGTCGGCTTGCCCCGCGAAGCCTCGGCGGAGTGGGGGCCCAGTTCTACCCAATTCATGAACTTCGCCAATCCTCCTGATTGTTCGACAATCTTCTCGCCCGGTTGGAGGTAGAGATGATACGTGTTGGCGAGCACGACCTCAGCGCCGAGTGCCGTCAGTTGATTGGGTAAGATTCCTTTTACATCTGCTTTAGTACCCACCGGCGTGAACGCAGGGGTATGAATAACACCGTGCGGCGTTGTGAGGGTGCCCGTTCGCGCGCCGCTCTGGGGCGCGCGGTTCTCTATTTTGAATTGCAGAGCGCTCATTACTACCACCCTAGCAAAAATATGAGAACCGCGCAGTGCCCTGAGGCACTGCGCGGTTCTCAAGCACCTCGAGCCTTACTGGCCGGCCTTTTGAACCTTGAGGAGTTCGACTTCAAACACGAGCGTAGAATTCGCGGGAATAACGTTTCCGACCGCCTGAGAACCGTAGGCGAGCGCGGCGGGTATGACGAGCTTCCTCTTGCCGCCCTCCTTCATACCGACGATGCCTTGATCCCAGCCCTTGATAACCTGCCCCGCCCCGAGATTGAAGGTGAAGCCGGAGGTGCCGTGATTCGCCGAAGCGTCGAAGACGGTGCCGTCGGTGAGCGAGCCAACATAATTGACCGTGACACTATCGCCCGCGACAGCTTCTGCTCCCGTCCCCACTGCCTCATCGGTTATTTGAAGCTGATCAACGTTTTCAGTGGACATAGTGGTGGTAGGTTGAGTAGTAACTTCTCCCGGCTGGCTAAACGGCGACAGGCCGGGGAAGATGAAGAACACAGCGACGGCGACGAGCGCGAGAGCTACGGCGATTCCAGTCTGGGTTGGTTTCATACGCGAATTATTATACTCGATATACGCATTATAGTAACACACTCTATCTATGAGGAGAGTCTCTCGACAAGATTCCTCAATTTCTTACGCAATTCTGCGGGAGTACCTTCCTGAGGGGACACGAGCATATCCATATCTTTCTGCATTTTCTCGCCTGCATGTTGCGTTTCCCCCTTCCCTCCTGAATATTGCGGTGCGCGGAAACTATTGATATTCACTCCTCCTGTCTCTGGCACTGATTCCTGAGGGATTATGCCACCTTTAGCGAGAAGTCTTCGTATCTCCGCTCCTTGTCTCTGCTCTTCTATTGTAACCATGCTCGGCACCGAATGAGGATCAAAAGGAACCTCCTCGTGCGGAGGTTTCGGGAAGCGTTCGAAGGGATTGTTCATAAAAAGCGTTAGCGCGAGAGATAGCGCTCGCGTATCACACTCTCAATTGTAGCACGATCGCGGCCATAGGTGAGGGATGAGAGGTGGACGAGGTCGTCGGTCTGTTCGTGATTGAGAACCGGCAAGTCCGGCGTCATGATATCGAACGGCTTTTGCGGTACGCCGCCTGAGAGTATCTTCACATACGCATTCCGGTTCTCGATATTGACGAAATCGAGCGTCTCGAAGACCGGCGCGAACTGCTTCGCGAAGAATTCCGCGTCCTCTTCGCCCACGCGGAAGACTGTCATGTTACCCACGTTTCCGAAGACTGCCGCACGCGTCTTCTCATCTATCTGATTGAGGAATTGGTGCGCAACCGTGAGCGCAAGCTTATACTTACGCGCCTCTGAGAGGATGCCGGGGATAGAATCGGTGGTCACATTCTGGAACTCATCTATATAAAGGTAGAACGGCGGGTGCGCGGCTCGGGGAGAGTCCGCGCGCGAGAGCGCCGCCATGAAGAGCTTGCCAACCACGATAAGCCCGAGCAGGTTCGCATTCTTCTCGCCCAAGCGCCCCTTCGAGAGATTGATGAGAAGAATCTTCTTGGTATCCATCACTTCGCGGAACTTGAACGATGATTCCTGCTGTCCCACTATCGGACGGATGAAATCGTTTGCAGTGAAGTCGTCGAACTTGTTCGTAATGTAGGGAACAATATTCTCGAGCGATGCTTCCCCGCCCGCCTTGGTCGCTATCTCCTGCCAGAATTGATTGACGATGGGGTTCATGCTTTTCGCGAGCTTCTGTCGACGGAACTCGCTATTAGAGAGCACGCGCGCAATATCGAGGATAGTGGAGCCGCTCGCAGGATCTTCCATCACCAAGAGCGTCGCATTACGGAAGTACTGCTCGAACGCAGGGCCCATGCTCTCCGGCACATCGCCATACAAACGTTTGAATATCATCAGGAGCTCGTTCACGATGAATGTCTTCTGTTCGGGTCGCGACATATCGTATTCGAGGAAATTGAGCGCGAAGGGGCGCGAGAGATCGGCCGGATCGAAATAGATGACGTCTTTATATCGTTCGGGCGGCACCGCCGCGAGAATGTCGAGGATGTCAGAGCCGTGCGGGTCGATAAAGCAGCACCCGTCGCCATTCTTGATGTCCTGTATAATCATCGACTTCATAAGCCCTGTCTTACCAGTGCCGGTCTGACCGATGATATAGAGATGACGGAGGCGGTCTTCGGGTGAGAGATGTATGTTGGTCGTTTGCCCGCGATACGTATTCACACCGAGCAGGGTGCCTGCCTGCGGGAGCGAGAGCGGGGCTGGCGCGTGAGTGAAGCGTGCCTGCTTCAAGTGGGGCGACTCAACACCCGACGGCGGGAAGTGGTAGATAGTCGTGAGCTCGCGAAGCGACAACGGGAGCGCCGAGGCATCCGGTAAGCGAAAGGAGAAATCGTCGAGCGCCTCGCGCGCATGCCGCCCTGCGGCGCGCGTGAAGCGCAACTGATTACCCTGCGTATTGCCGAACTGATTGAAAGCCGCTTCGAGATCGCCGAGCACCTGGTCGGCGGTGCGTTCGTTACCCGAAGAAACGACGAGCCGTATCGTCGCACCGACGATAGGTGTCGCAATCTTCTTCTCGACCTGCTCGATGCTCGTTGTATTCGCCTCTGCCTGTCGCATCTGTGCCTCCTTCGCCTTTTCGGCATCTTTGGGTTTATTCGAAAAAAGCACATTACTCAAATCACGCCCGAATTCTCCGAGCGTCGTCTCGGGAGTAGAAAAAGCGGTTTGTCGCTTTTCGCCCTTTCGCAATGCCTGGAGGATTTTCCGATAGTGCTTTATATGCCGGTCACCGCGCGGTTCGACGATGATTTGAAGTGCGGCTCCCTCGCCTGTCTGCTCTATCTTAGCGAATGCGCTCACGATAGCGTTGATCGGATCGTGATCGAATTCAGTGTAATCAGAAAGGGGGAGCACCGCATTCTCGCCAAAGCTCGCCGTCGAGATAAGCGATGTCCCGCCGCGCACGAAGATATTGTAATCGTATGGCTGAGGCACGAGATGCGCGTCGGGGAATATCGCGAGGAGCTGTTTCTCAAAGAGATTTCTCTTGCTGGTAGGCACCGCTGCGTAAAACTGCAGTTCGGGGCTATCGGCGGGCACGGCGAGTTCGAGCGCGAAGTAGCGCGCCTCATCCTCCGTCGCGGTATCCACTGAAAGAAGTCCGGCGTAGAACTGCTCCATGCTGGAGATAAGCTCCTTGAGCGTCTTCGAGCGCCCGCCAGGCTCGGCATGCTTCGGCTCTGGGAGCGCTATCTCGTAGAGCGTCATGCGGAGCGCCTTGAAGCGCGGTGCCCGCTCTTCGAGCCCGGGTGCGGATATCCCCGCAGCGATATAGCGCACGAGATAGCGATGGAAGTCGTCCGCGAGATGCGGATCGTTCATCTTCTCCAGGATATGGAGAGCGTTCTTGACTCCCCGCTCCTCCATCGTCCTGCGCAGGTTGTCGATAGCTCCCGCACCGCCGCCGAGCTTCATCTCGGCGAGTATCGCCTCCGCTTCGCTCTCCTTCGTTGCCGCGCTCACACGATACTCGGGTGCGAGAATCGAAGATTGCGCCGCGTGATGCTCGTGTATCGTCTCAGAGATTATCTGCACCTGATCACTCTCCGCCCCCGCGCTCGCGAGCTCTGCCTCCTTATGCGCGATGCGCTCGCGTAAGTATGCCAGCTCCTCTTCGGGTGAAGATAATTTCGGCGCCTGTTCCATTGCATACAGTATACGATATCAACGCCTCTCATTATGTTTCTTCTGCTAGAATGGTGAGTATGCTTTCATTCCTTTCTGCGTGTGTGAATCTCGATCCGATTGAGATGGTGAAGACCGGCAGCTATCTCGGTATCGCGTTCATCATATTCGCTGAGAGCGGACTTCTCTTCGGCATCTTCCTTCCCGGCGATTCTCTCCTTTTCGCCGCAGGCCTCCTTTCTGCCGCAGGGTTTCTTTCTATCGGCCCGCTGGTCTTCTTCGTCATCATTGCAGCTATTATCGGCGATTCGGTCGGATATTGGTTCGGCGCAAACGTTGGCACCAATTTCTTCAAAAAGAAAGACTCCTTCTTCTTCAAGCAGGAGTATCTGAAACGTACTGAACGTTTTTATAAGCTGTACGGCGGACGGGCAGTCGTTCTCGCGCGTTTCGTGCCTATCGTACGTACCATCGCCCCGATCCTCGCTGGCGTCGGTTCAATGTCCTACCAAACATTCCTTTCTTACAATATGCTTGGCGGAGCGCTTTGGGGCGCAGGAATGGTAGCGATCGGCTACTCGCTCGGCTCGATTATTCCAAACAGCGAGAGCTACATCCTTCCCTTCTCGCTCGTCATCATTGTGATCTCGTTTCTCCCTATTTTCATCAACATCCTCCGCGGTAAAAGGGCTGTCTAGGCGTTTTTCCAGATACCGAACACCCAACTGACAACAGAAAGCGCGAGAGCGAAGACGAGTGCGGTCCAAAAGCCGGCAATCGAGAAACCCGGCACGACCAGTGACGCGAGCATCACGAGTACGGCATTGATAACGAGCGAGAAGAGCCCGAGTGTAATGACCGTTATCGGAAAGGTCAAAACGACCAATATGGGCCGGATGAAGAGATTGAGCGCACCGAGGACGACCGCGGCGATAAGGGCGCCCGGAATAGTTACCGTAACTCCGGGAACAAGGTATGCGGCAATGCCTATCGCGAGCGCTGAAATAAGCCAGTGGGAAAATAATTTCATAGGGAGGAATTATATCAGGTGGACAACGAGATAGATGAGGCCGGCGCCAAGGAGAGTCATCACGGTCGTAAGCGCACGCGGGTGGCGATGATGGCTCTCGGGGATAAGATCACTCGCCGAGAGATAGAGGAAGGTGCCGACGAAGACGGCGAGCACCAGTCCGAGAACCGATTCGGAAATGGTGAAGAGAAGCGTCGAAGCAGCGCCGAGCATCGGGGTAAGCGCATCAACGAAGAGCCACCTGAAGGCGCGGCGGTGATCACCGCCGTTTTTCAATATGAGATTGACGGTGTTGATGCCGTCAGAGAAGTCATGCGTGAGTACCGCGGCTGCGACGATAAGGCCAACAAAAGGCGATGCCTGGAAGCCGATGCCGATCGCCATACCGTCGAAGAAACTATGAGCTGAGAGCGTTAGCGCGCCAAAAAATCCTCGAGGCATACTGTGCTCATCCTCCGCGTGCGAATGGAGAAGAATGAGCCGATCGAGTATGAGATAGCCGAAGAACCCAAGCGCGACGAAAAGCGCGATGCTTGAGGCATCATAATACCGAGAGCCAAGCTCAAACGCTTCAGGAAGAAGATCAAAGAATGCGACACCTGCAACCGCGCCCGCCGAAAATCCGAGAATGAGATGAAGACGATCGCGGAACCGAAGCGCGAAAAACCCGCCGACAAAGGTTGCGGCCGAAGCCGCGAGCGCGATGACGACGATATTCATGGCTATTTCAAGACCGCATCAACAGCCTTTTTGAGCGTCTCGTAGGGAACGGCACCGGGGATAAGTTGCTGACCTATGACAAACGAGGGAGTCGCGTTCACGCTCACCTTCCCTGCCTCGACTTTGTCGGCATCAATAGCCGCTTGATATTTCGCCGTATTCGCCTTTACATCGGCGGCAACCTTAGCTGCATCAATACCGGCAATAGTCGCATCAAGCTTGTCGATGGAAGCGGCATTGCCGAAGCCCTGATCACCCTCCTCATCTTGTGCCTCATACATCATCGTGCGCCATGCGAAATACTTGTCCGGATAGAGGCTCCATACCGAACGGCTGTAGAGAGCAGCCGTTATCGAATCCTGACCGAGGAAGACGAAATCCATAAAGACGAGCTTCACCTTACCGGTATCAACATAATTCTTGATGAGGTCTGGTATTGCGGGCGTGAGCGGTATCTGCGGGACACCACCGGTCTCGACTGCCTTGCAGTACGGACACTGGAAATCACTCCAGAACGCGATGACAACCGGTGCATCAGCCTTACCAAGGTACGGGTCACCGTCGGTTCGCACGTTCTTGATATCGACTTTCGGCGTCGGCGGCGTACCCGCCGCCTGCTGTGTTCCCGATGACGGATGCGAACCGTTCCAAAGTACCGCTCCCGCGATAAGGAGCCCCGCGAGCACAACGGCGACTGGTAAGAATTTGTTGTTGTTTGTATCCATATGGGGAGATGATACCATACGCTGCACACACATATGGAAAGCTACCGCAAACTGGTCCGGGACAAGATACCGGAGATTCTCGACAAGAAAGGCGTTCCCTACGAACAACGAACGGCCTCGGGGGAAGAATACCGTATGGAACTCGTGAAAAAGCTCGCTGAAGAGGCTGGCGAGTTCAATGAAGCAGGGGCGCCCGAAGAGCTTGCCGATGTTCTTGAAGTTATTGATGCGCTCCTAGCCCTTCCTGAATACGCGAACGTCCGAGAACTGCAACGCATCAAACGTGCCGAACGCGGCGGGTTTGATGCAAAGATAATTCTCAAAGGAGAAAAATGATACGAGAACCGGCCGCGCTCCGCGCGGCCGCTTGTTGTTCTATTGATACTGAATATAGATCGGCGCGGGGGTGAGATCGAGAACCTCGCGTATCGTGAGGAGCCCGGTAGAGGGCGGTTTCAAATCGTTCTTGTAGAAAAGCTTGATGCCGGTGAACTGCACTGGCTCGTCGGCGACGATGTTGTTGTAGGTACCCTTCTTCTTCGCCTGCGAACCCCAGCCGTCCATATCCATCACTATCTGCACCTCCGGCAGAGGACGGATCCTCTTATAGTTCGTCACCATATTCTGTGTGAAGCGGTGCACGACGAGCATTTTCGGCGGGAGATGATTATCGCGTACAAGCGCCGCGAGATACTCCGCGGCATAGTTGATATCGCTCGCGTCAAAGGTACCGATAACGGTTCCGGGGCGGTTACCCGACTTCATTGAGAACTCGGGGTCGATAGCGAGATGCACCTGCGGCATCTTCAGATATTTCTCTAAATGCGGAAGTTCATACTGAAGCGTCGAAAGTGCAACCTGTACGTCGAGAAACACGATACCGTGCGCCTTATCCGCGAGCTCGAGTGCGTGGTCTATCTGACTATCGGGCATACGGAGGATATACTTCCCCTCCTTGCCCGCAGAAGCTTGCGCCACCGTCGCGATGTATTGGATGGCCGGCACGACTGGCGTCGAATGGTCAGCTGCCGCCCACCTTGCGGTAGTGCTCGCGAGCATCGCGAGCAGAGTGTCTTCGGGGTATTCGCCGAGCACGCCCATATTCTTTGAATAGAAATTGCCATAATAGGCGACGATGCGCTTGAACGGCAGCAGCGCCATCGCGTTTGGATACACCGTGCTCACGGGCCAAAGGCTGCCCGGCATCTGTACCGAGGTCGAAGCAGTCGAGATTGGGAGGACACGAGACGTTGATGACGCAAGTGCGGAATCCGCTCCCGCAATCTGCGGCGAGCTCGTCGCAATCGTTATATGAGCGAGCGCAAGCATTCGCGTGTTGTAATCGTCTTTATTGAGTTCAGGAAGCGGGATGAATCGCTCGGGCGCGCCGTATGCCTCTGAACGATATTCCGTAACAGCGAGCTGCGAGAAGCTCAAGACGCCGACAGTCATCAGCGCAGCGGCGCCTGCAACTGCTGTGTGTCTTTTGGCAATCATAGGTATGTGTATCTTACCAAAGACATAGAAAAAGAAACACCGGCAATCTGCCGGTGTTCTGATGTTCGGCATCGCTATGTGCTAGCGATGCTATCGTGACATGAATCCTCCCGAGTAATTGTTTCGTCCGTGAAAGGTATGCGCCCGGTCGCCGATGGGGATGATCTTCTCGTGTCCGGCGAACTGCGCGAATGTGCCGAACGCTTTGTTCTCGTAGACGTTCGGGTAATCCTCTTCGCCGTAGTGCGGCAATCCGTGCCCGCCGAGGAATCGACCCTCGTCACCCAGGGTATACGCAGACATCCGCGCTCGTTGCAGGAAGGAGATGTCGAACTTCTGATAAAAGCCACTGTGCGTCATCATCCAGATTTCCTTCTTTCCCCGGAGGAGCGTGATCGTGCCGGATATGTTTACCTGGAATCCGGAAAGTTCCTCGTTTCGCATCTCGGAAAGTACGTATTCCTCCACGAACAGAAGCTCGTCTTCCCGAAATTCGATTCGAAAAAGATTGTGCGTACCGGGAACACGGGTGCCCGTATGCCCTGCCGTCCAACTCGCTTCGCGCATCGCCTTCAGGAAGAAGGCTTTCATAACTTTTCTTACTGCTTCAGAAACAATCATCGGAATGACTCCACAAAATGCCATACGGCCCAATGCCGCACAGCTCTGTCTTATAGACTAACAGCAAAATACATTCTCGTCAAATCTACCGCGATAAGAATTCCTTACGTTCCGCAGGCGAGAAGTGCTCTATCGCGTAGCGAAGCGTCATGCGGGGCATGTGCGAACTATGCTTGTCGATGAATGCGACGAGTTCTGCACGGGAGCAGCGCTTCCCCGCCTCGCGGAGCATCCAACCCATCGCCTTATGAATGAGGTCGTGAGTATCGTCGAGCAGGAGCTCGACGATAGTAAAGGAGTCCTTGCTCTCACCCTTCACGATAAACGCGAGTGTAGCGATTATAGCGATGCGGCGTTCCCACAGGTTTCTCGATTTCGCGAGAGTATAGAGGATGCCTCGGTCTCTCGTGAGCAGATAGTCGCCGAGTATGTGCGGGGCAGAAACATCTACCAAGTCCCAATTATTAATGTATCTAGTGTGAGCGAGGTAGAACTTCGCGATCTCCGTGCGAGTACGCATGTCGCCCCGCTTATATTGCTCACCGAGTATGAGGAGTGCGGTGAGACGACACTCGTGGATCTTGTTCTCGAGCAATTTCGTCACCTCTTGAAACGGTAGATCCTGATACGCCTTTGCGACTTTCCTCTGTTCAGGGACCGTCACGCCTACGAACACATCGCCGTACCCGTACTGACCTCTACCAGTCTTGAAGAACCGTGCTGAAGCGCGTGCCTTCTCGGCGGTGCCGAGGCTTTTCAATTTCTTTTCTACCTCCTGCTCGGTTCGTATCATTTCGTAATCAAATCTAATTTTCTCCCGCGCGGCAAGCGCTTTGTCTCCACTTCGCGCTTCTGCGCCGCGCTGCGGCTCGGATGTTCTTCCGTATACACGATACGCTTCGCGCCTCTCGCCCGCGTGAAGCGGCTCCCGATACCCTTCTGGTGCTCTTCAAAACGGCGTGCGACATCCGTCGTGACGCCTGTGTAAAGAGAACCGTCGCCACACTCGAGCAGGTAGACGAAATACGGCATTACTAGAGTAGCGTACTTAAGGAGAGCCAAAGCGCAACTATGGCGAGCGTAATCCCCGCGAAAGAGGCAACGGTGAGGAGGAAGAACCGTACCGCTTCTTGCTGTTTATTCTCGAAAAAGAGGCGGAGCGGCTGATAGACGAAGAGATACCCCATCACGGCGGCAGAAAAGACGAAGAGTGAGAGGAAGAAAATGGGGCCGATAAAGCTGTTCTCAGGGATATTCCCTTTCGGAATGTAATTCACCGCCGTTACGAGCGCCGTGATATAGGTCGTCGCGGCGAGTGCATTCACGAATGGATGTTTGGTCATATACGTATGTAAACATATGGGCCCACTATTTGGTTTCTCCGCTTGGGAGCCCGGTAAAAACAAAACAGGATACGCAGCTCGCGTATCCTGTCACGGAGGCGGTAGTCCGCCGTCCTTCTTGAATCGGCGAGAAAGTCTTGTTGTCTCTCGCCTGAGGTTCTTCTTTTGCTTAAAGACCTTTCGGGTGAACCCTAGTCGCCATAATCTCTCGCGACGCATCCACTCTTGGTAGAGCGCTTGCGCGTTGGCGATGAAGCCCGTCCCGGAGAGCCTCTTGAGGAAGAGACCGAGACTGACGACCACTCCGACGCGTGCGATGAGTCGCACCGTGGCGACCCGCACCCACTTCATGGCCGGCGAGAGCAAGGGTATCCTCACAAACGCCAAGGCTATGACGACCGTGATCTCCTCCGCGTGCACTACCGCAAGACACAAGAAGAGAAACACCATGGCGGCGATCACGCGCTGCGCGTACTTGGGCCAGTCCGACCAGTGCGACTTGCACACCAGCCATCGTGCTTTCAGGTACGCTTCAAGGCGAGTAGCCCCTCTGGTAAGAGAGCGCCGCCACAAGCGCGGTAGTGTGACGAAGAATAGGAACGCGAGCGTTCGGTTCCAACCCCACCGCACAAACGCTTCGGCGATGACTGCGAGCACCCGAACCATCATCCTCCGCGCCAGTATGAGTAGCGGAAGTATGAGGAGATCGTACGCGCTCGTCCCGTAGTTTAGAAAAACAACACTCACCCCTGCGCAAACGAGGAGAGCGCTTACTGCATACAGAAAGATCCGTAGCATGACTGTCCCCCCTTGCTAGATGATTGTGGTGTATAATACACCACAGAATTGCCTATGTCAAGTCAGACTGTAGCTGCCGCGTCCTCTAGGCTACCGAGATTCACCACGTCTGAAAATCCGACCGATTGGAGGAACTGGCGCGCATAATTCGCTCGTGCGCCGGAGCGGCAGTAGAGCCGTAGGGGCGTGTCCTGCGGCACGCCCGTAAGCACGCCCAGATTCCCTGCCATGATGTCTTCCACCGGCACATTCTTCGCGTCTGCGAGATGTCCTGCCTCGTATTCTGCCCTCGTCCGCACGTCCACTAGCATGTTCGGTTCATCGCGGTGACCGTGAGCTGGAGCACCGTCGCGAAGGTCACCCATGCGAGATACGGCAGATTACTGTACGCCACCCAAGGAGCGAACGGCAGTATGACCCACAGCGCCCACGCGAGCGTGAGCCAGACGAGGACCATGTCGAGTGCCGCGAGGATGAAGTTGCGCCACTTGAATTGGAAGGTGGTGAAGAGGAGATTGAAGATTAGGTTGAGGGCAAACGGGAGGGCGACCAGAGTGGGAACGACGGCATGGAACCACAGGTAGCCCACATAGCCGAACGATACGGCGATGATTGCGTACAGGAGTATCCACACCGGGCCAAAGAGCCGCGCCGGGGGAGCCCACGACGGCTTCCGATATGAGCGATACTGTTCAGACGTCTTCATTCCATCATTTTACACCCTTGGAACTTACCCTTTCCCTTCGAGAAGCTTTTTGAGCTCGTCAATGACTGCCACTTCCCAGTATTTCATCGAATACCAGCGCAGGAGCGGCACAGCGATTATGCGTAGCCACTTCTTATGAATGGTGACGCGGTAAGTGTAGTCAACGAGCGTCCCTTCAGCGTGCGGAGAGAGCAGGAGCTCCTCGTGTCCCGAAGTCCCGAACTGATAACTGTCGTTGTCCGAGATGAATCCTTTGCCCGGGAGAATGCGAGTATTCATCTTCACCCGGAAGCTCCTGCCGAAGGAGCGCACGGTCGCTTTCATCTCCAGATAGTTCCCTTCTCGCTTGTTGACTCGTATCGCTTCGGCGACCTTGGGGAAATGCTCCGGAAATTTCTCGAAGTCGGTCATTACCCTGAACACATCCTCCAGAGGGGCCTTAACGACCCATTGTTTGTGAAGCGTTATTTCGTTCATATATCGTCACTCACTCCTGGGTTCATTAGGAATCTTCGAATCCACCATTTCTTCACCGCCGGAAATGTCAGTGTTGAGAGGAAAAATCCCAACGCCGGGATTAGCGAACTGAGGTAAAAATTTGGTACTCCCATTGCATACATCGTGAGCGAAGCGAGTACGTACGTAGTGAGCAAGATAAGAATCTTGCGAAATGCGCTAACCTCCCAAGCCTTATCAGCCTCGACCCGCGAGTTTCGTGTGCGAATAGCTTCAACCTCTTTTCTCAATTGTTCTAGTTGATCCATATGTTCATTCTAATACTCCTCGGGCGCCAAGCCTATCTCAAACTGACCCCCCGTCGAGGACTCCAACCGATGGCGTCTGTCTTGCCCGCCAATACCAACCGCTGAAAGCGGCCAAAATCACGAAGATCAGTACTCCCCATTTCATCCCCTTCAGTATACTCCGGCCCATCTTTGCCTCCACAATAGGCGGTACACTTAGTCTGTATGAAAAACACCACCATCTTCGCGTTCGTCGCTATCGCAATCGCGGCCGGTATTTGGTACATGCTTCCCGGGGCGCGCCCGGCACTCGCACCGCAATCGCCAAGGATAGCGCAAGACCTGTATCCGCTCTACGACCAGATCGCCTGGGGCGCGTCCGCGCCCGAAAGCTTCGTCATCGGCACGACGACCTATGCCGGTGTGAGCATCACGTCCGACACGATCGGCACCACGATGGACCCGGGGAACATCTTCACGCCCTTCGAGCAATATTACGATCAGAAATTGAAAGGGCTCGGTTGGCAGGTGGCGAACGAGCTTGCCGCAGGCGGTCACGTTGGCGGGCAAACAGGATACCGCAAGGGCAACTCGATTATTCTCACGCGCTTCAAAATCGACTACACCGTCGTACCAAAGAATGCTCCCTCCGAGTGTCCCTGCAATGTAACCCTCTCGCTCTTCTCGCAGATCATCCCCAAGGTTGCGACCTTCGCCTGTGAGAATAACAAGAGCGTCACCGCCACTTTCTACATCGGCGACGATCGCCAGGTGGATTTGAAACTCAGCGACGGCCGCGCGCTCTCTGTCCCGCGCGCCCTCTCAGGCTCCGGCGCGCGCTACGCCACCCCCGACGAATCATTCGTCTTCTGGAACAAGGGCGACACCGCCTTCATCACTGAAGGTTCCGCTACTACCTATTCAGGCTGTGTCCTTTCGGAACCTTAATCCACTTATCGCCTCCTATGGCGGAAGTTGACCCTTCGACATGCACTTCGCTCTGTACTTCGGCGTGCTCGCCTCAGTACGCCTTCGCTCTCGCTCAGTTGCTGGGGGGCTAGGGAACGATCCTAGAGTCTTCTGCTCCAAAGGCAGACGTGTTACCAGTTACACCACCCCCCAATGCGGCAACAATACCACAAACCCATCCGTTGATTCTCCTGTTGAGAGTCGTGCTTGATCCGACCTTCACCTCTCGAGCGAAGAGAGGAAGTCGGCTTTGTTCATTTTTAGTTTGGGAGTGCTCCTCCTAGTCTAACACTCGTAAAGTGAATTGCAGGAATGCCTTTTCTTAAAGCGAAGTCTACTAATCCAAAATCAGCGCTTATTATCACGGCATTTTGTAAACGACCAGCCTCTACTACTGCCACATCGGGTATTCCGAGACGGACGACAACCTTAAGGTCAAAATCGATGATGCTTTGTAGACTTATATGCTCCTCTTGGTACCCCCGAAGTCTTTCTATAAACCTGCGGAAATAAAGGTCGTGTTTGTGCCCAGGCATTCCTTTGTACAGGTTTGATACTTCGGCAAGAACGTGTGGGGTTACAACGATTTCAGGCTTGAAGCACTTTATTATTTTCAAAAGCAGTTCAAAGTCTTCTTTTGAATAGGTTCTTGTTTTATTACAATGGATGATATAGTCCGGATCACAGCTCCCTACTATAAATAAGACCAGTAGGTTCGCGTCTATAATTAACGGTCTTTTGCCTGTATATTTACGACAAAAGTCCTGTATCTCGCGATACGAATACACAAACTATGCCTTAGGACGGATTTTCATCCAAAGCACCTTACCGTCTGGCTGTATCTCAAAATCCTTCAATTCCTTCTCTCTTTCAAAGGCAAATTGCCCAACCACCTCATAGCTCAAAGTTATTCTAAAGTTCCCCTTATCGTTCATTTCAGCCTCCTCGACTCTAAAGTTTGACGTGTTCTCAGGCTTAACGCCAGTCGCCACAAGGGCGCCTACAAGGTACTCATATGCAGAACGTATGGCTTTTTGGGTATCTTCAGCAGACATAAATGTTAATTGATTACTACCACGTACAGTATAGCAGTGCAACACCTCTTCTAAATTTGATGCGTGTGCATATTCTCATGGTGTTATGTTGCCAGGGAATAGGTCTGGGTAACTTATGCTTCGGGGAACAACTCCAAAACCGCTAATTCGAGTGGCAGCGCAGGAATCGGTGCGTAGCGGATACGATCGGCGGCGGTAAGGAATGCGAGCATGGTCGCATGCGTAATGCCCTTCTCTTTCGCGAATGCCTCGAGCGCGGCGAATTCGTCTGCGCCGAGCTCTTCGGTAAGCGAGGTACGGAGGTCTGGTGCGTAACGGATGAGAAGTGTTGCGCGGAGCGCTTCAAGAACGAGCTCCAAGAAGAGTCGCATATCGACATCTGCCTTTGCCGCCTTCTCTATCGCGGTGAGTGCGCCCCCGCGCTCGCCCTTGGCGAGCGCGCTTATAAGCGCATGCACCAACTCGCGCTTCGGTGCGCCAGTTGTCGCTTCTACCTCCTTCCGTTCTAGTTTTTTATCGGTCGTACCTGCGATGACCTTTTGCAACACCGAGAGCGCGTCGCGATATGAACCGTCAGCAAGGAGCGCAATAAGCTCGGCGGCGTCGGGCGCGAGTGTGTATCCTTCCTTCTTTGCCACTGCCGCGACCATTCTAGCGAGCACGGCTCGCGTCGGCTTCTTGAATTCAAAAACTTGGCAACGCGACTGCACCGTCTCCGGCACTTTCTCGAGTTCAGTCGTCGCCAAGATGAACACCGCGTGTGCCGGCGGTTCCTCAAGCGTCTTCAAGAACGCGTTCCACGCGCCCTTCGAGAGCATATGCACCTCGTCGAGAATGTAGACCTTATAAGGCGAGTTGAACGGAAGCGTGTAGACGCCCTCGGTAAGCGTGCGAATATCCTCGACACTGTTGTTACTCGCCGCGTCTATCTCGTAGAGATCGTTCCCGGTACAGCCGATCGCGTCTGCGAAGATGCGCGCGACAGAAGTCTTCCCCAACCCGCGGCTGCCCGAGAAGAGGTAGGCATGTCCGATGTTCTTCGACCTCACCGCTTCTTCAAGCGGCTTCGTCACCTGCTCCTGCCCCACGACCTCTGCGAAGGTTGCTGGACGATACGTCCGATAGAGAGACTGGTGCGCCATACGGGAAGTATACAAGGTGCAAGCGATCGCGGATAGCGAGTGAAAACGAAGGATTTGACAAATCAAAACTAATGTGTAATTCTGTACGCCAGATTCTTTCTTCGATTCTTCGACACCACGGAGGTTCACATGAACACACCAGCTCTCAATCTGTCCCACATTCTGTGGGCGCTCGGTATCGGCACCGCATTTGTCATGTGGCCGATTGTCGGGAAATACTCCCAAGCGACCGGGGCATGGGTCAACACCATCGTCATCATTGGCTCAGCGATCGGAGGCATCGCGTTCGCGTACACCTCGATACGGGTCCAACCCATACCAACCCTGTATGCCTGTTTGATCCTGCTTGCCGCGGGTGCAATCAATGGAGCAGCCGTCTACTACTATTCGATGAAGGCTGCCGACCCGCAGGTGCCGACTGGACAGTTCATCATGACGGTCATCATCATGATGGTGGTCGTCTCGCCCTTGTTCAACTATCTAGTGAGCGGAGAGACTCTTTCCGCCAAGCAGTGGGTGGGACTGGGGACCACAATCCTTTCGGTCTTTCTCCTCGCCGGCTGACCGTCGTTAGTCAGTAATCTAAAACCGCCCGGTTCTAAACGGGCGGTCGTTTTTTATATATGACCGGAAACTTTAAGCGCCTGCTCAAGCTCGCTCGCGTTCTCGGCCTCCATCAACTTCGCGCGCAAGTGCGCTGCGCCGTCGAAGCCGGTCACGAACGCCTTGATGTGTTTTTTCAATATCGCGAAATTCTTTGGCGGAGAGAGATTCTCAAAGCCGTGCGCGAGCTCAATCAGAGCCGCGAGCTTCTCTGCGAGCTGCGTGTCTTCGCTCGTACGACCCGCGAATAGCAGGCGGTAGACAGGAACTTGACATGTCAAGTCATATGGTGTACGATTCACCGCAAGCTAGTAGGTAGCTCTGTCCTTTCAACCTCTTGAGGAGACACTCGTGGAACGAGTTCTAAAGTCCCAAGCAATACTGATCGGCGGCCTCATGGGCTTCGCGATTCCCACGTACTATGCGTGGATGCTGTACACGACGAACGTCAAGCAAAATGTCGCGACGTGGATGATGGTGTTTGTCCTTGACCTGCTGGGGCTCGTTCTCGCATGGCGCGGTGGCAACAAAAAGCCGTACCTGCAGATCGGATGGGCGATGGCTGCATTCCTGATCTTCGTCGTCGTCGCCACAAGCGACCAACCATCAGTCTGGAGATGGACGGAATATTCGTCCACCGCCCTGGTGGTCGTTGCAATCGTACTCTGGATTACGCTCGATGCACTTCGGGCGCAGTGGGCCTACATGACGGCGATGTGGATCTCGTTCGTGCCGCTTATGAAGGACTACTGGTCCGAGCCCCAGCCGGGCACGCTCTGGCTGTGGCTTCTGACAATCGTCTCTTGCCTCTTCGTGGTGCTCGGCGCAGAGAAACGTGATTTCGCGAATATCTTTGTCGCCGTCGGTGCCGGACTGCTGAATGTCGTGATAACCGCGATCATTCTCATCCGCTAAGCCGCTTCTTGAAAACCGCCCGGTTGTACTCGGGCGGTTGCTTTTTTATACGTAGCTAGATGTTTTCAGTATTTGCTCGAGCTCGGTGACATTCTCCGCCTCCATCAGCTTCGCGCGGAAGTGCGCCGCGCCATCAAAGCCGGTCACGAACGCCTTGATGTGTTTTTTCAATATCGCGAAATTCTTTGGCGGAGAGAGATTCTCAAAGCCGTGCGCGAGCTCAATCAGAGCCGCGAGCTTCTCTGCGAGCGGCGTATCGTCCGACGTGCGGCCCGCGAAAACCCACGGGTTGCCGAACATACCGCGGCCAATCATAATGCCGTCGCATCTCGTCTCTTTTGCGAGCCGCTTCCCTTCCGCAACGCTCGTCACGTCGCCATTGCCGATGAGGAGCACCTCGGGCGCGATCTGATCGCGCAGCTCCACCGCCCTCTTCATAAGCTCCCAATGAGCCGATACGAGCGAGAGCTCCTTGCGCGTGCGCAAATGAAGCGTGATAGCCGCCGGCGCTTCTTCAAGAAGCGCCGGAAGCCACTCGTCGAGTGTCTCTTTGTTGTACCCTACCCGCGTCTTCACCGAGACCGGTAGATTGCTCGCTGCTTTTGCGGCGCGAATAATCGCACGCGCCTTTTCAGGACTCTTGATAAGCGCGGCACCGGCACCCTGCTTCTCGACCGAGCGGTCAGGGCAGCCCATATTTATATCGACGCCGTCGAAACCGAGTTCGGCGACGAGCTTCGCCGCATACGCTATCATCTCCGGCTTGTCCGAGAATATCTGTGCGACCAATTTTCCTTCCCTGTACCCAGGGCTAGGAAAATGGAAGTGCCCTTGTGGTGCGACCAATTTTCCTTCCCTGTACCCAGGGTTAGGAAAATGGAAGTGCCCTTGTGGTGCGACAATGGGGTGCTGATCGGCTCCATACACGAGATCGCGCATGAGCGGATTCCTGTGCCCTTCATAGCTTCCGAGCGACGTAGGGTCCTCGTCTTTCATCTTCTGTATCTCGCGTGTGTGGTAGAGGCCATCAGCAGAAACGAACTCTGTCCAGTACACATCTGGCGCGCCTCGTCGAGCGACGAGCGCGCGAAACGCCGCGTCTGTGACATCCTTCATCGGTGCCATCGCGAAAAACGGCTTAGGTAAGCCTTGCCAAAACGACTTCATAATGTCCATTATATCACTCGGTCTGCTCCTTCCGCTTTACATACACCTTCCCGTCAAAACGCAGATCTACATATTCGATAGAGGCATTTGTAAGATTCAACGTGTCTCGAGCTGAGACGAGCGCGGCAAAGGCACTCTGCTCGTGTCCGAGCACATAGGTGATGCGTGTCCCGCTCTCGAGAATGTCATCCACTTCGTCATCACGAAGTACGACGTGAGAGACCGGCGAGCCAAAGGTATCAAGCTGCCGCGCGAAATCAAACAGTGAGGGGAGCTCTCCCGCGTGCGCGATGCTCGCATGGAGCGGCTCGAGCCCACTTCCTTCAAGCGGCGCATATAACGAGAATGTATTGAGGGTCTCTGTCGTCGTCGTAGCAACGGAGAAGATGGTGCCGTTTGCATCAAAGATATAGCAATACTCCGCAACGTCAGGCGTAGGGGCAAGGCCGCACCATCGCGCTATGGGAACGCGATAATCTATTTTCAAAGAAAGCCCGGTAAACCCTTTCCGAAATATCGAGACCGCGGCGATATCAGGATGCCCCGCGAGAATGCTGCTTCGTATGTCAGATTCGGAAAAGAGAAAAGTTGAATCACGGGGAATGATGCCAAAGTAGCTTCCCTGCATTGCATCCTTCGCATATGCGGCGAACGATTGGTCGGCGCCATATACCGTCACTTCGCTGATACGCACCGAGCTCTGCCAGAGGCCGTAGAGGACTGCCGCAAGCAGGAAGAGGAGGAAAATGAATGATGCGATAGCGAGACGGCGGCGGCGCAGCCGCCGCCGCTCGGCGAGCCGCTCGCTACCCCGCTCGCTTGATGACGCTTTTCCCCACATACGGCACCAAAGCTTCGGGCACCTTTATCGAACCGTCTGCCTGCTGATAATTCTCAACGATAGATACGAGGATGCGCGGCGTCGGTATCGCGGTCGAGTTGAGCGAATGCGGGAAGCGCATATTCCCTTCTGCATCGCGATAGCGGATGTTCAATCGGCGCGTCTGGAAATCGTGGAAGTAGGATGCGGAGCTTATCTCGCGGTACTTCTTCTCTCCGGGGACCCAGAGCTCGATGTCATATTTCTTTACTTGCCCGAGCCCGAGATCGCCGCCGCAGTTTGCAACCGTGTGATACGGAATTTTCAAGAGTTCGATGAATTCTTCGGTGTTTCTGTTGAGCCATTCGTGCATGCGCACTGACTCATCGTGCGACGCTTCGCAGAGCACGACCTGCTCCCACTTGAAGAACTCGTGCACGCGGATAAGCCCGCGCACGTCCTTGCCGTGCGCGCCCGCCTCGCGACGAAAGCAGGGCGAGAACGAGAGAAATTTCACCGGGAATGCGCCTGCCTCGAGTGTCTCATTCATATAGTAGCCCATCGTCGCGACTTCAGCGGTACCGGCGAGATACTCACCATCCTGCGTCTTATAGAGGTCCTCTTCACCCTGCGGCAGATAGCCCGTGCCCATAAACGGCTCGCGACGCACGAGGCTCGGCACGATCATCGGGGTCATCCCTTTTTCCGAGAAATGTTTGAGCGCGAGCTGCCAGATGGCGTTCGTGAGGAGTACACCATCACCCTTGAGGAAGTACCCGCGGAATCCTGCGACCTTCGTGCCCCGTTCGAGGTCGACCATATCGAGCGCGGTCATCAGCTCGATATGATCCTTTGGGGTGAAATCAAATGTCGTCGGCTCGCCCCCCTCGGCTCCGCTCGGGACAGGCCACACCTTCACCTCGACATTATCGGCGTCGCTCTCGCCGTCGGGCACCGACATATCGGGGATGTTCGGCACCGAGAGCATGAGCCGTTGCCATTCCGTCATCACCTCCTTCAACCGTTCCTCTTCTTCGGTCATGCCGTCTTTCAGATGACGCATTGCTTCGAGAAGTTTCTCGCGTTCCTCACCTGTCGCACGCTGTATCTCGTTGCTCCGGCGATTCTGCTCCGCTTTCTTCGCGTCGAGCCCCTGGCGAATCAGCTTGCGCTCGTCGTCTACTTTGATAAGCGCATCAATATCAACGGCGATGCGCTTTTTCGCAGCACCGGCTTTTATAATATCGGCGTTTTCGCGGATAAAATGTATATCGAGCATGTTCCCGACAGTATAACCCTCCCCCATCACAAAACAAAACGCCGCATCCCGAAGGATGCGGCACCGCCAACACTGAAGAGTCTAAGACCTCAAGGACTCGCGAGAAAAGCCAAACCAAAGGTGATCATCGAACCCGCCGTCGACCCAAACGAGATCGGCCTCGCGCGCGGCGCCACTCCACCAACCGTCCGGCACATACCGAAGGCCGAAGAACGTACACTCGATTGGCGAGACGACGCGCATTTCGTTCTGGTCGAGCCGCTTGTTCAGTTCTGGTGCGTGCGAGCCAAGCGCAAATACCTCGCGCGGGCTCGCCGGCGGCAAGTTGTTCCGCTTCCCCCATGCAAGCGCCAGAGCGATATCAGAGATAACCCCTCCAAAATTCAGGAGGATGAGATCCCGCTTTCTCGGCTTCGCATCCGGTATCGGCGGATAGTGTTCGCCGATCTCCCAGACGTTGTAACTGTCAGGCGTATTCGGGAAGCCGACCTTGATAGCCTCATCCCACGCGGCCGACTCATCCACCACGACATCGCGAATGATGAAGACGCGGCCGCCTTCGGGTATGACAAGTCCGACAGAAATGCGCGCGTAAATTGCCGCGAGCGCTTGGACGTCGCTTTCATAACGCCGTTCGCCAGTGCCAATCTGCACCATCGCTTCGGTGTAGTCGCCACCGAGTGCTCTTACCCGATCGGCGAGCACCCGGGTAGCATTGCCGATACTGGCCGCGACGCGCACAGCCGGGTCAAATGCATTCTTTGCCATGTCAACCTCCTCAGAGAACCTTCTGCTCGCACCCCATGTGCGAGTCTCAAGTCCGCAGTTACATTACACAATCATAGTTACAAAGTCAAATCGCGCTCCCTGTTTTGGTATCCACGAGTTGCACCTATAGAGACAAGTTTTGGATAGTTCATACGCGATGAAAAACGAAACCCCGCGAAACGCACGGGCATTTCGCGGGTATCAACGACGCAGAGCTAGGCTAGGATGATCGATGGGTGCCGACCGTAGACGACGAGACTGATCCATTCGTAGGTTGGCCTCCAACGTACACGGCCACAAGGATCGATATCGCGATTGAGACATACGACTGCCCGGCGGCCAGCCAAGCTTCGCAACCTCGTACCGGTGAATTCGAAGCTGTCCATACCCCACCCTGCATACACTGCTTCAAGTGTCACCCACCCCTCTTCGTCGAGAAGACATTCTGCGATGCGCGCGTCGAATTGTGTGTGTCCGGCTCGAGCGTGCCTGATAATCTTCTCGTCGCCAGTGATGACCGTCTCCCCTTTCTTGAGACACGTCTCGAAGCTGATTTGTACGAAGTTTATTCCCTTAAGAACGAGTGAGCTCTTTTCTTCGTCTTCATCACCTTTGAGACCATCATGACCAAAAGGTGAGTGGCGCCAAATCGTCCACCCCTTTCCGTAAAACCGCACAGGATCAAATGACCGAGTTCGGTCGATCTTCAATAAGAACGGATCGCCCTCTTTCATACCATCCTCCTTTCAGGGATCAGTTACTAAAGCACGTTATACTACAAACCATGGAAATCCGCGAACTCGAGCGAGAAGAGTGGCCTGCACAACTTCGTGAGATACCGCAACAACCAAAACAGCTCTGGTTGCGCGGCGCGCTCCCGCCCAAGGGACATAAGCTCCTTACGGTCGTCGGTAGCCGCGCGATGACGCGCTACGGACAGGAGGCGTGCGAAAAGCTTATCGCCGGACTCGCCGGCTACCCTATTTCGATAGTGAGCGGTCTCGCGCTCGGCGTTGATACCTGCGCGCATAAAGCGGCGCTCGCCGCCGGACTCCACACGCTCGTTCTTCCGGGATCAGGTCTCGGCGACGATGTCCTCTACCCACGGAGTAATCGCGGCTTCGCGAAAGAGATACTAGAGAAGGGTGGCGGAATGCTTTCTGAATATCCGCCGGACGAAGCCTCGCGCGCGCACTACTTCCCCGCGCGCAATCGCCTTATGGTCGGGCTCGCTGATGCGGTGCTTGTTATCGAAGCCGGGAATAAGTCGGGTACGCTTATCACCGCGCGGCTCGCTTCCGAATATAATCGCGACCTGCTCTGTATCCCGCACCGTATCGGCGACCCGCACGCGTTTGGCCCGCACCTCTTCATCCGCCTCGGCGCAGCGCTCGTCACCGAGCCCTTGCATATCCTCGAGGCGCTCGGGATACCGCCACGCGAAGGCGCGGTAAGCGACGTGGCGCCGAGCGACCTCGAGGACGCCGAGCGCGTTATCTGGGGTATGCTTGACGAGCCGAAAACGCGCGACGAGATACTCCGCGCGGCAGGTATACCCGCAGGCGAGGCACTCACCGCACTCGTCGCCCTCGAGCTGCGCGGCCTCGCAAAAGAAGAGTTTGGGGCGTGGCATAGAGTATGACGATTTACTCGTGGAATCTTCTTTTCCGCAATCGTGAGCTTGATCGGGCGTTCGAATTTATTTCGCGTGCTGATTTCGATATCTTCTGTCTCCAAGAAGTGCCCGAGGCTTTTCTCGCGCGGCTTCAGACACTCCCGTATCACCTTACCTCAGGCACAAGCCTCGACCGCGTATTTAGGAGCGGCGTCGTGCGAGATTATCTCGTCATACTTTCTCGCTATCCGATCGAGCGGCAGGGCGCGATACCTTTTCCAGATAACGCGCTCTCGTTCCGCGGGCGAATCTTCAATCGCCTTATGTTCCCTTTTCATTTCTCTGAGGCGCGCAATCGCGGCGGGCTCTATGCCGATATTTGTCTCCCCGATACTCAAAGCACGGTACGCGTATTCAACCTCCACCTCACCCGCACCCAGCCCGCATGGCGCTTGCGAGAGTTCGAACGCGCGATGATAGAACGCCCCGAAAGGGGCCCTTCGGGGCGACCGGCAATAGTCTGCGGCGACTTCAACATTCTCGAGAAACCGCACATCACGCCCCTAAATTGGCTCTTCGGTGGTACGCTCCGCGACGCACTGCTTTATCGCCGCGAACGCACCGCTATTGAAAAACGTTTTGTCGAATACGAGTTGGTGAATCCGCTCTACGGCGGCATCACGCATCCGCTCTCGCAGTCCCAGCTCGATCATATTCTCGTATCGCATTCTTTCTTCATTAAAAAAGCGGGGGTTCTCCCCGATCGCGTCGGCTCCGACCACCATCCGATCCGCGTCGAGATCTCATGAGTCTGACGCATAAAAAAACCCCGCAGCTTGCGCTGCGGGCGTTATTGAGCCTTATTGGGTGGCTCAGTTGTAGAACATGACGAGTGCCTCGACCGCCATTGCCACTGTTCCGGCAATCGCGGCGCTACGAACACGCGCCCAATCGACGGCGGCGACGACAGCGGCGACGACGACGGTGGTGGTGGCGACGGCGATGATGGCGACGGCGGCGGTGGTGGTGGCGACGGCGACGGCGGCGGCGGTGATGACGGAGGCGGCAACGCCAGCGGCAACGCCAGCGGCGACGGTGGCGAGGCCAACGAGGAAGAGTGCGGTATCCTTGCGCCCGCGCGGCAACCAATACATCGCCCATAACACGACCACATACAGCGCGGCCGCGATAAAGAAGTGGTTGAACTCCACCCTCGTCTCCGTTGTCGTCTCCTCGACAGAGCGGATGACCGCACCATCAAGCACCGCATACCACGTCGCCTTGTCTTCGTACACGCGGTGCGTATACGAGGAATCCCAGCCGATGAACGTCGTCGTTTTGTCGAGCGGGAGGACCTTCTCGCCATAGAGGACGAACCGATCAAGCTGTGCGCTCGTCAGAACTGAGGCCAGTGCCTTCTCGACACTGAATCCGGTAGCAACCGAGGCCTCTTCCGCTACGAATAAGCCGAATTGTCCCTTCATTACCGGAACCGTATCAGCCGCAAACGCGGCCGATGCTATGGCACACAGAAGCGCCATCAAAACTACAATCTTTTTCATGTTTCCTCCTAGGAACTGGTTTCAGGGAACTGCCTTACTATGTACGACTATAAACAATAATATTGCATATGTCAATAGCAGCGTCTGACTTGGCGCAGATACCGGACTTGACCATATATAGGTATACGCGTTATGAGTGAACGAATGGGTACCCGATTACTTATCGTCGAGTCGCCGACCAAGGCGCGCACTATCGGCAACTACTTAGGCAAGGACTACACCGTCCTTGCTTCGGTCGGTCATATACGCGACTTGCCAAAGAGCAATAAAGACGCCGTCGACATCGAAGGCGGCTTCGTGCCGCGTTATGTGGTGCCCGCCGAGAAACGCGAAGTGATTGAGAAGATAGAGCGCGCCGCCGCCAAGGCCGACGAGATATATCTCGCAACCGACCCCGACCGCGAGGGCGAGGCAATCGCTTGGCATATCAAGGAGGTCGCAGGGTTGAAGAAGCCGCAGCGGGTCGTCTTCCACGAGATCACCAAGGCAGCCATCGAAGAGGCACTCGCGCACCCGCGCGCTATTGATGAGCATTTGCGACGCGCGCAAGAAGCGCGGCGCGTGCTCGATCGCATCGTGGGGTACGACCTCTCGGGGCTCATATGGAAGAAGGTGCGCTATGGACTCTCGGCCGGTCGCGTACAGTCGCCCGCGCTCCGTATTCTCGCCGAACGCGAACGAGAGATAAAGGCATTCGTACCCGAGACCTATTTCGTCTTGAATGCCGATTTCAAAACTAAATCAAAAGGTTCGATTACTTTGAATACCACCTGCGTCGAGAAACCAAGCACGCACGAAGAAGCAGATCGGATAGTGAACGCCGGCAGGAGCGCTTCGTGGAAAGTCGCGGAGGTGAGTGAGAAATCAGAAGAGCGCAATCCGCGCCCGCCCTTCACTACCTCCACGCTCCAACAGGCGGCGTCGACACGCCTCGGCTTCGCGCCCTCGCGCACGATGCGTGCCGCACAGAAGCTCTATGAGGCAGGGCACATCACCTATATGCGCACCGACTCGGTGAATCTCGCGAAAGAAGCTGTCGCGAAGATGGCGAGCGTCGTTGAAAAAGAATTCGGGAAAGAGTATCTGCGGGTGCGCGCGTATAAGACTTCGAGCAAGAACGCTCAGGAGGCGCACGAGGCTATCCGCCCCACCGACGCGTCGCACGCGCATGCGGGCGCAACGCCCGACGAGACCGCGCTCTACGCGCTTATCCGCACCCGCGCTCTCGCCTCAATGATGTCAAGCGCGCAGGTGTTGCGCGTTACCATCTCTGCGCAAGCGGACGCCGAGATACCTCTCTTTACCGCGAACGGATCGCGCGTCCTCTTCCCCGGTTGGCTCGCGCTCGATACGAAAGCGCGCGGCGAAGATGTAGAGCTCCCGCATCTCGCCGAGGGCGACCCGCTCGCGCTTCTCTCGATAGGCAGCGAAGAAAAGCAGACCGAGCCGCCCAACCGCTACACCGAAGCCGGATTGATAAAAGAACTAGAGAAACGAGGCATCGGTCGCCCCTCTACCTACGCGTCGATAATGAAGACAATCCAAGATCGCGGCTACGTCGAGAAGCTCGCTCGCGCCTTGAAGCCGACCGCGACTGGTATGGTCGTCTCGGGCTGGCTCGAAGAAAATTTCCCCGAATACGTGAGCGACACATTTACCGCTGAGATGGAGAATGAGCTCGACGAGATAGCGCGCGGCGAGCGCGGCTATACCGAGACCCTATCTGCCTTTTACGGACCGTTTGAGAAGGCGATACAAACAAAAGACAAATTGCCAAAGGCAACCGCGCTTGGCGATGCACCGAAAGAGTTCCCCTGCCCGCTCTGCGGCAGCGCTATGGAAATGAAGCTCGGCCGCGGCGGTGTATTTATGAGTTGCAAGAAATACCCCGACTGTCTCGGCGCGCGCACCGAAGAGGGTCACGAGCTCAAGGGCGACGAACCTATCGGACATGATCCGAAAACAGGCGCGCCTATTTATATAAAGACCGGCAGATTCGGACCGTATGTGGAGATGGCGCTACCCGAGAGTGAAGAACCGGCCCCCTCTTCGCCAAAGGCTACGAAGGGTAAAAAAGGCCGACCGAAGACCGCCGCGCGGCGCGCGAGCATCCCCGCCGGTACCGACCTCGCACAGGTCACGCTCGCTGACGCGCTCAAGTATCTCTCGCTTCCGCGCGAGCTCGGGATGCATCCTTCTACCGGTAAGCCGGTATTCGCCTCGACCGGCAAGTTCGGCCCCTATGTCGGCTCGGACGGCGAGTTCCGCTCGCTGAAGCCCGCCATCGGCGACCCCTACACCGTCACGCTCGATACAGCGCTCGCACTTCTCGCCACTCCCAAGCAGCCGCCCAAAGGCGTCGAGATCGTGCGCGAAATCGGCAAACACCCCAAGACGGGTAAGACGATGACACTCTATAAATCAAAGCAAGGTCTCTTCTTGAAGAAGGGTCTTCGCCGTATCTATCTCCCCGACACCATCAAACCTGACACCCTCTCTCCCGCTGAAGCTGCTGAATACCTGAAATAGATTTGCCGGTGTATAGTGTCGGCAATGACGATGACGACGCTCAAGGAGATTACGGCTCTGATGCGGGGTGCCTCGCCTACCGATATCGCCTTCGTTGAGAAAGCCTATGAACTCTCTAAGAAGGCGCACGAGGGTCAATCTCGTTTCTCGGGCGAACCCTACTTCGTCCACCCCGCCGCGACCGCAAAGACGCTTGCCGAATACGGAATGGACGCTACCACCATCGCCGCCGGACTCCTGCACGATGTCGTTGAAGACGGCAAGGCATCACGCGAAGAAATAGAAAAAGAATTCGGGAAAGAACTTCTTTTCATCATCGACGGCGTGACGAAGCTCGGTACGCATAAGTATCGCGGCGCAGAGCGTCATGCCGAGTCGCTCCGCCGGCTCCTCGTCGCGACGGCGAGCGATATCCGCGTGCTCATCGTGAAGCTCGCCGACCGCAAGCATAATATGCAAACCTTGGAACACGTGCCTGAGCACAAGCGCCGGCGCATCGCGCTCGAGACTCTAGAAATCTATGCTCCGATCGCCGATCGTCTCGGCATGGGTAAGATGAAGAGTACCCTCGAAGATCTTGCCTTCCCTTTCGTCGACCCTGACGCCGCGACGCATGCTGCCGAGGTACGCAAATTGAAAACGCGCGAGACCGAAGACGGGCTCTTGAAGGTGCAAAAAGAGATCAAGAAAGAGCTCGCGAAGAAAGGGTTGTCAAAATTCAGCTCTGATATCCGCATGAAAGGGCTCTGGAGTCTGCATCAGAAACTGAAGCGGAAAAATGACGACATCAACCTCATTCACGATATCGCTGCACTGCGGTTCGTCGTGCCGTCGGTTGAGGACTGCTATACGACGCTCGGTATCGTACACGCGCTCTATCGCCCGTTGCCGGGCGAGTTCAAAGATTACATCGCCTTTCCGAAGCCGAACGGTTATCAGTCGCTCCACACGACCGTCGTCACCCCCGAGGCAGGTATTGTCGAAATACAGATTCGCACCGAAGAGATGCACCGGAGCGCGCAGTTCGGTATCGCCTCACATATGACCTACAAGCAATTGGGTAAGGATGTCTCTAAACTGGAGAAGGCCGAACAAAAAAGCCGTTTCTCATCGCTCTCGTTCTCGTGGGTGCGCTCGCTCGTTCCCTCGCTTATGAAGATATCGAAAAAAGAGACCGAGGGGAGTGATACGAACCACGTCGTCCCCCCCTGGCTCGCCGAACTCGCCGAGGCGCATACTGACATCATGGGTTCTGAAGAATTCGTCGAAGGGCTCAAGGAGGATTTCTTCTCACACCGCGTATTCGTCTTTACTCCGGAGGGCGACGTTATCGATCTCCCTGCAGATTCAACGCCGATAGACTTCGCTTATGCGATACACAGCGATCTCGGCGATCACGCTCAGGGTGCCAAAGTCAATGGCAAGCTGGTCTCCTTCGAGACCAAGCTCGGCAACGGAGACATCGTGGAGATACAACGTCGCGACTCCGCCAAACCTTCGGCGAAGTGGCTTGAGTTCGTACGCACCTCGCTCGCGCGCCGAAATATCCGCAGCGCGCTCGGCATGACCGAACCATCAAAGCCCGGGCGCGTCCGGCGCGCACATCGAGCGACAAAGAAGAAAGCTACACGCTGAAATTGGAGACCGAGTAGAGCTCGTCTTCGGTCTCTTCGGGCGCCGCGGGCGCGATCGGATCATCGGACACTTGGGTGGTATTGGGAAATAGCGGATACGCATCCTCCTCCTTTGGCGCCATCTCGACTGCCTGTTGTTCTGCGGCGAGAGCGTCAACCAGCTGCTGAAGATCGTCTGGAGAAAAGAAATCAATAAGGAGACGGCCGCCCTCGGCATTCGTCTCAATAATGACGCGCGTGCCGAGACTTTCGGTAAGCGATTTCTCTATCTCAACCATTTCAGGCGACTTGCGATGACGCGAACGCACGCGCTCCTGCGCGATGGAGCGCGCGATGCGCTCGGCGGCGCGCACGGAGAGCTTCTTGAGCGTTATCTCCTTGAAGAGCGTGTCGCGCTCTTCGGGGCGGCTGTTGAGCGTGAGCAAGGGGCGGGCGTGCCCCTCGTTTATTTCTTTCGAGATAATGGCCTCCTGAATATATTCAGGGAGCGAGAGGAGGCGGATAGAGTTCGAGACATATTCGCGGCTCTTGCCTATCTTCGCGGCAGTCTCGGCGTGTGAGATGCCGAACTCATCGATGAGCCGCTGGAGCGCCTTCGCGCGGTCAACCGCGTTCAGGTCTTCGCGCTGGAGGTTCTCGATGATGGCGAGCTCGAGCTTGGTGAGATTGTTGTCGCCCTGACGGATAACGACCGGCACTTGTTTCAATCCCGCGAGCCTGCTCGCGCGCAAGCGCCGCTCACCCGCGACGAGCTCATAGAGGCTTTCGAGCCCGCCGTCCGGCTTCTCGACTTCGGTGCGCGAGACCACGAGCGGCTGGAGCACGCCGTACTGGCGGATGCTGTCTGCGAGCGACTTCAACCCCTCTTCGGTAAAGACCTTGCGCGGCTGGTACGGATTCGGGATGATACGATCGACATCAATCCAGAAGATCGAATCATATTTTGTCGGGATATACGCCGCGTCATCATTCATATGTAAAACAATTTTAGCATATGGTACTCTAGAATTCATTGCCCTACTTCGCGTAAAGCTTCGAAGGGCGCTGCCGGGATGGCGAAATGGTATACGCAAGGGATTCAAAACCCCTCGTCGAAAGACATGAGAGTTCAAGTCTCTCTCCCGGCACAGATTGAGCGAAGCGAAAGCTGTGCCGGGAAGCACGGTGCCTGCGCACCGTGCGTGAGAGACTTGAAAGCCGGAGCGATACGCGAGTCCCCGAGCGTCGCGAGGCGGGGTCGCGCATACTTATGAGCGAAGCGAATTAGTAAAGCGTGACCAAGCCTCTCCCGGCACTACTTCGCTCCATTCAGAAATGGAGCTACGAAGTGCACACACAGCGAAGTAGCCCTGCGTAGCCTTGGCGAAGCAGGGCCTACAGCTTCCCGACGAGGTCCATGCCTGGCTCGAGCGTATCGTCTCCCGGCTCCCACGAGGCCGGGCACACCACACCTTTATGGGTATCCACAAATTGCGCCGCCTGGAGCTTGCGCAGCGTCTCAGCTCCCTTGCGTCCTATAGAGTTATCATTGATCTCCATTGAACGGAGTGTGCCGGTTGGGTCGATGATAAAGGTGCCGCGAAGCGCGAGCCCCTCGTCTGGCGTGAGCTCCGGCCCATTGCCTTCAATGAGTACACCGAACGCGTCTGCCATCTTGCCCGACGGGTCGGCCGCCATCGGGTATCCTATCTTCTTGATATTCGGCGAGACGTCGCGCCACGCCTTATGCGTGAAGACCGTGTCGGTCGAGATCGAGATTATCTCGGCACCGAGCTTCTGAAAGTTCGGGTACAGCGCCGCAAGCTCTTCGAGCTCAGTCGGACAGATGAAGGTGAAGTCGGCGGGATAAAAGACAAGTACGACCCACTTACCGCGCAGGCGCGAGAGACTCATCGTTACTGTCTTGTCGTTGTGGTAGGCCTCAAACTCGAAGTCCGGCACTGACTCGCCCACCTTCACGAGCGACGTATGGTCGTGGACGAAGTCGTGGAACTCGCCGCAATACTCGCAATAGTTGCTCTTGGTCTCTTTCATACCCAGTGAGGACTAAATGGCATAGCTTTCCTGTGCCAGTGGATAATGATTCTCATGCAGCAATTTTACACACAAAGGGTTCCGAGGGCAATAAAAATGTATCGCGGGAGCACGATGCCATTTTGTCCTACTGGGCATAGGACGTATAGTCCTTAGCATGACCGGTACCCACATTCTATGCATCATAGGCCCGACCGCCTCGGGTAAATCCTCCCGGGCGATCGAAGAGGCGCTTGCTCGCGACGGCGAGATTATCTCCGTCGACTCTCGCCAGGTGTATCGCGGGCTCGATATCGGCACGGAGAAGATCACGGCTGAGGAGATGTGCGGCGTGCCCCATCACCTTATAGACATTCGCGATGCGAATGAGAATTATTCTGCAGGAGACTTTGTACAAGACGCAACGCACCTTATCGACGAGATAACCGCACGAGGTAAGCTGCCGATACTCGTTGGCGGCACTCATTTCTACTTTGATGCGCTCCTGCACGGACTCCCCGCAAATACTGACGCGAACCCCGCGCTGCGCGAAGAGTTGGAGAAATGTACGAACGAGGAACTGTATGCACAGATTGAGGAACGTGATCCCCGCCGCGCCGCCGAACTTGACCCGAAGAACAGACGGAGGCTCATCCGGGCACTCGAAATCATCATTGCACAAGGAGCAGTTCCCCCGAGGTCGAACCTCGGGAAATATGAGGTGGAATGGATAGTAATTGACCCGCCAAGAGAAGAATTACGAAAGAAAATAGATACGCGTCTCGCAAACGCCTTTGAGCGCGGGCTTATTGACGAAGTGCGCCGGGTACGAGAAGAAACCAGCGACGCACGTCTTGACGAGCTCGGGCTCGAATACAAGATTGTCGGTGAATATCTGTCCTCCTCCGCTAAAGCTACGGAGGACGCGGCGCGACTGAAGGCTGAACTGTTACCCAAACTTTCGGCGAAGCTCTGGCAATACGCCCGCCGCCAGAAAGCTTGGCTGCGCAAATTAGGACACCCTATGTCCTAATTTAGAGACCGCAACCGCAACCGCTCACGGCACCGACGCTCGCGTGCAGATGCGTCCCTTCATTGAGGGTTTGAGCACCGCAAGCCTTTGCAGCGGCCGTGAGTATTGTGATGTTTTCATCATCACCGAAATCAACGGCATACGAGCTGCCAATGCAGGTCTTGCCTCCATAATGACACGAGTTTGCCTGATGCTGACAGCCACCCGTTGCACACTGCGCAAAAGTCTTCTGACCGCTTGTTATAAGGCTATCAGAAATCGAGGAAATCCTACCAACACCTGCCGGTAATTTCCCCGCCATACAGGAGAGCAAGCTCGAGAGCGGGCCTGATTCGTCTTTCGTCTGTACGGCTATGCCCGGATCAAACGTATATCTTCCCGTAGCAGCGCCGGGACTTACTCCTACATTCGTTACCGTGCCGGTTTGATTCAATGTACCGCTAGGTAACGCTCCTTTCTGCGGGAGGCACACATCGGCAGTATTTCCCCTGATAATAGTCATCCATGTCCCGCCAGCATTGCCTGGGTTATAGAGCACCGCCATAAGCGCATCGACGATCATCCAGCCCGAGAGTGCAATGACGATGCCGATAACGGTGTTCCGTAAAATTTCTTTCGCCTTCTCTTTCCCGCTCGCGTTTACAGGATTCACGACGAAGAGGAATCCGGAATAGGCAATCATTAAAGGCGCGACGAAGACAATAGCGAGCGTGATCATGAACGCGATAATCCGATTGATGACGATGATGACCATACCCCAACTCGCCGGGCACAGCCCCTGATTAGCTTCCTGGGGGATGATGGGGCCGAAAAACGGTACGCTTTGTGCAGAGGCAATAGCGGGTACTATAAACAAACCCGCCACAAGCAGAAGCGCGAAGAGTGAAGTGCGAGAACGCATATCTCTATCATACCGCGCATCGCCCTGCCTGGGACGGCTTTCCCCACTCGACTCCCCTCGACTGCGTTTGGGATAAATCGCTCGTGGTAAACCATCCCAGCGTCTGGTATCGTACGTGAGTGCGAAGGGTCCATCGTATAATGGTAGTACATCGGTCTCCAAAACCGACAGCCTAGGTTCGATTCCTAGTGGGCCCGCCAACACAGATTTAGGTGTCTGAGATTCCTCAGAAAGCCTGAAAATCCAAGACAATTTAGGTGTTCCATTAGCCATCTCCGTAATAGATGGCAGTTCGTCGAATACCACAGAGTAAAGAGACTCCTGATGGCGCGCATTTACTGTATTCAATAGCGCTTTTGCTGGGTGTTCCATTATGCCTTTTGCGTACTCCATGAAAGCATCGATATCTGACTCCGTAATCTTGAGACTTGCGTGCTCCGCGCCGGATCCGTTGATGCGAGTCTCAAGCTGCTCAATATCTCTTTCGAGCTCGCGGCGCACTACCTCACTTGTGGCTGCCTTAAACGCCTCTAAAGCCTCTTTCTTTTGGATCTTTAGCTCAGCGACATTTTCCTCCATAGATACCGTCTCACGAGCGATTTCTGACTTACGCTCGTTATACAGGTGCTTCAGCGAGGCCTTCATGCTCGTTGTCTCGTCCGGCAAGAAATAAAGCCGGTTCGCATAATCTTCGATTGTCTTCTCAAACGCAGACTTATTGAACCCAATCCACTTGTGTTTGCGCGAACAATGGTAATACGGCACGGGATTGCCGCTCTTGCTTCGTGAGCGACTTCCCATGAACGGCTTCCCGCATTCTGGGCACATCACCACCGACTTATACGGGAATAGCGGGTTGTCTCGCATTCTCTTCACGACGACACGATCGGGATAGTGGTCGTACAGAATTCCATAAGACCCATCATCTTTTTCTTCTATGAAGACCTTTCCTCTATTTGCCTTGTTGAAAATGTTCACGGACACTAGGCCGTCAAACTTTGCCTTCACCGGCTTATGCTTCGTCCATTTCTCGCAAATTAAACCTGCGTAAATGGGGCGCTGGATGATTTCCTGCAAATGCTTCACCGTAAGCAGTTTTCCACCGCCCGCGCCAAGGATTCTCGTGTGGCTCTTGTCCCATTTCTTGTGCGCTCGACTGCGGTATCCCATTGCATTTACCCGACTCACGATCTCTGAATCACTCAACTGACCTTCTGCACGAAGTTCGAACATTGCCTGAAGATACTTGGCGCGGATAGGGTCCTCAATCATCACCGTGCGCTTCTTGCCGTCGGTATCGTAAATCTTGGTATTCAAGAAGCCGTCTTGCGCGTGTCGAACCTTGTACCCCTGTTGCGTTAATCGGATCTCTTGCCCAATCATACGAGTCTCAATATTGGTTACTTCTTGTTTTGAAGTGGTCGCTACCACAACTTCCGTGATCTCGCTCGGAGAATGACGGCTCCATGAATATTCAAAATCTAAATCCTCAAGAGTATTTTTTGATTTCTGAATCATTCCGCTCGTATCAACCATTGCCACACCACGCTTCAAGAGCTCCTTCCTCATTTGGTCATACATCCCCGTACCACCGCGCGTGAAGCGATCAATGGTACGAAAGACATAGTATTCAATCTGCCTCGGATGAGAATCGAGGTAAGTAAGAATTTCGTTAAATACTGGCCGAGTTTCTTTTCGGCCCGAGTAGCTCTCGTGCCACACCTTCACCATGTTCCAATTATTCCGCTCGGCGTGCGCACGAACGATTCCTTCTTGCACGCTAAGGCTTTCGCCTTCTTGCGCTTGTTTTGAAGAGCTCACTCGGCAGTGCCCGATGACATTTATTTTTTCAGCAGACTTCATAAGTGGAATACAAAAAGGGACTAAGGTTGGTGTACACAACATCCCGAGAGACGCTGAACAACCTTAGCCCCTTTCCGTGCCCGATTATTTTAATCAGGCAATAAAAAAGCTCTCGGTATGAAGTTGTGTACCTACGTAGTATATCAGCTTTTAGTGTTGTTCTCATTTTCTTCGATGGACGAGGTGTGACGATCCCTAAGCCACATCTCAAATATGGCGTTAGCAAAGCCGTACTGAAGCTCACGGATACGCTCAATCTCCTTTTCAGGCAAAGCACGCACCTCGGGGCTCAGTAACTGCTTGAATTCGACCAGATCGATCATGCCCAAGTGAATTCCTCCTATTCACCAAGGTGTTCATCCATCCCCAAGATACCCACCTCTTTAGGTGTGGCATCTTCGCTTATCTGAACACCTTCGCGGTTGGGCAACGACCATACCCACCCATCCTTGAAACTGGCTTTCTTCGGTTTTACGCCTAGCTTGTCCTTCGCGCGGTGCAGCGTGCTTTGGGATATGCCAGCCTGTCTTGCTTCACGATTAACTTCTGTCGCCGCAACCGGGCCGTCCGCGAGCACAACCTCCAGCACCTGTATCGCCCATTCAATTTTTGTCTTTTCTTCATCGGAGTCTGAGCGGCCCAATGCTTCGTCGGCCGTAATTGTTACTGCCTCAGACTCCCACACGAGCATAGGAGCTCTGTTTGAGGCCTCGACGACCGAGTAGGCCAGACCGAGCGTATCTTTCGCGAGATTATTTTTGATCGGCATCACCAGCCTACGCTCCTGGTTATCCTTGTCCTTGGTAACGATATAGGCGGCTCTGGCAGCAGCAACAAAGCCGATAGAGCCCATTGAGCGGTACATGGCGTTATCTCCGCTGTTTTTGTTGAGGTGCTGCACCACGACAACCGCGACACCGAAATCCGCCGCCAGCTTAGCAAGCGGAGCCAGGACTTGTCGCACCTCTGCGTTCTCGTGACTTTTCGTTCCATCCAAATATGCCGACACAGGGTCAATCACGAGAAGACGGCAGTCCGAGAGCGTACGCAACAGATCTTCGAGGACGGTAATATCTTTTCTGAACGAGAACATTCGCTCCATCGGTCTGCCTTCCTCATTCGCGTCCCTGATCGCCTGAATTACATGCACGCGCGAACAATCCGCACCCGCAGCGTCAAGACGAGGCCTGATTGTGTCTCCCGGATCGTCTTCAGCAGAGAGGAATACCACGTTACCCAGGGGCGCTAGAGAGCCTTCGAGTGGCCATGCACAGCCCTTCGACACCCTTGCCGCCATGTCGATAGTAGTAAGGCTCTTACCGAGCCCCGGATCTCCGGCAATGATCGTGAGCTTGCCGAGAGCTATACGTCCGAACCACAGCCATTCAATAGGCTTAGGCTGCACATCCGACATACGGATGGTTATCGCTTGCGCGCCAACCGATTGTGCCCCATGGCTCTTTTGAGGCACGTTCTTCTCAGACCGCGCTTGGGCATTACCCTCTATCGCGGCTGCAATCGTTCGCTCACGGTAATCCTTCCGGCCCTGAGTCTTTTCTCTTTGTCCAAGCCCTGAGGCAAGCCATATACGTTCCATCTGAGCCCCGTCATTGTGCGTCCAATAGGCGAGATGGGCGCAGAGTGCCATGTCAGCACGAGAATCGTCGTTTTCGTAGCTCGATATATCGCCTCGGTAGAGAGCTCTTATCGTGTGCCCATTCTTCGAGGCAAACATCTTCTCAAGAAGCTCCTCGTCGGCCATGGGCGGCAACGCAGGTGGCCTGACACCGCCGCCAAGCACCGCCGCTGGCGCTTCCGGCTCATCTTTGTTCCACGGATAACCAATGATTGCGAGAAGCCTCAGAGCCTCTTCAGGCGTAACAGTCCGCACAGGCGAGTCCGTGAACTCGTTCCTAGTGACCGTGAAGAACCGTTTTGAGGTATACAGCTCGTAGGGCGCTTTCTTGTGCTTTGTCAGTGAGAGAGGCTCTGTTACCGCCAAGAACAGGTGCAGGCCTGTGCCGCTGGGCGAGATTTCCGTATATGTTTCCGCAGCGTCTATAAAGCGCTGAATATCGTCGCTCACCACACCATCTTCAACAACGTGGTCTATATCGATCCCAAGGAGGCGTTGATCCTCGGTGAAGATAATCCCTACGTTGCTACTTATCCTGGAAACTTCGGCATAAGTGCTCCACGTGGAAGAGTCAACGCTAGAAGCCCTTTTGCCGTTAACCGCATACGGCACCTTGGTAATTTTCCCGTCTCGCTCTTCGTACTTCCAATTAACCCATCGCTTTTCGTGCCCAAATTTGGCCACGAGAGAATTCTCATGATTTGCCATGTGATTTTTTTATCCGCGTGCCCTCTAGTAGCTCCAGGTGGCGGATTTTGCTTCACCCAGAGCTACTGCAAGAAACAAGCATTACTAACAGCGCTTCTCGCAATAAATACAAGAAAACACCTTGTGAATAAGGCGTTCATAGACTGTCTGCTTGTTTGATAGTTTCGCGAAGAGAAAAGTCGCGTGGCTGTTATATTCGTTATGCGAAGAGTCGCACGGCTGTCAGATTGGGTGGCGGATTACCGCTATATTTGATAGGGAGACATTCAATGAACTCCAGTCAGTTTACCGTGTCCGTTTCTGGTATGCAAATCTAACCAGTGGATTTATCATCCTGTCCGAACCCAAACATCCTGAGCACTAGCCCCAGCAAAGCAAGTCCTGCGAGTATGCCCCAAGTTCCTCCGTATTTTTCAGAAATCAACATGATCCCTAATACGGCAGCACTTAGGGCCGCTGCTATAACTGCGATTATTGCCGCCCACTTCAGAATCTTTTTTCCAGCAGGAGAAATGAGAAGCACACCAACAGCGATCACAATTAGCAGAAAATAGAGCATGTTCCTATTTTCCTCGCAAAGCGGCCTCGACTTGAACAATGACCGTCTGACTCGCCCCAAACGCTTGCAGTAGCACGACGATGGCATTTATCTGCTGTGTCGTAAGCCCGGAGGCATATTTTCCGCTCTGCGATACCGATTGATTTGAAGTAGCCGGAGCAACTGTTGTGTTTGGAGCGCACGCGTTTACTGCATTCAGATGGTATCCGGTGCTGCATGTCGTCTTGCACTCGCTGCCGTCGCTTGCAGACACAGAGGTGCCGTGACCACCATGACTATCTATGTAACTCTGGCATCCCGCGTCGTATGCCGCTTGTTTCTGTAGTTGCACACGTGCCTGTGTTTGTTCTTTTGTACAACCAATCTCAGCCGGGCAAGGAAAGCTAAAACCAGGAAAAAGTAGTGAAGCTTTTGCTGGAATTGGGTGCAGAGCGACGATAAGTGCGATGGGTATTATCATCACTACTCCCAACAACGAATGTTTATTTATATTCATTTTGTTCTTCCTTTTACCCCGCGCACTACGCCTGTTATAAAGAAACCCCATCCTACGAGCTGTACTCCTGCCCCTACGTTCCACATGACGGAAGTATCGGCGTAAGTATTAGTTATCGAAAAACCAACGATTAGCATAGCCACGCCAACAAATAAGTATTGCCCCCAACTCAATCGACTCACAGGTTTTTGTGCCTCCATATATGTAAGATAATTTTGAAGAATTAATGGGGTGGTAGGTATACAAAAAACCCACCACGTGGGTGGAGGCTTGCGCCTCCCATAACGGTTTCCCGCTATGGCCTTGGAAGACAGGCCCACATGATGGGTTTTCTATCTTCCAAGGACTTTCGACCATACCGACAGCCACAGCTGGCGGGTTAGGTCTTCTTATTCAACTGGGAGCACCTAAAAACTGTACCACGTTTTGAGCTTAGATGGATTTAGAGGTAAATCTCTCGTGAACGCGGGACATTACCTCAAGAGAATGTAGGAGATCGTCATTGCTCATCTCCCCCAGATCACGTGCCTGCAATTCAAACATGAGCTTCATGGACACATTCTCTGTCTCACCGGCCAATTGAGCCATTGCGAGCTTAAAACCAGCCTTGTTTTCGATTAATTTCGGCACTCTGGCGGTGCTCTCCGCGAACCCCGCATCCAGGGCAACTTGTCGCTTAGATCTATGGAAATTCATAAGACCGTACGCATATCGCATCTGCCTTGGGGAGGGTCTTTTCATAACTTAATTTACGATTATCATAACAAAACTGCTGCCAGACTTTTGGACCTATGCCCTCACCCGAAATACACGACACGGCATCTCAATCTTCAAAGGTCTTGTGGGCTAATGCAGATATAAGCAATCTCGCTCGTAGTGATGAAAAGAGAGTCTCTGAAGAAGAGCTTCTTGAGGTTTTGGGAAAATACGATCTCCGTAATGGTCTAGTAGCTCTTGGCCGCGTCTCTAGTGCGATATTCAACTCAAAAAGTCCGGACAAAATCGGGAAAGGAGGCTATAGAGATCCAACCTACGGAGTTTTTATTACGCAGTTTGCACTTGCGTATCTTGCAAATATTCTCTTGGTCTCAAGGGCCAACGACTATAAATACAAGAAGCAGATCACTGATCGGCAAAACATATTGACCCTTTGCAATATATACAGCAATAGCCTTGTTATGCCTGAATTGATCAGAGACCCCTCCAAGCCTTTTGATCGAAAAGATTTCCCATCCTTAATGGTTCGAATGCATAGCGAGCAGCTTGAGCTTCAATTTAATCCAGCGCTAGCCATATCAAGGAACATTGTTATTTTCACCAAGATAATTAATGAAATTCAGCCTGTTAAGTTTGAGAACCTCTCAACAATCTTCGAACGAGAAGTCGGCTTAACTATTTCTGAGTATTTCTTTTTGGTTATGGCGGTATTTGCTTGCGCACAAAAGACAGGAACTTTTAGGAAAGAGTCTTTAACCCAGGCTGCGATTCCTTCTCTAAAATCAGTCCTGACTGATGAGAAGGTATCGAAATTTCTCGATATGCTGTCTGCCGATTACAACCTCTTCAAAGAAGAAGATAAACGGATGAATGAAGGCCTACTGCCTGAGAACACCAAGACTCGATTCAACCCCCTTCAAATTTATCCAATTATAAAGACGAATATTCCCTCCGAAGATCCGTATGTAGTTCCTAATATTATATTCGCTCTAAAGAAAGGCTTTGCAGGCCTATATTGGTGGTTCCATGAGTATTTCTTTGCAAAAGGCACTCATCGCGATTTTCGAGATTATTTTGGCAGTGTTTTCGAAAGCTACGTCGGATTAATTCTGAAGGGTATTTATGGTGAAGAGAATGTTTTCGGAGAGATTCATTACAAGAAAGGAAAGGCCGAAGCTAAGTTTATTGATTTCTGGGTGCGTTCAGGTCGATGGAAGGTATATTTGTTTGAGGTAAAAGCCTATCAGTTCCCATTACTGGCTAAACGAACGGGAGAGAAAGAACTTCTTAAGAAGGAAGTTGCCAAAATGGTAGGGAGCATAAAGCAAATGTATCAGCGCATACAAGACATTCCTGATCATGATGAGCTTAAGATTTTTCGCTGGAAGAAATTGATCCCGGTGATTGTTTTCTTGGATGTTCCTATGGTCTCCTCCAATCTTTATAAGGAGATTATAGAAACGGAGTTAGATCTCCTGGAAGTCGGTGGCTGCCCAGGAATAAAGAAGTTGAAAGTATATTTTCTGAATATTGACGAACTTGAGGCATATCAAGGAGCAGTAAAAAAGATTACTTTGGAGAAAATCTTTGGGGTCATTAGGAAAGACGAACGGGAAGGTTTTGTTTCTGTAGCAGCAAAAAACATTAGCGGAAGGCTTTCAAATAGTTATTTGGATTCGATATATAAGGATTTTTGGAAGCAGATATCTGGAGGAGGGCCGCAAGTGCAAGAAGAGCCAGAATTTGAGAATAATGGAGGTATCAACTTAATAAGCGGAGCGGAGCCACCTGCACCCCTAGTGCCCAATATTGAAAATACGTATCGTATTCGTGTCAGAGGGGTGAAGAAATTAGACCCCTACATAATTAGAAATCTCTAAGTACCACAATCGAAGTTTTGCTTGGTAAGGAATCTTTTTCTTAAAAAGGAATGTCTTCAGGATTAACGTCTTCGTCAGGGTAAGAAATTTCTTCGCTCGCCGCTGGCGCAGATTTAGCCGTGGACGGCTGTGCAGCAACAGGCGCAACAGACTCATCCCCAAGATCGTCCTTAATCTCCTTCTCAATCTCCTTAAATTCGTTCTCGATATCAGCGAGGCGAGCCTTGGACTGCTTAATGAGCTTGGCTGCTTCACGCACCTTCCCCAACCCCTCCTCAACGTCTACCTCCTGCTGGCTCTCAAACCATTTCACAATCCCAGCAAGTTCTGTGAGATTGTCTGTGATATTAGTATCTTGTCCCGCCCCTCTTTCATTCTTCGTCATAGTTATTTAGTTATATTTTCCACTTTGGAGGTAAAACTACCCTTAAGCAAGCGAACCTCCGTAATTTCGCCTGTCTTGAGCTGAGCCGCGTCTCGCAGGAGCTTCCCACCAGCATACGCAATGCTATACCCCAGTTTTAGATTATTCTCAGGATTGCGAGCGTCGATTTGTGCCTCATAGCTGCGCATATTCGCAGTAGCTGCGGCAAGAGCTGGGCGAAAGACACGCCCAATCGTTTCTGAGCCTATAGATAGATCAGATGAAATCCCATTAAATACTGGCAATAAGAGCTGAGGTATTTCCTCTATGTATTCACTGAGACCCACCGAAGCGGTATAGAGAACACTACTTTGAGATCGACTTATTTTCTCAGAAACCTCTCTCAAAATAGCATTCTTACGGCCAATTCCTTGCCTCAAGAGATTCTTGAGACGATCTAAGGTCTTGCCAACAGTATCAGTGTGTTTATTTAGCATCGCGCGCATTACTGCAATTGCTCCCTGTATATCCTTTCTAAGATCACGTATTACTCGCTCAAAACGATTAAACGCGTCCATAACAGTAGCTGAGGCATTCAAAATAACTTCTCGGTTGAGAGATAATTCACGGGCGTATCTTCCAATAATTTTGTTTTCAGCGCTCCTAAGGATTGCCGAGACGCGACTCCACTCTTCGTTCAGTTTCTGTGCCGCAGCAGTAGGTGTATCAGCTCCATGATCGGCCACAAGCTGTGCAAGTGTTATGTCCGGCTGATGCCCGATCCCGGTTATCACCGGGAATGGAAATTTTGCTAGTGCACGCACAAAAGACTCATTGTTAAATGCCTGGAAAGATTCAAGTGCTCCACCTCCTTTTACGATTACCAGCACATCAATATCCTGCTTCGCCATCGTTTCAAGAGCTTGGTGCAGCTCATGCAAGGCGTCCTTGCCCTCAACCCGGGAATCTATGTGAATGATCTTGAATCCATGCGAACCAACATTCATCAGAAAGTCCCTAAGAACGACTCCGGACTTGGAAGTAATGATGCCGATATTGCGGGCGTAGGCAGGTATCTTTTTCTTCTTCTCAATAGCAAAGAGGCCTTCCTCCGTTAGTTTCTTCTTCAAGAGCTCGTATTCCTGCTTAAGTTTTCCCTCACCAAAAAGCTCTATGGTTTGAACCTTTAAGGTAAAACTACCTCGAGGAGCATATATTTCTGGCACACCGCTAACGATTACCTCCATGCCGGCGGCAAGCTCAACTGCATTCCGTGCATAATCGCTCTTCCAAATCATGCAGCTGAGCACGGCATCTTCGGTTTTATCGCGAACGGAGAAATATACCGCCTTAGGGTAGAAGTCTACCTTGGTTATTTCGCCATGTACTCGAGCACGATGCTTGAGTAAGGAAGCATTGATCTGGTGTATCAGATCAGAAACAGAAATGGCTTCGTTTTCGCTCGGCATACCTCTATCTTAGACTCCATTGATAAGTAGTAAACTTGACATACTAATATACATAGTGTATACTGTTTTTGATGAGTGCTGGTGCTCCGAAACCTAAGGGTGGCTATGTCTATGTGGCAGAGACAACCCGCCCAGATGGCTCAAAACACATCTATACGGGTATGACCCGCCGATCTCCCTACGTGCGTTGGGGTGAGCATATGCGTGGTCGAGGAGGGGCCTATACGAGCCGTGGCACATGGTTCCGCCCCCTTGGTGCGGTATGGAGCTCAAATCCACGCAAAGCGGAGAAAACGATTAAGCGCATGAGCCCCGCAAAGAAGCGTGCCTTTGGGTATGCGGCTGCGCGTTCATACCGCAGTCGAGCCTTCGCCTGGTAGGGAATCATTTTCTAAAAACGAACACCCTCTTGGTTAAAGGGTGTGGCCCCTACCGTAAAATATATAGGGGAAACAGACGTAGAGCCGATTGCTTCTCGCCCCACTAAGCTACTAGGATGGCTCCATGAACTCCGAATATCCCCTTCCAGCGGAGAATGGTCGCTTCGAGAGTGTTCCATCCCAGGCTTCGTAAGCCCGCATAAAATAAGGAGGTGTCTTCGACGACTATATTTTATGCGGGTGCCGCAGTCCTCTGCGGCCAAGCAAAAATACAGAGCGAAGCGACACATTTAGTATTATCGAAAGACAAGTATATACTCAAGGTCATGAACTCTTCAAGAAGCATTCTTTTCGTCTGCACCGGGAACGTCTTTCGAAGCCTCTCTGCGGAACAATCTTTCAAGAAATACCTCTCCGATAACGAGATTTCCGGCTGGACCGTCGGCTCCGCCGGCACCCTCGCCGTGCCACAAGAAATTGACCCGAAAGTACGCGCAACCTTAAGCGAAGTCGGCATCAACGATGTCCGACACGAGCAGAGGCGACTTACGAAAGACCTGCTCGACCAATACGACATCGTCATCGGCATGGCGGAAGACCATATCGACTTCATGCGTTCAGAATTCAATTACAAGTATGGCATCCTTTTCAATGACCTCGCCATCGGCGAAAAGACCTCTGTGCGAGACATGGACGAGGTGCCCGACTATGCGACGAACCGACCCGCGGCAGAAGCGAAGATAGAGCGTACGGTGCAAGACATTGTCGGGAAGACTCCTGCGGTATTCAAGAACGCCTCTGAGCGATTCTATCTCTTCGAGAATCTGGCTTCCGGAAAAACCACCCATCGAAACGGTTACCCGTTCATCATGCTTCACGAGACGCCGCATTCGGCCGCTTTCATGTCTATCGACATTCCCGGAAACGAGGACGGGCATGTGCTTGTCATACCGAAAAAGAGGTACCCCGACCTCGCGATGATACCGGATGAGACCCTGGGAGACATGCTCGTATCCATCAAGAAAGTTGGCGACGCTATCAGCGTTGATCATGGAGGCTACAATGTCCTCCTCAACAACGGTCTTGATGCCGGGCAGTACATCATACACACCCACTTCCACATCATTCCTCGACGAGAGGGCGACGGTATCACCATCGAAGGGTGGCAACGCTCGGAAATAAGCCGCGACGATTTTATACAGCTTAATGAGAAACTGAAGCGGAAGATACAGGAGGTAAAATAAAACCGCCCTGTGGGGGCGGTTTTATTTCTTCGCTTCTTTGAAGAGCACACGCTTCTTCAGCGTGGGGTCGAACTTCGTGAGCTCGATCTTACGCTCGACGGTCTTCTTGTTCTTGCGCGTCCAGATGACGTGCGGCGACTTCGTCGACTTGAGCTTGATAAGGCGGATTTGGGACATAAGAAAAATATACCAGATGCGACACCTGCCCGCAAGCGAAACGGAAAAGGTTATTTTTGAGACTCCCGCAGGCTGACGAGCCGAGGGCGAGGCGATTTTCAAGCAGGAAAATACGCCGTGCTCAAAAATAACCTTTTCCGTTTCGCGCTAAGCGACTTTTGTGCCAGCTGACGCGCCTGCGCGCGACACACGTGTCGCCTTCTTTTTCACCTCGAAATGCGGTTCGTCGTTCCTGATAGAGACGGTCACGGTACCACCCTCCATAACGCCCTGCGCGACCATCATCGAAGCAAGCGGGGTGAGTATCTTGTCCTGTATCGTGCGACGGAGTGGGCGGGCGCCATACTGAGGGTTGTAGCCCTTATCGGCGAGCCAGGTGTGCACCGAAGGTTCGAGTACGAGCGCGATGCGCTTCTGCGCAAGCCGCTTCTGCACCTCTTCAACCTGCGTGTCGACTATCTTGGCGAGCGCCTCTTTCGCGAGCACATCGAAGATAATGATGTCGTCGAGTCGATTCAAGAATTCGGGACGGAAGTGCTCTTTCAAGGCTCCCATCACACGCTCCTTTGTCTGCTCGTACTGCATCGCTTCGGTAGCACCCGCAGTGCCGAAACCGATATTCGCGAGCTTATCGATAAACTCGCCGCCGATATTGCTCGTGAGCACGATAATCGTATTCTTGAAATTGACCTTGCGACCTTTGCCGTCGGTCAAGTGACCCGAGTCGAGCACCTGCAGAAGGATATTGAACACCTCGGGATGCGCTTTCTCTATCTCGTCGAAGAGCACCACCGCATACGGACGATGACGTATGCGCTCAGTCAAGGTGCCGGATTCTTCGTAGCCGACATACCCCGGCGGCGCGCCGATAAGCTTCGCCACCGAATGCTTCTCCATAAACTCGCTCATATCAACCCGCACGAGCGCATCAGAGTCGTTGAACATAAACTCCGCAAGTTTCTTTGAGAGCTCAGTCTTACCGACACCGGTCGGCCCGAGGAAGAGGAACGAACCGATAGGGCGATTCGGATCAGAAATGCCCACGCGCGAGCGCTTCACCGCGTCGGTAACTTTCTTCACCGCGACATCCTGCCCGATAATGCTGCTTGTGAGCGAGTTCTCCATACGGCCAAGCTTTGCCGCCTCTTCTTCGAGCATGCGTACAACCGGAATACCGGTCCAACGGGAAACTACCGACGCGATGTCCTGTTCGGTCACCTCTTCATTCAGCACGCGTCGCGACTTCTGGAGCGTCTTCAGACGCTTGAGCTTCGTCTCCAGGTCTTTCTCGATGCCCGGCATCTTGCCGTAGCGAATCTCGGCAACCGTACCGAGGTCAGCCGCTAGCTCGGCGTTGTCCGCTTGTATCTTGAGCGCCTCAAGTTCGGTCTTCGCCGCGCGAATGCCGGTCAGAACCTCCTTTTCATTCTTCCATTTGAGCTCGAGCTCGCTCGTCTTCTCGCGCAGGTCGGCGACCTCTTTATCGATAATCTTGATGCGTTCTTTTATCTCTTTTGCGTGCTCGCCCTCCAAGTCTTTCTGCAAGGCCTGCTTCTCGATCTCAAGCCGGCGAATCTTACGATCAGTCTCCTCAAGAAGCGGCGGCTTATTCTCAAGCGCGATGCGCAGTCCTGATGCCGCTTCATCTATCAAATCAATCGCCTTGTCCGGCAAAAATCTATCGCTGATATAGCGGCTCGAGAGCTCAACCGCCGCGACGATAGCACCGTCGGTAATACGCACGCCGTGGAAAAGCTCGTACTTATCGCGCAGACCGCGAAGTATCGCGACACCATCTTCTACTGAAGGCTCAGAGACGAACACCGACTGGAACCGGCGCGTGAGCGCGGCATCTTTCTCTATATATTTTTGATACTCCTTCAGCGTCGTCGCGCCGATAACGCGTATCTCGCCGCGAGAGAGCGCGGGCTTCAGCATATTCGACGCGTCGAGCGAGCCCTCGGCGCCTCCGGCGCCTACGAGTGTGTGAAGTTCGTCGATAAAGAGGATAACCTTCCCTTCCGCGCGTTCCACCTCCTTCATCACGTTCTTCATGCGCTCTTCGAATTCGCCGCGATATTTGGTACCGGCGATCATAAGCCCGAGATCAAGGGAGAGAAGCTCCTTGCCCTTCAGCGATTCGGGAACATCGTTCTGCGCCATGCGTGCGGCGAGCCCTTCGGCGATGGCGGTCTTACCGACGCCCGCCTCACCGATGAGAATCGGATTATTCTTGGTGCGTCGCGCAAGTATCTGGATGACACGATTTATCTCGCTGTCGCGGCCGATGACCGGGTCGAGCTTATTCTCGGCGGCGAGCTTGGTGAGATTGCGCGCATACTTCGCGAGCGCGCGGAAGCGTTTCGGCTCGGCGTTCTGTCCGTCCTTTGAACTCTTAATTTCTTTGAGCACAACGAGCGCCGCTTCGCGAGTGATACCGAACCGTGCGAGAAGGTCGGCGGCCGGCCCGGGGTGCTCGACGACTGCGAGGAACAGGTGCTCAGTGCCGACAAACGCGTCGTTCATGCGCGCCGCTATCTTCCCCGCCGCCTCAAGCGCCTCTGCGAGATCCGGCGTGAGGTATATCTGATATGCCGGCGAGAGTACCGAGGCGCTCTCGGGAGTCTCAAGATGTTCAAGCACCGCATCGCCAAGCTGATTCGTGTCGACTTCCATTCGGTCGAGTATCGAGAACACGAGCGATTCTTCCTGGAGCACGAGCGCGGCGAGCAAGTGAAGCGGCGAAACGTGATTCTGTCCGCGCTCTATCGCGAGCTCGTGTGCGCGCCGTACTGCTTCTTTTGCTTTGGTAGTGAAATTATTGAATGGGGGCATCGTAGAGATATTACTTCGCTGCAGCAGTCGAAGTTGCGGTAGTCGAGGTCGCCGTAAGAAGTGACGTTACTTTATCTGCGCTGATGAGGAGGCCGGGAGTAACACCTGCGCCTATGCCGATAAGATTACCTGAAAGGTCAACAACGGCGCTCCCTGCACCGATATCCGGCAAAGTGGTATGAATACCCTTTTCGCTCACCCGAGCAACGATGCCGGTTGCGGCGGCACCGTCGGCAGAGAGCGCGAGAGCTGTCTCGCCGAGGCGAAGTTCGTTTGATGCGATCAGGATTGGCGATGATGCTTTGGGCAATACTGTTTTGTCGGCGAAGCCGTAAATAGCGATGCCACTCCCTTCGTGTGCAAGCGACGCGGCGCTGTATGAACCATCAGTGAATCCAACGAGTACTTCTTTCGGCAAAGCGTCTTGAGCGGCAGTCGCGATAGCGCGCGACTTCGGGAGATACGTGCCGATAGCGATAGCGGGCGTGGAAGTGCCGGTATCAGCGGCATAAATAGCGACCGCGCGTGCGGCGTCTGCGCCGATGGCGGCAGTGACAAGGTCTTGATTCGAGGGCGCAGGTGCCTGAATGATGGCGGCAGGTGCCGCCGCCGCGACCGTCTCGATAGTGCGTTCGACAACACGGTTCACCGTCTGGGTCACGAAGGCGGGCGCATGGTCGAGAAGTGAGACCGTCAAGATACCCGTCGCAACCGAGGTCACGAAATTCACGAGAATCGTGAGGAGTATGAGTTGAGATTTGGAGAGTTCCTCTATGTTCATAATCGTAATAATGCTACCCGCGACTAGGGTTGTCAATAAACGCGACCGCGCGCGCAAGAGTCTTTGCAAAACGCATCAATGCCCGGGAGCGGGTGGACGGTCCCCACGAGACTCGCAGCGTCGAACGGGCGCGCGCGGGGTCACCCGTGAGGAAGAAAACGGCCCGAGAACCCTCCTCGCTATCGGTCTCACAAGCGCTCCGTGTAGAAACTGCGAATCCTTCTTCATCAAGGAGCGTCACGAGGTAGTCGGTATCGCGTCCCGGGAGAGAAAGATTGAGGATATGGGGCGCCTGCGCCTTCCCTTCTTGTATTTGTATGTCCGGAATGAGTACCGTAAGAAGTTTCGCGAGTCTCGCCCGGTGAGCGAATGCGTGCATGCGGAAGGAGTCGTGCGTGCGCACGGCGGCGGCAAGAGCGCGAGCAAACTCTCTCGCGAGTTCAGGCGATTCGCTTCCCGCCCGCAACCCTCGCTCCTGTCCTCCGCCGCGATACAACGGTTCAAGCGGAATGGTGCGATGGGCGACCAAAACGCCGATGCCGCGCACCTCGCTAATCTTTGACGCATCGAACGTGAGCATATCGGCGTCGAAATGCGCGCGAGTGATCTTTTCGGTAAGGGGCGCCTGACTCGCATCTACATGGAGCAAGGGGCGCGACGCCATACCGGAGAAAGGATGTTGCATCGGTTTCGCGGCCTGAGCGCTTCCTTTTTCTGACGGGGCGGAGTAGCCCTTTTTGAGTATTCCCGCCACCTCGCGCGTATTCCAGACGACCCCCGTCTCGCCGCACACCGCGTCCATCGAGACGAGCACGGTCTCCGGTCGGAGCATCTTCGTAAGCAAAGCGGTATCAACACGGAAATCCGTTATCGGTAACGGTTCGACAGCAACACCTTCCTTCTCGAGGATTTTCATATTCTCGATTATCGAGGCATGCGCGCTCGGCAGATAAAGCACGTGCATATTGTTCCGCCCCGGCACATCAGGCCCGGCAAGCGCACGCAGGGCGCGCACATGCCCGAGGATAGCGAGCGCATTACTCTCGGTCGCGCTACTCGTGAAGATGACATCATCCGCTTGCACCTCGACGAGCCGCGCGACAATTATTCGCGCGTCTTCAAGCATCCGCTTCGCTCGCCGACCCTCCTCGTGCAATGATGACGGATTACCGCTCATGCCGGCAGCACGGTCGAGATAGATTCTTCGTTTCCACCACATAGGCTCATTCTACCTGAAGTTGACATAAATGCTGTATACGTGGTAGAACATCTTTCAGAAATAGTGTATTCGTCTGCTGTTCAACCACTGGGAGATTCTCAATGACTGGCTACGAAGTACCGGACCTTGGGCAAAAACGACCTGACTCGGTCATCGTCGTGCTCATAGATCCTGAATCGAGCAGGCTCGCCCTCACGGCAAAACGTTCACCGGGAAAATCCTTGTTCTGGAGATTCCCCGAAAGCCATATCTATCCTGTCGATAGAAAAAGCACTCTTCGCGATGATTTTCTGGACGCGGAACAGGCAGCCAGACGCGCTGTGGCGAAAAGGCTTGGTCCTGTCGCTATTCAGCAGATCGAGTGCTTTCAGAGGGTATGGAAAGGAAAGGATTTCGGTGCAATCTTCTTCTTCATCGCGCGCGCCGATCTCTGGACGGTCCCCTCGTTCGACGACACGAAGGGAAAGGAGATCGAGCGTGCATCTTTCTCGCTTGAAGAAGTGGAGCAGTTGAGACGGCCTCACTATCACATCATGGCCCTGAACGAAGCCATCGCGTGGCTCAAGAAAGCGTAAGCCGTACAAGTTCATCTTCACTCGCCGGAATCCAAACCGGCGAGTTTCTTTATTGGTTGTGCTCCTGCGATTTTTGTGATGAAATGGAAGACACTATGGCGCGGACAGAACGACCGCCCGTCATCGCAGTGATGGGCCATATAGATCATGGCAAGTCCTCCCTCTTGGATTACATCCGGAAGGCAAATGTCGTCGCGGGTGAAGCGGGCGGTATCACCCAGCACGTCGCGGCATACATCGCCCTGCATAACGGCCGCCCGATAACCTTCCTCGATACCCCCGGACACGAAGCGTTCAAGACTATCCGCACGCGCGGCGCGGCAGCGGCAGATATCGCTATCCTTATCATCGCCGCCGACGAAGGGGTGATGCCGCAAACACTCGATGCGCTCACCGCTATCAAAGAGGCGAACATCCCCTACATCGTCGCGATAACAAAGATAGATAAGAACAACGCCGACATTGAACGCACTAAGACCTCGCTTCTCGAGCACGAGATATTTATCGAGGGCATGGGTGGCGACATCGCCTACGCTCTTATCTCCTCGAAAACCGGCGAGGGTATCCCTGAGCTCCTCGACCTTGTACTCCTTGCTTCTGACTTGAATGAGCTCACCGCCGACCCCGATGCTTCTGCCGAGGGCTTCGTGCTCGAGTCGACCCAAGACCCGAAGCGCGGGGCTTCGGCGACGCTTATCGTAAAGGACGGCACACTGTCGCTCGACGGATTCGTCGTCGCGGGCGAGGCGTATGCGCCGATACGATTCATTGAAGACTTTCGCGGCGCACGCGTCGAAGCCGCCGGCCCCTCGGAGCCGGCGCGCATCTCCGGCTTCAGCTCGTTGCCGACTGCCGGCGCGCTCTTCAGCGTCGTGAAGAATAAGAAGGAGGCTGAGACGCTCGCAAAAGAGAATGCTAAGGAGCTTGCGGCAACGCCCGAACGAGTCGCCGCGAGCGAGGGCATCACTGAGCTCCCGCTTATTGTGAAAGCGGATGTCGCCGGCTCGGTCGACGCGATACTCCACGAGCTCGCGAAGATAACCCTTGAACGCGCCGCCATCCGCATCGTCGCATCGGGTGTCGGCAGCGTATCAGAGAATGATGTGAAGACAGCATACGCGTCGGGCGCAGTCATCATCGCCTTTCATACGGGCACCGATGCCATCGCGCGCGATCTCGCCGAACGTGACCATGTCGCCGTCGAGACCTTCACGATAATTTACGAGCTCTCGACAAAGGTAAAGGAGCTTCTTGAGGCGAGCGTGCCGAAAGTCGCGACCGAAAAAGAGCTCGGGCGAGCAAAGGTGCTCAAGCTTTTCTCGGGAAGCGGGAAGAAGCAGGTGCTCGGCGCGCGCCACCTCTCGGGGACGCTCACCCTCGGCGACCGGATGAAGCTCGTGCGCGATGATGTTGAAATCGCACGAGGCAGCATCACGAACCTTCAGCAAGCGCGCGCTGATGTGAAAGAAATCCACATCGAAGGCGACTTTGGTATGGAGATTGAGACGCGCGAGACGCCAACCTACGGAGACGAGGTCGTCGCGTTCGTCGTTACTGACCTATGAGTCCATCTCCGATGCGTGAACCGCGTAAACAAGCGAATCGTGCCGAGGAAATTGTCGCGCACGAAGCGGCTCAGTTCATCTCCCGCGAAGCCGGTTCCGAATCGCTTATCACCGTCATTCGTGCGCAGAGTATCGCGCACGGCGACCGCATGCTCGTCTTTGTGAGCGTCTTCCCTATCGAGAAGGCACAGGCGGCGATGAATCTTCTCGCGCGTAAACGCGAGGCATTCTCGGATCATTTGAAAGCACACGTGCATATGCGCCTTCCCCGCGTCGATTTCCTTTTAGACAACGGCGAAGAGGACGGGGCACCGGCGAACGAGTTTTCAAAAATCTAGTATCATAAGAAGATGGCCAGGTGGTGAAGTGGTAACACAGCGGTCTGCAAAACCGCGATGCGCGGGTTCAATTCCCGCCCTGGCCTCAAAGGTAATCTTATGTGGATAGGTATTCATACGCGCGTCCCATTTGATATAATGGGTTTATGAGCGCACATCGAACTTGGACAATTGAACAGCTTCGTAAAGCGGTAAGAAATTCTTTTAGTATCAGACAAACTATTAGAGAAGTTGGATTGATTCCTGCCGGCGGTAATTATGTGCAGATTTCCAGAGCCATAAGAGATAATACTATCGATACCTCTCACTTCAAAGGTAATGCCTGGAATAAAGGTCTTAAAGTACCCAAAGAGCCGAAATATAAATTGGATGAGCTTTTAGTTCAAAATAGCCAATATGGTCTCTATCGACTAAAACGACGATTGTTTGAAGCCGGTCTAAAATCGGCGAAATGTGAGGAGTGCGGTTGGTCTAAAATGAGCCCAGACGGACGAATACCAATCGAACTCGATCATATCAATGGAGATCGGTATGATAATCGACTTGAGAATCTTCGTATCCTCTGTCCTAACTGCCATAGCATGAAGTCCACTCATCGTGGTAAAAATAAGGGTGTTCGTCGAGATGGTGGAATGGTAGACACGCGACGCTTAAAACGTTGTGAGCCTTAGCCGGCTCGTGTGGGTTCGAGTCCCACTCTCGGCACAATGTCACAAGAGAAACGCATAGGGATTTTTGACTCCGGATTCGGCGGGCTCGATGTCACGCGAGCCATCGTAGCGGCGCTCCCCGAGTACGAGTATCTGTATCTCGGCGACACGGCGCGTGCGCCGTATGGCGATCGTTCACAAGAGACGATATATGCATTCACGAAGCAGGCAGTCGAATTCCTCTTCGCTCACGACTGCGAGCTCGTTATTCTTGCTTGTAACACCGCGTCGAGTGAAGCGTTGCGGAAGATCCAGCAAGAATACCTGCCAAGGTATGCGCCCGATAAACGCGTACTCGGCGTTCTTATCCCCGCGGCCGAAGACGCGATGGAAAAAAGCAGCGGTAAGAAAATAGGTGTCATCGCGACCACGGGTACCGTGGCCTCGGGAGCTTATACGCGTGAGCTCGCGAAGTTTGATCAGGGAGTGCAGGTGTTCCAGAACGCGTGCCCGCTCCTCGTCCCCATCGTCGAGTCGGGCGAGCAGGACTCACCAGAAACGTTCACCGTACTCGAGCGGTATCTCGCTCCCCTTCTTCGCGAACACATCGACACGCTTATCCTCGGTTGTACGCACTACGGCATTCTTGAGAGTCAGATACGCACTATCGTTGGGCCGAATGTCACTATCATTTCGAGCGCGGCCGTGGTGCCCGATAAACTCAGAGCGTACCTTGCGCGGCACCCCGAGCTTGAAGCGGGACTCAGTAAGGGCGGGAGTATCCGCTTCTTTTCGACTGATGCCACAGACACTTTCAAACGTCTCGGCAGCAAACTCTTCGAGAGAGATATCGAAGTTGAGAAAGTATCTCTCGGCTAGGCGCACCAGTCACACTTCGTTTACGAGTGCGCCTACCAGGGCTCTTTCCTTACAGGAACAGTACACCTTGCGGATACTTCGTCGCAGACTCCGAAGTCAGCTCGCAAGGTCTTCTCACCCTGGATGCGTGTCTCCCAGACACGCTTAGACGCACCAGCCACACTTCGTTTACGAGTGCGCCTACCAGGGCTCGAACCTGGGACCGTCTCCTTAAGAGGGAGCTGCTCTACCAACTGAGCTATAGGCGCGAAGTGAGGAAGAAAGGAACCGTCCTCGGGTTCTTTCTCTCCGAACGAGCGCCTATATCGAGTCTGCGAAGATATAGGCGCGTAAGAAAAATATAGCAGAACATAGTATGCTTTGGAAGTGCTGTATCGCTGGGATGGCGAAATTGGTAGACGCACTAGCCTTAGGAGCTAGCGGGGCAACCCATGAGAGTTCGAGTCTCTCTCCCAGCACCTTGACTTTTCTGTAGTTTCGTGTATCATATACGCCAGAGCGAGGTTCATTTCGCCCACCTATAAACTCTCAAGAAGGAGAAGGTCATGTGGTTAGCTATCGTATGGTTTGTGCCAGCAGCACTGTCGATTTCCGTCGGCATGATGACTGGCGTATGGGGCGCAGGATTCGGACTCGCGTTCGCGTGGGTCGGGTACTGTGTCGGTGCAGGATCCATAATTCTCGGTCAACGCGAATTCGCAGTGATCGAACGGTTCGGCAAGTTTCGTACCGTGTTCTTCAAGGGATGGAATATCCGCGTCATCGGTGTGGATAGTTTTTCAACTCGCGGAGTTCTCAAGACTCAGCGCCTGAGGATGTACACGAACGAGAACGGCCGTACCGAGCGTGCAGTGATGGATTTCTTGGGCGGTGCTTCAGCACCTATCGAAGCAAGCGTCTGGTTCCATATCGGCAACCCTGAAAACGTGAAGAACGAGCAGTGGAAAGAATTGCGCGAAGATATTCTCAAATGGGCATACGCCTACGATAAGCCGCTTGAGCGAATCGACGGTCTCGTCGACAGTGCTCTGCGACCACTGCTTCAGGCAAAAACATTGGAGGAAATCAATACGAGCGTCGATCGTGCTGCTATCGCGAACAAGGTTCTCGAAACTGTTCATGATGAACTTAGGGCTATCGGTGTTTATCCGACACCCGAAGGTGAGTTTCTCACGATCGAAGATGTCGATCTTCCTCCAGAAGTAATCCAGATGCGCGAACTCGCCTTCCGTGGCGAACAGGAAGCTAGGGAGAATGAGCTTCGTGCTGCCGGATACTGGAAGCCCATTAAGGAGATACAGGAAAAGCTTGGGGTTTCAGCAACAGAAGCTCGTGCAATCTTTGAAACGCAACGCGGTCTGGACACACTCCGTGAGGTCAAGCCGGCGATGACTCTCGTCGGTGAAAACCTCAAAAACACGATATACACCCTCAACCTTGGCGGCAACGCCCATACGCAAGGAGAGAAACCATGACAATGCTCAACTGGTTGTTTTTGTTGGTCGGACTCGTGGCCGCAGTCACCTTCGTTGCTGTCGCTGTTTCCGGCGGAAGCATCGAGACGATTAAGCAGAAGATCGCAGGTCGCGCACGCTCGATCGGTATTGCCGCCGGAGTGCTCATGCTGCTCATCGTGTTCGTGCTTGCACGTACCGGCGCCGAAGTAGATCTGCAGGCGCCCTCTGCCGGAGTCGTATGGGCGTTCAGCAAGAAGTACTGGCTGTGGATCCTGTTCTCTCTCGGTCTCGCCTACTTCCTCCTTTCCGTCATTCCGAAGGAAAAGGAGGCCGTGGAAAAGGCCGGTAAGGTGCAACAGGCTCTCGTGTGGCTTGCGGCAGGACTCTTCATTGCCATGCCGCTTGTGCATCTCGCGTGGGGGGAGAAAACATCCTCGCCACAACCGGAAGAGTGTCCGCCCTACAGTAGCAGCAAGGTCGGCGCCTGCACGATAACCGAAGAAGGCATTTTTTCTTCACCGGGAGAATCGGTGGAGGAGAACGTGTTCGAATTCTGCGCCGTAGTGATGCCGACAGACTCGCTGCTTCTAACCCAGTGGGTGGGCAGAAAGATGTTGTTCAGGAGCGAAAAGGGGTCATTCTCGATTCAATACAAGCTCATCAAACGTAATGACTTGATTGACGGGAAATGCCCCGAGAAGCTCTGAACTCTGGGAAACAAACTTAAAGGTCGCTTGGAGAGACTCCAAGCGACCTTTTCTTTTTATCTTCTTTTACAGTTTCCCTGGAACGAGCGGGGTGATATTGAAGGTGTTGAGCGCGATATTGATGATGCCGTACGCACCAAAGATAATCACAAGACCGACAAGACCCCAGAGTATAGCGCTCTTGCCCTCCGCGCGCTTACCCTCGTCTCCCGCGTGTACGATAAACTCGAACGCACCCCAGAGGAAGACGATGAAGGCCACCGTCGCAAGAAGCAGTATCAGCGGATTGACAATCTGCGTGATGACCTTATCAAGAAATGCGTTGAGTTCGGGAGAAAACATTTACTAGCGAACCCCTGTCGCGCCCGGAAGCGTCGACTGTGACGGATTACCGAAGCTGACCGTGCCGGTAAGGATGTTCACAAGACCCCACACCGAGACCATCACGAAGAAACCGATAAGGCCCCAGAGCATAAGGTTCTTACCCTTCTCTTTCGTATCGTCGGAGCTAGCGCCAATGATGAACGTCTGGAATGCGCCCCAGAGAAAGACGATGAAGGCTATCGCGAAGAGAACCGGGACGAGAATGTTATTGATAGTGTTGATAATGAACGAACCAACATCAGAGATATTGCTTATCGCTGCCATCGAGACGAGCGGCAATGCGAGTGCGGCGAGAGTTCCAGTAGTGAGGGCAAGGGCTTTTTTCATACAATAAATAAACGGCTAATGAAGTAATTGTAACTGGTACGTGACGAGGGTCAATGCGCTTTGGCGCTATGTGTGGATAGCTCGTTACGAGCATGTGAATGTATCAATCGGGCAATCATTTGACGCACACTGGGCAGAATTGCTGCAAGCCGCACCACTCGGCAATAAGGTGTCCGAATCGCTACTGCCAGCGGCCGCATCTTGAACGCATTGGCCATTTTGCAGGGTATACGTCTCACCATCCGGTCCGGGAGGACACGAAGTGCTTCCTCCATTGGAAGAGTCGTTAGACGTACAGAGTGTGAATCCGTCGGCGTCAGAGACACACTCAGAGCCGGCTTGGAAGCAGCCTGCCGGGCAGGATAAGGTGGAAGAGTCGTTAGACGTACAGAGTGTGAATCCGTCGGCGTCAGAGACACACTCAGAGCCGGCTTGGAAGCAGCCTGCCGGGCAGGATAAGACCGGAGGCGTGCTTGCCGACGAGGCACCGTTTCCCGAATTCGCTGCGTTTGAGAACGCCGCATTGTATGTCTCAAGGGCGGTCTTATATGAGGTGCATAACGCGCTATAGGGGCTACCCGAGCTGAGGCAGTTCGCGTACTGCCCTTGAAGCGACGTAAGGGCTGCCGATTGTGCTGGAGTCATACCTCCACCTCCACCGAGCGTTGAGCCTCCGCCTCCACTGCCACCACCGATGGGAGTTCCGGCGCCTCCAGATACATACGTCCCTCCCGGCGCACCGCTCGGCGGTGCGTAGGTACCGGTACTAAACACCGGGAATCCCGGAACATTCCTCGCCGTGAGCCCGAGTGTGCTCGTAAAGAGATTCACAATGCCCCACAAGGAGACGATGATGACGAAACCTATGACACCCCAAAGCGCGAATTGCCGCCCCGTCTCACGATCAGAGTCGCTCGCGGCGCCCTGGATAAAATAGCGATAGACGCCATAGAGGAAGACAATAAATGAGAGCGCGATAAGAAGAGGAACAAGAATGCTATTGATGATGTAAATGATGCTGTCGGAATAGCTCTTGATATAAGCGGTGTTGATGCCGGTTTGAGCTGCCGCAAAGAACGGCGCCCCGAGAGCAACGAGGAATGTTGCGAGCTGAGAGACTCTTTTCATATCCCTAGTACGAGGTGGGCAGATCCGGCGCGTAATAGCCCGAGAGGCCAAAGGTGTTTGAGACAACATTTACCAGCCCCCAGAGCGATATCATCACCGCAAATGCGATAAGGCCCCAGAGGATAAGCTTATGCCCTTCAGCAACCTTGCCGGCATCACCCTTAGAGAATATGTAGGCGTCGGCTACGCCGTAGAGGAATACGATGAACGCAACGGCGAACAGCATCGGAACGAGAATATTGTTGATGATGTACAGAACGGTGTGCGCAACGCCACAAATAGTGGCTGTACAAGTACTGACGCTACTACCCCCCAGCGAGAAAGTTATATTCATATGCTATAAGTATGCCACATTATTATTTCGGCGTGAGACCGAGTGCGGATAACAAGATGTTCACAAACCCGAAGATTGAGATGAATACCACCATCCCGATAATGCCCCAAAGGATGAACTGCCTCCCCTCTTTGCGGCTCGTTTCGTTGTCGCCGTGAAGAAAGAAATAATTCACGACGCCCCAGATGAACGCGAGAAACGCGAACGCGAAGATGATCGGCGCGACGACACTGTTGAGGACGCCGACAATGCCGGTAGTACCGCTGCCGATATATTGGGCAAAAGTCATATCCCTAACTGCCGAGCGCCTGTACGGTCGCCTTTATACTCATAGCTATCGCTTGCGACCCGAGCAGTATGAGTGCACCGATGACGGTCCAGAGAAGCATGTTTCGTGCATCCCGTATCTCCGCCTCTTTGCCCTGCGCCATGACGAATTTGTAGCCAACGAACACTATCATCAGTATCACGATGATAGTACCGATACGTATCACGTAGGCGAGAATACCCTGGAGAAAGGCCATGAGACAATCGCCGCCACTCTTGCTGCAATCAACGCCCTTGAGCGGATTGATGAGCATGATGGCAGTACCGCCTGTAGCTGAAGGCGCCACCCCACCGGCGCGAACGCCCGAACCCGCCGGAGCCGCGCCACCCGAGACGACTCCTCCCGGAGGCGGAGCTATCGCTGGAGCCGTAGCAGCTCTCGGGGACGGGTTCGCGACGCATACGCCACTCTGACACAACGCACCCGAACCACAGGAGGTCGCGGTGCACGGACTACAGGTACGACTTCCAAGAACGTCGGAACAGACGCCCGATTGGCATTCGCTGCCATTGGTCAGAACGCACGTGCTGCCATTTGCCTGATACCCGTACGCGAACGTCGACGGCGCGAACGAGAGCGATATGAGAACAGCGATAACGAATGTGCGCATAGTCATAGTATTACTGGAGCAATGAGTTCAGAGACTGCTCGGCAGATACGAGTGCTGATTGGGGGTTCAGGCGGCCGCTTATCACATTTCCTATCATACCCGAGAACACCGTGTCGGTGCTCGCCGGCATTGGGGACAGCCAACCGCTCGTATAGAGCGCCTCAGTGTAGGCGACTGCAGCAATCGGGTCTGCGGGAGCGACGACGAGTTGCGAGAGTGTCGCGGGAGCGAGCCCCGTGGCAGCGGCCGCGGCGTCCTGCTCGGCAGGATTGGTAAGAATGACTGCCGCTTGAAATGCGCCTCCAGGATTCTTCGCCCCTCGCGGGGTCATAAAGGCATAGATGAGCCCGTATGCGCTTTTGAATTGCGCGGTCGCCGGCTGAGGCAGAGTCGAAACACTGAAATTGAGGTTCGGGTTCGCCGCGCGCAGATACCGCGCTTCAGAAGCGTACCCGAGATAGAGCGCGAGGTCGCCGGCGACAAATGCCTGCTGCGAATCAACCAGAGAACTGTTCCAGGTGTACGAGACCTTCGAAGGGTCGGTGAACTGCGTATAGAAGCTCAGCACTGCAGAGCCAGGGGTAGCTCCGGCCGATGAGACCGCTCCGAGATTTGCGACGGGAACGCCGTTCGCCGAATAGAACGATATCGGGAGATTTTGCTGGAGGAAGAGCGAGGAGAGGATACCGCGCGCATTATGGACATTGTCGTAGGTGCCAAGCGCGATGAGTCCGCGAGTGACCTGACGCGACGAGGTCAGTGTCGCGATATTCGGTACGAGACCAGTGAGTGACTCCCATGTTGCTGGCGGTCGTGCGACGCCTGCACTCGAGAGAATAGGGCGATTCGAGAAGAGAACAAGCGGATCAACGAGAAACGGTACCCCGTAATAGCCGGCGTTTCCGGCCGAAAAGATATTCGCTCCGCTCACAAACGAGTTCGCGAAGGCACTCGCAGAGAGCGATGAGGACGGGATGGGAGCGATGAATTTCGCGAGCGCCAGAAGCTCCTCCTGCGAAGCAAGGACGAGATCGGGCGCGCCGCCGGTCGCAATCGCCGAGGCGAGATCGGTCGGGAGCGTCGCAGCGTCCCTCTGCACGTACGAGACGCCCTTCATAGACTGCTCGGTCTGCGCGATGGTGGTGAGAACAGACTCTATATCAGCCGAGGGAAGGGTGCCCCAGATGACGACCGTACCGATAGTATTTGTGCCGGAATTATTGCTCGTATACGTGGCGAAGACGAAGAGCCCGATAAGCGCCGCAACGCCGAAAACGCCGAACAAGATACCCTGAAAGAGAGAGATTTTCATAGCGTTGGAGTGGTAAAGACAATGCCGTAATGGTGCGGGCCCGCGCGAAATGATTTCACCTTATGCAGTCCGCCGTTGATAAAGAAGTCCTCAGCCTCGTGTTCGGACACTACCTTCTCCTTTGCAGGCCCCATACCGCCATAACTGCCCGCCCAATCAACCACCATGAGCTTCCCTCCCGGCTTCAAGACACGCTTTATTTCTGCAAGAAGTCCAGAACGATTCTCTGCTTGGAAGAATGTGTTGGCGAGTAAGACGGCATCGAGTGACTGGTCGCGCAGATGCGAGCCCCCCTGCTTCTCGATATCACCCCAGACCGTGCTGATGATGTCTTGATGGTGTTCGTGCGTGTTGAGTTTCAGATGCTTCAGGATATCTTCCTGCACATCTATCGCGTACACCTTGCCCTCGTAGCCGACTATGGCCGCTGCGGCGCGCGCGTAATGCCCCGAACCGGTACCGAAGTCGCCGACCTTCATCCCTTCCCGGAGTCCGAGCTGGAGAACATTCTCGTGGGGAGAACTGAAATGTGCGTTCATAATCCTGAGTAAGTCGAAGGGCTCATACCTTATAAAATACCACGCGCGGGGCTTCGCCCCGCGCGCAATCAACATATTGAGATGTTGTGTCCTCGTGCGTCTAGAGCGCGACCATCGAGGCAATCGAGTCGCCCTCGCGCATCTTCATAATACGCACGCCTTGGGTCGCGCGGGAGAGCTGTGAGATGCTCGCAACGCTGGTGCGTATCACCTGTCCCTTCTTCGAGACCACTACTATCTCCTCGGTCTCATCCCCGCCGGTCACGACGCGCGCGCCGATAATCTCGCCCGTCTTCGGCGTCACCTCTGCGGTCTTGATGCCCGAGCCGCCACGACCCTGCACCTTATACTCGGACATCTTGGTTCGTTTGCCGTAGCCCTTGCTCATAATCACGAGGAGTGAGGCGTCCTTCTCCTTCTCCGCGGGAATGACCTCCGCCGAGACGACGCGATCAGCCTTCTTGACCGTCATCCCCTTCACGCCGCCTGCGGTGCGACCCATCTCGCGCGCATCCTCGGCGTCGAAGCGTATCGATTGACCCTTTGCGGTCACGATGGAAACAGTGTCGCCAAGGGCTGAGAGATTCGCAGAGACGAGCTTGTCGCCTTTCTTCAGATTGATCGCAATGATGCCAGAGCGGCGCACATCCGCAAACGACTTCGCCGCGACGCGCTTCACCACGCCCTGCTCGGTCACGAAGGCGACGCTCGACGCGTCGAGCGCGGCGCCCTTCGGCACTGACAATATGGAGGTCACCTTCTCTTCGCCCGCAAGCGAGAGGAAGTTCATAATGCTCTTACCCTTGGTCGCGCGCCGACCCTCCGGTAGTTCATACATCTTGAGCTGGTACGCCTTGCCGAAATCAGTGAAGAAGAGCAGGTCGCTGTGTGCCGAGGCGACGAGGAAGTGCGTGACGATGTCCTCTTCTTTGGTCGCAATATCGACCACGCCGACGCCGCCGCGCTTCTGATTCTTGTACTCGTCGGGGTTGGTGCGCTTCACATAGCCGCCCTGGGTAAGGAGGAGCATCGAATCCTCGTCCGGCACGAGGTCTTCGACCGAGATATTCTGTACCCCGCCCTTCACGATACGGGTGCGGCGATCATCACCGTATTTTTCTGCGAGTTCCTCAAGCTCCGACTTGACCACCGCGAGAATCTTCTTGGGCGACGAGAGGATGTCCTTCAGTTTCTTTATCAAAGCCTGTACCTCAGAAAGTTCGTCTTCGAGCTTCTTGCGCTCGAGGCCGGCGAGCTTCGACAGGCGCATCTCGAGGATAGCCGCCGCCTGAAGCTCGGAGAAACCAAACTTCTTCTGGAGCGCCGCACTCGCCGACGGGACATCGGCCGCTTTTTTGATGATAGCGATAACCTCATCGATATGATCGAGCGCTTTCACAAGCCCGAGGAGAATATGCTCGCGCGCCTCGGCTTGACGCAGGTCATATTCAGTGCGACGCTTCACCACCTCCTGGCGATGCGCAACGAAATGATTGAGCATCCCTTGCAAGGAGAGCGTCTCGGGCACGCCGTCTACCAAGGCGAGCATATTGTAATGGAAAGTGCTCTCGAGCTCGGTATGTTTGTAAATAGCATTCAAAACCGCCTGCGGGTGCGCAGTACCCTTGAGCTCGACGACGACGCGAATATCGCTTGTCGATTCGTCTCGCAAGTCGCGGATACCTTCTATCTTCTTTTCTTGCACGAGCTCCGCGATACGTGCGATAAGCTCGCTCTTGTTCACGCGGTAAGGAATCGAGGTGATGATGATCTTCGTATCCTTCTTGCCGTCATCCACTATCTCGGCTTCGCCGCGCACCACCACCGGCCCGCGGCCCGAGCCGTATGCGTGCTTGATATCAGTCTGACTGAACGCGACGCCGCCAAGCGGGAAATCAGGACCCTTTACGAAATCGAGAAGATCGTCGGTCGTCGCATCAGGGTTCTCGATGAGGTGCACCGCCGCGCCGACGACCTCGCGCAAGTTGTGCGGCGGGATGTTGGTCGCCATACCAACCGCGATGCCGAGCGTACCGTTCAAGAGCAGGTTCGGCAAAGCCGCAGGGAGCACGCCCGGCTCCTCGCGTGTCGCGTCGTAATTAGGGTTCCACTTCACGGTCTCTTTCTCCAGATCGGTAAGGAGCGCATCGGCGATGCGCGACATCTTCGCCTCGGTATAGCGCATGGCCGCCGGCGAATCGCCGTCGATAGAACCGAAGTTACCCTGACCGAGTACGAGCGGATAGCGGTAGGAGAAGCCCTGTGCCATCTTCGCCATCGAATCGTACACGGCAACATCGCCGTGCGGGTGATATTTGCCGAGCACTTCGCCGACCACGGTCGCCGACTTACGGAACTTTACCGACGGCGTGAGACCCATATCGCGCATCGCGTAGAGGATACGACGATGCACCGGCTTCAATCCGTCGCGCACGTCAGGCAGCGCACGAGAAGTGATGACCGACATCGCATAATCGAGATACGAGGTGCGCATCTCGCCGACAATCGGCTGGTCTATAACGTTTGCTCCGACGGGCTGCGTCGGAGCCTCCTCTGTCTTGTCTTCTTTACTGCGCGCCATAGTACTTCAATACGTGTCTACCCTAGAACGGCAAGGTCGTCTGCTCCGCCTGCTTCCCTTTTGAGGGTTCCGGCGTCGTATTCACTATCTCGATATGCGCGGGCGTCTCGGCGTCCTGAAGCACCGCCGCTGCGCCGGCGCCCGCGAGCTGGCTCGTCGCGGTCGTGTCGGCCCCGGTGGTGAGGGTATTTCCCTTTTCAACACTTTCGGCAAAACTATTTCCGCTGATAGCGAACGCGTTCGTGCTTATCGAACCCGCGAGCCAGATGAGCGCGATGAGGCTAGCGCCGCACGCAGCAGCAGCGTATGCAACACGCTTGCGGATGTGGTGCGGCTTCCCTTTTATATGTTCGATGTGTTCGAAAATCGTTTTCATATCATTAGGAGGTTATCACCAGTATACTCCCATCCTTGCCGGCAAGATCCTTTTTCTTCAGGGTGAGTTTATCAACCTTCTCGCTGCCGTTCCCCGCCTCTTTGAGAAATGCTTCGAGCGATTTCGGAGCTCCCATACCGTCCCAGTGCATCGGAATGATGATCTTCGGCTCGAGCGCGACCGCGAGCTCGTGCGCCTTGGCGGGCGTGAGGACGCCATCGCCGCCCACCGGCACGAAGAGCACATCTATCTCGTCGATGCCTTCGCGCGCCTCTTTAGAGAGTTCGGTGTCAGACAGCGCGCCCAGGTGTACGAGCGTCATATCCTCAAGTTCGACACTATATATAGTATTCACATACGAGACCGCCACATCTACATTCGGCCTGCTGGCCTCAGTACTTCCTCGCTCCCGCTCGGTCGCTGCTTTCGCGAGGCCGTATTTACTGTGAGAGAGGAAACCCTGTATGACAACACCTTGTCGTTCGTATTCGCCCGGGCCGGTGATAGCAAACGGTGCCTTCTCCCCATACGTTACTTCTTCGACACCATTCATGTCCGGGTGGTTGCGCGAAACGAGCGCGATATCCGCGCCGAAGCGTACAGACGGGAGCGAGCCCTTCTTCGAGATCGGGTCGAAGACGAGCGAGAGGTCACCGAGGGTGACCTTGAAGCACTGCCCGCCGTGGTGAGTGATGACCATAAAAGATACTTTCATTTTAGCACAAAACTTGTCCCCAAGCGAACTTTTTGAAATCATTGTTAGCAGACGACTCATCTGTTATAGTCTCGTCTGGGTGCACCTTCAATTCATCGATGTGCGCCTGTGTTGCAAAACCGTCAACCTCAAGGAGAGTTCCATGAGCAAACGCCTGAGCACCAACATCATCGCCCCGATCTCGGCCGCCACGATCGACCCCGCCTGGACCGCCGATCCGCCGTCTTTGGCTTCGTCCAATTCCGGCCCCGGCAATGCCCACACTACGGCCACCGAGAAGCGCAACGCGAGCGCGACGGCCTGAAGAAGATCCCGAAGAAACTTTGCTGACCCAAAGGAGGATGCCATGGAGTGCACATGGAGCCATCGCATGACCAAACATCGAACTGACTGCGGGCTGTACGGGAAAAGTTTAGCTAGCAACTAGACTTCCCTATCGCCCGCCAAGCTCGCCCCCAAAGCGAGCTTTTTCTTTTCCATACCACGTGCTACAATCCCCCTGTTGCGTGCGGGAGAAGTACGGGTCAGCTAACCCTTGCGCCGAAAGGTTCAAGTACTGATTTTGGAAAATCCTCACCGCTTTTATATATATGTCTGAAGAGAAGAAGGCGAAAGCCGCTCCGCTACCGACGATTCACCTGACCGAAGGCCACCCGATGGCCGGACTTATTGACGCCATCCCGACGCCGCCTTCCGCCGGCGACCTCGTCGAGGGTTCCATCATCGCTATGAGTCACGGCCGCGTCTATATAGACTTGCCGCCCTTTGGCACCGGCCTCATCTACGGCCGCGAATACCTGAACGCCGCTGACGTGCTTCGTAAGACGAACCCGGGCGACACGATAAGCGCTAAGGTCGTCGATCCGGCAGGCCGCGATGGCTATATCGAACTCTCCCTGAAGGAGGCTCGTCAGGCCGCTATCTGGGGCGAAGCCGAGACCGCTATCCTTGCTCAGACACCGTACTCGCTCACCGTCGAAGAGGCGAACAAGGGTGGCCTTATCCTCACTTGGCAGGGTATCCAGGGATTCCTCCCCGCTTCCCAGCTCTCTAAAGATCACTATCCGCGCGTGCCCGAGGGCGATAAGGAGAAGATCCTCGGCGAGCTTATGAACCTTGTCGGCCATCCTTTGTCCGTGCGAATCATTACTGCGGACCCTAAGGAGGGCAAGCTCATCTTCTCAGAGCGCACGGGTAACGAGGCCGAGGAGAAGGCGTCGCTTATCGATAAGTATCAGGTCGGCGATTCTGCCGAAGGTGAAGTGACGGGCATCGTCGACTTCGGCGTGTTCGTGAAGCTCGAGCCGGGGCTTGAGGGGCTCGTACATATCAGCGAGCTCGACTGGGGTCTCGTCGAAGATCCTCATACGCTCTTCAAGGTAGGCGACAAAGTGCGTGTGAAGGTGATCGAAATCAAGGACGGCAAGATTTCCCTCTCTATAAAAGCGCTCAAGGAGAATCCGTGGCACACCGCCGCCGCCCGCTATAAGAAGGATATGGAGGTGCCGGGTGTCATCATCAAGTACAACAAGCACGGCGCGCTTGCCTCTATCGAAGAGGGCGTCGCGGGCTTGGTGCATGTCTCTGAATTTGAATCGCCCACGGCACTTCGCGAGACCTTGGAGCTTGGTAAGACCTACCCCTTCACTATTGCGCTCTTCGAGCCTAAAGAGCAGCGTATGACGCTCACATACGCCGGAAAGAAAAAGTAACAAACAAAAAAACGCCCGCTTCTGCGGGCGTTTTTTTGTTTTACCGCGTATTCACGAACATGGATTATCCGAACAGAGCATCAATCTGGGCCGTGAGTCCTTCGAGGTGATCATCTCTATCAAAATCGAGACCATCGCGTTCAACGACTAAGACAGTATTCGCAGATTCGCGAGCGAAGAACTCTTCGTGGAGACGATTGACCGGCATTGCCTGTTCGGTAACAAACGCCTCGGATTGATCAAAAGAGCGCCCCCCGTGAGCAATGAAGTCTCTCATGCTCGTCTCGGAAATTTTAAGAAAGATTGTTGCATCAGGCCAACCAAGCAGTCTTCGGTCTTGGGCGGCCACATCATGCATGAGCTCTTGCTCGAAACCGCTAAGCAATGCATCTATAAATAGTTGCGGGCTCATCCAAAAGACGTCGAGAACGACGGTGTACCCCTCATCGCGTAACCTCATTGCTTCAAGATACCGATTGACGAGCATCGTCCTGAACCAGAGAACACGTTCTAGAGGACGAATATTTTGCGTGATATCCTCCTCAATTCGTTTAGGAAATGTCCCTTCCTCACCCTCAAGGAATAGCCTTGCCTTGTAATGCTCTGCGAGTTTGGTAGCCAGAAATGATTTGCCACTACGAGGTGCCCCGACTATCGCGATAATCCTTCCCTTCTTCTGGGTACCGCTCATAGGTGACATCTTAGCGCGTATTCGCAAACATCGTGGCCGCTTCGATGCCATCAGAGGCAAAGATGCTCGCGGCTTCGGCGACTTTCTTCAAGACCTTCTTCACCACGAGCTCTTCAGCCGGCTTCCATTTACCAATCACCATCTTGATAACCTTCTCCTCGCCGACGACCTTCTTCGCTTGATTCTTCTTCCCTGCTGCACTGATGCCGATACGGATGCGTGCAAATTCTTTCGTCTTCACCGCGCGCATGATACTTTCGACGCCCTTGTGCCCTCCGCTTCCGCGACCGAAGACCATTTTGATCGTACCGAGCGGCAAATCAAGGTCATCATGAATCACGAGCAGACTTTTTGCGGCTTTCGGCGTCTTCACAAACGCGCTCACGGCCTTACCAGAAGCGTTCATCATCGTCTCGGGCAAGATGAGCGTCGCTTTCTCCCCTTCTAACGCACCCTTCGAAACAAGCGCATTGCTCGTCTTGCTGAAAACAAACTCATCGAAGCCATTCTGCTTCGCCACGAGCTCCACCGCGCTTCTGCCTGCGTTGTGCCGCGTCTTTTCGTACTCCTTGCCCGGATTGCCGAGACCAACTATCACGAGCCCCGTACCAAAGCTTGTTTTTAAACGGCTTTGACCACCGAGAGATGCACTCTTTCTCGAATCTTTGCTTTGGTACGGGGCGAGTGCCATGCGCCGATGATAACACGAGCGTAAAGCACGCAAGTTTTTGACGTCTCGGAGACGAAGCAGCACGGTAATTTCGGCGCCGAAGGGAGGCTGCGCCGAAATTTGCGAGTCGAGAGACAGCGCGGCGTGTCGCAGGACACGCCGACGCGTGTCAAAAACTTGCGTGCTTTACGCGAGCGAGTACAATACTCGCATGCAAGATACTTGGAAGGGTCTTCTGAAGGATCTTTTCACACTCGTATTGCTCATTGTGGTCGTGGTTATCCCGATCCGTCTCTTTATTATCTCGCCGTTCGTCGTTGATGGCGAATCAATGCACCCGACCTTCGAGAATCTCAATTATCTCGTCGTCGACGAGCTCCTCTATCGATTCAAGGCGCCTGCACGCGGCGACGTTATCGTCTTCCGCTACCCCAACAATCCTTCCATCTTCTATATCAAGCGCATCATCGGCCTCCCCGGAGAGACCGTGTCTATCGACCGTGGCGTCGTTACTATCTTAGAAGTGAACGGCGAGAAGCTCGCACTCAACGAGCCCTATATCGTAAACGAGGATGCGACCTATACGAAGGATGTTTCGCTCAATCCCGACGAATACTTTGTTATGGGCGACAATCGTCCCAATTCCTCTGACAGCCGCGTCTGGGGCCCTCTGCCCAAGAAGGACATCGTCGGCCGTGTAGACCTACGACTCCTGCCGGTTAAGGAGATCGGATTCTTCCCCGGTGTCGCGCACTACACCGATCTCGCTACGACCACGAATCCGATAACGCCATGATGCGCGAAATAATTCCGGCAGAAGAACTTCTCCATAAGGCTCGTGCCGTCGGACAATATTACGGATTCACCCCGCTTATAACGCTCACCGCGAAAAAGCGCGGAGCAGAGCGCGCGACCGGCATACCTGAATCACTCACAGGCCTCGCACTCGACCCCGTCGCCGAGACTATCGCGAGCTTCCTCAGGCAGTACCGTAATACCGAGAGAGCGTCTGCTCCGCGCACACCGCTCTTCCTCTGGCACACCAACATCACTCCCGGCCGGCCGGCACAGAAGCGAGCGACGGTACAATTCCACGCGATCGGCACTGATCGCGCGCTCGCCGACGCCGTCATCATTCGCGCGCTTATCGCGCTTACACGCGATCTCTATCACGAAGAGCCGGTGGTGCGCATCAACTCTATGGGTGATAAAGAGACGCGCGCCCGCTACGCGCGCGAACTTGCAAACTATTTCAAAAAGCGCGCGAACGCCCTCCCCGAAGAGTGTGTGGAGCGTGCTAAGTGCGACGCGCTCGCCGCCGCAGAACTGGTGATAGCGACCGAATGTGCCGATGATCTCCCTGCGCCGACCGAACACCTCTCCGACGCAAGCCGCAAGCGCTTCGAAGACCTTCTCGACTATCTCGAGATGACCGAGACTCCCTATGAACTTGCGAAGAATCTCATCAGCCGCGGCAATATTTGGAACGATACCTGCTTCGAAGTTATCGTGGGCGGGCGGCGCGTTGCATGGGGCTCGCGCTACAACGATCTCGCCAAGCACTTCTTCCCTTCCTCTCCCTTCAGCGCCACCGGAGCGGTGCTCCAGATAGCGAGCGAGGGTATGGCGACGATAAAGGCGAAACCGGCGCGTCTACGCTACTCGTTCGTCCATATCGGCGACGAGGCGAAACGTCTCTCAATAAAGCTCGCCGAAGACTTCCGCAAAGCGCATATACCGCTTACCCAAGATATCGGCATCGAGTCGCTGACTGAGCAGCTCAATCTCGCCGAACGACGCGAGAGCCCGTACCTCCTTATCATGGGCCGCAAGGAGGCTCTTGAAGGCTCCGCTATACTGCGTAATCGCGCTACCCAAGAGGAAACCATTCTTCCGCTCACCGGCCTCGCCGAACGCCTCAAGTCGTTTGCCTAAGGTCATTGGACAATAAGACCTTCTTTGTGCTAGGATTTCGGCATTATGACAGAAATAACAGCAAGCACGCGCGTCGAGGTACGCCGCGGTAAAAACGAGAGTACGATGGCGCTTATCCGCCGCTTCACCCGCCGCGCGCAGAGCCTCGGGCTCGTGCGCGAGATGCGCGACCGCCGCTACTATGAGCGCACCCGCTCCAAGAACGTCGAACACAAGCGCGCCCTCGTCTCGAAAGTCCGCCGCGAAAATTACAACGAGCTCGTGAAGCTTGGCAAGATTGATCCCGCCGCGAAGAAAACACGCAAGCGCTAGGGCATGTCCAAAAACTTCAACTGCTTCGTTACGGGGCCCGTTGATTTTCTCCGCCGTATCGCACATACGTCTACAAAAACCAACTACCCGTGCCTCGCATTTGAGAATTTTTGAACACGCTCTAAAAGATATTTATGGCAGACATTTCAATAAAAAACTTCACGCGACGCCCCACGGCGTCGCGTGCTGTATTTTCTAACATCGCGACGGACGTGCTTCCCGATTGGGACATCTCACTCGCGTTCGTCGGCGCCGTAAAAGCACGCGCGCTCAATAAGCAGCTTCGTAATAAAGACTACATCCCTAATGTCCTCTCGTATCGAACAGACGCTGCTCTCCCGAAACGAAACGGACGGGGAACGGCCGTGCCCGACGAAGCCTTGGCGAAGTCGGGCGAGATTATCATCTGCCTCTCTGAAGCCGCGAAACAGGCTCCCGCTCACGCTCTAAACGAGCGCACGTTTGTCCTCTTTCTCTTTATCCACGGGTTGCTGCATATAAAAGGATGGGCGCATGGTGCTAGGATGGAAGCATGCGAACGAAAACTCGTAGCGAAGTATGGCGCGTCGAATAGCCACCGGCATTGATATCGGCACCTACCAGGTCAAGATGGTAGTGGTCGAAGAGCTCTCCGACAAGAACGGCGGACGGCAGCTGCGTATCATCGGTACCGGCCTCGCGGAGTCGAAAGGCTTGCGCCACGGCTATATCGTCAATAAAGAAGAGGTCACCGCGAGCATCCTCAAAGCGAAGAAAGACGCAGAGTACGCCGCGCGCGTGCCGATACGTTCCGCCTTCCTCGCCGTCGGCGGCATCTCGCTCGACGAAGCGCGCGCGACCGGCTCGGCTATCATCTCGCGCGCCGATCAAGAGATCACCGCACTCGACCTTGAGAAGGCGGCTAAGGTAGCGCGCGAGGCGGCCGCTCCGGGCTTCTTGAACCGCCACGTACTCCACAGCATTCCGCTTGAATACCGCATCGACGGCGCGAAGGTGCTCGGCGACCCGCTCGGCATGAAGGGTGTGCGCATCGAAATCGATTACCTATTCGTCACCTGTCTCGCTCAACACGAAGACGCGCTCGCCAAAGCAGTCGAAGATGCCGATATCGAGGTTATTGACCAGATGGCGTCCCCGCTTGCCGGCTCCTACGTCCTCCTCGAAGGCGACCAGAAGATGAAGGGGTGCGTGCTCGCAAACATCGGCTCTGAGACGGTCTCGATAGTCGTGTACGACGAGGGTATTCCCGTATCGGTCAAAGTATTTCCGATGGGTTCGGGACACATCACCGACGACATCGCGCTCGGGTTCCGCATCTCACTCGACGAAGCGGAGCGCGTGAAGCTCGGGCGCCTCTCGGGAGCGATGTATCCGCGTAAAAAAATAGATGACCTTATCGCGAGCCGGCTGAATACGATGTTCGCACTTATCGATAAACACCTGAAGTCACTCGGGCGTCGCGGCCCGCTACCCGCTGGCATCATTATCTCGGGCGGCGGTGCGGGTATCGGGAGCATCAGCGACATCGCGAAGGGCTCGCTCAAACTCCCTGCTCGCCTCGCGGAATTCCGCATCGCCTCTGACGCGAAGTTGCGCGATGCGACATGGGCCGTCTCGTACGGTCTCGCGCTCTGGGGGCTCACGGGCGACACCAGTGTGCCAAAGAAGAGCCTTAGTGCGTCATTCACAAAATTCTTTCAGCAGTTCCTGCCCTAATGTCAATATTTGCATATTGTTCTGGTCTGCTAGAATACCGGCACCTGTATGTCCAAGCGTATCGAACCTGAGATTGAGACCTTTGCGCGGATTCGCGTTGTCGGCGTCGGCGGTTCCGGAAAGAACGCTATCAATCACATGATCGAATCGAAGGTGCGCGGCGTTGAATTCATCGCCGTAAACTCCGATGCGCAGGACCTCCATCGCTCGCTCGCGAAGCGCAAGATTCATGTCGGCAAGAATCTCACCCGCGGTCTCGGTACCGGGATGAACCCCGAGCTAGGGCGGCGCGCCGCTGAAGAGACTCGTCAGGAGATTCAAGAAGCGCTCTCCGGGTCCGACATGGTGTTCATCACCTGCGGTATGGGCGGCGGCACCGGCACTGGTGCGGCGCCTATCGTCGCGAAGATAGCCAAGGAGATCGGTGCGCTTGTCATAGGCGTCGTCACCAAGCCGTTCTCATTCGAGGGAGCTCAACGCAAAGAGATCGCTGAGCGCGGTCTCGCCGAGCTGAAGAAGGAGGTCGACGCGTTCATCGTCATACCGAACGATAAGCTTCTCGCCATCGTCGACAAGAATACCTCAGCGAAGAACGCCTTTGCGCTCTGTGACGAGATACTGCGCCAGGCGGTCGAGGGCGTCTCTGATATCATCACGACCCCGGGCGACATCAATACCGACTTCAACGATATCAAGGCGATTATGGAGGGCGCCGGCCCCGCCCTTATGGGTATCGGCATCGCCGAGGGCGACGAACGCGCCCGCGACGCCGCGACGCAGGCAGTCAACTCTCCGCTTCTCGATGTGTCTATCAGCGGCGCAAAGGGTATCCTCTTCGTCGTCGCGGGTTCAGACGACCTTGGTATTATAGAGGTACAGGAGGCGGCGAAAGTCATCAATGAGTCCGTGGACAAGAATGCAAAGGTCATCTTCGGTATGATGAAGGACGAGAAACTCAAGAAAGGCCAGGTCCGCATCATTGTTATCGCGACCGGCTTCCCCGAGAGCCCAGCACACGCCTCACACTCCGGTCCCGAGCGTTCTCTCTTCTCTATACCCGCCGAACGGCGCGAAGAAGAGCGCGGTCATATTTATCATGAAATCCTGAAGCGCGAAGTCGTAAAGGAGAGAGAGGAGGAAGTGCGGGTGAAAGAGCCGAAGAAAGAGGAGAAGGAGGAACCCATAGCGCACAAGGAGAAAGAAGAGCCCATCGTCACTGCCCTACCGCACAAGCACGACACGATCGTTCCCGCTCCTGAGGACGACGAGGCGTGGGGCGCTATCCCGACCTTTCTTCGTAGACACAAGAAGTAGTCTTCGCTCGGTGTGCAATTCGAGAGAGCAGAAACCGCCCCAGCTGGCGGTTTCTTAAGCTCCGCACTCGGGTTTTGACATAGTGCTTCGCGCTGCAAAGATGCCAAAACACCGTGCCCGACCAGCTCCGTTACTCTCCCGAATTGCACACCTCGCTCCGCGGAAGCATTTTGCTATACTGTATGTTATGTACGACACCATCATCATCGGCGGCGGGCCCGCCGGAGTCGCCGCTGGCATCTATGCGGCGCGCAAGCATCTGAAGTCTGTCCTCATCGCTGAGAAGATAGGCGGGCAATCGAGCGTGTCGGAAGGTATTGAGAATTGGGTCGGGAGCGTAAAGATAAGCGGCGAGGATCTCGCAAAGTCGTTCGAGTCGCATCTGAAGGCGGTGAAAAGCGACAAGCTCGAGCTCGCCCTCGGTGAGCGCGTTGTCTCTCTCTCAAAAACCGATAGCGAATTCATAGCAATAACGAAATCAGGAAAAGAATTCCGCGCAAAGGCGGTGATGATAGCCTCGGGTGCCGGACGACGCAAGCTCTCTGCTATTGGCGCCGATACGTTCGAGAACAAGGGCGTTACCTACTGTGCCTCCTGCGACGGCCCCTTGTTCTCAGGCATGGATGTCGCAGTCATAGGCGGCGGCAACGCCGGTTTCGAAACTGCGCTCCAGCTTCTCAGCTACGCGAAGTCCGTCACTCTCATTCATCGCCATAAGGAGTTCAAGGCGGACGCAGTCACGGTCGCAAAGGCGCAAGCACATCCGAATATGCACATCATCACGAACGCTGAACCGACCGAGGTGAAGGGTGAACAATTCGTCTCAAGCCTCGTGTATAAAGACAAGGATACCGGTGAGACAACCGAGATCCCCGCATCCGGCATTTTCGTCGAGACGGGTGTCGTCCCGAACACCGATTTCGCCAAGGGGCTCGTCGAGTTTGATGCGGTGGATCGTATCGTCGTCGATCCTCATAATCAGCGCGCTCACCTAATCTTGCAAACGCCGTCGAGGGATTCAGATGCGAGGCACGGAGAAAGCGGCGAGGAAGGCGTACAAGCTAGTACGACGCCCGAGTCGCAGAGGCTCCGTAACAAAGCAGGTGGGCCCCTCGACGGCGTTTGGGCCGCTGGAGATTGTACGGATGAGTTGTACCATCAAAACAATATCGCCGCAGGCGACGGCGCGAAGGCGATGGAAGATCTCTATCTCTGGGTGAAGAAACAATAACTTCATGCCTCCTACCCTTTCGATTATTATTCCGACCTTGCGCGAGGAACAGTTCCTCGAACGCACGCTGAAAAATCTACAAACGCTCTCGCTCCCGCACGAGATTATCATCACCGACGGCGGGAGCAAGGACAAGACGCTCGATATAGCACGCGCATATGACGCGAAGATAACGGTGTGGGACAAGCCGCGCCGCCAGACCTTCGGCGAAGCGAAAAATGCCGGCGCGGCTCTCGCCTCGGGCGAATTTCTCGTGTTCATAGATGCCGACGTGCTCATTCCCGCTCCGCAAAAGTTTTTTGAAGAAGCTCTCTCGGTGTTCGCGAAGAACCAAAAGCTCGTCGGCATCACGGTCCCCTTGAAACCGTGGCCTGAGAATCATTCACTCGTTGACGCATTCTTCTGTGCGCCACTCAACTGGTCCTATATCCTTTTGAATAACATCCTGCACTCGGGTAATTCTTCAGGCGAATTTCAGATGGTGCTCACTGATGCCTTCCGAGATATGGGTGGATTTAGCGAACATCTCGCCGCCGGCGAAGACAACGAGCTCTTCCGTCAGCTCGCGAGGAAAGGTCGCACACTCTCCTACTGGAAGCTTTTCGTACAGCACTCGCTCCGGCGGCCGCACAAGCTCGGCTGGCTTCGCACCTACGGCATCTGGCTCAAGAACGGCATCTCGGTCGCGCTTCGCAACAAAGCTGCGTATAAGGAGTGGTCCGTAGTGCGCTAACTACAGGCCGTACTCAGGGCGTTTTTTGTACTATTGACTTTTAGTGTATTCAATGCTACCATCTATATAGGTAGTTTGACCATTGTCATCAATCACCGCGTAAGCGGCATAACCAAGAAAGGAGACTCCGATGAAGATCGGGCTCGCAGTTATTGCGGTCAGTATGTTGCTGGTCGTCGTAGAGGGGTTGTTCTCGTACTTCGTGAGCGGCAACTTTACTCCGACGCAGGTTATCGCGCGCTGGGGTAAGTCAGGCATCAGCTTCATTGCACACGGCGGCATGTGGGGAGACTTCTTCCTTCTGCCAGCCCTGTTCGCGTTCATCATTACGCGCTACGGCGCGAGCTGGAACACGAAGATGATCGTAATCATGGTGAGCATCGGTGTCCTCGTGACGCTCGCGAATCACTTGATGCTCATCTCCACCCAAGTCGTTCCCGACCCGCTGGGATGGAAGGGTGAGAAATGGTCGACCGTTATCGCCCTCCACTTCATCTATATGAGCACCTATGTAGCGCTCGCCGGACTGTTCTACTTCAGCCCCGGCGTATCGGTAAAGGCAGCCATCATGGTGAGCGTCATGCTCGGTGTTCATATGGCATTCGGAACGCATGTGCCGCTCGGCTTACTGAACCGCTGGTATCAGTGGGTATGGTGTCCAGACTTCATTGCAAGTCCGCAACTTCCCTACTTGACCACGGTTATCTGGGCGACACTAACGAGCTTCGCTTGGTATGCCGCCGGGTGGCGCGCCGGGGTCTCGGTCGCTTCCATCGGTGCGACGCTCGCGGTCGCGGTCGTGTTTGCCGTACAAGTACTCCCGCTGCCCTTGGTTAGAACCTACGATTGATGTTGTTTCTTAATTGTTCCCCCTTCGGCCTCCCTCGCGGGAGGTTGATTTTTTATAATAAAAAGAGAACCGCCTTGAGAAACGCTCGGCGTTTCTCAAGGCGGCTTTATCCACGGTGCGAATCCAGCCAGGGATCCACATGTCTCCAGAGAAGAACGCTCCAGCCGATGGGGTTTCCGTAGAACATCATGCTTCGCCCCCACCTGGCTTGGGGTGAATGTCCCGCCCATGCATGGGAGGATTGCCTCCGCAAGCATGAAGACACACCCTCCGGGACAGCTTTTCGGCTTCTGACGGCACCCGCCGTTTCCAGCCCGCTGCGCGATTCGCAGCGGGCTGTTTATTTTGATCTGACAGGGACGAGGTTTTGTATGAACGCATCTGCCGAGCGCTCCCAAGAATACCGGAGCGCCTTGGCGCGACAATCCTCGCGCGAGAGTTCGAGACACTTGATTGCCGCTCCTTTCAAGTCGTCACCCAGGTATCCATCCTTCCCTTCCGTAATGATGTCGCGCGGACCCATGACCTTGTGCGCCGCGACCGGCAGGCCGCAGGCGAGCGCTTCGACGACGACAAGACCGAACGTCTCGGTACGCGAGGGAAACACGAATACATCCGCGAGCGAGAGCCAGTCGACGAGCTCTGTACCGTGTTTATAGCCGACAAAGGTATTCGTCGCGCCGTACGCCGCTTCGAGTCGCGCGCGGTTAGCGCCGTCTCCTATGACGAGCTTCGTCCCAGGCAAATCGAGCTTCAGGAATTCTTCTGGGCTTTTTTCCGGATCGAGACGGCTGAAATAGACGAAAACCGGTTTCGGCAGGGGTGGCAGCGGCGGAGAAGGATTGCGTACAAAAAGCTTGGTATCGACGCCGAGCGGTACGATGACTATATTCGCATATCCGAGTGATTCCAACTCCTGTTTGAGATGTTCGGTCGAGACCATCGTGTGGACAGCCGCGCGATGGAATCGGCGTAGGAGGGCAAGGATAGGGCCAAGGAGCCCGCGCAGACGCATATCGACGTAGAGCTGGAAATGGCTGTGATACCAGGTCGTGAACGGTATCCCCCGCTTCATGCACACCGAGCGCGCCGCCCAGCCGAGCGGCCCTTCGGTCACGAGGCATACCGCGTCCGGTCGTGCCTCTTCTATCATCTTTTCCACGCGGCGGCGCGCGAAGAGCGCGAGGCGTATCTCCGGATAGAAAGGCATCCGTACAGTGCGGAACAGTCTCGGCTCAATAAGCACAATTTCGTATCCTCGCGCCTCGAGGATCGGCTTGAGCGCGTGGAGCACCCGCACGACGCCGTTGACCTGCGGTAGCCACGCATCCGTTACGAGCACTATCTTCTTCATACCGGCATCTCCTCTATTTCCTTATCCTCCTGCAGGAATTTCTTGCGCATATACCAGCTGAAGAGGTAGTAGCCGGAGACAACGATCGCGGCGAACGCGATGACGTATTGTGCATTCTCGATCGCCTTCACAATGCTCCCGCCGAGCGATGTCCCGAGAAAGTAGCCGGCGAGAAGCAACGAACCATACTCGAGCACAGCAACGAGAGCGCCATATTTGAAAAATGCGCGGAGCGGCATCTTCACCATCCCCGCGACCACGATGAACGCCGAGGCGATACCGTAGGAGAGCTTGCCGATGAACATCGTCGTGAACGGGCGCCGCTCCCAGAGCTCGCGCACCGTACCGAGATGGTCGTCCGTAATGCCTATTTTCGTGAGCATTCGTTCGGCAAACTTTGTGCGGCCGCCGAAATGTCCCATCGCATAATACATACCATCGAGTCCGACATCGCGTATAAAAAAGAAGACCGCGAGGAAATAGATATTGAAATAGCCGAGCGCTGCGAGCGTGCCAGCAACAAAGGCGACCACCGGTCCCTCGATAAGCGACAGCGGGATAAGTATCCAGAAGCGGTACTGGAGAAGTGCCTGGGTTATAAAGTCTATCGACATTGCGCCCCTCCATTATACCTCGGGATGGTATGCTTGCCTCATGCGTCGTACGTTCATTTTTGGCGTTTTTTTCCTGATGCTCATGCCGTTTTCTGCGAGTGCCGCCGCTCCTGTCTTTGAGGTTTTCGGCTGGATACCGTACTGGAGAGCCTCTGCCGGCTCAACCGATGCGTTGTCGCACCTCGAGAATTTTTCGTCATTGATGCCGTTTGGCTATATCGTCCAAGACGACGGCTCGCTCCACGACGCGTTCGGCTTTGATGACCCTTCGGCAACCTCGACTGCGGCTCTACTCCTCGCGACGGCTCACGCTCGAGGGGTACGTATCGTCCCGACCGTCATGTGGAGCAACACCTCGGCAATCCATACCATCTTATCCTCGACCTCACGCCGCATCGCACTTGAAGACGCCATCGCCAAACTCGTGAAGGACAACAAATTTGACGGCATCGACATCGATTTTGAAAATAAGCTCGCCAAGACGCGCCCTTATTTCTCTTTGTTCTTGAAAGGGCTGTATGCGCGCATGGGAAAGAAGTGGGTCTACTGCAGTATTGAGGCGCGCACGCCGACCTCTTCAGCATTTGTCGTTACTCCAAAGAATATCGAATACGCAAACGACTACGTCGCTATCAACAAGTACTGCGACCGAGTGCATATCATGGCCTATGATCAGGGTGCCATCGATTTGAAGCTGAATGCGGCAGCCGATGGTACGCCATATGTGCCCGTCGCCGATCCGCAATGGGTGAAGAAAGTGATTGCAGTCGCCGCTCAAACTATTTCAAAAAAGAAAATCATCATCGGTATCCCCACGTACGGCTACGAATACGATCTTATTCCCCTTTCACAGGGATATCGCTATGCTCGTCATTGGGCGCTCAACCCGGGCTACGCGACTGATCTCGCGAAACAGCTTGGTATCACGCCGACGCGTAATCACGCCGGCGAGATGAGCTTCACCTACGCCCCTACGACGACGCCTCAGACCGCGAGCGCCCTCCCCGATCCTCGACGCGTCGTGTGGTGGAGCGACGCGGGCGCTATACAAGATAAGATCGATCTCGCGCGTACACTTGGCGTCCGCGGCGTGGCGCTCTTTAAGATAGATGGCGGCGAAGACCCCGCACTCTGGAACATCTTACCGAAGAGATAGTTTGTGACGGCTCTTTGCGCTTGCGTTGTGAGGATATTCTAATCTTCGCGCGAACCTTTTTCGAGCAACGCGACCAACACTGAATCGCGCCTCGCGGACTCGGCGCTCGCCCCGCGATTACGCGGGGCCACCCTTCGCCCCGCCGCTTCCTATGCATTTTTGTTTGGCGGGGGAATGTATTGAAGAATGGAATGGAGCGGCAGGACGAAGGACTATTCTTATTTTAGTTCAATAACAATAGGCGCATGATCGCTTCCTACTAAATTAGGGCTTGGCGCAGTGTTGTTGTTTTCAGAAATATTGTCATTCAAAATCTGAACACCGATCAAACGTGGCTCAAGACTTTTTGAAATCAGAAAGTGATCGAGAAGTCTATTTCGCCCAAGGGTTTTCGACAACGACGAAAATCTCTTTTCTTGCTCTATTTTTGCGCCCGCTTCAACAAGTGTATCGGGGGCATCGTTTATAACACCTCGTATAATTCGGTATACCGCGTAATTTTCTTCTGCATTGTAATCACCTCCAACTACTACTAACGCATCTGGATCAATCACAAAAAAAGTGTCAATCAATTCGCGTAGCTTTTTTGCTTGTGAAAATCTAAAAATTTCTGAACGTATCAATCCGTCTGCCGCAGTGATTTGGGTGGTCATCACCATCGCTTCACCCTGTGTGTTCTTTTCAGGCATCAAAAAATTGGCTTTTATGTGAACATCCACGATGTGGAGTTTCTTACCATTCCAGATCAACTCCATGTGAACGAAGTCTCTACGGGACCAAATGCGGGAACCAAGAACGTCGCCATCTCCTTCAACAAAAACCGGAAGAGACGTCAGAGCCGGAATGGATTCGCACGATGCATCCTTTTGTTTATATAGGACGACGTTTCCAACCCCATTTTGATCTGGAGCGCCGAAAAAATAGGAGTAGTCTATTCCCGTTCGTGCGATAATTCTCTCGATAACACTCTTCGATGCGATTTCTTGAAGTAAAAGGATGTCAGCATTAATTTCAGAAAAAAGCTTTGAGAAATATGATACCCGAGCCTCTACGAGCTCTTTTGTATAGTTCCATTCTTTTCCCGAGTGAGTGTGCATCCCTTCTTCAAAAAGAAACTCAATGTTATGGGTTGCGATTTTCATAAAAGTTAGTGTCTGAGTTTATTAATTACACATTCAGCTTGCGCAACTCCTCAATGATTTTCAAATGCAGTTCCATATTTGCAGAAGCTACATAACTCCTATCAAGATCCACACTCTCTTTCTTGTAGTTTATCGGTTGTCCATCTAGGTCGGACACAACACCCCCAGCTTCTTCCAGAATTATCTGGGGCGCGGCGGTGTCCCACTTACACGCTCTAAAATTGGTGTTTATGTGCACTTCTGCGTCTCCTCTCGCTATCATACAAACTTTAGCACCACTTATGCCCTCGACTCTTTTTAGAAATGGAAGTTGATTGAGCTTTTCTTCAATCGGACGAACCTCGTTACTTTGTTCTCTAGTAATCAAACAAGATTCTTGAATTTCGTGTACTGAAGATGTGTGAATTTTTTCAAATGCTCCACTAACTTTTTCAAATGCACCTTTGCCTTTTTCTGCACAGAAGACTTTATTTTGTGCTGGTACATTCACGCAACCCAAAATAGGAACACCATTTACTACAAGACCTATAACGACAGCGAAAGTGCCAGAACCTTTAACAAAAGATTTTGTCCCGTTTAACGGGTCAACCATCCAAACTCTGCCGATATATTCTTTAGGGACATCGTCATTTTCTTCTGACAAAATAAGATCATTTGGATATAATGTGTACAATTGTTCTCGTATAAAATTATCCGACTCTCGGTCGGCAAGAGTGACTGGGTCGAATTCATCTTTTTTGTAATCTATTTCTAGAACGGTCTTAAAATGTTTCAGCAATATCGAACCAGCTTGATCTGCAATATTTAAAATTTTCTGAGCGTCTTCTGAAAGATAATTTCCCATGATAAAATAAGTGTTGTTTCTGTATTATAGCTCTTTTTTCCGGTTGAAGGGAGCTATCCCTGCCGTTTTATAATTTCTCTTCAAAACGGCGGGGATTATGTGCGCGAACGGGAGGGTGGGTCAAGCACATATAAACTTTGAGCCTCGCCATTCCTTTTGAAAATTGGTTTGGCGAGGCACCGTTTGTATTTGCATCTGAACGGCTCAACTTCTTCCCATTCGCAAAATCTGCTCACAAGGTCTTCGATTCCCCGTGAGGTCTACAAGACGGCAACAGCCGAGAAGCTTACGCTTCTCGGCTGGCCGCTTGTGACCTCACGGGGAATCGAACCCCGATTTACGCCGTGAAAGGGCGCTGTCCTAGCCGTTAGACGATGAGGCCGTTCCTCAAACCTTATCATTTCCGTGCTGAAATGCTAGGATAACAGGCACTGGAGAGGTGGCTGAGTGGTCGAAGGCACCGCACTCGAAATGCGGCGTCCGGGTAACTGGACCGTGGGTTCGAATCCCACCCTCTCCGCCCGAAGACTTTTGTATCGGATAGACCCGAGAGCTTTGTATTTATTCGTCCCCGCCCGAAGGAAAAGTATCTGAGGTATTCCGAGGATTAGACCCCTGCGTTGTGTCGCGGGGGTTTTGTTTATCCTCAAAATAGGGACTCATGTATCATCAGATATATGGATCCAATATCTCAACCTATTCATACGCTCGAAGCACGCGGCAATGTCATGCTCGAGGTTGTTCGTGACGGTTTGATGCTAACGGACCGAGAAATTCGCGCTGAAATTCAACGGGTACGCAGGGACACAGAAATAATTTTAGCGAAGAAAGGAATAGCGTATCAAGCCTTAAGATCTGGATTGGTACCCAGTGTCGATCGACATGAGGCGGGGTTCCTTTTCGATCGGCAGCGTATCGAATCTGGTTCATACGGCACATATGTGTCTTGCATACTCTTGCCTCTGCTTGATCCTCGCACGACTCAAAGTGTCCTTTGTGGTGATCTGTTGCGCTTGGAAGAAGACACTATTTTTAAGATAGTACGTGAGATATTCGTCCCCGCACCTGCAACTGGTGAACTTGGTCGCTGGCTGTATTGCGTATATATCAATAATCTTTCAGACGCTGCATTGTTAAGGCTCCATGGCGAGTTGGGGGAAATACCTTCATACGTGGGATACATTCCCGCGACATTCGCCTCACGTGCGAAGACATATCTATCGTTCACACTCGTCAACAGTTTTCTCAAGCATGGCACATTCGTCATAATGGGACATGAGGAGGGCCGGTCAGACGAAGAGGATGTGAATATGGCGGGCGCTCCTTTCGAGGAGTTCGGCTACCGTATTAGGAGTTTGCAATCGACGTACTTTGACCTATTTCTCAGTTATAAGATTGAGCGTGCCGTCTATCCGGAGTTTGAAACAGACACAGAGATGGCGTTGCGTGCAGTTTCGGATGTTGTAGTTCCACTGGGAGACTGCACGATCATTCTCGAAGAAGCAAAGCATGGATATCTGCTTTCTGAGAAGCTCGAGGTGCTTCATGCAGCAGGAATCGCAGATCTCAGCCAACAAGCACTCGCAGACCTCATTAAAACCAAGGTTGATGCGAGCTACATATACAACTTGCAGTATCTTGAAGAGCACAACGTCACCAAATTCAACGTAATGGTTGAGCTTCTCAGAAGCGATGGGGGTTACCCGGCAAGGCTGGTAGCCGCGCTCGAATACCGACCAAAGGAAAAGATTTTACGTCTCATCACGCTTTACTAAGCGGAAAGAAGCAGCATTAATCGATATCACATCGCGACGGGTAGCTTGTATCCATTCCACAAAAATCGAAGGCCTGATTAAACGACGTCGTCCGTTAGTAAAGCCCATTCTGGCCATGAGCAAATAGCACTGTTTCCGGGTGCGGGTTAGGGCTACTATCATTCGCCTAACATCTAGACTATTGATTGCATTCCTGCGCGCAGGAAATTTTCCATCTTCGAGACCAAGCACAAAGACATGCTGCGCTGACATTCCTTTCGCTCCTTCAAAAGAGGTTATGCGGATAGTTGGTCGGTCGATGGGTAATTCCTCTATAGTTGCAGGATCTTCCACTTCCTCTGGCTCCCAAGTTTTAAGTTCGGCCAATATCGCATTGCGAAAAGACCCCTCCACTAATGTGTAGAGGGCAGTGTCAGTGCTTATCGCTTCTGCGACCCATCCTTCCCATCCAGCAGGATGATCTGCTTCAAGCAAAATACGCCATCCAAGGTTTGAGTGCTCGTCATGAGACAATACTTCAAGTGCGTCTTCTCTTGTAAACGGATCTTCCATCCGTTCTTCCGGAGCAGCTTTTGTTTCTACCGCGTACCCACTTGCTTCGAGTAAGGTTTTTACCTGTCCCGCGTATGGCTTAGTCCCGATAATCAAAACGGTTGGAAATCCTTTTTCGCGGGACTCCGTAATTTCTTCAGCAGGTATTCTAGAGATAGTGTCGAGGATGTACTTACCAAACAGGTTTGATGCAGGTGTTTGTACTGTTACTTGCACGACCTTTATGGTCGGGTATTGGGCATCGACTGGACGTGGGTAAGGATCATAGGGCTTTTGGATACGATTACCCAGAAGACCGCGGTTATGTGCTTCGGCAATGATGTCATTCGTTGCGTTTACCACTACAGAGGGACATCGCATACAAAACGGCAGGTTGCGCTTCAAGTAGTCCGCTCGCCCATATATTGTCCGGATATGTTCTTCACTAGCGTCTCGGAGCCGGCCGTAAAGAGCTTGATCGTCGTCTCCTGCGACAACAATATCACTCCCCGACGAAAGTAGGTCGATGATGGATATTTCTGCTTGATTAAGATCCTGTACCTCATCTACTATGACGAGGTCGTGTGTTGGTACTAACGTATGGTCAGCATCCAGTGCTCGATGTATATGTACTGTCGAATCGTCGTAGCCTATGGCGTCGTAGTACAATCCGCGCGCTAGAAAGAAATCCGCTTCGGCATCTTTTACAAGTCCACGGAGTGAAGGCAAGAAAGCGGGAGCCGCCACGCCTTTGCTGGCTACCCAATCACTTCTGACCAATTGCCCGAGGCGCGGCACATATCGCACTTCCGCTGTAAAACCGGTTGCAGTGCGGATATTTGCACTTTGTTTTAATAAAGTAAAGCAATAACCATGGAAGGTCTGGACACGGGCCTTCTCCCCCAAATCTTTTTCAAGGTCTCGCTTAAGACCTCCAAGAAAAGTTATCACCAGTCGACGCTCTATTGGCGAAGTGGGGAGTTTGTCCAAGAGTTTACCGAAAGCGAAGGTCTTGCCGGCACCTGCGCCGGCGACTACGATCTTTTTTGGGTGTGCTGTATCAACGATAGCCGCCGTTGCCGCTTCGAGTTCTTTTTTGTAATCCCGTGCCATGATAGGGCTGATTATAGCCGCTTCAAATCAAAAAAGTAGGTTCGATAAAAGACCAAGAAGGGGTGGCCTTACTCAATCGTCACCACTCCTTTTGTGATTTTTATCTTCGACTTGAAGCATCCCATCAGCTCGCGTTTCTCTTCGCTCGTGCCTTCCTTGAGCGTATACTTTGCATAGGTCTTAAGGTCGACATCTGTATGCATCGCGCTCTTGTTCGCGATGCCGAGCACACCGCGCTGGAATTTGTTGAAGCGTTTTAACTCCTCTTCGAATTTCATCTGCATGCCGAGTTGATTGATGTCTATTTGATCAAGCATTTCGATGAGTTGTTCGATAAGTTCTTCTTCCCGCAGGTAGACGCCTTTGCACTGATGGTTCTTTGACCTTCCGCAACCGTAGTACACGTAGCGCGCGGTGGTTCCGTCTTTACGCGGTTTGTACTTTTCTTCGGCCGAGATGCCGGAGCCGCACGCACCACAGGTCATGAGCTTCGTGAATGCGAACTCGTGGCTCTGGCGCGTGATGCCGTCGCGCTTGAGTTGTATCTGCACGAGGTCGAACAGTTCCTTTGTAATCAACGATTCGTGCTTGCCTTGGTACCAGTTGCCGCTTTTGCGCGGATATTCAAAAATGCCGTAGTAGAAGGGGTTCTGGAGTGTGCGAAATATATTCGAGAGCGCGAGGTTCTTGTTGCCAACGGTCTTAAAGTTAATGTCGAACTTGAGCCAGTGGTGAATACGCCTTCCGGACCACTTTTCGTACGCCATCTTCTCGAAAATCTTTTTGATAATCGATCCGCGCTCCGGATCCACGATCACCTGGCATTTCTTCTCCATATTTTTTTGCGTGAGATAGCCGGTAGGCGGGGTTGTCGGCCAGAGTCCCATCTCGACGCGCGTACGCAAACCGCGCTTTACATTGATGCCTCGGTTATCGTTCTCGAGCTTCGCCTGGCCTCCAAGTATCGTGAGGAGGAACTTCTCGTTCGGATTATTCCGGAAGCTCTGGCTGAAAGTACGGATATCCTGAAGGCATCCTGCGTCCATAAGATCAACGATGCGACCAAGGTCGCCTGCATTTCTCGAGATCCGATCTGGTGCCCATGTCAGGATGCCGTTGTACTTGCCGGATTTTATTTCCTCAACGATCTCGTTAAATACCGGCCGCTGTCCGGTCTCTTTTGCCGAGTGACTTTCACGCTTCATTGCTACCACCTCCAGCCCCTCCCGCTCCGCGAGCTGAAGCATCTCTTTGATCTGGCTATCTATGCTTAAAACCTGCCGTTCCTCGGACTCGGTACTCTTACGAGCATAAAGACAGTATCTAACCCTCACAGGGGCTTGTATTTGCTTGGCCGGAAACCCCACCGGCGCTTGTATTGTGTTCATACCCTAAGGGATGACGCACGTTCCTCAAGGAGTCCAGAGCGTCTCGGGAGCCCGAGGAGTTGGTAACCAAGGCTTCATAAAAGGTCTAATTCTGCTACAGTTCATCTAAACATGACCCCCAAGGAACAAAGAAAGGAACGCAAGATGCTGTCGCTCAGTACATCGCAATCGTGGCTGGAAAGTATCAGACTGGCCAAGCTCGCGAGCATGCCTATCGCCCCGCCTTTGAGGCACTCGCTTTTGAATGAAATCGCTGCAATTCTTGAGCGGAAATAGCTAGAATAAATTATGACCCAAGATGAGGCACTGAACATTCTCAAAACGGGTGCAAATGTATTCCTGACTGGCCAAGCTGGTAGCGGGAAAACATATACGCTTACGGAATATATAAAGTATCTCCGCAAAAATAAGATCGGCGTTGCGGTAACTGCTTCGACCGGAATCGCTGCGTCGCATATGAACGGCAAGACTATTCACTCGTGGGCTGGAATCGGCATCAAAGATCGTATGACCGATGCCGAGCTCCGAAAACTCTTCAACGTCGAGCGTCTTAACGAGCAGTTCCGCAATACCAAGGTAATAATTATCGATGAAATCTCGATGCTCCATTCGTATCGTCTCGATCTCGTAGAACAAGTAGCTCGAATGATGAAAAGTAATTTCGAACCATTCGGCGGAATGCAGGTGGTACTTTGTGGTGATTTTTTTCAGCTCCCACCCGTTTCGCGCGATGAAGATTCGGCACAATATTTCGTATTCAAATCAGCTGCATGGAAAGGTATGGATATCCGCACCTGTTATCTCTCCACGCAATATCGTCAAAATGATCTTGAGTATCTCTCCGTCTTAAACGACATTCGGAATAATACTGTTACGCAGAGCACCATCGACATTTTAAAGCCACGTTATCAAGCGTCCCTCGATGGGAGAGCTCATACACGGCTGTACACGCACAATCTAGATGTTGATGCGATAAATGAATTCGAACTCGGGTCGATTAATGCTGATCCGCATGTTTTTCATATGCAGGAAAGCGGAGATGCGAAGCTCGTAAAACAACTAAAGAAGGACTGTCTTGCTCCTGTCGAACTTACTCTAAAGAAAAATGCGGTGGTAATGTTTGTAAAAAATAATTTTGACCGTGGATTCGTCAACGGCACTCTGGGCGTAGTCCGAGATTTTGACAAGGGCGGCATGCCAATTATACGCACCAGGAACGGCACGGAGATTGTTGCTCTTCCCGAAAGTTGGCGATACGAAGAGGAAGATGTAGTTAAAGCTCAGATCAGTCAGATTCCGCTTCGGCTCGCATGGGCGATTACAGTGCATAAAAGTCAGGGCATGAGCCTCGATTCGGCGGAGGTCGACCTTTCTAAATCATTCGAGCCTGGAATGGGATATGTTGCACTCTCTCGGTTGCGAACACTCGACGGGCTTCGACTTATGGGCATAAATGAAAAAGCATTTGAAGTCGATCAGGAAGTACTTGCTTTTGATAAAGAGCTCAAAATATCCTCAGGTGCAGAGACAGAACGAATTAGGAATCTTCCCAAAGTCGAATTGGATAAAATGCATGATGCATTTATCGGCAAGGTAACTCCGACAGCATCCGGTAAGGCGTATTCTGTTGCCGACATTCGCGGGAAGTACCCGAGTGCTTATGCAAAGTGGATTCCGGCGGACGACGAAAAGCTTCGTGCAGAACATGGGAGCGGCACTAATATTGGAGCGCTTGCTCGCATGTTTGCTCGGCAAAAAGGGGCTATCAGGTCGCGTCTAAAGAAGCTTGGTTTATGAAGCTAGATTCAAAGTTGTCTAGATTCTTCGCAAACCTTCGATACTAAGCTAGGGTCTACACCGATAGCCTCTTTCGAGCTATCATGTATGTGTTCGACACACGAATAAAAATGGCCTAAACCTGCGGGGATTTATCCCTCGGGCATGGCCGAAAATCGAATGAGACTAGAAAACCCGTCATCAGGGCGTCTCATTCGTTATAGGGGGAAACTCCTATAGGCCCGCAAGGGCTCCTGGTGGCGGGTTTTGTGCTACCCGCTACTGGAATTAATAAACAACTCCTCCAGTATGACGAAAAAATATTTGATAGTATTCCTGTTTCCAATTCTGTTTCTCGT
>JAQVIY010000008.1 GCA_028695415.1 Minisyncoccota bacterium | reverse complement strand
GTGAGCACATCAGCGCGCGTCCTCTTCCCTCTCACGAACTCAACCCACGCGTCGAGGAGATTTTCTACCGAGATGATAGTGTTGTGTGTATGAGTGAATCTGATTCTTTGAGACAACCCCCCCCCCGAGGCTTCTGCCTGTGCTCGAGCGCACTAAGTCCGCATATCGATTGTGGCTTGTTGTTCATCGCAAAATGGCTCGATCGGAACGCTTCAGTATCGGCAACCGTATCGACTCGCTCTGGCTTGACCTTTTAGACTCGCTTCGCAAAGCAACTTATTCATCTGCAAATCAGAAAATACTCGCTCTTGAAGCGTCGCTACGTTCTGTCGACGCAATTCGTTTCTTTACCCAGATCGCTTGGGAAGCAGAACTCATGGCACAAAGTCATTTTATATCACTTGGGAACAATATTGAAGAAATCGGTCGCATGGTCGGTGGGTGGCGGAAAGGTCTCCTTACGAAAACTCCCGCCAAAGAAGCGGGAGAAAGAAGAGAGTAGTGAGAGACCACCTGATTGCCAGCACGCCACCTGTTCGGGTTCGTGATCGAGTTGGCTTCGACGTTCCAGTTGCCGTTGTCGGCGTTCCAGTTCGCGTTCACCGCCCAGAGCTCATTTGTGCGCAATACCATCCGTGTCACCACCCATCGAATACTCTCCGGGCTGTATCGTATGCGGGACCTCAAAGTCCGCGAGTACCGCGCACCGATTCAAATCTTTTTTTGAGCCGTCGCACCCACGCTCACGCCAAGCATGCTCGGCACGATTCCAGAGCAGTGACTCGCCCAAGGCGCTGCATGAAGAGCATGCTCGTCATACCCAAGACATCCTCGGTCGTTAGTATAACAAAAGAACCCTTCTCCACTCCACACGCATGCGTGCAAAGTTTCAAAGGGTTCAAGGTTCAGAAGAGAACCGGAAGAGCAAAAGGGTTCGAGAATCAGCGAGAGACCACCTGACTGCCAGCACGCCACCTGAACGGGAGCGTGATCGAGCAGGCTACGACGTGCCAGAAGCCGCGGTCGGCGAACCAGCACGCGTGCACCGCCCAGAGCTCATCGTGCGCATCGCGAATGTAGAAGATGTTCGCGTAGCCGTTGATGAGGAGCGCGCCTTCTTGACCGACGCCCTGTTTCTCCAGAAGTTCCCAAAGGTCGGCGAGGGTTGTTTCGGCTGCGTCGCCAAGCTCTTCGATGATCGGTGCGTCGAGAGAGTCTTGCTCAAGCTTGTGGGTCTTGAGTTCGGCCGCTGTGACACCGTTTTCGATCTTGCCGAGGAAGTTCTGCTTGAAGCAGTCACCCATCCAGCCAATCTTCACACCATCCGTCTCGCCGATGCGGAACTTCTCCGCAGAGACAAAACTCCCACCTGCGACATGTCGGAAGGTTTCCACGAGGGTGAGGATTTTTTTTACGACCACCTCGATATTACCGGCAAGAAAGCGTTTTACGCCATCCATGCCACCGAGTTTGTTGACGACCGCTTCCATCTGGCCAAGCGTGAGTTCACCATATTTCATGACCATCTCCTTTGAGCTGTTCGCTCTTTGGTTCCTCGCTGCCCGCGAGATAAGGGGCTCTGGTTCTCGTTCGCCACAGCAGAAAACAGCCTAAATTAAAGCCGTTTTCTGCTGTGGCGAACATGCTGTTCAAGGTGCTCGATATCTAAATGTAGAGTATACACGAATATACATATTTGTCAATATCGAGTCCCGCGCACAGGCGATGCTAGGATAGCTCTATGATCCGGCAGATACGCGGCGAGGTAGTTTCAATAAGTCCGACAAGTGCGGTTATTGAGGTCGCCGGACTCGGTATGGAGGTATATATGTCCGCGACCGGTGCCCTCTCCATAGGGAGCGAGGTATGCCTCGCAACGCATCTCGCCGTAAAGCAGGACGGCATGGAACTCTATGGATTCACCGAGTCCGGCGAGCGTGATTTCTTCGAGCTCATTCTCACCGTCCCCGGCGTAGGACCAAAGACGGCGCTCTCCGTACTTCGCCGTTCTCCGCGCGAGGCGCTTGAGGGCGCTATCAGCAAACGCGACCTCAGCTACCTCACCAAGGTCGTGGGTCTGGGTAAGAAGAGCGCTGAGAAGATGCTCGTCGAGCTGGCTGACAAGGTCGGCGAGCGAGCGCACAGCGACACCGATGGCGAAGTCTTCGACACGCTGGTCGCCCTCGGCTATACCGAGCGCGAAGCTCGTAAGGCGCTCCAAGCAATCCCCGAGAGCGTCGTCGGTAAGGATGCGCGGCTGAAGGCGGCGCTCTCTTCGAGCAGATAGCATTCAGTATGTACGAACTCGTCAATCGTAGTGTGCGCGTATTGAAGAAGATAGTCCCTGAGCCGGTCGTACAGCTCTTTCGCCCGCTCTATCATCGCCTGCTCGCATTCGTGATGGCGCTCTCCTACGGCTTCCCCGCGCGGCGGCTCACCGTCATCGGTATTACGGGGACGAAAGGTAAATCGACGGCGGCCGAGATGGTCTTCGCCATCCTGCGCGCGGCGGGATATAAGGCCGCGCTTCTCTCGACTATCCGCTTCGCTATTGAAGATGATTCTGAACCAAATCGCTATAAGATGACCCTTCAAGGGCGCGGCTTCGCCCAAGCGTTTATGCGCAAGGCGCTCGACGCCGGCTGTACCCATATCGTTATCGAAGTGACGTCTGAGAGCGTCTTGCAGTACCGGCATTGGTTCCTTGATCTTGATGGACTCATCGTGACGAACATTCAAAAAGAGCATATCGAGCGGCACGGTTCATTTGCGAAGTATGTCGATGCAAAACGCGTCATCGTCGACACGCTCGCCCGCTCACCGAAAAAGTTCCGCGTGCTCGTAAGCAATGGCGATATCCCGGAAACGAAAAAATTCCTCTCCGCACAAGCGACAAAAGCCATCGGATTCAGCGCACAGGAACTCAAAAATCTTTCTTCTGATGAACGCCACACCGAGTTTATCTACAAGGGGGTGCGCTTCTCTCTCCCTATCGCGGGGTCGTTCAACGCAATGAATGCACTCGCGGCTATAAAGCTTTGCGAAGCGTTCGGTGTGCCGCTTGGCACATCTCTAAGCGGGCTTACCGCGCTCTCTCCGGTACGAGGGCGCGTCGAACACGTCGACAGTGGTCAAGATTTCATCGCTATCGTGGACTATGCACACACGCCTGACTCGCTCTCTGCGCTCTATGGCGCATTCCCGAATCGACGGAAGATATGCGTGCTCGGCAATACGGGAGGAGGGCGCGATACCTGGAAACGGCCGCTTATGGGAAAAATCGCCGACGAAGCGTGCGAGAAAGTTATTCTTACGAACGAAGATCCTTATGACGAAGACCCGCGCGTCATCATTGATGCTATGGCCGCCGCGATGAAGCGCACGCCAGAAATAATTCTCGACCGCCGCGAAGCTATTCGTGCGGCACTTCGCGCGGCACGCACCGGAGACGCCGTGCTCGTTTCCGGCAAGGGTACTGATCCGTACATCATGGGGCCAAAGGGATCCAAAACTCCGTGGAGCGATGCCGAGGTCGTCCGCGAAGAGCTCGAGCGACTTCATTTCCTTAGGAGCGGAGCGAGTTAGGAAATGAGAAGTACTCTTGTAGTGAACCTTCTCTCGGAAGTCTGATACAATCGCATTATGGAGATGCATGACGCATGGTTTTTCGTAGGCATATTCGTCTTTATCTTTCTCATCTGGGTGGCGACGGGCGGCCCGCTCCACCAGATAGCCTTTACCGGCCCCCGCCTCGCTCAACCGGGGGCGCTTGGCGGCGGCACCTATCTTCAGCTTCCCCGAGCACCCCTTGGTATCGGCAGCGGCAACGTATCCCTGCCAGGTTCGTCTGATGGCGGCGGAAGTGTCTCGGGCAGTTCTGGCAATTCTAATTCATCAGACCAAGCATTGCCGACCTTCACCGGCGGCACGACCTTTGGGACGCCATCTCCGTATCGCGGGCTCGTCACGATGAGCCATTATGTCTCGAGCGCGGGCGCAGTCGACCCGAAGAATGAGTATGTCGAAATATCAGTCGCGGGGGACGCTAAGATACCGGTCGATGTTACCGGATGGCGCTTGGTAAGCGACGCGAGCGGGAGCTCGGTAAGCATCCCGCAAGGAACCGAGATACCGACAAGCGGTATCGTGAACGCGGCGGAAGATATTGTTATCACTCCGGGCAGTCGCGCAATCATCGTCTCTGGAAGTTCGCCTATCGGCGCATCATTCCGCGAGAATAAATGCAGCGGCTATTTCAGTTCCTTTCAGACGTTCTACCCCTCCCTGCCTCAGAATTGCCCTATGCCGTCAGACGAGCTTGCGGCACAGTATGGCGCGAATTATATCCGTGACCCGGGTTGCATTGACGCCGTTAGCAAGATTGCACGTTGCCAGGTCGCGCTTACACCACCGACAGGCCTCTCGGGTACCTGCCAGAGCATCATCGTGAAGTACTTCAACTACAACGGCTGCGTCGACGCACACCGATCTGACAAAGATTTCCTCGGCACCGCGTGGCGTATTTACCTCGGGCGCAGCGCCTCTCTGTGGCGCACGAAGTACGAGATTATAAAGCTCCTCGATATCAACGGGAAAACCGTCGACGCTTTCAGCTACTAGAAGAAACAAGCCTTAAGTGGTAGAAATACAAATACGAGGGAGGGTTCGCTCCCATATGGAGTACCATACGGTACGCTCACTCGGAGTGAAAGAATATGAGTAAACTCTATTCTTTCATCCTCGCTCGCTCCCGTAGCTCAGCTGGTAGAGCAGCTCCCTTTTAAGGAGAAGGTCGCAGGATCGTAACCTGCCGGGAGCACATGAAGCTATTTATCGTGTGCAGTAAGAGATTTTATCCGCGTGTTTCTGACATCGTGAAGGAGCTTGAGTCCACGTCTCATGGTATTACTCTCCCCAATTCTTTCGATGACCCCGCCGCAGAAGCGCGCTATCGGGACTTGGGAGTAGAGGAACATTCAAAGTGGAAGGCGGGGATGTTGAAACGCAGCACTGACATCATTACAGAGAACGATGCTATTCTCGTATTGAATTTCGAAAAAGACGGCATACAGAACTACATAGGCGGGGCGACATTCCTTGAAATGCACGATGCCTTCCGGCTCGGGAAACGCATCTTCCTTTTCAACGACATTCCTGAAGGGATGCTTCGTGATGAAATCATTAGTTTCAATCCCGTCGTCATCAATGGCGATGTGACCAAGATAGTTTAGATAGAGAGTGCGAATTTCTCGAGCGAAAGAGATAAATCAAAGCCGCCACGGCGCGAGGTCATGAGGAGCGAAATGAGGTCGAGGGAGAGTTGGCGCGCTTCGGCGGGCGACCATGCCCGCGCGCCCTTCTCCATCACATCGCGCGCCTTCCAGTGGAGAAGACCGTGGAGCATCTCGGGTGCATCGCCCTGCCGGAGCGCGCGATTCACCTCGAGCCAGAGCTTGTCGCGATTTCGCGCGCCAAGCGCATCCACGAGATTCGAATTGAATCCCCGCTTTTGTTCAAAAGCGACAGGCGCATCAAATGCATACACCTTCTTCGCTTTCGACGCGAGCTTCTTCGTCTTTGCCGCAGCAAGTCGCGGCGCGAGAATGACGATAGCGTTATCAGAGGCGGCGAGCGCATCCAGATACTCTTCGAGGAGATTCTCACCGACCTCTTCCTTGTCCTGCGAAGCTTCAGCGGAGTAGGATTCTGTCTTTGCTCGCGCAGCGGGAAACGGGTCGTCAATAAGCACCAGGAGGCGCGAGACGAAGAGCCCTCCCGAGAGCGCAGCGTCTTCGAGTGCGCTGTCCGTGAGTTCTTCGCGCGTAAGGCGTGCATAGGCGAGGTTCGGTTCCTTCTTCTTCGCGGCCGTCACCCATTCAAACGCTTTTGTGCGCGCCTTTTCAACATCAGAGCCGTGGAAGAGGTACAGCATAGTTAGACCGAGTGCATCTCGCCCCAGTTCGGGCCTGATTTTATCACGACATCAATCGGCACGCCGTGCGTCTCTTCACCCGACATAACCGATTCCATTATCTCTTTTATCTTCGCGCCGAGCTCTACCATGCGCTCCTTGCGTATCTCATACACGAGCTCGTCGTGCACCTGCAAGAGAAGCCAGGCGTCCTCCTGTGCCTTCTCCTTTTCAAGCATTTCATCCACGCGCACCATCGCGAGTTTGATGATATCCGCTTGCGTCCCTTGGAGAGGCGCATTTATCGCCATGCGCTCCGCTTGCGCCCTGACATACGGGAGGGATGATTTCATCTCCGGGAATTGGCGGCGGCGGCCAAACAAGGTCTCGGTGTAACCGTGTTTCCTCGCGAAACCACGCGTGCTCTCCAGATACTCTGAGAGTGTCTTGAATGTGCTGAAATAGTCTTCGAGATACTGATGCGCCTCGGCGGTAGTACTCCCCAGCTGTTGTCGGAGCGCGTTCACTCCCATCCCATAGAGGATGCCGAAGTTGATAACCTTCGCTCTGCGGCGCATTTCCTGGTCTACGTTTTCGGGCGCGACGTGGAACACCTGCGCACCCACTTCGCGGTGCACGTCGCGCCCGCTCTTGAAGATGGTGCAGAGTTTTTTATCACCTGAGAGAATAGCGGCGAGTCGCAACTCTATCTGAGAATAATCAAGCGACACGAGACCAAAACCTTTCGGAGCGACGAACGCATGCCGTATCGCCTGCCCGCGCTCGGAGTGAAGCGGGATATTCTGCAGGTTCGGATTCTGTGAAGCCATGCGTCCCGTGGTGGTACCCGTCTGCAGGAATTCGGCGTGGAGGCGATTATCAGCATCGAGCATCAGCGGAAGCGTGTCGATATAGGTCGAGAGGAGTTTTCGGAGCTCGCGATAACCAAGTATCTCACTGATGATGGGGTGCATTTCGCGCAGCTTCTCGAGCTCGCTCTCGCGTGTTGAACGCTGGCCGCCCGCGGTCTTCTTGTGTCGTTCAGGAATAAGTTTCAGCTCATCAAAAAGCACGGTGCCCAGCTGCTTCGGGGAGCTTATGTTGAATTCATGCCCAGCCGCACTGTAGATATTCTTCTCAATCGCCAGAAGTTCTACGTGGTATTTTTTTGCAAGGGTAGACAGTGCGGCTGGGTCAATAAGGACCCCTCGTTTCTCCATCTTATCTATGACCGGAACAAGCGGTGCCTCTATCTTCTCGTACACTTCCTTCAGTCTGCCATTGTCCTTGAGCAACTTAGAAAGCTCCGCATCAGCATCTTCAAACTTCGCTTTTTTAGTATAGGCGAGCAGGTCATCGAGCGTCGGGTTCGTGAAGTCAGAGGCGAGGAGCCAGAGTTTGACTTGTGCTTGCTTGAAGCGGGTCGGATCTACCTCTTCGGGAGCGGCGCGCAGCTCTTCCTCTGCCAGATGTTCTTCGCCAACCGCGTGCGCGAGAACGGTGCGAGCGCGATCACGGATAGAACGAAACCCAAGCTCATCAAATAGCGCTATCACCTTGCCGAGATCGACATTCTTATTCCACGGGTGCGTGGGGAGTGCGAAGGCGATGGGGGCATTGAGTCGAATCGTCGCGAGCGACTTCGAGAAGCGCGCATCTTCCTCGTACTCCCTCAAGAGATTCACAATGCGCGGCTTGATGCCCTTCTTGGTAAGCGCCTCATCACTCTTTTTCAGAGCCGCATATATCTTCTCAATACTGCCGAAGCCGGTGATAAGATCGGTAGCTGTTTTCTCGCCGATGCCGGGAACACCTTTGATATTGTCTGAAGGGTCGCCGCGCAAGCCCTTCCAATCGGGAATAAGTTCTGGAGAGAATCCGAATCGCTCTACCACCGCTTTCTCATCGTACAAAATGGTGTCGTTGATGCCCTTCTTCAGGGTGTATACGCGCACGCGACTATCATCAACGAGCTGAAGGGTGTCCATATCCCCCGAAGCGATGATGACATCAATATCTTTCTTTCCGCGCAGTTCGTACGCGATGGTACCGAGCAAATCGTCGGCCTCGAACCCTTCCCGCTCGTAGAGCGGAATAGCGAACGCTTCAAATACCTTTCTCGAGGTTTGGAGTTGGAGTGCAAGCGCATCCTCTATCTTGGCTCGCGTCCCTTTATATCCTTCATATGCCTCGTGACGAATAGTCGGCTTCGGCAGGTCGTAGCAGGCGGCAATGTAGTCCGGCTTCAAATCTGCGATTATCTTGAGAAGCATCGAGACGAGGCCATAGAGGGCGCCCGTCGGTTCGCCCGAGGGGCTTGTGAACTCGGGGAGTGCGTGGAATGCGCGATGCACGATTGCATGCGTATCAAGAAGCACGATGCGTTTCTTCAGGGTCGCTTTTTTAGTCATAGATAATAGTGCGCGAACCGTCTGCGTGCGCGATAAGCGAGATACTCGCAGCTGGAGGAGGGAGCGCATCAGCAACTTTTTCCGGCCATTCAAGCATGATGAGATTCCCCGCGTCCGCTATAAGCTCGTCGAAGCCGAGTGCTCTAAGCTCGCTTCCCTTCTCGAGACGATAGGCGTCAATATGCACCAGCCGCTTGAACTCGGACGTATCGCCTCTAAGGAGATATATCTTTTCGAGAACGAATGTCGGGCTGTTCACCACTTCTTCAACCCCGAGCGCTTTTGCCACAGCCTTGGTAAAGGCAGTCTTCCCCGCCCCGAGTTCGCCCGAGAGCGTCACGAGCGTCGCGGCTCCGCTTTGCGGTAGGAGTTCGCTCGCGAAGCGAGCCGCTTCTGCCTCAAACTCTTCAAGATTCGCCACGATTTTTTCCATTACTGACCATTGTACCTCTGAAAATGAAAAGCACCCCAGTCTCAAAGAGACTAGGGCGCAAACGTTGCTGCTGTTTCCGGCTACCAGTGGTGGCGGCCGCCGCGGTTGATGTAGACGACATCATGTCCGCGAGTATTGTGGAGAAGAGCCCCCACAAACATCGTGCCGACGATGCCGGTCATCACGCCGGAGCCGTACTCATTCGAGTTGCTCGGGCTCGCGACCGGTACTGGTGCGTATTGCGCCGGCGGCTGGCAATAATGATTCCCGTCGGGGAGCACTACCCAGCCCGAAGGCGGAAGGCACGGCGGAAGCGGCTGCTGGACGACGACCACCATCTGGGGTGGCGCCGGAATCTCCGGCATGGCGACGGGTTCAGGCTGAGACTTTTTGGTCTCGCAATATTGCTTCTTATTGAAAGTGAAGCAGTCGCCCGCGAACGCCGGTGCGGCAAAGAAAAGTGCAACAGCCAGAATGATGCGGTTCATGACGTCCTCCTTGAACAAGTGGTTGGGGTTTCAGATCGCAAACAACTAGCGGATCTAGGTGAAGTATACTACATATTATAGCTATTTGTCAAGTGCCCAAACCACGGCGTATCTCAATGTTAGAATACGGCTATGGATCTGCCCTTTAGCATCAAACAGGAGACCGAAAAACTCGCCGAAGTACGCGAACGCGAGGAGGAGGATGTCGCTCACATACTCTCTTCAAAATACGGCATGGACTACGCCGATCTCTCGATTCAGGATGTCGATAATGACGCTCTGCGCATTATCTCTGAGGACGAGGCGCGTCTTGCCGAGACCGTAGCCTTCGCCAAGGTAGCGAAGGCTCTTTCACTCGCGGTGCATAACCCCAATAACCCTGCACTCGCTAAAATTCGCGAAAATCTCATTAGCCGCGGTTATCAACTAAAAGAGTTCCTCGTATCACGACGAAGTCTCGACATTGCCCTTGCGCGGTATGTCGACCTCTCCTACGCCGCCGAGTCAAAAGCCGGCACCTTCAAGGTGCCGGCAGAGGCGCTTGAGAAACTCGCGAGTGAAAACAAAACGAAGAGTGCCCTCATTGCACAACTTGATGCCGCTTCTTCCATAAAATCCATTGACCGCATCTCGCGCATTTTCGAACTCGTGTTCGCCGGTTCATTCGCGCTTCGCGCTTCAGATATCCACCTCGAACCGAGAGAGGATAAGGCTCTTCTGCGTATGCGCATTGACGGTCTTCTCGCTGATATTTACTTCTTTGACCCGGGAACCTACCAGCAACTCAACTCGCGCATCAAACTCCTTTCCGGCGTGAAGCTCAATGTTACCAACCGTGCTCAGGATGGCCGCTTCAGCGTTGAAAAGAAGGACGCGCAGATCGAGATCCGCGCCTCATTTATCCCAGGGAATTACGGCGAGGCTATCGTGCTGCGCATCCTTGATCCTGAAGCTACGCAAGTCTCATACAAGGAGCTCGGCATCCCCGCGAAACTCCTCGAGCGCCTTGAGCGGGAGATACGTCGGCCAAATGGAATGCTCCTCAACACCGGCCCGACCGGAAGCGGCAAGACGACCACCCTCTATTCGTTCCTCCGCGAAATGCATTCGCCGGAAATAAAAATAATCACTATCGAAGACCCGGTCGAATATCATCTCGAGGGTATCGTGCAGACGCAAGTCGAAGGTACGAAATATACCTTCGCTGAAGGGCTCAAATCTATCGTGCGTCAGGACCCGGACATCATCATGGTCGGTGAAATTCGCGATGGGGAGACAGCAAATATCGCTATCCAGGCGGCACTTACCGGGCACTTTGTCTTCTCCACACTCCACACCAACAATGCCGCCGGCACATTCCCCCGCCTCGCCGATCTTGGTGCGGACCCGAAATCCTTCGGCTCAGCAGTTACCGTCTCAATGGCACAACGCCTCATACGCCGGCTTGACCCCGCGACGAAAAAAGAACGCCCCCTTACCGATGCGGAGAAAGCAATGATAGCGAAAGCCTTTGAGCCGCTCGCCGATAAGTCGCTTATGCCTGAAAAGATAGAAACGGTTTGGGAACCTGCTCCGGCCAATGATGATGAAACCGGCTACAAGGGTCGTATCGGTCTTTATGAAGCAATCTTTATGGATGACGAACTCGCGTCATTCCTCCGCGATAATCCGCCAGAAAACGAGGTCGCGAAACTGGCGGCGAAACAGGGATACCTCACCATGGCGCAAGACGGCCTCGTGAAGGCGCTTGCCGGTATCACCTCCCTCTCTGAAGTCGCCGCCACCGTCGACCTTCCGCGTATCTAGTACAAAAAAATAAATCCCGTCCATATGTAAGCATATGAACGGTCGTTCGGCGTAAAAAAGAGACGGGAAGACCCGTCTCTTTTTTAGCCTCACTTCCCGTCCATAGTCCTCAAGGCAAAAACCTACAAAATCGTAGGGTGGACGAGACACCTGAGGATGTTCCCAGCGCCATAACCGAAGTTACGGACCAGAAAGTCCTTGGGGAAACGCCCGAAGCCGTCAAGCCTTGCCTAGAGGAGTATGAACAGGATCAAGGAAACTATGCTAGAATGCTAGCATTGTAGTATTTTTATGTCAAGGCCCTCTGAAGCTCTCTCCTCCCTCCCCTCCGCCACAGATGCGGCACTGCGTCCTCTTCATTGGGACGAGTATGTGGGGCAAAAACAGGTCAAGGCGAACGTGCGTATTGCGATAGATGCCGCCAAGAAGCGCGGCGGCATGCCTGAACACATTCTTTTTTATGGTCCGCCCGGAGTGGGTAAGACGACCCTCGCTCATCTCGTCGCCTCGACGCTTCAGGCGCCATTGAAAAATACTTCGGGTGTCGCTATCGAACGGGCGGGCGACCTCGCCGCGATTCTTACCAACCTTGAACCCGGCACCGTGCTTTTCATTGACGAGATACACCGCCTCTCGCGAAAAATAGAAGAGCTCCTCTACCCCGCTCTTGAGTCAGGACACTTGGATATCGTACTTGGAAAGGGACCGTCAGCACGCACGGTCGAGCTCGCGCTCTCTCCGTTCACTCTTATCGGTGCGACGACGCGTGTCGCAGAGCTCTCGGGGCCGCTTCGTTCTCGCTTTGGCGGGGGCACCTTCCAGCTCGATTTCTATACCAATGAAGACCTGCGCGACATTATCCACCGTTCTGCTTCTCTTCTTAATCTTGCCGCTCCTGAAGAGGTCATCGAACAGATAGCGGCTCGCAGTCGAGCGACGCCGCGCGTCGCAAACGCGCTCCTGAAGCGTGTCCGCGACTTCGCAGAAGTGCATGATCGCGACATTTCTTCCGAACTCCTCGATGAGGCCTGTGCACTCTTTGGTATTGATGCCTTGGGACTTACCAAAGACGATCGACGCTATCTTGAGACGCTTCTCACGAGCTTCCGCGGCGGACCGGCCGGCGTTACCGCACTCGCGGCAGGGCTCCATGAAGACCCCGACACTATCGAGCACGTCTATGAGCCGTATCTTCTTCGTCTTGGTTTTATCGAACGTTCTCCGCGCGGGCGTATTTTGACTGAAAAGGGTCGTCTCTATTTGAGCGGTGAGAAATCCGGTGGTATGTTCTAACTATGTCAGGACACAGTAAGTGGTCACAAATAAAGAGACAGAAAGGCGTCACCGACGCGGCACGGAGCCGTGTCTTCTCGCGTTTTGCGCGTCTTATCGCTATGGAGGCGAAGAAAGCGAACGGTGTCCTCTCAGCTCCCGGTCTCGCCACAGCTATCGCGCGCGCGAAAGCGGCGAATATGCCAAAAGATAATATCGAACGCGCTATCGCCAAAGGCGCATCAAAAGATGCAGGAAATCTTGAACAGGTGGTCTATGAGGCTTACGGCCCCGCCGGTGCCGCTATTATCATTGATGCTCTTACTGATAACAAGAACCGCACGACCCCAGAGATAAAACACCTCCTCTCCAAACAGGGCGTCGAGGTTGCTGCGCCCGGCGCAGCGAGTTGGGCCTTTACGAAAATCGGCACTACCTATACGCCGAATGAACCGTTGACTGATGTGTCGGGCATAGATGAGGAGAAACTTACGGCCATTCTTGATGCGCTCGACGAACATGAGGACGTACAGCGCGTGTTTACCAATGCTCGCGGCTACGAGAGCACTAGTGATGATGAATAATAGCGAGAAGGCAAGGCAAAAATCGGTAGTTAGACTTGGCCGCTCGAACCGGAGCGCGACCGATTTTTGCCTTGCCTTCTCGCGTTAGTTCCATGAAAGTTCTTGCTATCGACCCCGGATACGATAGGCTCGGCATCGCTGTTGTCGAAGGCGACCCGTCGCGCCCTACCCTCCTCTGGAGCGATTGTGTTATCCCTGACAAGGGCGACCATGAGAAGCGGCTCGCCCGCGTCTCGCTCGCTGTGGCCGAGGCGATACGCGACTACGCGCCCGACCTGCTCGCTATCGAGACGCTCTTCTTCGGTATCAATAAGAAGACGGCCCTTGGCGTCGCCGAAGCGCGAGGTGCGATATTGGCTGCAGCTGGTACTGCAGCCGTTCCGGTCAGGGAATATTCCCCGCAACAGATAAAACTGGCCGTTGCCGGACATGGCGGCGCAGACAAGACCGCTGTCGCACATATGATCCCTCGACTGCTTTCATTACCTGAAAAGAAACGGCTCGATGATGAGCTTGACGCTATCGCCATCGGCATCACCGCACTTGCCGCCGGCCGGCTGCAGTACTAATCCACACCAAACGACGGAGACCGCTTGCACAAAAAACATAATTTGCTCAAATGTATTCGTCCCTGCGCGGGACTTACCCTACTAAGATCTACGGAAGACATGGATCCTTATACTGAAGACGATCTCGACCCGGAAGAGGTGATCGATGGCCTCGGCCTCGATGAAACCGAGGAAGAAGCTCCCGAACACGAGTGGTAGCACGACATACGACCCCGCAAAAGCGGGGTCGTATGGTACTATACGCGGCATGTACCGATGGTTCGCCCTATGGCGACATACGCTCCTTGCGGCAGTCCTCGCACTTTTCGGACTCGGATTCCTTATCGCCGGCGGTATCTTCGCCGCTGTTGCGATGACCCCGGTACCCGACATCAACTCGTTCGCCGCTCGCCAAATAGATCAATCAACCAAGATATACGACCGCACCGGCCAAGTTCTCTTGTACGACTACAATCGAGATGCTAAACGGAATATCGTTCCGCTCTCCTCAATCTCACCGAACACTATCAACGCCACGATAGCCATCGAGGATTCGAGCTTCTATGAGCATGGCGGTATCCGCCTTACCTCTATCTTCCGCGCTATTATCGCCGACGCATTCGGCGCCACTCTCTCTCAGGGCGGTTCAACCATCACCCAGCAGGTGGTGAAAAACACTCTCCTTACCGGAAAGAAGAGTGTCGTTCGTAAGATAAATGAGTGGGCGCTTGCTATAAAAATGGAGCAGGTCTACTCGAAGGAACAGATACTCGAGACCTATCTCAACACAATCCCCTACGGCGGAACGCTCTATGGTATCGAAGCCGCGTCAGAATCTTATTTCGGTATTCCCGCAAAAGATCTCTCGCTCGCCGAGTCAGCCTACCTCGCCTCAATGATCCAAGCCCCCTCGTACTACTCGCCCTACGGGGCGCATCGTACTGAGCTTGATGCTCGCAAAGACCTCGTGCTTGAACGAATGCATACACTCGGCTTTATAGATGAGGCGACCTATGCGAAAACACGCGAAGAGAAGGTGTCTTTCGCGACCGCCGGACAAAACTCGATTGTTGCCCCGCATTTCGTCTTTTACATCCTCGGTCAGCTTGAACATATGTATGGCGCCAATGCGCTCACCTCAGGAATGAAAGTGACAACGACGCTTGATGCGGATCTCGAGGTAAAGGCTGAATCTATTGTGCACGACTATGCGATGAAGAATGAAAAAGATTTCAACGCGTCAAACGCCTCGCTTATCGCTCTCGACCCCGCGACCGGTCAGATACTCGCTATGGTCGGCTCACGCGATTTTTTTGACAAAACTATCGACGGCCAATATAACGCAACGCTCTCATTACGACAGCCGGGCTCTGCAATGAAGCCGTTCATTTATGCGCTCGCGCTCAAAAACGGCTACACACGCGACACAGTCGTGTTCGATACACCGACGCAATTTTCTACTGCGTGTAAGCCATCAGATAATTTCAACAGTACTCCTCCCTGTTATGCGCCATCTGACTATGATGACAAGTTTCGCGGCCCGATGACCTTTGAAACGGCGCTCGCGCAGTCGATCAATGTGCCAGCTATTAAGGCGCTCTACCTTGTAGGTATCCAGAATGCTATAAATCTCGCAAAATCCTTCGGCCTCACGACACTCGGCGACCCGAATCAATACGGGCTCACTCTTGTGCTTGGCGGCGGTGAAGTGCGCCTTCTCGATCTTACCGGAGCGTATGCCGCCTTCGGGAATGATGGAGTGCTCAACACCCCGACCGGCATACTCGAGGTAGATGATGCTCAAGGGAATATTCTTGCCGGATTCACCCCGCAGCCGACCCGAGTACTTCCTGAAAATATCGCTCGCGATGTGTCCGCGATGCTCTCTGATGCTCCCGCGCGCGTGCCGGAATACGATCTCAACTCTCCCCTCTCTTTCTCTGGGTATGATGTCGCGGTGAAAACCGGTACGACCAATGATACGCGCGATGCGTGGGTGGTCGGGTATACCCCCTCTATCGCACTTGGTGTCTGGGCCGGTAATAACGACAATTCGAAGATGGTAAAGTCTATTGCTGGCTTTATCGCAGCGCCGATGTGGCATGAGGCTATGGCATACGCTTTATCGAAATATCCAAAAGCATATTTCGGCGAACCGACCCCTATTTATACTTCAGTTCCTCCTCTGCTTCGTGGAAATTGGTATCTCCCCGATGCCCAAGGAGCGGTCGTTCCTCACGACCTCCTGTACTGGACCGATAAGAATAATCCTCAAGGGTCAGCTCCTTTGAACCCTGCGCAAGACCCCCAATTCTCCTATTGGGAATATGGTGTCTCGTCGTGGTACAACGCCCATCCGGAGCTTTTCACTCAAGGGGTGATGCTCCCGGTGCCGCTTACTCAATAGATATAAAAACAACCACTGTCTTATTGATTCATTGGGGAGATAAGATAGAGGAGTGAAGTATCGCCGACACCCTTGATGATGAGCGGTCGGCCGATTCCTGCGGCAGTGAGAGAAAGACTCTCGGCGTTTGTGAGAGAAAGGACGGTTGAGAGGTACCGATGATTGAATGATAGCTCGAGAGCGCTCCCTGACACTTGGGCTCCGAGTGTCTCTACTGATTCTCCAATATCAGCATTTCGAGCAAAGAAGGTGAAAGTGTTTTTCTTTGGGTCGAAACTGACACGGACTTTCTGGAATGCATCAGAGAAGATGGTGGTGTGTTTGAGTGCGGTTTCAAAATCTTTTCGCAGGAGTATTGCTTCGACCACTGATTCTTTCGGTATAATCTGGCGGTAGTCGGGGTAAGTGGCGTTTGTGAGACGAGAAACGAGCATACTGGTATTACCTACAAAAGCGCATTGATGTTCATCAAACGATACAATCACCTCATCATCAGGGAGTGCTTGGGCTATTTCAAGTGCGTTTTTAGCGGGGATGAGGAACTTACCTTGGGTACCCTTACTTGAGAGCGGCACCTTCTTCTCCGCAAGCCGGAATGAGTCAGTCGTAACCGCGGTGAGCACCCCGCCTTCTATAGAGAGGTAGAGACTCGCAAGCTCAGGACGGACGGTTGAGGAGGAAGCACATGATGCTATAGAGGTGAAAAGATTTTTAAGAAGTACCCCAGAGAGTATTATTCGATTTTTTGGATTCTCAGGAAACGGTATAGAGGGAAAATCCTCATAAGGAACCGTTTTGATAGAACTCTTACTGGTCCCGCTTATAAGGGAGATAATGTCGCCGGTGTGTTCGAGGTTTATTTTTCCTTCACTGGTGAGCGAACTCGCTATTTGTTGCAGAAGTGTCGCTGGTATAGCAACCACTCCTTCTGTTTTTACCTCCCCGTGTAATTTTAGATCGATACCAGTCTCGAGATTTGTCGCACGCATTTTTATCCCATCAGTAGCGGCGATAATAAGTATTGAGGAGAGTGCTGGAAGTGTTCCCGTCTTCCGTTCTGCGAATCGCGAAACAGTATGCACTGCTTCTGAGAATTCTTTCTTTTCTATTGAAATATTCATACAGGTCTTATTAGTATAGTTGATACTGGGGATAGGTAAAAATAACTAGGAAATATATAGGTATTTTTAGTATAATGAGAAACGTATGGTGTGTATAAGCTGGTAATGTATATCATACAAGGAGGGTGCGTATATTTTGGATTTCTTTTGCGAGATCAGTATCCACAACTACTTCACGCTTTATTTTCTCACACGAGTGGATAACCGTCGTATGATCACGACCACCAAGTTTCGTCCCTATAGTCGGGTATGAAATATTAAAATCTTCACGCAAGAGATACATAATTACTTGGCGCGGGCGCACCACTTCCCTCCTCCTGGTCTTCTCATAAATACTATCCTCATCAATACCATAATATTCAGCGACCTTATCAACAATATTTTTCACCGAAATATTCTTCTGAGGTCTGGTGAACGAGCGGAGTGACTGACGCACTTCAGCGATATCAGGCGCAGATCCTTTTACCTGCGCGTGGCAGATAATACTATTTACCATTCCCTCCAATTCTCGTATTGACCCCGAGAGAGAGGTCGCAACAAACTCAATAACTTCATCAGAGAGTATGATGCCGTGCGATGCGGCTTTTTTCTGCACAATAGCCATACGAGACTCCGTGTCTGGCTCGCTAATATCAACTGCCATACCGCTCGCGAGCCGCCCCTTGAGCCGCTCAGCGATATCAGGGATAGCAGAGGGTGACCTATCAGAGGAGAAGATAATCTGCTTGTTTGTGTCATGAAGCGCATTGAAGAGGTGGAAGAGCTCTTCTTGCGTCTTATCCTTCTTTGAGAGGAATTGCACATCATCCATAATAAGAAGATCATACTGACGATACTTATCTTTGAAACGGTTTGCCGTCCCTGCCTGTACTGAATCAGTGTAATCAACAACAAATTTCTCCGAAGTGAGATAAAACACCTTTCTCCCCGGATACTGTTTCTTAAATTGGTTTCCAATGGCCTGAATAAGATGTGTTTTTCCGCGACCAGTGTCTCCATAAATGAAGAGGGGGTTATAGGTGATGCCGGGGCGCGTGAGTGCTGCCTGTGCTGCCGCATAGGCGAGATTATTGAACGAGCCTATAACGAAAGTATCAAAGGTGTAGCGCGGATTGAGGCTGTCGCTCTTATTGATATAGAACTCCTCGAGGGGGAGCTCAAGAACACCCCGCGTATTCTGGTTCTTATTCTCTTTCGGTGTCTTACGGTGTTCATCTTTCACGATGAGGTATTCGATATTGCGAAATTCATAGGAGACATCACGCACTATCTTAAGAAGGAGGGAGTGGAACTTCTTGAGGTACCAGTCTTTATAGAACTGGCTCGGGACACCAATGTAGATAACTCCATCCTCATCAATCTTCACGATGAAGCTGTTACGGAACCAGGTGTTGAAATTTGCGGCGGATACGGAAAGTTCGACTTGGGTAAGCACGAATTCCCACAACTCTTTCGGATTACCTTTGTCCATAGTTCCTTGAGTATACGCTGTTCGTGAAAACAAGGCACCAGTGGCGGTTCGTGGAAAAACTGTTAGTATCATGGGTATAACCCAAATTCAGCATGGCAACCAAACGAACCTATCAACCTAAGAAGAAGAAGCGTGCGACCACGCACGGATTCCTCGCGCGGGCAAAAACGACCTCAGGAAAGAAGATTATCCAAGGACGACGCCGCGTCGGCCGTGCGAAGCTCGCGGCATAACCCCGTGTTTCCGCGCCGAGAACGGCTCCCTCGAGAGAGATTCTCCGCTGCGCTCACGCGCGGTCGGCGACTGTCGTCTGAACACCTCTCCATTGTTCTCCCGAGAGAGGGTACGGGGTATGCGGTCGTGGTATCAAAGAAGACCGCCCGACTCTCGGTCACACGCCATCGTATCAAGCGCCGTGTCCTCGCGGCGCTGCGGGCAGTCCCCCTTCCACCCTCTCTTATCGTATTTCCCAAAGCGTCAGCGGGTAGTGTAAGCTATAAAGACATCCAATCTGAACTCACTCGCCTGCTCAGAGAGAACAAACACTAATCGAATATTCTGTGATATCAACCTTCTTCCACGCCGTTTTTTATAATCCGATCTACAATGCGCTCGTCGCGCTCGTCGCGCTTATCCCGGGAGGTGATGTTGGGGTTGCGGTTATTCTCGTTACCATCGTTATCCGGCTTGTCCTCCTCCCCTTCTCTCTC
>JAQVIY010000007.1 GCA_028695415.1 Minisyncoccota bacterium | reverse complement strand
ACGAAGGAAAGCCGGAATCCCTTATATCCGAGCGGAGTATCGAAATCGGGCAGCCATGTCATCGACCGTTGTGCGTCGATTGCCGAGTGATGGACTTCGTACTCGCAATCATCGCCTATACGGAATTCGTCGGTGATGATCTCCCGCAAGCCCTCGGCGTCGGTTGTTTCCACCCGCAGGAGTTTCCTCCCATTCCACATCCCGCACCAAACCTTTCCGCTCACAGAAAGCGGGGCTGCTCCTTCCAAAAAGGCAATGAGCTCCTGCCGTGCCTGTTCGCTGCGTCCGACGTTAATAACGAGACAGTAGGAAGGTTGCTGCTCCATAATTGCGTCTCCTCAATGTGCAAATCTCTGATAACGGCAGAGAAAAACCGAACGTTTATACTATCACAAATAACACATCTTGTCTAGAACGCCACGGCTCTTGTCCCCGCGTGCATTGAAATGTCTGTCCCTATCTGCCGACCTCCAGTTATACTGGAGTCATGCACGTGTCCGAAGGGGAGCTGAAAGAATTTATTACTGATTCTGGCCTCGTCGCCAAGAAGGAGATTGACGCAGCAGACGAAGAGGCGAAGGCAAAAGGGCAATCGCTCGGCGATATACTCGTCTCACGCGGATCCTTGACCGAAGATGCGCTTCGGCGCATCCAGGCGTATGTGCTCGGTATCCCGTTCGTAAACCTGAAGGATCATCGCATCGTGCCCGAAGTGCTCTCGCTTATCCCTGAGCCTATCGCCCGCACGCACAATATTATCGCGTACAAGAAGAGCGATGATTCGCTCGAGGTGGCGATGCTCGATGTCGAAGACCTCGCCTCTATCGATTCGGTGCGCAAGAAAACTGGCTTGAAGATTCTATCGCGTCTCACCGACACCGAGAGCATCAAGTCGGCGCTCCTGCAGTACCAGAAATCGCTCAAAGACGAGTTCGGCGACATCATCTCAGCAGAAGCGGGAAAGCTCTCAGTCGTTGCAGAGGGGGGCAAGGATCTTTCAGGAGACGATTTGAAGAAGATGGCTGAGGATTTGCCGATCGTGCGTATCGTCGACACGCTCCTGCGGCACGCGATCGTGCAGGGCGCGTCCGACATTCACATTGAGCCGATGGAGGCTGAAGTATTGGTGCGCTATCGCATCGACGGCATCCTCCACGATGCAATGACTCTGCCGAAGGCGGCGGCGGCCGGAATCGTTGCGCGCGTCAAGGTGCTCTCAAACTTGAAGCTCGACGAGAAGCGGCTACCGCAGGATGGCCGCTTCAAGATGGAGACTGATGCAGAGCGTGTATCCTTCCGCGTATCCATCCTCCCGACTTTCTTCGGCGAGAAAACCGTGATGCGTCTCCTCCGTGAGACAGGGGAGGGCTTCACACTTGATGTGCTCGGGCTTCACGGCGAGAATATGGAGCGTATCCATCACGCGCTCAAGCAGACAACGGGCATCATCCTCGTCTCCGGTCCGACGGGAAGCGGTAAGACCACGACCTTGTACACGATGCTCGATATTCTGAACCAACCGGATGTAAACATCTCAACTGTCGAAGACCCTATCGAATACCAGATGAAGCGTGTGAACCAGACGCAAGTGAATCCACAGATAGGATTCACCTTCGCGAACGGGCTCCGCTCGCTCGTGCGCCAGGACCCGGACATCATCATGGTCGGCGAGATCCGCGACAGCGAGACTGCCTCGCTCGCTATCAACGCCGCCTTGACTGGTCACCTCGTGCTCTCGACCATCCATACCAACAGCGCCGCAGGCGCTATTCCGCGCCTCATCGATATGGGCGTGGAGCCCTTCCTCCTCGTCTCTACCATTCGCGTCATCATCGGCCAGCGCCTTGTGCGCAGACTCTGCGACAGTAAAGAGCCGTACAAGATAGACGCCGTCACGCGTGCAAAAATAGCGAGCGACGTCGACTTCGCTGCGGCATTCAGCGCCTTGCAAGGAGAGAAGCTGGTGAAAGAGAGTTCAACGATAGACGATCTCTCCTTCTACCACCCAGCAGCTTCGGCCGAATGCATTGATGGCTACAAGAGCCGCATCGGTATTCATGAAGTGCTCGCGGTTTCCCCGGCTATCCGCGAAACAATACTCCGCTCAAGCACGACCGACGCTATCGAAGCCCAGGCGAAGAAAGAGGGCATGCTCACCATGCTCCAAGACGGCCTCTACAAAGGGGCGCGCGGTATCACGAGTCTTGAAGAGGTCCTCCGCGCGATATCCGAATAACATGACGAGATTCCGCGTCACGATACGGAAGGAGGGCGCACCGGATGAACTACGGGATGTTGAAGCGGAATCGCGTTTCACCGTATATGACCAGGTGCGCGAAGAAGGCGGTTTCGTCACCGCCATAGAAGAGCAGCACGCATTCTCGCTCGGCGCGCTCTCCCGCTTCAACATTTCCATAGGCACCGGCATAAAGAAGATGGAGGTAGTCCGCACCGCTAAGAATCTCTCCGCGATGCTTACCGCTGGTCTCTCGCTCTCGCGAGCGCTCTCGATAATCGAACGGCAATCAAGCAATAAGCACCTGAAGGTTATAGCCTCGGGTCTCGCCGGGTCGGTCAAGAAGGGCTCATCGTTCAACGAGGCGCTCGCACTCTATCCGGCGGTGTTTCCCGAACTGTTCGTCGCGATGGTGCGCGCGGGCGAAGAATCGGGCTCGCTCGCCGATGCGCTTTCAATCGTCGCACTCCAAATGGAACGGTCTGAGGAGCTGAAGCGCAAGATAAAAGGCGCGATGATTTACCCTGCAATAGTCATCACCGCAGTCGTCATCGTCGCCATTCTCATGCTCATCTTCGTGGTGCCGACCCTCACTGCCACGTTCACCTCGCTCGGAGTGCAGATACCGCTCGCCACCCGCATCATCGTTGCTCTGTCGAATTTCATGACCAACAACATAACGCTCGTGATTCTGATATTGCTCACGCTCGTTGCTAGCGGAGTATTTTTCGTGCGTTCAAAAGTCGGAAGTAAAGTGCTCACTGCAAGCTCGCTCCACGTGCCGGTCATCGGCGAGCTGGTGCGCGAGACCTACACCGCGCGCGCGGCACGCACTATCTCCTCGCTTCTCGCGGCGGGTGTGCCGGTCTTAGATGCGCTCGCCATCGCCAAGCAAGTTGTCCATGCGGCGGCATTTGCGAACGTTATCGACGAAGCGGAGATGTATGTGAAAAAAGGCGAGCCGCTCTCAAAGGCATTTGGCGAACACACGAAGCTCTATCCAATACTTATGAGCGATATGCTCGCGGTGGGCGAGGAGACGGGAAAGGTCGCCGAGATGCTTCAGCAGATTGCACAATTCTATGAAGAGGATGTTGGCGAGAGAACCAAAGACCTCTCGACTATCATCGAACCCTTGCTTATGCTCGTTATCGGTGCCGCCGTGGGCGTCTTCGCCGTCGCAATCATCTCGCCGATCTATTCGCTCTCATCGGCCATCTAGTATGAACTCTACGCATACCCGCGCGTTCTCGCTCATCGAAGTGACCGTCGCTATCGCCATTATCGGCTTGATGATAGTAGCGACAAGCACGCTTCTACAGCGTCTCCCCGTAAGCGGCAGGGAAGCCCGCGACCAAGACATAGCGCTCAAGATAGCCCGTACTGAAATAGAGATACTTCGGGCGGGCGGGTACGATGCACTCCCGGCGAGCGGCTCGTTCACGAACCCCCTCCTGAGTTCGCTTGCCGGCGGCTCCGCTTCGGTCACTATCACTGCGTATGATGCGAAAACGAAACAAGCAGATGTGAGTGTGTCGTGGACAGGTACCGGAAACACTGCTCGCTCTGTACCCCTGACTACGCTTATCACGCAAACATCAGGAATGCCATGACCTATCGCCTCACGCGCGGATTCACGCTTATCGAAACATTCATCGTCATAGCAATGAGTGTCGTGGCTCTCGCTGCGCTTGCGAATCTTTTTATCATGTTCAATACCTCTTACGGCTATCAGCAGGCATTCATAGCGAGCGCTGGCTCCGCGAGCAGCGCGATGAACGCTCTTGAGGCGAGCGTTCTTCCGGCAGATCAGGTACTCGCCTCGCACAGTTTCAACGGTACGACCTACTCATCAGGAGCCGCGACACTGGTGCTCGAGCTCCCCTCTATAGATAGTTCGGGTAATGTCATCACCGGCGTGTATGATTACATTGTGTTCTATGCCTCTGCCACGAATTTGTATCGTCTGACCGTTATCGGCACCGGCAGTGTCCGCTCCGCCGGATTGAAACTGCTTTCTGCAACGCTTTCCTCACTCTCATTCACCTATGACAATGCCGATTTCACAAAAGTGACAAGTGTGACTGCCGACCTCGAGACGCAAGCGCAATTCAAACAGCAGACCGTAGAGAGCCATCTGGCAGAACGCCTTTATTTGCGCAATCTGCAACCGCTTCCATGAACTATCGCTTTCAACATCGCTACGCTCGAGGACAGATTGTTCTGCTTGCGCTTGTATTTGCCGGTATCTTCGCCGTCGTATCGACAGCTCTTGTGGGAGCTACGACTTCATACAGCCGTGCGGAGCGGACAACAATCGCGGGAGTGCAGGCGCTCGCGCTCGCTGAGGGAGCGCTCGATAAAGCCGTCAGTCAGCTGAACCAGAATCCTTCGTATACGGGCGAGACGAACACGGCGCTCGGTAACGGAACATTCACCATTACCGTATCGACCGTCGATACGAGCACCAAGCGCATCACTGCAACCGGCTATATACCGAACAATGTGACGCCAATCGCCACGAAAACCATAAAAGCGAACGTGGGTGTCAATCCCTATGTCATCTCTTTCCATTACGGCATCCAGAGCGGGCAAGGCGGTTTCCTCATGGACAATAGTTCCACAGTGACCGGCAATGTCTTCTCGGGGGGAAATGTCATCGGCACGAGTGAGAACGATATCTATGGTGATGTCATCTCCTCTGGAGCGATGGGGAGAGTGTACGGCATCCATGCGACAGGATCAGTGTATGCACACCGACTCGGCAGAGACGATACTCACACGACCGTCAACCAAGATGCGTACTATGTCACCAAAGAAGACACGACGGTGCGAGGCACCTCATATCCAAATAGTCCTGATCAGCCGGATGTCGCGCTCCCGATATCAGATGAGCAGATAGCAGAGTGGGAAGCACTGGCTGCCGCAGGCGGTGAAGCGACTTGTTCGGGGGGCTCCTATACCATCTCGTCTGGAACTGTGACGATGGGGCCACTGAAGATTCCTTGTAATCTGACCATCAGCAACAGCGCTGTCGTGACCATAACCGGACATATATGGGTAACCGGCAATATCGTGGTCCAAAACTCTGCCAAGGTACAGATGTCCCCTTCGCTCGGCGCGACGAATGTCGCAATCATTGCCGACAAGCCGACCGATCGGATAAACAGCAGCAAGATAACCGTTGCCAATACCGCGACGTTCAAAAATTCGGGCACCGCCGGCTCATTCGTCTTTCTTATCTCCCAAAACAATAGCGCCGAGAACGGGGGAAATGTCGCGGCATTCAATCTAAGCAACAGCGCGTCAGCGCTCGTCGCGTATGCAGCGCATGGCTATATCCCGCTTGCGAACACTGTATCGCTCAAGGAGGTTACCGCCTATAAGATCTATTTACAAAACTCGGCAAATGTCAGATATGACACGGGTCTGCCAAACTCCGTATTCCAGTCGGGAACGGGCGGGAGCTGGAGCTTCGTGCCGGGTTCTTACGCTATCACCCAATAAACGCACCCTTTCCTTGCTATCATAAGGGGGATGCTCATCGTCGCCAACTGGAAAGCCTATGTAGATGATTTCGCCAAGGCGAAGAAGCTTTTCGCGCTCGCGAAGCGTCTTTCTTCATCGCACGCCTCTATCGTGCTTGCACCACCGGCGCCGCTTCTTGGTGCTCTTGCGGCGGGAAATAAATCGAAGGTCGCTTTTGCCGCGCAGGACGTATCACGTGCCTCAGGTGGAGCCCATACGGGCGAAGTGTCTGCGCGGTCGTATGCTACTGTCGGCGCTACATACGCGATAGTCGGCCATTCAGAACGCCGGACAGCGGGGGACACCGACACTATTGTCGCTGAGAAGCTCGCGATGGCGCTTACTCACGGCCTTACGCCTATTCTCTGTATCGGTGAAACCGAGCGCGACGGCGAAGGCAAATATCTCTCGGTAGTGCGCGAGGAGCTCACCCTCGCCCTCACCCCGCTCACACACAAAGAGCGCACGAAAGTAATCATTGCGTATGAGCCTCTGTGGGCGATAGGGAAGACAGCCTCGGCCGCCATCGGTCCGAACGATCTTTCTGAAATGGTGCTCTATATACACAAGGTGCTCGCCGAGCTCCTGCCGGGTAAAAATTCGGCACGCGCGCTCGTCCTCTACGGCGGCTCGGTCGAACCTGACAACGCAAAAGCGCTCATAGAAAACTCCGGCATCAACGGGTTCCTTGTCGGACACGCTTCAGTTGAACCCGATGCATTTTCGCTCCTTGCTAAACAGCTTGTAAGATAATGCGAACCATTCGCGACATAAAGCTGTTCGAGAATATCCCGATACTTGTGCGCGGAGCGCTCAACGCGCCCGTCGAGAACGGCAAAGTCATAAATGAGTACCGTTTACGCCGCGCCTTGCCGACCATACAGTACCTCAGTTCGCGCGGCGCGAAGGTCATACTGATAAGCCACATAGGCGAGATGGGTACGGAAACGCTCCTCCCGATTGCGAATCGGCTCGCGGAACTTATTCCCAATGTTTCCTTCTTCCCCGAGACTATCGGGGAACGGGTGCGCGCGGCAATCCGCGAACTTTCACCAGGAAATGTTCTGGTCCTCGAGAATTTGCGCCGCAATAAAGGCGAACAGAGGAATGATCCGACATTCGCACACGAGCTCGCAGCACTTGCTGATATCTTCGTGCAAGATTCTTTTGACACCTGCCACCGCGCTCACACTTCTATTATCGGCGTACCGAAATTACTCCCCTCCTATGCGGGACTTCTTCTCGAAGATGAAGTGCGCGAGCTCTCTCTTGCGCTTACGCCCGTACATCCGGCACTTGCCGTCATTGGCGGCGCGAAGTTCAGTACGAAAGAGGGGGTGCTCTCGACACTGCTCAAAAGGTATGACCAGGTATTTGTCGGCGGCGCGCTCGCCAATGACTTCCTCAAGGCATCGGGGCAGGAGGTGGGGAAGTCTCTCGTCTCTAACGCAAGCGAGCCAGTCATAAAAGACCTTCTCAACAATCCGAAGCTCGTCCTTCCCGTTGACTCGCTCGTCGTTCCTGCAGATTCTCTCCTCGCGCCGCACCAAGCCCAAGCAGAAGTACGCCGGCACTCCGCGGGCGTGAATGCGGCATCGCGCATTGCGCCTTTCGGACAAGTACGACCCGACGAAGTCATCCTTGACCACGGTCCGGGCACTGAAGTCCTTCTTAGTAATCTCGCAAGCCGCGCTAAATCTATCCTCTGGAATGGTCCCTTGGGAAACTACGAAAATGGATTCGTCGGCGCGACTGATGCCTTCGCGCGCGCCGTTGCCGCTTCGGGAGCTCACTCAGTCGTTGGCGGGGGTGATACGGTCGCGTCTATCGAAGGGCTGGGTCTCCTGTCTAAATTTTCATTCGTCTCGACCGGCGGGGGAGCGATGCTCGACTTCCTCGCGAAAGGAACGCTCCCGGGTATCGAGGCTCTCGGCTAGCGGAGTGCGGCGCGAATCTTCTCTGCATTTCCCTTCAAGTCGTTTGCGTCTCCCTTGACCGCGCTGTTCGGGAAGACCCAGATATGCGCGTGCTGAACTTCTTCGCCGATAATCCGGCTCAATATCCAATCTGTACCGAACACTTTTTCTTGCGCAAGCGCGACTTTTCGCACCACTTCAAAATACTCGCCGACATTCGGCACCTCCCATACCCAGCGATAGTGCTTCTTCGGAATAACTTGGGCTTGCCCGGGGGATTGCGGATGAATGTCGAGAAAGGCAACGAAATCATCGTCCTCGTATACTTTGTTCGCGGGGATCTCGCCCCGAGCAATCTTGCAAAAAATGCAATTGGTGTGGTCGTCCATATGAGAACAGGATACCGTAACACGTGCTATCATACGAGTATGAGTATGGAACGCTTTGTGCCCAAGAAAGAAGCAATGGTTCCTGATAACCAACAGGAGTCTTTTGCTGAAGCTGCAGAAAAAGGGAAACAATACGCAGAAAAAGCAACGGAACTCGAAAAGGGAGTGTCACATGCAAACAGAATCGCTGATTCGCTTAAGACTACAAGCAAAGGTTTCAGTGATTCTGCTGATGAACTTTCTAAAAGTAATAACCCCCTGAATATCGGAAGCCCTATTGGAGATCGACTGGGTGCTCTTGTATTCGGAGGCGTAGGAAAGTTGATGAAAAAAGCCGGAGAATTGGATGCGAGAGACGCCGAACAATTCCGAAGAAAGAGTGAGATGGCCTATGACGAATCTCGTGAGATCGTCAAAGAAGGTATGCTTGAAGGTGGTGCACAAGAAGCAGACGGCCGAATACTGGCGACTCCTGACCAAATAAAAGCCGCTCAACAAGAGATGCGGAATGCTCGAAAGAATGAGTGGAAATAATATCTAGAATCAAAACGAGAACCCCGGCACCGCCGGGGTTCTCGTTTTGAAATCTATTTTGATACAATCACTCCACGATGTTCCCGCTCCACGATCCGCTTGATGAAATAACTCGCAGAGAACTCGCCGAGTACGACGACCTCGTCGCGGCACTGCTCGCGCGCAGGGGAGTGGTCACAAAAGAAGATGCGGAGAAATTCCTCAGCCCATCGTACGATCTGCATCTGCACGACCCGCTCCTGATGATTGATATGCCAAAGGCGGCACGACGATTCGCGGATGCGATTCTGGCGAAAGAAAAGATAGTGGTGTGGAGCGATTATGATTGCGACGGCATTCCGGGCGGCGTACTGATGCACGACTTTCTGCAGAAAGTCGATGCAAATTTTGAGAACTATATTCCGCATCGCCATGACGAAGGGTACGGTATGAATGTAACGGGTATCGAGAGCCTCGCAAAGAACGGCGCGAAACTTATTGTCACGGTAGACTCCGGCATCACCGACATTGAGCCCATTGCGCGTGCGGCCGAGCTCGGCATGCAGGTTATCGTCACTGACCATCACTTGCCCGGTGAAAAACTGCCTGACGCATTTGCGATAGTGAATCCAAACGCGCGAGAAGATGAGACGTATCCATACAAAAGTCTCTGTGGTTCGGGTGTTGCGTGGAAGCTCGTAGTCGCGACGCTTGCAATGTTGCGAGATTCGCGCCCCACTTCGCCAAGGCTTCGCGGGGCAACCGAGCTACCGCTCGGTTGGGAGAAATGGCTTCTCGATATGGTTGGGCTCGCGACAATCGCCGACATGGTACCGCTCACGGGCGAGAACAGGCTGCTCGCAACCTACGGTCTCTTGGTGCTGCGAAAATCGCCGCGCATCGGTCTGCAAAAATTATGCCGTGGCATGCGTGTCGAACAACGCTCGATTTCTGAAGATGATGTGGGCTTCATGATAGCCCCGCGTGTGAACGCGGCGAGCCGCATAGGTGAAGCGCGCGACGCATTCAACCTTTTCACCACACACGACGAAAACGAAGCCTCTGCGCTCGCAAAGAAATTGGAGCGCGCGAATCGACAGAGAAAGGCAGAAACGGGAGCGATAACGCGCGCGGTGCACACACGACTCAAAGAGCGCGGTGAAATGCGAAGCGTCATTGCACTCGGAGACCCCGAGTGGCGACCCGCACTCCTCGGGCTCGTTGCGAACACGATTGCCGATGAGTATGAACGGCCGGTATTTCTTTGGGGGAGAGAAGGGAATATGCGTTTGAAGGGTTCGATGCGGAGCGGCGACGGGACGCACGCACTCGACCTTATGCGTGCCGCTGTTGATACCTTCGAAGATTTCGGCGGGCATAAAGCGGCAGGCGGTTTCACCGTGCGCGATGATGCAATCTTCTTCCTCGAGGATAAGTTGGTAGAGGCGCACGCGCGGCTCGAGATGAGAGAGGAAGATGATTCGCTCGCGCATCATGTCGACGCCGTCATCACACCCGAAGAAGCGACCGAGGCTCTTCTCAAAAAAGTCGAGCGGCTCGCTCCCTTCGGTCAAGAAAATCCGAAGCCGGTGTTCCTGCTTCGTGAGGTCGCGCTCCAAGAGATTTCACGCTTCGGAAAAGCGCAGGAACACTTGAAGCTGAAGATACTCGTAGATGCCGAGCGACAGAACACGATGGACGCGGTGACTTTTTTCATAAAAGGCCCTATCGCGCGCGCAGTCGATACGCTCACTGCAGGCGACAAGGTAAACATCATCGCACACATTGAACGCGATACATTCAGTCGCGGTGCTCCCGTCCGTCTGCGACTTCTCGATATCCGCTTGATATAGAAACCTATCCTTTCCCTTGTTTGCCGGAAAGTGGGTTTTGAAATGAGTTTCAGGTTATAGTGAGGTTCATGCATTTCACTATCCATGCCGACGGGGGAGCGCGTGGGAACCCGGGCCCCGCAGGTGCCGGCGCGGTCGTGCGCGATCACCTTGGCAACATCGTCGCTTCCGTTTCAGAATATCTCGGTATTCGCACGAACAATTATGCCGAGTACGAAGCGGTCATCCTCGCACTTGAGAAGGTGCATGAACTTGCGAAAGGAGATCTCGCGAACACGAGCGTGATGGTGAAAATGGACAGCGAGCTCGTCGTGAAGCAGATGACGGGCGTCTATAAAATAAAGCACCCCGACATGCAGGCACAAGCGGCACGACTCAAAGAGCTCGCCGCTCCGCTCGGCCTTATCTCTTTTGCACATGTGCCGCGCGCACAGAACTCCGACGCCGACGCTCTCGCGAACGAAGCGATGGATCGCGGAGCATGACGGGGCTTCTCATCATCGTTTCCGGATTCGCGAGCGGGGTAGCACTCCGCTCGCTTTTTATTTTTAGCTCCGAGCCGATTGCGTTTGTCGTGCTACTCGCGGCGCTCTGTGCCGCGTTTGCATTCTTGAAGCCGCGCCGAGTGTATACGCTCGGCGCGGTCTTCTTTTTGTTCGTCTCGTTCGGAATGGTGCGCACGATGGTCGGCGACACTCCTGCACCTGATGCGTTTCTGCGCGACCTGAACCATCGCGTATCGTATGAAGCCGTCGTGGTGGGCGACCCCGACGTGCGTGAGAAGAATCAGCGCATAGCGCTTGAGGTGCGCTCGGGAGAAACCACCGTCGGCATGCTCGCTGTGATGCCGCTCTCGGCGAGGGTGACGGTCGGCGACCGTGTGCGCGTATACGGCTCGCTCTCTCTGCCGGAAGCGTTTGAGACCGACGGCGGACGCACGTTCCGCTACGACAAATATCTGCAGGCGCGCGGCATACGCTTTCTCATTTCATTCGGTTCCATTCACGCCTTGGAACAAGCGCCTTGGTATTCGCTTTCTGCAATGTTTGCGCGCATCAAGCATACCTTCATCGATGGGCTCGGACGTGCTCTCCCAAGACCCGATTCGGCGCTCGCGAGCGGCATCGTGATAGGAGGGAAGCAGGGGCTCGGCACATCTCTCACTGATGCCTTCACCCGTTCAGGTCTCGTACAGATTATCGTGCTCTCTGGCTACAACATCATGGTTGTCGCCGAATGGGTAGTGGCTTTCTTCGCGCTCTTCGCGCTACCGCGTCGGCTCCAGCTCTTCGCCGGCGGGGCAGCACTCCTCCTCTTCGTCGGTATCGCCGGCATCTCGGCGACCGCGGTGCGTGCTGCGATTATGGCAGTCATCGCGCTCTATGCACGCGCGACCGGCCGCTCCTATGCCGCGAGTCGCGCGCTTCTCGCGGCAGTCTTCCTGATGCTTGTATGGAATCCATACTACCTATGTTTTGATCCGGGGTTTGGACTCTCGGTCGCCGCAACGGCGGGCATCATCTGGCTCTCACCTCGTATCGAGGCGCGTCTTTTGCGCTTACGGCCATTCTGGCGAAACACTGTCGCGACGACTCTCGCCGCGCAAATCTCGGTGTTGCCGCTCCTTCTTTATAATATCGGGCTCTTCTCGCTCGTCGCCCTCCCGGCAAATCTGCTGGTGAACCCGCTCGTCCCGCTCGCGATGGCGTCTGCCGCCGTTGCGGGAGTCGTGGGTATGACGGTAGGGTATTTTGCACCGCTTCTCGCTACGCTCGCGGGGTATCCAGCATATATGCTGACGCGCTATTTCATCTTTATCGCAGAGAAAAGTTCTTCACTGCCGTATGCTGCGTTCACGCTTGAACGCTTCCCGTTTCTCTTCGTCCTCGCGGCATACGCCGTACTTATTTATTTTGCTTCTTCAAAACGCTTCTCCACGACTCCCCAATTGAGGTTGGCGAAGAACGCGTCAATGTAATTCTTTTTGTCGGCGGGGACGTAGTCCACCATATACGCATGCTCCCAGAGGTCGAGTGCGAGGATGATAGGGAGGCCGGCAAGCTGGCCTATCTCATGATCGGTAACGAAGGTCGTGTGGAGAATTTCTCCGGTTGGATCGTAATAGACAACAACCCAGCCGATACCGCGCGTGCCTGCCATCTCTTTTATGTGCTCGATAAATTTCTCTCCGCTCCCATACTTTGCTGTAGCAACCGAAGCGAGTGAGGAATTCTGATTCATCACGACAGCTCCTGATTCAAACTGTCCGAAATAATATTCGTGCATCCTCATACCATTGAACTCGAAAGCAAATCGTCGTCGCAATTCAGATGCAATATACGGATCGAGTTCGAGCTTGCCTTCGCGCACTGCTTTGAACTTCTCGCCAATAAGAGCCACATGCTTCACATATCCCTCATAGAGCGCCAGATGCACGTTCACTTGTTTCTCTGAGATCCCCGGCAGGGCAGGGAGGTTGAATGTTTTTGCTGTGTACGTCATTGGTAAAACTGTAGCACGAAAAACCCCGCTTTCGCGGGGTTGTCTTTAGATTATTTTTGCTTTCTTCAAGGTAGCAAATGCGCCGTTTTTCTTGATGGTCTTGAGGCCCTTCACTGAAACGTCCACAATAACCGTCTTGCCGATCTCGGGGACGTAGATGCGGCGCTTCTGGAGGTTCGCCTTGCGGCGTACCTTGCCGGTAGGGTTGAACTGCGTCGCGCGGACGCGATTAGAATACCGCCCGCCGACTTGCGTGCTTTTACCGGTGATTTCACAGGCTCGTGCCATAGTGAGAGCATGGTACCATTGAGCTTCTAAACGAGCAACCGAGCCTTATGATCACCACTATTTCCTTCATTGTTCTCATTCTCTCTATTATTGTGCACGAAGTGGCCCACGGCTACGCTGCCAACTCTCTCGGCGACCCGACTGCCCGCCTTGCGGGACGCCTCACCCTCAACCCGCTTCCGCACATAGACCTGATGGGTTCGATAGTCATACCTGCACTCCTCGTTTTCACCAATTCGCCCATATTCTTCGGCTGGGCGAAGCCGGTGCCTTATAACCCGTACAACCTGAGAGCGAGGCGCTGGGGTGAAGCGCTCGTCGCGGTCGCCGGAAGCGCTACCAACATCCTGCTCGCAATTATTTTTGGACTCATTGTGCGATTCGGGGCGGGGATGGGGCTCGACGCGGCCGCGCTCTCGCTCGCGGCGAGCATCGCATTCGTGAACCTATTCCTCGGACTCTTCAACCTTGTCCCGTTCCCGCCTCTCGACGGCTTCACCGCTCTGCGCGCTGCGCTCCCGTGGCACCTCGCGAACGGACTCCTGCGTTTCGAAGCACAGTTTCGTAATGCCGGCGCACTCTCGCTTGTCCTCTTCCTTCTCATTTTTTCCTACCTATTCGCCGGACCGTTCTTCAATCTCGTCCTCTGGGTCTTCTCGCTCATAACCGGCGGCGCATAAACGAACACGTCCGAATTCGCACGGGTGAGTTGTTATACTTGCGGTATGAAAACTTTCTTAAAAGCTCTGGGCTGGATACTAGGGATTCCCGCAGCGCTCATATTCGTTTTTGCTCTTCTTGGCTTCTTAGCTATCAATTTCAATTTCTGGCCGCCGACCTGTTCGGTACTCCCGATACCGCAGGCAAAGCGGGTGTGCGAATTTTCTAAACTCGACCATGCCCCGAAGGGGAAGCCGGCAACCATCACCTTCTGGGTCTCGGTCCCTGCGAATACACCTCCCCAGGATTCCGTGCTTCTCGCTATCAATGGGCAAACACCCATCACTATGGACCGTATGGGTGCGACAAGCTTCCAGAAAACCATCAGCGGGAAGACCGGTGACATGCTCTCCTACTCTTACTTGCGTGGAACAAGCTCCTCTCACTCAGACCAGAAAAGCGTATCGGTGAGGTCGCTTGAAAAGTCTGTCTATGATTACGTCTCGAGTTGGAGCAATCTGCTCTCGGCACCTTTGCTCGATACGAACATGATCGGATTCGTCGATATGAAAGATACGTGGACTATCAATTACAACATGAATCTCTTCGAGGACACCCGAAAGAATATCGACCTCTCGATGGATCGCGCGGTCGCTCTCGGCACCAAGGAGTTCGGCGTGTACTCTTTTATCGATATGGCGGGTGGCAAGGATAATTTCACCGTGCAGGAAACCGCATCGCCCTATTATCACTGGCGCGATGCTGCGATAACCGCAGAAGAAATGAAGACGCTTGAGAAAAAGGCGAAGACGCACGGACTCTCTGTCACGCTCCACTACAATATCGGCGCTGATTACAATCGGTATTACAACGTAAACCCTCTTGGTGCGTTTACACCGGGCGGTCAAGCAGGGAGTGGTATCGGCGGCAACGCCGCAGAACAGAAAGCCGCCAAGGATTTCGGCCGTGACGAACCTAAGACGAGAGCCTGGCTCGACCGCTACTTCACAGAGCTCGATACGATACTCGTGAAATGGGCGGCAAGTGCTGAGAAGGCTGGCATTGATGCGCTCGACATCACCCCGCAGTATCGCCCGCCGTCAGTTGCGCCGGAGTATGGGTATGCTGACGAACGATACGCTCAAATAATCAAGGACGTCCGTGCGGTGTATCACGGCAAGGTGTATGGGAGCAATTTCGCCACCTATGGCGGAATGGGGAAGGGTACACTGCCGAAATTCATCAACGATCTCGATGGGCTCGCCATCTATGTCGCGCCGATACAGGTGGGGAGAGGCGCAAGTGTCGCGACGATGCGAGCAGCACACACAGCGTTCCTCAACGGCGTCGAGCGGGACTTCGCTGCGTACACTAAACCGCTCTCTCTCGTGATGGCAGAATCGAGCTATGCCGGCACAACAAGCGGGAAGCCTGGAATGGAGTGGGGGGATTACAAAGAGGCGCTTGCGGCAGGATATGAGCAAGATTGGCAAGAACAGGCTGATAGTTATGAGGGGTTCTTCGAGGCGCTCGCAGGACGAACGCGCTTCGCCGGTGTCGGCACGAGCTTCTACTGGTGGGACGACTTTATGGCTCCCGATTATATGGGAACGCTCAATAATATGGAGGCGACTATTCGCAACAAGCCCGCTGAAGCCGTATGGAAGAAGTGGGTAGTACCGCTTCGGACTAGCTAAACCACATCCGCACGCGATCCCAGAAGATCATCGCGAGACCGGCAATAACAATAAGCGCCATCGAGATCGGCGCGACAATTCCGTACTGCTCAACTGAGCCCATACTCCCGCCGACCATAATAAGACCGAAGATGACCAGAATAACTCCCCAGATTTTTCTCTTATTCATAATGTTATAGAAATATCTAATAATCGAGAGAACCTATCCTCCCTATTGTATACTATGTCATATGGAGTATCAGGTACCGCAGTTCATTGAGGTCGAGGACAAGATCATAGGCCCTTTGACCCTGAAACAGTTCATCTATGTCGCCGGTGCTGCGGGGCTCTGTGTCATCTTTTTCATGTATCTGAACTTTATTCTTGCTGTTCTGCTTGCATTGCCGGTAGTAGGGTTTGCCGCCGCTCTCGCTTTTTACAAGGTGAATGGTAAGCCTTTCATTGATGTTATCGAGGCGGGCTTCAACTACTACACTCGCGCAAAACTCTTTCTCTGGAAGCGGCACGAGGAGGCTGCAGGGAAAATAAACGAGGCGGCAGCTGCGGCCGAGATGGCTGCGCGTAGCGCCCCTCGCGGTACGCCTAAACTCACCCGCGGCAAGCTCTCGGAACTCGCGTGGTCCTTGGACGTCAAATCTCCGCAATAAATATGGCAGCGACACCCGCAGGCGCGACGCAACAATTTGTCCCGGTCAAAGAAGTCCGGAACGGAGTTATCATTCTCAAAGATGGGGGGTATCGCGGAATACTCCTCTGCTCCTCTATCAACTTCGGTCTGAAGTCGGCCGATGAACAGCACGCCATCATCATCGGCTTTCAGAATTTCCTCAATACGATTGATTTCTCTATACAAATCGTCATCAACTCCCGTAAAATGGACCTGCGCCCGTACCTCGCTCTGCTTGATGAGAAGGCGCCGGAGCAGAAGAGTGAGCTGATGCGCATCCAATTGCGAGAATATATTGGATTCATCCGATCCTTCGCCGATCAAGCGAACATCATGACGAAATCGTTCTATATCGTCGTACCATATTCTCCCCACACCTCCGCAGCGAGCGCTACCAGCTTCTTGCGGCGCGAGAACGCCGCCGCAAAGAGTGCCTCTGCCGAGACCTCATTCGAAGAAGACCGGGCTCAGCTCGAACAGCGCCTCTCGCTCGTTGTCGGCGGGCTCGCCGGCACCGGCGTGCGCGCCGTCCCCTTGGGCACGGAAGAAATAATTGAACTCCTGTATCGCTCATTCAACCCGGGCGAGCTCGAGAACCCTATCCGCCTCGATTCCTAACATGGCTTTACTCGACTTCCTTACACGAAAAAAAGATGAGACACCGGCAGTAATACCGGTGTTGCCGAAGGATATTTACAAACAAGGTTCCCTCGATCTTGTCGATACAATTGCGCCAACGGCGCTCAAGATAAATTCGCGCGAGGTCGAACTCGGCGAGAAATTCGTCCGCGCGTTCTATACCATCTCCTACCCGCGCTTCCTTTCTGACAGTTGGTTCTCGCCGATTATCAATCTCGATAAGGTGCTTGATGTCTCTATTTTTGTCCACCCGGTCGATACCGAGCAGGCGCTCCGCTCATTCCAAAAGAAAGTTGCCGAGGTACAGAGCCAGATAAATGAACGTGAGTCGCGCGGGCTCGTGCGCGACCCGCTCCTTGATACGGCGTACCAAGACCTCGAGACGTTGCGCGCCAACCTCCAGCAGGCGCAGGAAAAGCTTTTTGACGTCGGCCTCTATCTCGCCCTCTATGGCGATTCTAAAGAAGAGATAGACAAGACCGAGGGCGATATTCGCGGCATCCTCGACGCAAAGCTTGTGTACACGAAACCGGCCCTTTTCCAGCAGGAACAGGGTTTCCGTTCCTGCCTCCCCCTCGGCACGGACGAACTCCTGGTCAATTCCAAATTGAATTCATCTCCGCTCTCTTCAATATTCCCGTTCGTCTCCTTCGACCTGACCAGTGATCGGGGGATCTTGTACGGAATAAACAGGCATAATTCTTCGCTCATCCTCTTTGATCGTTTCTCGCTCGAGAACTACAACTCCGTCGTGTTCGCTAAATCCGGCTCCGGCAAAAGCTACGCGACCAAATTGGAAATCCTGCGCTCGCTCATGTTCGGTACCGACGTCATCGTTATCGACCCCGAACGTGAATACGAACAGCTCGCCGAGGCGACCGGCGGTCGTTCCTTCCACGTCTCTCTTTCTTCCGAACATCACATCAACCCCTTCGACCTCCCGCCAGTCAAAGAAGACGAGGACCCGAAAGATATCCTACGTTCCAACATCATCAACCTTGTGGGACTCTTCCGCATCATGCTCTCAGGGCTCTCTCCCGAGGAGGATGCTATCATCGACCGCGCTATCAGCGAGACGTATGCGCTCAAAGACATCACAGGTGACGCCGATTTCTCCAACGCCGAGCCGCCGCTCCTTTCTGACTTCGAACAAGTGCTCTCTGGCATGGAGGGGACCGAGTCTCTCGTGCAAAGACTCTCGAAATATACGCGCGGCACGTGGGCGGGATTCCTCAATCAGCCGACCAACATTGACCTCAATCAGCAATTCGCCGTGTTCTCGGTGCGCGATATGGAGGATGAGCTGAAGCCTATCGCGATGTACATCACGACCCACTACATCTGGAACGCCGTCCGCCACGAGATGAAAAAACGCCTTCTTATTATTGATGAGGCGTGGTGGATGATGAAGAGCGAGGACACCGCCTCATTCCTCTACTCGCTTGCGAAGCGCGGTCGCAAATATTATCTCGGCGTGTGCACCATCACTCAAGACGTGGAGGACTTCCTCAAGAGCCCCTACGGGAGACCCATCCTCACTAACTCATCGCTGCAATTGCTCTTGAAACAATCACCGACCACTATTGATGTTCTCCAGCAGACCTTCAACCTGACTGACGAGGAGAAATATCTCCTGCTCGAAGCGGGGGTGGGGGAGGGTCTCTTCTTCGCAGGACTCAAGCACGTCGCGATAAAGATAGTCGCGAGCTATACCGAGGATCAGATCATCACCTCTGATCCGTCCCAGCTCCTCGCCATCAAGGAAGGCAAAGCTCGCCATGCCGCAGAACAGACTCAGTAGCAATCCACCAAGAGTATCGAGCCGGTGGGAGGCGACCCCCATACTCGCCGCGTTTATCGTCCTCGATCTCCTCCGCGCGTTTTTTCAATTCTTCTGGTTCTTTGGGCCGGCGCTCGCCGCCTCAGCCTGCATTACTGCAGTCAATAATGCTGTCGGGGTGACTGCTGCTGATATCGCAGGGAAACTTGTTGCAGCCGGGTGCGCAGCCGCTGGTATAGCGGGAGGTACGGCCGCAAGCGCGTTCACCACGCCGTTTGGGCTCCTTATGGCTGATGCCATCGGTTTTGTATCCTTCCTTTCGTTCAAACTGTGGACACTTATGAACTCTCGTGTGCGCAACGTGCAGAAAACCATGATGCTCTGGCAAATGGGAGGATTCCTTCTGAGCGAAGTTCCCTTCATTGGCGCACTCCCCGTATATTCGCCTCTCGTTTGGTTCTTGTATGGGAGGGTGATACAAACTGAAAAGAAAGAGTTGAAGAAGTGGGAAGCAGCAACGGCTGCTGCGCGCCAAAAGCAGGAGGCGCAGCGTATGCAAGTGCAGGCAGCTCAACAGCAACAAGCTCTGCAAGAAGAGACACAGAGAGCAGAGGAAGAAGCGGCTCTTGAGGCAACGGCGAGTGAGACCCTCCCCGCATCGGTGCCAGAATTCGGGTCTGCGTCAGTAAAAACAAGCCCTTCGCCCCAATTAGCTACCATGCCCGACTACTCACGCAGTGCGGCCAACGAGCCCGCACGCAACGTCTTTACTCTTTTCTCTTCAGGAGGTGCAAAGGAAATGCAAAAGGAAGTCCCCAAGGAGGAGCGTAAAGCGGCGTAATATTCCCACGTAAGCGCTATACTGTAGCCATGCGTTCCGGATTCCTCACTTCGCTCGTCGTAGCTCTCGCCCTGCCTCTCTTTGTGTCAGCGCAGACGCTTGGAAGCGCCACACAAGACACTTCGGCGTCGTTCACCGCCTCAGTAAGTCCGCAGTATCCCTCGCCGCACAGTCAAGCGACGCTTTCATTCCTCTCCTCGACCATCGATCTTGCGAACTCAGTATTGAAAGTATCGGTCGATGGTAAGAGTATCTATCAGGGGTCGATACAGCCGGTCTCAATAACACTTGGCTCTGCGGGGACCGTAACGAACGTCATTGCTGAATTGTCGTCAGGCGGTACAAAGTACACCGAAACTCTTTCCATACAGCCCCAAGATATCGCTCTTATCGCTGAGCCCCTCTCGTCGGCTCCCGTTCTCTATCAAGGCAAGCCTCACGTACCGCTTGAGGGTGATACGCGCATCGTCGCCGTAGCAAACGTACGTACGGCGACAGGAAAAAGTATCGACCCCTCTGAACTTTCTTACAGCTGGACGGTCGAGGGGATGAAAATAGCGGATTCTTCGGGTATCGGAAAATCAACACTCATCGTTACCTCCCCGATTCAGTACCGCACCCGCGACGTGTCGGTTTTTGTCGCGAGTCAGGACGGAACTCTCGTCGGCGGGGGCTCCCTCTCCCTCACACCGCAAGAATCTTCGGTGCGTATTTACGAGAATGACCCCTTGCTCGGCCTGCGTTTCGACCGCGCCCTCGCCAATTCGTATGTCATACAAGGCACCGAAGCGACGCTCTTTGCTGCGCCATTCTCTCTGCCCACGACGAACGGCTCTCCGTCGGTGCAATGGTTCCTCAATGGAGACCCCGCACAGACTGGCAATCTGATAACCCTTCGACCCACAGGAAGCGGGGAAGGGGCGGCGGCGCTTTCGCTCACCGCGTCGGCAGCGGAAAATGGTATGGCAACCGCAATGCTTTCGCTCGCTTTTGGCATTCCCAAGAGCACTAACTTCTTCGGCTTATGAAAAAAGTGACCCTCGCCCTTTCGATACTTTCATTCTTCGCGCTCGCATCCACAGCCTTCGCACAGCAAGGGTTCGTCCCGCTCGCCCCCATTCAGGGTCTTACTGACGCGACAGCGCTCAGCGCTTCTCGGTCGACAGATCTCGCAAGCTTCCTTAATAACCTCTACAAGTACGCCATCGGGTTCGCCGCAGTGCTCGCCGTCATTCAAATCACCTGGGCCGGAATCAGCATAGCACTGCATCAAGATAACGTAAGCAGTATCACCGACAACAAAGGGAAAATTTATAACGCCATCTTCGGGCTCGTGCTCGTGCTCTCTCCTGTGCTTGTCTTCTCTATCATCAACCCGAATATTTTGAACCTGTCGTTGTCTCTCCCGATACTCAACACTGCTTCAGGGCGACCCGCAACGACAAATCCGGCTGTTGGCCTTCCTTCAGGAACAACGTTGTATGGTGGGTCAGGTGGCACGTACACAGGGAGTGGCGCGGCCGGTGCCTCAACAGTCCCACTGGCAGGCTCATGGTGTTATGTAAGAGTCTTTACTTCTGGAGGAACAACCGCGGGTGATGGTTCTGTGTGCAGCGCAGACCTCGCGAGCTGTAACGCGAACAGGGCAAAAGATTCTGCTTATGACTCGGTGAGCCAATGCGGCCAAACACCCGTAAGTTCCACCAATACAAATTTGGCAACTGCCGCATCATGCACGGTTACTGGGACATTGTTTAAAACTGCGATATGTCCGACTTCAAAAGCTGCGCAAGATTTCTCAAATAAATGCACCACCGGTTCTGGTACTGTGCCTTTCTTTACAATACAGCATAAAGCCACCTGCAGTACCGAGCGGGGGTCCATCACAGGTCCTTACTCGTTCGTTATTTTCGGGTATTCAAAGTATGAGCCCATCGCGAGCACACCGACTAACTCGAACAACGGGAACGCGGTCGTACAATTTGCGAATACATGTACTTCTGACGGTGGTACGACTTGTATGAGTACGGTAAAAACGCCCTGCGCTTCAGGTGTTGTGCAAGTGATTGCGGGCGGATCTTCTCTCTCTACATCTTGTTGGAATATTTCTCTTTCTTGCACATCAGGAACGGTTGGTGCTGGGGGCTGCAGTAGTAGTCCAAACTTCACCATCATAAACACAAAATAGATATGCAACGCCGTCTTGTCATCGGAACAATAGCAATCGTGGTCATCGGACTCTGTGTGTGGGCGTATTTCGCCTTCTTCATGGGAGGATCGACGGTCACCACGATTCCAGGCGGGGGGGCATTGCCAACCGCGGGGCAAACGACGTCACCAGGCGGCACCGGCACCCCGAACCTCTCTGGTGGATCAGCAGTAACGGTCATCTCTCCGCGCCTCATAAAGATAAGTGTCGGCCCGGTAGCTTTTGGCGAGGCCGTCGCGACGAAGCCAGCTACGGCAAGCTCTTCAGCTGAAACGACGGTCACGTATATCGAAAGACAGAGCGGCAACATATTCTCATACAACAGCGGCACGAAGACAATCACCCGCATATCGAACAAGACCGTTCCGGGCATCCAGTCTGCTTCGTGGCTCCCAAACGGCTCACTTGCCTTTGTGCGCTACCTCTCGGGCGCTGATTTCTCTACCATCAATACCTACGCCTTGTCCGCAAGCAGTACGAGCGGCTTCTTCCTCCCGCAGAATCTTGCGGACATTAGCGTCTCCGCAACAGGCATACTCACCCTCTCATCGGGTGTGAATGGCTCATCGGCCTCTGTTGCGCGCATAGACGGAACGCGCTCCTCAGAGGTATTCACAACGCCGCTCTCCTCATTGCGCGCCTCATTCGCAGGGAAGGGTACCTATCTTGTATTTACTAAACCTTCGGCAGACCTTGCCGGTGATGCCTTTCTTGTCGATAGCGCCGGCAGATTCTCTCGTATTGCCGGACCGCAGAACGGCCTTGTCGCACTCGCGAGCCCGCTTGGTAAATGGATACTCGTGAGCTATACGCTCGGCGGAGCGATGCAGATGCAACTCGTGAATGTCGCGAATGGGTCATCGCTCCAGCTCCCTGTAGCGACTATCGCCGATAAGTGTGTGTGGGCGAGTAATGACGCCGCTATCTACTGCGGCGTCCCGGTAAATCCTTCTCCCGATGCCGTCTATCCTGACGACTGGTATCAAGGCGCAGTACACTTCTCTGACCGCATATGGAAGATAGACACTGCGGGGCGCTACGCGCAGCTGGTACTCGACTTCAATAAAGAAACAGACGGCGATCTTGATGCCGCGGCGCTCGCTATCGACCCCCTCTCCACTATGCTCGTTTTCGTCAATAAGAATGACGCTTCGCTCTGGAGTTATTCTCTCTAGTCCTGTTTGAGCTCTTTGGCGGCCCCTCTCATATCTTCAGCGTCGAGTGTGCGCCGCACGTGTATCTCTTGGAGAGAGCCGGCGAGATTTGTCGTGATGAAATAGAGCGCAATGGCGCCAGAGGTTGTGTAGGAGATGGTGCCAATAAGAAACGGGAAGACATACTTGAGCTGAAGCCCCATAACCCTCTGAAAATCGTTTTGCATATTCTTTTCTGCTGAAGGCTTCATAGTGCCTGAGAGCGCCATGTGTGCCTGAAGGTATTGTGTGAGACCCGCGAGCACGGCGAGCGTGATGCTCTTGCCAGCGACTGAAATGAGCCCCAGAAACTCAAGGGAAATGAGGTGGGGAAACGGAGTGAAGGCGTACAGCCGCGCGGTATTGATGCTCGCAAGCGTCGAGAATGGCTCGTAGTAGAAGACCCAGTAGAGCGCAAGGAGGACCGGTATCTGAATAAAGACTGTGAGGATGCTCGCAAAAGGGTTCACTTTCCCTTCCTTATAAAGAGCGAGTGTCTCAAGCGCCTCTTTTTCTTTATCGCCTTTATATTTCTCTTTTAGCGCCTTGAGTTTAGGCTCGAGTACCTTCATTGCGCGCTGGGTGCGGGCGGCCGAGAGAGAGAAGGGGAGGAGGACAAGCCGGATAACGATGGTAACGAGAATAACCGCAACCCCAACATCACCTCCCGGGATAAGCGCGACGAGCGCGACGAGCGCATTGTAGATCGGATTATAAAAAACG
>JAQVIY010000012.1 GCA_028695415.1 Minisyncoccota bacterium | reverse complement strand
TACTGCCAAGTGCAGGTTTTTGATCGGCTTGCGGACGACCAGTACCTCAACGGTGCCAAGCTGTAAGAGAGAGTTAGTACTCATTTTGGTTCTTGATAATCTCAAAGAGACTCTTAAGCTCCTCATCCTCGATGTCAGGCAGAGCCTTTTTAATTTCAATCTTGATAGCTCGTTCTTTCAGGTGGTTGCCGCGCCAGTCGGATTGCCGTGCGCCCATGATCGCTTCGTGCACGGTAAGAGCTTTGGCGACGTCCTGTCCGAGGTTATCGTAGAGAGCTCGCTTGGCTGACGTGTTGATCTCTGCGCCGACCGCCTCATCCATCGGGTTCTTCACTTTCTTGGAAAGAGCGACGACCTGCTTGAGATAATCCCGATACTCAACATCCGCCTGTTTGCGTTTCTTCACCAGCTCATCCAAGAGCTCAGACATACGCAAGTAGTACTTCGGGTTGGTCGGCATCTCGTCGATGATCAACTTGCGAACGTTGTTCTCGATGGTCTCGGCCACAGCCTCCTGGCTCTGTCGGACACTCTCAGGCAAATCATTCACGGCATCCTCACCCTTTTCCACCATCAGGTCGACGAGAGTCATGTCATCAAAGGCTGAGAGCTTCTCGCTTTCGGTGGCGGTGATGTAGCGATCGATAAGCGCACGCATCGCAGGCTCGTATTTCTTCAGATCGATGTAGTCGCCACTGGCGAGCTTCACCTCCATTCGCACCTGCTCGAAGTGCTTTACTTCGCGTTCAATAGCATGCGCTTGCTCTTTGCTGTACCCGACACCGTTCATGTCGTTGGCGATATCAGCATATGCGCGGAGCAAGTGGCTGACGGATTTGTACAGCTTCACGCGCTTGATCTCGTTCTCCTTGAGCGAATACGGATTCTCCACGTCACCGCAGAAGTAGCGGATATACGCGGCCGAGTCTTTCGGAGGAGCAACCGGCTCACACAAAGCGCGGACGATTTCCAACGCCTCATCCAAATCTTTCTTGCCTTCCTCAAGGCGGTCCTTAAGAAGCCCAAGCACATCCTCTTTGTCGAAGCCTTCGAGAGCACCGGCGGTGTAATCACCAACAGCTTTCTCCAATTTCTTAAATAGGTCACGATAGTCGACGATGTAGCCGTACTCCTTGTCCTCTCCATCCAAGCGGTTCACGCGACAGATCGCCTGAAACAGGCCGTGATCCTGCATGTTCTTGTCGATGTAGAGATACGTGGCCGGAGGCGCATCAAAGCCGGTGAGCAATTTGTCCACGACGATGAGGAGCTGCATTTGGCCCGGCTGTTCGATGAATTTCTTTTTGATCTCTTTCTCGAAATCCTCCGTGCTCTTGCCGTTCAGCATTTTCTGGTAGACGGCATACTCGCGTGTGTCGGTTGAGAGTGCGCCAGGCTCATATGAGGTAACGACGGCGCATTTGGTAAAGCCCTGGGCCTGGAATATTTCGTAGTATTGGCACGCCTCATAGATACTGCTTGCGACAAGCATGGCGTTACCGCGACCGCTCGCCAAGCGATCCTTTTTGTAGAAGTCGTCGAGAATATCGAACACGACTTTTTCAAGGCGAGAACGAGACGAGAGCAGGCTCTGCATCGTGCCCCAGCGTCGCTTGAGCTCAGCCTTGGCGACGTCGGTAAGTCCGCGAGTGCGTTCCTCAAACCACTCGTCGATCTTCTCCTGCGAAGTAAGATTCTGATCAACGCGACGAGCTTCGTAGCGCAGGTCCAAGACAACCTTGTCGGCAACAGCCTCGTTGTATTTGTAGGTATGGATGTACGGTCCGAACGCGCCAATGCTGTTGGACTTGTCGACTTTGAGAAGCGGCGTGCCGGTAAAGCCGATAAACGTGGCATTGGGCAAAAGCTCCTTCATCGCCTCGTGCAGCTTGCCAGTGTGAGAACGATGGCATTCGTCCACGAACACAAAGAGATTGCCCTTAGCAGAGAAGTCCTTGGGCAGATTCTTTTTTATCTCGGCGACATAATCGTCGACATCGGGACTGCCGGTAGCACCAACACGGCCGAATTTATGCACGAGAGAGCAGAGCAACCACTTGTCTTTGGTGTTGAGTTCAGCAAGAAGCTCCCTCGAGCTCTTGGTGCGGTGGATCTTCTCATCAACGCCAAAGAATACTTTTTCAATCTGGTCGTCGAGTTCGGTGCGATCGGTAAGCAACAGCACGCGAGCGTCGGTGATATTCTCCCGAATCCACTTAGCGAGCCAGACCATCGTGAGACTCTTACCGCTTCCTTGCGTATGCCAGATGATTCCGCCTTCGTGACGCTGAACGAATTCACGTGCAGCCTTTACGCCGAAGTATTGATTGTGCCGAGCGGTCTTTTTGATACCGCTATCAAAGACGATGAAGTCGTGCACGATTTCAAGCAGTCGCTTCTTGTCGCACAGCTGGAGTATTGAGCGATCGAGTCGGCTCTCGTTCCCGAGGCCGGACTCTTTCCAAGTGAGGTAGTGCTCCTCGGTAGTTTCGGTCGTGCCATACATCAAGCCTTCCGTATCGTTACCGGCCATAAGCAACTGGACCGTGCCAAAGAACGTCTTGATGAATTCTTCTTTTTGATTGCCGATGTTCTGCCGGATACCCTCAGACACAGAGACGATGCTGCGCTTGAGCTCGAGCACACCAAGAGCGATGCCGTTGACGTACAGCACGATGTCCGGACGCTTGGTGCGGTTGCCCCGAATGGTGACCTCTTCGGCAATACCAAAATGATTGTTCTCGGGATTCTGCCAGTCGATCGGCCAGACGGTCTGATAGTTTTCTCCGAGCTCCTCACGGACTTTGATGCCGTAGCGAAGCATGCTGTAGGTCTCCTTATTGAGATCATACAGACTGAGCTGCGAATGGTTGGCTGCTTTCTTGAATTCACTAATGGCCTTTTGGATGAGAGCTTCGCTGTGCCCGGCGCGAACTAGGAACAGGCGCAAGTAGCCCTCTTCGACGTTGCTGTTGTCCCCACGCTCCTCCCAATTGCCGAGGTAGTCATAGCCGAGCCGATCACGGAATAGGGACACAATGCGGTTTTGCGTCTTGCGCTCCAGCTGGCCGACTTTGGTTGTATTTGGTGTGTCCATATTATTTTGCGAGTAATCTTATTTTTCCGGTTAAAAGCGACTGCATCATTCCTTGCTTGAGGTCCCTGTATTTAGTGAGCTGTGACTCAAGTTTTTCAATTTCTGCGTCCATATCCGAGAGAATATTAGTGATAGCAGTCTGCTCTTCAGGTTCCGGAGTTGCTATCTCGATATGTCGGTATTCAGAAATCCAATACCGCTTATGATCTCCGAGCTTGAAATCGATGAGCTGCATTTTTGCAAAGACAAATTTTAGGTTTGTCTCCTCGGTCTTCGGCACAAGTATTTTCATTGCTGACGACTTAGCCTTAAATGGGAAGTCCACGTACTTGGTTGCCGTCGTGAAATCGTCAAAGATGATTGCAGGCAGGTTCTTGAATATGCCGGTGTCCTCGGCCGTGTATCCGAGTATGAATGTCTTGCCTGCCGTCAGGACAGGAACGGTGTGATTGTCACTATAATCCTTAGTCTTAACTAGGTATGGGGTGGGTTGTTCGTAATCAAGAAGCTCTCCCAGTTTTTTCATTTTCCACTTGCCATTGAATCCTGTCAGGCGTCGCTTGCCAGTCAGCAACTCACGCATAGCCCCATGCTTGATGTTCTTTTTCTTTTCAACCAGCAACGACAGTTTTTCAATCGTGGCATCGACATCGGAGAGTGTCGTAGCGATTGCAGTCTGTTCATTTTTCGTGGGAGGGAGAGGAACCTTTAAAGACTTGATGTGTTCCGTGTAAATATGTACGACCGTATAGCCTTGCCCAAGGTTGGCTTTTTGCGATAAAAGTAGTGGGCTGTTCTGGAGATAGGCCAGGAACAAGCTGTCTGTGTTTGAATTTGGAGAGAGGGCGATGATGTCACCGCCGATATAAATATTTTTCTTGCCCTGGTATACAACACATTTACCGATCTCTTCTGCTGTCTCGCCTGAGCCGGTAAAAAAGAGGTCACCCGATTTTGCCATTGAGCTTTTGGCAGCAGTTTCTTTAGTGATCCTAAAGTCAGGGCTAGAAAACTTGGTATCGAACTTAACGTAGATGTCACCGTACATGATGCAGGGCAAACCATCAGGCACCAGGTCCCGTGAGGATATCCCACGGCCTTTGTAAAAAGAGCCTAGCTCGGCGCATGTCTTAACAACCCAATCGGTTGGTATTACACCGACATCGGTTTGTTTATAGCCTGTTGGGATTTTTTGTAAGGTAGTGGTCATAGGGTTATTTCAAATTAAAGCCCATTTTGGCAAGGTGACCTTCAACCTTTTTTTCAAGACCGGCGACTTCCTTTTCGATTGTGGGCATCGGTTCGGCGTATCGATCCGCCAGCTCTTTAACTCGACCGGCCAGTGCATGGGACAGGCGATCTACCTCACCTGAAACTCGAGAAGCAAGCTCATCCATCCACTTGCGCTCAACGATAAGCATCTTGACCTCGTCCAGCGAGAGGATCGGATATTTTGCTAGCACCTTTTTCTCTAAATCTTTTTCTGCGTCCTTGATTGCTTTTTTGGTATCCGTTTCTTTATCGAACAGAGCGACCCATTTCTCTAGCACCACGAGCTCATCAGCATCGTTGGCACTGCCTCTGATTTCCTTGATACGTCTCTGTACGGCAGCTTTGTTGATCTTGTCGTTATCAATGACCTCGGAGAGCAAACCGTCCTCTGCACCGTGCTCGTCTTTCATGGCCTCCATGTCAACGGCAATTTGTTCAAGAGCGGCATTCAAATCCGCAAGAGTCTTCTGCTCCTTAGCGAAATAAGTCTTGATGACAAGCGAGATTGGGATAAGACGTCCCTCAAGACCACTTAGTCCCTCTATATCTTTTTTCTTGCCACGATTTTCTTTTTGCAGACGAATCACTTCGTTGCCCGACTTCCAGCCATCTACAGTAATGATGTGGGTATCGTCCTGCATAACCGCTTCCCAGTAGGCCATCAAGTGCTGATATATGTCGTACTTGTCGATAAGGTGCAGACCGGCACAAGCCTGGACCAGATCGTCCGCTATTTTTTGGACGATGGCCTTAGGGTGGTTGGTGTTATCAATAGCCTTGAGAAAAGCTATCGAGGCTGATTGCCATTTACCGACTATCGCCAGTACCTTTTTCCTAAACACATCAAACTCGGGGTGCGTAAGAATGGTCTTCTTGATTTCGTCGTGGTCGATCATTACTTCGCTATAACCCTTACGCCCATTTGCCTTGAAAAGAGAACCCCTGAGCGTCGGGCAAATATCCCAATATGCGGACAATGCAGTGATATCTGCGTCAGGAATTCCACCCTGGAGATGCGCCTCAATGTCCTGCGCGTCTACGAGCTCTTGCGTATCGATATAACGAGGGAGGTTGAGGTTATAATCGTTTTTCTTTATCTCCTCATTGTCGACGAAGCGAGAGTACTTTGGTATCTCGATCTTGTCGTTCCAGGTGTCTA
>JAQVIY010000006.1 GCA_028695415.1 Minisyncoccota bacterium | reverse complement strand
GTATGAAACTCCACGCTGCCATGCTTCTCGATCAGGCTGAGAAGATGATCCCGCTCGGTGCTGTAGGCGTTTTTGAGCGACGAGGCGTTCAAGATTGCGACGATCTCGCAGTCCCACGTAATCTCCCATGCATGCAACACATGCTTCACACCATCCCGGAACGGAGGATTGAGAACGATTGCGTCGTAAAGATGCCCGTTCTTAAACTGCAAAAAGTCCGTCCCAACCACATTCAAGCCTTTGGCCCGAAGGGTAGGGTGCCGCTTCAGGTCAATCTCACAACAATCGACAGGTACACGGCGCCTGTAATCGTCTCGCCATGCGGGGCAAGCCAGCGCCAGGTCACCGTTTCCGGCACTGGGCTCCAAAACACGCACCCATTCCTTGCTCTTGAAGAGCGACCACGCCCTTGAAGCAAGCGTGGCGGGGGTGGGGTAGAACTGATACTGATCCATTTCACATCTCCTTGGTTTAGCGCCTGACCATCAGGCTGCGTCTGCAGTACTGGAGATGCGGCAGAATCCATGTGAAACGCAGGACGTGCGCGAGCCTGTGACCATGGAATCGAAAGACAAGCTCCGCCTGTGACCTCTACGAAGACGGAGCACCCCTTGCCTTAGGAGACGACATGACCAAGAAAAATGTTGGTGTTCGCGAAAAAGCTGAAGCCTGCGTTGAGGCGGTGCTCGTTGCAACCCTCGTCGACACTTGCAGCGTCGCTGAAATAAGCGCAAAAGTAAGCGCCCAGCTCGGGCGTGGATGGACTCTCGTCTCGGCCCTGCAGTGGCTTACTGGGAAGACGGCTCAGGATTACTTCTCCCTACTCCCCGCAACTAGCTCCATTTCTGGTGTCCCTGTGACGGCAGTTCCGCAACTGCTAGAGATCGCCAAAGCCTGCTGTGACCAGCTTGGGCGGACGAGACCGACCGAGGAGGAGACGTTGGCGCGACTTAGGGAAATGGGCTTGAGGTTTCGCGTTTCCGTTCAAAGAACAGGGGCTGGCTCAGCATTGCACTGAAGCCAGCCCCTCACTACCCCAGAGTCAGGGGCGCTTCTTCAGCGACTCGAGCTCACCCCCGTTCTCAAGGTACGTGATCACCCACGAAGGTCTCCGGCCGTGACCACTCCAGCCCTCCTGGGCGTTCACCGGATTCCAGTACACCGGCGGCAACTTCTCCTTCTTCACGGCAGGTGCCTTTTTCTTGCGTCCAGGAGCAGCTTTTCCGGCACCTGACTTCACGCTCGACCCTTCTCGGCCGGACAAGCCGACCTCAGCAAGCATCTCGTCGGCATCCAAGCCATGTTCGGCGGCCATCTGCTGTACTTGCTTGATCAGTGCCTTCTTCGACTGAAGTGTCCTCCGGTCCAACTCCTTCTGGACGACGACAGAGAGCTTCTTCAGTTCAGGAAGCGAAAAGTTCTTCAGGTCCATCATTGTTTTTCCTTGTAAACGCGGGAATAGAGGGTTCCGCAGCCCTCTGCGGCGCAGTTTAGCCCTAAACCTTTTTTCTCACACAAGAAGTTGCATTGCTGCAGGCAGGACTATCGAACGGGAGATACGATGCAAGTTACAGCGATGCACTTAAATAATTGGGCTTCTGGTGACAGCGTCATTATTGACGGAATGGTTTTCGAGATCTGCGGAGTCAGTTCCGAAGTCGTCAGCCTCTTTTCACCTTGCGATCTTTCCGAACATCAGATCGAACGGAGCAAACTGAATGGATGTCGATTCTTTATCGATCTTCCTGGAATCGAGAATCGCTACAGGCGACTTATCAAGACGATGATTCAAAGTTGTCTTCTAACTACGGGTGAAGCGACGAATGCACTCTTTGGACTGAGAGTGCGGGGATTGCATGACCAGGGTTCGGAAGCAGTAGCCCATGCCGGTGGATCTGCTGCAGCTGTCCGCCAAGCGTTACGTTGTCGGCACTACGTGCGGATCTCTAAACGATGACACACAGCCCGGCCTCATGAGGTCGGGTTTTTTTGTATAAGAAGAATCCTTGAAGGCAAACCTTTCCAGTGTTAGCCTTACTCAATGACGCAGAGCAATCCTATCCGCTTCGACCAATTCCGCTGGAAAGGCTTTTGGCGCGAAGGAGTATCCAGGACCACAGAGGGTGGCGCACTTTTCACTGAGGAAGGGTTCCGCTATTACGCTTTCTGGTGTCGCAAATTCAAACGCACAGAGCCATACCAAGGAATGAACTACGAAGAGTTTGCTCTTGGATTTCTGACGATTATAAAGCTTCATCGCTGCAAAAAGGATGCAGGCTCCGTTGAATATAGCAATGAGCAATCTCGAGATTACGGTTGAGATCCATCGACGCGCACAAGAAGCCCGTAAAACTCTTTGATGAAGAAGAGTTGAAAAATTTTCGTGAAGGCCGCAGGGCTGCTCGCGAAGGATTCATCGCGCCTCTCGATCTAGCAATACAGGACCCTTTCTTTGCTCGGGGCTACAACCAGGAGCGCCTTCTTGTCCAGAGCGAGCAGGGTAAAATTATCCTGGTCAGGGGCCTAGCGACCGTCTGTGCGCGTTGCAACGAAATGCACCTCTATGAGAAACCTGGCTGCCCTTGCTGGGACAGCGATGAGGTCAACTTGCTCAAAGATTGGATGAAGACGGGCCTTCCGCCTCATCATGGAATCGAAAAACTGTTGAAGCAGTATCACCTTACTTACGGCGTTTTTATTCATCTGCCGCGAATTGCAAAGTTTGGCTTTGTTGAGATGGATACCTATCTCAAGGGACGCAAGGAAATTGGCTTGCCTGCCATCACGTTTCCTCACGGCGAACCGTTTTTCCTTTGACGTGCGGGCAAAGCCTGAACCAGTGCCGCCCCGAGCTCAATACGGGCAGCTGTAAGTGCCAGGGTTGCTATTCACAACCCGCGCGTGCTGGGCCTTGAGTGCAACAACGTACTGCGCTCGCTCCGATGTATTTCCCATAGCTTTTTCAATCCCAGCATTGATCTTCGCAGCAGATTCGGGTGAGAAATGCTTTCCCACACAGGCCTGCGCAATCCCATAGGCCTGTATCGCATTGTTTTTAAGCGCTGGCGAGTTCTCGTGGAAAGCCTGCATCCCAAGCTGATACGCTTTACCAAGCTGTTCTGCGGCCACCCGGATCGGGTGGGCTGCCTCTGGGTAGAGCCCTTGAATCCAGCTCTCAACATCATCACGCAAGCCACTTGCGTTCGCGTCCAAGCCAATGACTTCCGACACATTGGCTTTCTCGAAAGCATGTGACAGCGGAGCATCCGTAAAATTAAGCGCAATTATCACTGCTGCTGTCGACAAAATTGGATGACGAATGATGAAACCGATCATGACCTTCCACTCTCTCAGCGCAACTCGTAACTGTAACCTTCAGCAATCCAGGGTAACGCCATACCCATGTCCTGCGCCCACTCTGCCATCATTCGCATAAAACTGTAGGGTCGGAACGGGCGATAAACGCGCAGCTTTTCGAGTCCGTACTTAGACTGGATCGACTCGATCGTTCCAATCTCATCGACTAGCCCGATCTCTTGTGCCACCACACCATTCCATACCTCCCCGGTCCCATAGTCGATACCCGATGTAAGCTTCTTTGCCCTTGCCAGCATCAAGTCTTCCCTAAACATCTCGCCCATTTCGTCAACCAAGCTCTGAGCCTTGGCATTACCCTCTTCGTTTGGTGGGGCGAACGGATTCAACATCGACTTGAGTTCGCCAGACGAGAACGTCCTTTGCTGAACTCCGATGCGATCGAGCAACTGGTGAGCTTCCCACGCAGACAGAACTGCGCCGATTGAGCCTACGAGACTGTAACGACCAGCGTAGATGCTGTCTGTCTCCATCGCGATCAAGTACGCCGCGGAGGCACCAATCCCTTCGATCACTGCATGAATCGGGATTTCACTGGAAAGACGCATCTCACGCACGAAGCTACCTATGCGTTCGGCGTCCCCGGGCGCCCCCCCTGGTGAGTTAATCTGAAGCACCACGGCCTTCGTAGTCTTAGCTTCAAAGGCCGATCGAATGGCAGGAATCAAAGTGTCCGCCGTCACCAATTCACCAATCGTCCCAGAGATACGCACTACTGCCAGCTCAGGCTCGCGTTCTTTGAATCGCTCAAATATGTTCACCTTTATGCCAAGGGTGCTTGTGTAAAACATCGCGTACAGCACAGCACCACCGATAAAGAAAGATGCGATCATGAAGCGCCGAAACAGCTTCCATCTGCGTTCGGACCGCCGTTCTTTCAAAATATCTGCGAGCAGAATGCTCGCCATCGTATTGTGGAGCTCTGCCTCCGATACGGTGTTGTTTCCTGCAATGTCGAGATCCATATCTCCAGCTGCTTTCTTAGAAATCCACAGTCTGACTTTTCGTAGCATGGTGTTCTTCAGTTTCTAGCCAGTCCCCACGAACGCGGGCGACCGGCATCAAGGTGAATGTGCTTTGAGGACCGGTAGAAGCCGACACCTCCCGTTCTTGCCCACTCGAGCATTCTGGCAACGTCCTCAGAGTTTGCGCCGGGAACCCAGAAATCGACAGCGCGAAAGACGCCATTATTGTCAGGGAGATGCTGAGACTGATGGGCTCCTCCCACCTCACGATTGGTCACCTCCGTTCGGAGGCCGGACGTCGCCACGATCGGCGCCTTCAGCCCCCAGTGCGCGAGCCACGCTTGGACCCAAGCAAGGTTGCTGACGATCTGGGGATGGACCAATCCCTGACGGTTTGCACGAACGTCACGCAAAAGGTATTGGAGGTAGGCAATCCCTTTCCCAGTGCTGATATCGAGCAGCACGCCATCCTGAGGGTTGTCGCGAGCGATCCAAAGCGTTCGCGGCAACTGTTGCGCGTGAGCAGGGAGAGGTAGCGCCGTGGCAACAGCAGCGCTGGCTGCAAATAACAGGAAATCTCGACGATTCATCACGCCGGAGTCCCAAAGTGGGCGGACCAATTCAGTCGGCCGTACTTAGATAGATATCGTCTCCCCGCAGCAACGTCGTCTTGATGCGAGCGAACCGGGTTTTTCCCTGTGAGATACCAGTGACCGACGAAATCGCTGACGATGTACTCCTCGTCCAGCATCACCAGGCTCTTTTCCCAATCCTTCAACGTGATTGTCGGCTCCATATCGATTGCACGCCGGTAAAGCTCATGCACGTTGAGTCCGGGGTGTGACCAGAGCAAATCGCAAATGATCGCTGCACTTTTTCCATTCAAGAAATATGCGTGATTTTCGATGAATGCTGGCACCGGGTCGATCAGAAACGGAAACTCGTGTTGGAAGCGCAGTTGCCTTAGCCAGAACTCGTAGTGGAACCGAAGTCTTATTACATCAGGCCGGACATACTCTCCAATCGTCTCGCAGCACAATGCAAAATTAATTCCTTCCCGTCCTTCACCCTCATGCTCTTCTCTGCCAAAGATGAAACGAACCGCCTGCATCACTCTTTCGTGCGAGTAGACGATGTTCTTCGGGCGCTTCGTTGGGTAGGCAAGCTCTGGCAACAGTGCAGTTGCGTAGTGCATGATGATCTGGAATGCCTGGCGTGGAGGGCCTTCCTCGAAGTCTTCTGCCGTAACAACGCCCTCTGTGTCCTTGATATTCAGGGTACTAAGGGCCGCTTGAATCTTCTGACTTGCAGATGATTCAGCTTCCGCTTCCGCGAAGTCATCAAAACTGAAGTCTGCCGCGAAATCGTCCAGAGAATCCGCGACATCCAGTTCCTCAAGGTCGGTCCCTTCTGCAAAAAATTGCTCAAAGGGGGGAGGGTCACCTTTCAAGACTTCAAGACTATTCTCTTCAAGCCATTTATCGCTGAACACAACCTCGTCTGCAACTTCAATAGCCTCTTCAAGGGCATCCTTCTTGATTTTGCTCACGTCTCAATCCATCCTCATCGGTCAAGTCTTGATCTTCTCTTTTGCTGCCCCACCTATCTGGCTTTCATCGGGAGACAAAAAGACTTGCTTTCTGCTATTAAAGAGATGCCAGATCAACGTAACGTGCGCCTTGTAAATTCCCTTTATCAGATAGATGACTGTATTGAAGACGCGAGTACCGGTCTCGCCCCCAACGACTCCGACAAACTTCATAAACATTTCACGAGTTGCCGGAATGAGCATCAAGATGAGGAATATCGCAAGACCGTAGAAAAGTGACTTGCGAATTCCGTCAACCAACATCTCTCCGAGTGACCATTCGTTCATGACATTTTCCGGGAGAGATATTTTTCCGCGTTCTTGAAGAAGTCTGCACCTTTGACGGCACGCTTCCTGAATCTGTGCACACGTGGTTTTCCGAACTTCTTCGCTTCTTGAGAATCGAATTTCAGCATGGGTATTTTGAGGTGGTGCACCTGATCACCGCCATAGAGCATCACGCACTCACCTTTCCCAAGCGCCTTGAGCTGATCGGCGCTAACCCGGTTTTCCTCTTGCTCCTTGTAGGTCACCGTCTCGCTGAGACCCTCGCTTTCGCTGGCTGCGGGGTCGAGACGAAGAAGCTGGGAGCTGGTCCCCTTATTTCGCGCCTCCGCAACTTGCCGTACGTTGACGATGTGCATTCCCGCGACTTCCGCCATCTCTTCCGCAGACGCCTGCGTTCCGACCTTGAAAATCAGCTTCGTCCAGGTGTTTCCGATGACCATCTCGGCAAACTCTTCACTGATCGCTTTGAAGTTCGCCATGGTCTGGGCGGCCGGACAGAGGATCACTCGGGCAGAGCGAGCTTGCTCAAAAGGCCTTGTCATGTTCATGGAAACGTACCCGCCTGCTTCGTCCATGAAGAAGAAGTGAGGTATCTGAAGCTTGTTTTCTTCGGGTAGATCCTGAAGCCACGAGATCGACGTTCTAAAATCAGAGATGAACATCTTGGCGAAGTTCATCGCTGCTTCGTTCTTCCCCATCGTAGGCAACTGAACATAGATGATCTTGTTGTTCATAATTGCTTCGAAGAGGTTCAAATCTGGCGTGTACGAGTTCAGTACTTCACCGAATTTTCCTGTTCCCAACAGATACATGCGTTGCCCAATGCCACCGAACACTTCCTTCAGCCGTTTCATGTCGATGGTGGCATCTGCGCCAGGCTTAGCCGAATACCGAAACTGATCGACAAAAAGACTAAAGGCTCTAGCCTCATCGGAGTTTGGGGCGACCTCCATGAGCTTGCGCTCAAGCTCTTCAAGAGCCTTGGAGTTCATCAGCATGACCGCGAAGTCAATGAAGTTGTAGGCCAATCCGGCCTTTTTCATTGCTGAAACCAGAGTCACGATGCCTTGGTGCGCGGCCTTTCTGTAGTAGTCCGTTCCCGGATTGGAGTCATTCTGAGGAATGGTTGAGATCGGCCGGTCAGCAATCTCGTCTGGATCACCATAGAGCAACGGATTGTAGGTGTTGCTCATTTCGGGCCGGCCGGGGTTGATGATGAAAAGGTCACGCTCCCGACCGCACCAGGCGCACATCTGCCAGATTTTTTGCAGTTCCTCGTCCGTCATCTTGCCGTCGATGAACGTGAGCCCGCCCCCGCGTGCAATCTGCTGAAAGATCAGGTTGGCGCCCAGGACGGTCTTGCCAACGCCGCTTTGACCCAGAATGAACAGATGCCGCATGAGGTCTTCGTCCGGCACATACACGGGCCTTCCGTCCTCGACCTTGTAGCCAATAAGCATTCCCGCTCCTCCAGCCAGATCAGGGGTTTTGGCTGACGACGAGATCGCTACGTTCGAGTCGAACGCAGCCTTTGAGAAAGACACCTTCTCCAGCACCCGATAGCCCAGCCACGTAGTACCGGCCATTGCCAGCGCAGCCGCATGATGGGGATCGACCCCTACAAACGGAGTTGTTGCGGCGACTGCTGCGCCGAGACTGCAAAGGGCAACCGCATCAGAGCATCCGCCAAGTCGTGGAAGCATTTGATATCCTTCTGGGTGACAGTTACTATTCCATTTGTCTTTTCTTGTAAGGTTATCACACGATGCTTTCAAAATTCGCCCGAACTCTGTCTGTTACCGCTCTGGCCGCCGCTTGTGTGGTGGGCAGTGCGTTTGCTGCAACCACCGAAGAGGCAGAACTTAAGGCCTACCTGGAGAAGACCTATCCCAACACTCCGATCGCTGAAATCAAGCGCTCTCCGGTGCCTGGAATCTTTCAAGTGACTATGGGGCGTACGGTCGCTTTCGCAGACAAATCGGGGCGTTACTTCATCTTTGGCCCGATGTTCGACATGAAGGAACAAGTCGACCTGACCGCAGAGGCCCGCAACAACCTGTCACGCGCCAAGTGGGACTCGCTTCCGCTCGATCTTGCTTTCAAGGTGGTCAAGGGCGACGGAAGCAGGAAGTTCGCCGTATTCACCGACCCTGATTGTCCGTTCTGCAAGCGATTCGAGCAGGAACTCATGAAGCTGGACAACTACACCATGCATGTCTTCCTGAGTCCGATCGCGTCCTTGCATCCGAACGCCAAAGAGAAGGCTGAATCCGTGTGGTGCTCCAAAGACAGAGCACAGGCCTGGACGGCAATGATGGTCGAAGGGGTGACGCCCCCCGTCGCGACGTGCGACAACCCCCTTGAGAAGATCGAGCGCCTGTCACGCGAAATTGGTGTTTCCGGAACCCCGTCCTTGGTCCGCGACGACGGCACCTTCAAGGCCGGCTACATGCCCGTGGCCGCCATGGACGCATGGCTTAACGACTCGAGCGCGAAACGATGAATCCAGTGCGGCCAGGAACCAAGATCCTGCTCGCCTGCTTGACCGCGCTAATGTGCTCCTCAGCTTCCGCCGAGCGCATCGGCTCAACGTATGGGCAAACATGGCCGATCGCTGAGCCAGACATGGTTGAACAGATCAAGGATCTCATCAAACGGCTTCAGTCGAATGGCGAGATGGATGCAATGCAACGGCGCTTTCAAGAAGAAACGCTTGCGACATTCTCTGACCCTCCCCCAGTTCCAGGGATCAGTTACGCCACAGAGAACAAGACTTGGCACTTCGATCCGTCTGTCAGTTTTTCCGAGGATGTAGTCGACGAACAAGGGCGGGTCGTAGCAAAAGCGGGCGTCGTCTACAACCCCTTCAACTACATCGCCCTCTCCAAGTCACTCGTCTTTATCGATGCTCGGGATGAGAAGCAGGTTTCTATCGCTGCTCGCTACCTTGAGGAAAATCCGCTCAATCGAGTGGTGCTGGTCGGAGGCTCCTGGCGTGAGCTCCAAGACCGCTGGAAAGTGAAGATCTACTACGACCAGCACGGAAAACTGACCCAGCACTTCGGTATCAAGCGCGTTCCAGCAGTCCTCTCTCAAGATGGAATGAAGATACGCGTCGATGAGGTAACCCAATGATCAAGCGTCTCTTGCCCCTCATCGCATTCGTTCTTGCGCTGTTGACGCCTCTCCCGTCCTTCGCGCAAACCTGCCCCGGTAAATTTCCCAATCCACTAACGGATATCTGTTGGAGTTGCATGTTTCCAATTCGCATCTTCAATGCAAACGTCCTTTCTATGGGACAAGAAGATGCTCTGACTCGAGACAGCTCTCTGCTATGCAGCTGTCTGGATAAAGGGGGTAGTACGGTTTTTGGCGTTCCAGTGGAATTCTGGGAGCAATCGCGCTTTGCAGAGGTCGTCAACGAGCCTTATTGCTACCCGATGCTTGGCGGTATGCAGTTGGACATCTCTTTTCGAGGCCTGATTGGCGGAACAACAGAAGAGATCACAACCGCTACAGACTATGACCAAGGTGCCATCCGTTCCGGCGAAAAGTCGTTCCGCAATATCAACTATTACGTCTCGCCCTTCATGTTCATCATGCAAACGGTGATGGACAACGATTGCATGGAGAAACTCAACTTCGACCTGGCCTACACATCGAACCTTGACCCTATGTGGGACGATCCGGAGCTCGCGGGAATCATCACCCCATACATGTATGCCTTCGCTGACACTGCTGCTCAAAATGCCTGCGCAGTCGACTGTGGGGCTGCCGCGGTGGGCTTTCCGATCTCCAGTCTGTTCTGGTGCGCAGGTTGCAACGGCGGAACATATCCACTGACAGGCGATAACACATCGCATCTTTCCGCCGAGCAAACGGGACGACTGCTGACTCAGCGGTTGCTGGCAAAGATGCATGCATCTGGAATGATCTGGGCCACACATGGTAGCGACGCGATGTGCCGTGTAGGGTATCCGATGCTGATGATGGATAAGCGTGCCTATAAGGTGTCCCGCACCTTTTACATTCCCCAAAGAAAGGTTGCCGGCCGGTGTTGCGATCCTCTGGGCCGAATGACTGATCTTGCCGAAATAGGAGCAGAAGTTCCCGTCTATGGCAAAGACATGGGCTACACCATTTTCCGCAAACGTCATTGCTGCCAGGGAGTTGTAGACCTGCAATGAAAAAACAACTCGCGACCTTATTTCTCTCAACGCTTTCTGCTTATGCGTTCTCAGAGAATCTCCATCCGACATCTACCGAATACGACAGGATCAGAACGGAATCGAAAGAGCTTTTTGACAAAGCCGACGTAAAGCTTAAAGACGATGAAGCACAGCTTCGTGTCGAAGGCATGGACTCAATGAATAAGGCCATGCGGGCAGCACGGGCCCTCAAAGGCACGAATCAGCTCGGCGTTACAACCGACGCAGCAGCAAAGAAGGCTGCAGGGGAAAAGGATTTCTCTGACCTCAACGAACTCGTCAAGCGGTACGAGAGTGCACGCACCTCCGAGGCTGCGCCGACAAACTCCGACGGCACCCTCATGCTGTTTGTCTCGTTCTCAATGCCACCCGACGTTATCCGCGAGTACTCGCGGCAGGCACAAGCCGCTGGGGCAACGCTCGTGCTTCGAGGTAACTACAAGGGCGGGACGGTTCGACGCACCACGGAGCAGGCCGGCGCACTAAACGCCGGCGGTGCTGGGTGGATTATCAATCCCGAGGTGTTCACCGGCTACAAGATCGACGCTGTACCCGCGTTAGTCCTGTCCCGTGACAATCTGAATGTCGACGACGAAGGCTGTTTTCCAGTTGGCGAGTACGCCTCCGTTTTTGGAGATATATCGATCATCGGTTCTCTCGAGAAAATATCCCAGAGCGCAACCAAGCCAGAGATTCGACAACTTGCAGCTAAGCGGCTTGCGATGATCAAGGAGAAATAGCCGTGTTCATAGAGAGTGCTTTCTTCAAGTTCTTGGCAAGGTTCATGGCCTTCTGGGTTTGCTTCACGTCTGTTGTTTATGCAGTCGATCCATACTCGGAAGCAAGTAACCTCTCGAATCTCGTCCGCCCCGGATCAACTTTTGACATCTATCAACAAGCCGAAGAAGCCCTGCCTTTTCCGGACGCAACAGCGGACGTACCGCAAGCCCTGAACTTTAGTTCGAACTTTGATCCGGGCCCTGGAGGACAAGCCCGTATCGACGCATGCGGCTCTGCAACACTCGACCCCAACAATCCCGCGCATATGGAGTGCTTTGCGGTAAATACCTCAACGCAAGCCAATATCGACATGTCTAAAGGGCCGGCTCCAACCGATCCAATCTTTACGCAATCTAGGGTAATCCAACAGAGTCCGAATTCGCAATTGAGCACGATGGGCTTCGGAATTACCGCTTCGCCGAACGCATGTGTTGCTGAGGATTTCGAACGAGCTACTTTCCGGACTGAGACATGTAATGAGGGGCGGATCGTTGATGAAGCCTGGTGCTCTTACAACCTGAATGTCACCGTGTCGAGCGTTAATCGTAGCTGCACCCGCCCTGTTGGGGGTTCATGCTCGATTACGCCCCCGGCCCCGATACAGGTATGCACGAACACGTGGCAAAAACCCCTTGAAACGACATGCCGTATGGAAAGCCCGGTTTGTACCAAAACTGGCACGACCTGCGTTGGCGGCTATTGGGACCCGATCTACGAAACGCGCAACATCGTCGATCCGGAAACTGGCGCGGTTACCGGTACTGAACAAGTTCAAGTCGGCGAAACCTGGGTATGTACGACCGAGCAAGACACCTACGTTTGCAGGACTATCTCCTCCGAAACATGGGTGAATAATTGCGGCCACCTCGAGTCAAATCCACGGTGCGACTTTGAGAATGAGCCTGACCCGGATAACCCTGGCCTTGTCCCTGAGGCGCACTGCAGCGATTACGGCACACGAATTATCAACGGCCGTGCAATAACACGGTGCTGGTCGCAATCGTTACCCTTCGGATGCATCACTGATCGATTCGAGGAAGGCTGCGGCGCGATGGAGGCGCTCTCTTGCCAGCAGCAAGGAGAGCGGACATGTGCCAAGACATTCCCCACGACGAAGCGTGGACTTGATGGAGTAATTGTCGCAAACCCATACGCGAACCAGTGTGAAACCTTCGCAAGGAACTATGAGTGCCCTCTTGATAGCGCATCTATTCCAGTCGACAACTGCTCATCACAGCAAGTTTGCGTTACTGATAACAATGGAGTTACAAAATGCTGGGACTCCGGATACACATCTAACCAAGAAGATTTCCTGCAGGCTGCCGCAGCAATGGAGTTTGCAAAAGAGGCCGGCACTTATCTGAATCCAGACACGTTCCGCCTCTTTTCAGGAAGCTCTGAGCGATGCCGTTACCGTAACAAAGGCATCTCAATCAAATGTTGCCAAAGTTCAGGTGGAGCTCAAAGCAATAACGATGTTGTCTCTCAGTTCGTATCGGCGGCTACGGTATCAGCTGTAATGACGGGCATCGACTACGTCTGGTACAAGTCTGCGCCCTACGTTTATGACTTCATGTACAGCTCGACTCAACCATTTCTTTCTGCGGTTGGTATGGAGGGATGGATTTCCAATAGCTGGACAAATGTCACTTTCAATCCGAGCTTCAGTTTCTATGGATTCACCTTTGCCTATAACATGCCGACCATTCCTCTTATCGGCGGGGCTATACCTGGCACAACGACATTGGCGACAAATGTCGCTGGAACCAATTTCAATCTTTACTTCAACCCGTACCTCTTCGCCTTGATGGTATTGCTTTACATCTACTTCGAATTGACATCCTGCACAGAAGCCGAGCAGATGCTTTCAATGAAGAAAGGCGCGGGGCTATGTACTCAAGTCGGGAGCCGGTGTAGCGGTCGCATTCTAAAGACCTGCCGACGCAGCTACTGCTGCTACAACTCAGAGCTGGCGAAGATTATCGGTGACGCGGGCAGAGCACAGCTGGGAACTGGCGCAAGCTGCGCAGGCCTTACCGCTGCCCAGTTCCAGAGCCTTAACTTCGGCGCAATCGACTTCAGTCCTTTCTACGCCGATTTGATGAATTCGACGGGGCAGCCTGGGGCAGACTTCGCTCGCCAACGCGTAATTGAATCAATGAGCGGGTACGACTAACCCTTGATGTGGAGCCTCATCCGACGATTAGGCTCCATTTTGGAGAAAATAATGCAGAGACTGAAACTGAGCTTGATAGCGATTACTTTTCTTCTTCTCTCACCCTCTATCCAGGCTGGTGAGATTGCAGACCTGTTCGATATTGCATCGGAGAGGGGCAGGGCAGAAGGCGTAGTTACCGGCCGCTTTGAGCGCAATATTCGAGACTACACACAGGCAGTTGGTGATATTCACGCACTTGTCGTTGACGCCGGAAGAGAGGCCGGATGCCGAGTTTTTGATGTGCGCTTGAAGATGAGCGTGAAAACACAACAGGGTGGAGTTACCCCGTACGAGCAACCGATAAGGGTGCCCGTGTGCGAGAACGGCTTGCCGCCCCCAGGCTTTCTTCCGCCCGATATGTACAAGCGCCTCATGCAGAACTACGAAGAGACGAAGGGCGTCGCAGATTGAGAAAATCGTAGCGCGTAGGGACGCCGGGGCGGTTTTTAGTAGGTTCGAGGCGGAAGGATCGCGGGCTGCTCCGCAAGCGTTCTCATGTACGACGTATCTTCGGGCTTTTTGAAGCGCTTGAACCAGTTCTGAGCAAAGTTCTGAGCCCTACGGGCTTCCTGAGTGGAAAGTCCAGCGAGGATCTGTGGAGTCTGTTTCGATCCGCTTCGCTCCATCCCCACTGCAATAAGACGGTACGCTCGGGATAGCATAAGGCTGTCTGCCGTTGATGCATCGTCATCATAGGTGGTGGCCACGATCCAGGCCGCATCTGAAATGTACGACTTCGCAGCATCCAGTAGGTATCCCCGAATCTGACGGCTCGATCCACCACTCGCCGTCCCTTCGTGAAGCATTTTCCCTGCGATATAGGCACCCATCGCCTCGCCTCGCGACGCTGCAAACTGCGCATTCTGCCAAGCGATACCGTACTCATTTCGCTTGTAATGATAAAGAGCCAAGTGGACGGCAGCTGCGGGTATCTGATCCTTGACGATGTTCATCGCGTACATCGCTCGCTTCTCATCGAACTGTATGCCTGACCCCTTCAGCTGCATGAGCGCGAAGTTGTATGTTCCCACCGCGTGCCCGGACTGAGCTGCCTGAGCGAAATAACGTGCGGCAATCGCAGCCACATCTTCCGCTTTCTTTTGGCGGCTAAGCCCCTCTGCATAAATGTGCCCCACGTAGTTCTGCGCGTCAGCGTTCCCTCGGTCGGCCAGCCGCTCGAGCCGCGCCAGTGCGTTCTTGTTGCGTCCCTTGAATGCCCTCCAGGCGCTTGTGGCTTCAGTGCTCTCAACCCCTGTCGTCGCCCACGAACTTACAGAGCTCGCCGCATCGGCAGCGGCCTGTATTCCACGATCCACAAGACCCCTGGGCTCCTCGGCAACGACAGGAAAGCTCACTGTAAGCGCTGCAGCCAGTAGGGATGTCGGCAGTCTTCGTAGAAACATTTGTGATTCTCCCTGCGTCGGTTGATAATCTTGTTTGAACCCATGATAATGCAATCCGCAATGCTTAGTAATCCTAGCCGAACCGCTCTCACTCTCGCATCGCTCCTGCTCTACCTGTCGGGGCCGGCACATGCGTTTTGTTTTGATGCTGCGGGACGCGAGTTCGGTGTGGATAGCCGGCTGTTGTGGGCAATTGCAAAGGTTGAGAGCGGTTTTGATCCCCAGGCGATCGGACCTGACGGTAAGGATCTGGGCCTGATGCAAGTTCGAACGATCCACATCGACGACCTGAGATCGCGATTTGGGGTGCAGATCACTAGGCAGGATTTGTTCGATCCGTGTTTCAACGTTCGAATGGGAGCGTGGGTGTTGGCAACAAAGATTCAGCGATACGGGCCTACATGGGAAGCCGTCGGAAGCTACAACGCGCGATCTCGAGATAAGCGTGACATCTACATCCGTAAGGTGTGGGTCGCGTACAGGTCATCCTGATGATTATCAAAAGTCTTCTTGGTGGTGCGGGCCTCGTCCTAACGGTTGGATGGTTTGTATGGGTAATCGTCCCGCAGGACTCGTGTGAACGTATCGAAAGATCTGGGAGTGTCATCAGAGGGATTGGGAACGTATTGCGCGACACGCTGGAGCCAAGAGTTAGCTCCGATACCAAGCTCGACATGATTCGATGGTCGATCCAAGCGGAGAACGGTTTCAAGGGTTTTGTCGCAAACCAGTTTTTCAACCGCCTCGACTGTTCAACGTGGCATGGCCGAGATGAATTCAGGGAGCGTCTCTTGGAACTTCTTCAGGAGTCTGCAGCGACGGACCTCGGCGCGAGTAATCAAGACGATCGGAAGAAACAAGAACCGGAGCAGCAGCCGTGAAAGAGCCAGACAATTTCATCTCAAACAATCCGAATGAGCGCGAAGCAGTACAGGTACTGAACGATCTTTTTCTCGAAGCTGCGCTAACTCGATCTGCCGACGTTCATTTTCAGGAAGACTCTAGAGGTGTTCGCGTTAGGCGACGCGCGCCTGGCGGCGCTCTAATGGAAATTGGGCAGTACTCGTCTTACTACGCAGGGGTCTTCGACCAGAAAGTGCGTAGTCGGTCCCGTCTTTCGCTGTCTGACCACCACACCCCTCTCGATGGGCGCATGGGTCTTCGTTTCCCCGAAAACGGAAAAGTCATCGATATTCGCGTTTCGATTGTGCCGACAGTCGACGGGCAAAGCGTTGTCTGCCGGCTCCTGGATCAGGCGAACGTATCTATGGATCTTACGGAGCTCGCGCTCCCTCCCGCAGTTGACGAGGCGATGCGGGTAATCCTCCAAGAACCGCACGGGCTATTTGTCGTGACCGGTCCAACGGGGTCTGGAAAAACCACGACGCTGTACGCACTGGTCAACGAGATCAACGAGCACAGCCTGAACATCATCACGATCGAGAACCCGGTTGAGTATCGACTTGCTGGCTTGAACCAGATCAACATCGATCCAATTCACATGCCTTACCCGGCCGCACTGCGAGCAGTTCTTCGTCAGGACCCGGATGTGATCATGATCGGCGAGATTCGCGACGCTGAGACGGCGCGTATAGCCGTTGAAGCGGCGAATACGGGCCACCTCGTCATTGCATCGATGCACGCAAACAACGCAGCGATGGGATGCACTCGACTGATAGAGCTCGGCGTCGATCCAGGTACGCTAGCTGCGTCATTGCGCGGAATCACTGCGCAACGGCTAGTTCGTCGAATTGATCCGGAGCTCAAGCCTTCATGGGGCTCGGCGAATGAGATCGAGCTCGAATGGATGCGAATCCATGGATTGCCGTTCGAGGGCGAATCGTTTCCCCGTGTTCCAAACGCCCTTTCCTACAAAGGGAACGTCCCACTTGTCGAGATGATTGTTGGCGACGAGGCCGTCCGGCGGGTTATTTCTCGCGGAGGGAGCCCAGAAGAGATCGTCGCAGCCGCTTCTCGTCAGCCCCAGTTCGAGTTACTCGCATTCGAAGCCGCTTCCAAAGCAACTCGGGGCTTGACGACGCTGGATGAAGCTCGACGCGTCACCTCGTCGGCGGATGCATTGAAGCTTGAGTACAAACGCCTGGGCTATGCCCTGATTGAATCTGGTGTTGCCACTTCATCCGAAATTGAACAGGCCATCAGCAGGCAGACTGAGTACAAGCGTAGCGGTGTTTTGCGCCCTATTGGTCGAGTACTCATTGAAATGGGCGTTTGCTCTGAAATAGAAATTCGTCGGGCCCTCGGTCACGACGATAAGCTTGAGGAGGTGAACTTTGAATCGTCGCCAATTTCTGTTTAACGGTTCTATGGCTGCTACAGCTGCGCTTGCTGCGCCCACCTTGTTTGCTCAAGAAGCGCCTGTTGAACCGTTTCGTCGAATCGGCCCAAATCCGGAAGACAAGAACAAGATTCTTGTTTTCTTCCAGTTCAGTTGCCCTGCATGTCGTGCATCGCACGAGATGCTCCATCGTTGGGGTGCGACGGTCCCTAGTCCAATGACCTTCGAGTTTGTTCCGGTCATCTATCCTGACATGTCTGTCATTGCTTCCGCGAGAGCTTGGCTTGCAGCTTCTCTTCTTGACGCAGCATCGTTGAGAGCTTTTGAAACTGCGGCCTACAAGGCGTTGCAAAGCGGGGGGCTCGATCCAGTCAAGCCCGCTACCTGGTCTGTTGTTGCTCGAGACGCCGGTATCCCTCATGCGGCCTACGCTGCTGCGTGGGCAAAGATCACCAAGGACAGCCTTGAGCCACTTGCCCACATCTTTTTCCGGAATCAGGTTCAGGCAACACCGTCGATCACGATCGGAGGCCAGTACCTCGTTACTCCCGACAACGCCAATGGGCATGAAGGGATCTTTATTCAACTGCTCAACGGGATCACTTCTGCTGTGATCGAAGGCAGAAAGCTGTGAAACCCCAAGTACCTCTGAATATTCTGTTGGCTGCCGCGGCGTTCATCGGCGCGACATCGGTAATCGCACAAGACCGGCATAGCGTGTATCCGTTCGAGGCTACTGAATACGAACCTAGCCAGTTCTCTTACGGCGTGGGCCAGGACACGGCAACAACTCTTATTAAGCGCCCCGTTCAGAAAGGTGAAACTCAGTGGGTCGAAATGGAGCGCACTCCACTTCGTACCGCCTCGACATCAGCCAAGTCAGACGGGACTGGATCGAACCCGGGTGACTATGACCTCATTCCTGGAGCCACCGTTTTCTTTGCCTTTGACTCTACGGTTCCGTTGAACCCCGAGGTCATATCCAGCTTCCAGTTTGGGGATGACACCAAGATTCGTCTTATTGGGCGTACAGATCCGATCGGCACCAACTCGTACAACGATCGTCTTGCCTACAAACGCGCGGCCTCAGTTGCCTCTCTCTTTAAGCTGAAAGGCATGAAGCAATCCCAGATGGAACTTGTTTCCTTGGGCGCACGGTCGCCAATTGCTCCAACTGATACCGAGTCTGGTCGCCAAAAGAATCGACAAGTTCTCATTGAATTGAGGAAGCAATAATGGCGCTCGAGGTTGATATTCCCCGTTATGTCGATTCCCAACAACAGTTTTACGCATGGGAATTTGACGAATTTATTGTCGGGTTTACTCTGTTCTCTGTTGGCATTCTCTCGCGATCAACGATCGGTCTATTTCTCGGCGTTGCAGTGATGCTTATCTCTATTCGAATAATGAGGCGCTGGAAGGAAGGGGAACTCGAAGGCGCAATCATGCATGTCTTCTATGCAAAGGGTTTTGGCGGAATGAATAAAGTGTACACAGACGGGATGCGTCGGAGGTTCTGGCTATGAAAGTTCCGATGCTTTTTCGTAGCCTGCAGGCTGCAACAGCGATGGTCATCGTCCTTACCGTTGGATTGGTGATCGCTGTAGCAGTCGGCGGCATAGCCGTCACCCGGGCGATGGAACAACGCGAACGAATCATCCTCATTCCTCCGTACCTGGATCGACAAGTTCAGCTCGGTTGGTCGGCAGCGTCAGCCGACTACCTTAAATCGTTTGGGATGTACTTCACGACTCTGGCTGCGAACGTAACCCCGAACAACATCGATTTCGTCGCTCAGAACCTCGAGCTCTTCGTGGATTCAAGAATCTTCCCGGACGTTCGTCGAACACTAAAAGCAACTGCCGAAAACCCTCAATTCAGAGGGACGGGCAGCTCGCTTGTATTCCAGCCGAACGAAATTCTCTTCGAACCCGAAACCATGAAGGTTTTCGTTGGTGGCACTGCAACTCACCGAGATGCTGCAGGGCGAAAGACAGATACCGAAATGATTTACGAGCTGGGCGTCGAGATGAGAACTGGCCGCCCATGGATTACCAGCATTGAAACTTACGACGGCCGAGAAATGCGTACCCAGAAATGGAGACAACAGCATCCGAACTTCCGCGAGGAGGCTGGAAAATGAAAAGACTCGTACTGACTGCTGTTGCAACGCTGATTTCCTCATCGGTTCTTGCACAGACGACAATTCGTCCGCCGACTCCGGACCAGCCGCCCGCAGTTCCATTTGTGGCAGGGACAGTTCCGCCGCAACCGCGACTTGATGTACAGCCCCGCGCAACTGCGCCTTTGCCCATGCCGGGGTTCGGTTCGAGCCTCTCGGGCGACGTTAATGCGCTTAAAGCGCAGACAATCCGCGTAACGCCTGGGCAGAACGAAGTCGTCAACGTCTCAATGGTTCAGGCCAACCGAGTCGGCACTCCATTTGCCGCACCTAAGGCCGTTGGAATCATCCCCGAAGGGATGATCGTGGAGGCTGTCGGGCAGAGCCTCTACATTCAGATGCCCAGCACTAGCACGGACCCGCAGTCACTCTTTGTGACCGGATCTCGTCCGAACGATCCGGTTATCTCACTGATTCTGGTTCCCCAGGCGATCCCGTCACAGACAGCGATTCTTCAGTTCGATGTTCCGGAGCCTGGACTACAGCCAGATCAAAACAATGAACCCGACAACTACCAGCAGCGGCTGATCCAGATGATGCGCCAGGCTGCCGTCAATCAGGTTCCCGTCGGCATGTCCGAAGCAGCCCTGCCTCGCGCTGTGGGTCGCCGTGGCCCTTTATTGATCCGGCCGGAAATGCGGTACTCGAGCGCCACCATGGATCAATGGCGTTACCGAGTTGAATCGATTAGTGACGAAGAAATCGAACTCGATGAAGCAGCATTTTGGGAACGAGGCGTTCGTGCTGTCGCCATCCTTCCGAGTACGCGTCTTCGTAAAGGTGATCACGCCTACGTCTACGTGATTTCGGATAAAACCGCCTTCCAGAATGGTGCGCGATGAGTCTGAAAGAGAAATGGCAAGAGCTTCCATCGAACGCTCGGCTGGGCATTATGGTGGGCGGGATCTTTGTCAGCGTTATCGCGCTCGCCGCAGTTGTTCAATCAACTCGAGGCCCGACGCGAGAGATTGCTGGACAACCTATCGGTGCAAACAAGCCCGCGAACTTCCGTGTCCCTACTGCTCGGGAAACTGGCGTCGATGACCTCGCTGCGAAGCTCGAAAGTATCGAGAAGAGCACCGTGGGCATGGATAACAGAGTCAAGAAGATGGAGGCCGATCGCCAGTTGCTGTTCCGTCAGCTTCAGGAGATGCGCGGCACTCAGGGTTCAAACGGTGTGACCGTAGACCTTGTGGATGAGGTCCAGCGGTTGAGCCGCGAGCTCGAAAGGCTGAAGTTTTCCGGTGGCGGCGCAGTGGCACAAGGCCTCGTGGGACCTGATGGCCTGCCTGTTGTTGGTGAGGATGGGAAACCGCTTTCTGCCGACAACCCTGCAGATGCTTTCTCGTCTGCAGCGCTTCCTCAACCTTCAGTCAGTGCGGCGCCAGTGTTCGCACCACCGCCCCCAACTCTGCGTGTAGTAGGGGCAGCGACCCCCAAAGAGGAAAAGAAGTCAAAAGACGACAAGGAGCGGATTGCCTACCTGCCAATGGGAAGTCAGTTCGAAGGTTTCTTGCTCAACGGTATGGACGTTCCGACCTCCAACGCGAAGAGCAAAGATCCCGTTCCGGCAGTCCTTCGTGTGAAAACCGATGCAATTCTCCCCAATCACTTCACTCATGACGTTCGTGAGTGCTTCGTGATCATTTCCGGATTCGGTGACCTTTCGAGCGAACGAGCCGTTATGCGCACCGAAGGTTTCTCGTGCATCAAGGACGACGGTGCGGTTATCGAAGGTCCGATGGAAGGGTATGTCGTCGGTGACGATGGTCGCGTAGGTATCAAAGGCGAACTGGTATCCAAACAAGGCCAGATGATCGCCCGATCACTCACTGCGGGATTCCTGGGCGGCATTGCGAAGGGTCTTCAGCCATGGGGTACCCCGGATCAATGGGCCAATACCCAAACGAGCGTCGGTCAGGCCGAGCGTTTTGAAATGGGTGACGTACTGACAGCTGGAGCAATGAGCGGTGCAAGTTCCGCGGCAAACCAGGTTGCCAACTTTTATCTGGAAATGGCTCGCGAGATGTTCCCTGTAGTTGAAATTGATGCAGCCCGACGCGCGACGATCGTGCTGACGAAGGGTCTGGAGGTTAAGTGATGATGAAGAAGTCCATTTTGGTCGCAATCGCAATTTCATCCTCCATTGTCGGAGCTTGCACTACTGCGACCCAAGTTCAAATCGAAGCTCCAACTCCGTGGGTGGCGAGCACGGTTTCCGAGCTTGGTACAAATCTCGGGCGACTCTACCTCAAGAACACGCCAATGCCAGCAACTGTCGTTGTTGCACCGGCTGTTAAGCATGACGGACAGTTGCGCCCAAGCTATTACGGCGAAAGCCTTGCGACGCTCATCTCCGGCGCACTTGTCAATTCGGGTGTGCCGGTCGTGCAAACCGAGTCTTCCGGTTGGACTTCAGGCCACCCGGTTAATGCAGTTGTCAAACGACGCGCCGAAGCCGCAAACGCTGGAGTGATCGCACTTGGCTCCTATCACCATCTGGGTGGCGAGACGGTGGTTTCCTATCGACTCGTCGATGCGCGGACGGGCGCAGTTCTGGCTGTCTCGGAAGGCCGGATTCCGGGGGGGATTCAATAATGAAACCCCATGCCTTGGCTATTGCTCTTTCGGTAATTGCACTAACCGGCTGCGCCTCCGCGCTTAACACTGCAGGCCGCGACTCTTCGTCCTGCCCTGGCATCGGTCCTGGCGCTTGCGCATCTCCTGGTGATGTTTATGCGATCACGAGCGGAAGCATTGATGAATTCGAGGAGCGCATTGCCAATCACACAACCGAGAACAAGATCGATGTTGACGCCGTTATTCGCAAGCAGAAAGAAGGCGAAAGGCTTCCATCGGTTATTTCTTCTACGGCCACAAGCTCCTCTGTAGGGACAATGCCGCCTGAACTTGCAATCCATTCGGATGGCGTTGCACCGGTGCGGATGCCCGCTCAAGTAATGCGGATTCGGGTATTCCCATGGACTGACAAGAACGACAATTTGCACTCGGGAGGGTATGTATATACAGAAATCGAGCAAAGAAAATGGACTTTTGGAGTGCACGAGGAAGGCACCTTGCGTAATGCAAGAATTCCTCACCGTGTAACTACCGGTGTTGCGCATTCGGGATCGCCAACTGGTGATGCGCAAAATGGTCAGTCTGCTGCATCGCAGACGATCACTCCCCCGACCCGGCCGCAGGCGTCACGTAACGCGCCTTCGACCGACCTCAGCACCTTAACCCTCGAGTAACGATAAGGAGTTTCACATGCAATACGCTCAAAACCTGTCCGCCGGCTTCGCCCGTTTCGAAAAGCAAGCCTACCTGCTGATCGCACTCGCTGCGTACGCCATTTTCGCGATGGCCGTTACCGACACCACGTTCGACGTCGCATCCCAGCAGGTTCGTGATTGGACTGAAGGAACGTTCGGTCTGCTCGTCGCATTTGGCGTTCTGGCGACCGGCCTGGCTATGACGATCGTCAAGCACTCGCTCATGTGGTTGGTTCTGGCCGTCGGCGTTGCTCTGGCAGCCACCATGGGCCCGGGCATCCTCGACTCCATGTTCACCGCCACCCTCTAACACGGAGTTAGCCCATGTTTGGCTTCACGAAGTCCTCGCAAACCCCTGTCCGCGGTACCGTTGCGGATCAGAGGCGCCTTCCTTGGCAATATCTTGGCGCAGAGGGTTTTGACGACGAAACCGGCCTGTTTTACTGCGTTTCGCCGTCTGGCGAAAGACATCTTGGAGCCACGTTCATGACCACCCCGCTCCTAGGGGGCGGGGGGTCAGTTTTTGAGAAATTCAAAGCTGCATTAGCTTGCCCGCTTCCGGCAGGCTCCTTCGTACAGGTAGGTCTTCTCGGCTCTCCCGATATTGACCCCTATCTTGACGCCTATACCGATGGGAAAGAACAGGCTTCGGGTCTTCTGGAGAAGCTCGTTCGCACCCGCGTCAAGATGTTCCAGGATGCCGTCCATAAGCCTCAATTCAAGACAAATGGCGTGCTCAACCGTGATTTCCGGTTGATCTTCACTGTCAAAATTCCGTGTTCTCAGTTTCCGGATCTTGAGGAACGCCAGTCGATCCGATCTGATGTCACACGTGTGATGGAAGGCTTTAGCTCCATTGGCTTCCAGTTCAGGATGCTTGACCCACATGGATATCTGCACTTGATTCGGAAGTTCTACCACATGTGGGAGAAGCCTGAGTTCAGCTACGACGAACTTATACCAATTCGAGAGCAAGCCTTCTATCCGGGCGACGATATTGAGTTCAAAGAAAAAGAGATCCTCTTTCACCAAGGGAGTGATCAAGAATTCTTTGTGCGTGTAATGAGCCCGAAGCTGTTTCCAAAACGAACTGTTTTTGGTGTTGCCAATCTTCTGATCGGTGATCAGATGGGCGGAGCAAACCAAATCACTGAGCCATTTTTCTTTCAATTCACGGCCCACTATCCCGACCAGGTCAAGAAGAAAGGTGAGGTTCGACAGCGTCACATGTGGATTACCCAGCAATGCATTGGAAACTCCGCAAACTGGTTCCCCATCCTCGGTTACAAGAAGGAAGGCATCGAGACCTTCATTCATGAAATTGACGGTCAAGGCGGGATGGCTCTCGAGGTCAACCTTAGCCTGATGATCTTCTCGAAGAACAGGGATCGACTGGCACGTCAAACCGCTTCGTTGAACTCCTACCTTTCCACGCTTAGCTTCGACATGCGCGAAGACAAGCGCATTTTGGATTTCCTCTGGCACAACGCCCTGCCGATGAACGCGTCGGCTGATGCCATGACCCGGACCTTCCGCACCAACACCATGAGTGCGCGACAGGCTGCACCGCTGGTCCCGCTGTTCGCTGACTACAAAGGCAGCGGCGCGAACGCTACGAGTCTCTTTGTAACGAGGCGTGGTCAGGTGTCCGCATTCTCGGTTTGGGACTCGAATACTGGATACAACGTAGTCGTTTTTGCTGGCACCGGCGGGGGTAAATCCTTCCTGGCACAGCTTCTGATCGTCGATAACCTTGCTGAAGGCTGCAAGGTGTGGGTCATTGACGTTGGCAAGTCATTTTTTAAGCTCAACCGTGCCCTCAAGGGGGATTACATCGAATTCTCCGAAGAGTCGCAGATCATCTTGAACCCTTTTACCTTCGTCAGCGAGATTGATGAAGACATCGACATCATCAAGGCCACGATCGCCAAGATGGCTGCACCAGAGGACGGTCTTGATGACTATCAAATGGCGGCTCTCGAAGAAGGGATCAAGGCCACGTGGGACCGATATGCCCATAACTCGACCGTGACCGCTGTCGCTCAATGGTGCATGCAACAGCCTGATCCGCGCGTTCGTGACCTTGGTCAGCAGCTTTACCCATTCACCGTTAGCGGCAGCTACGGGCGTTGGTTCGAGGGTGAGGCCACAATCGATGTCAGTAATCGCTTTACCGTTCTTGATCTCCTGCATCTCAAGTCACGTCCGATTCTTCAAAAGGTCGTTCTCCTGCAACTGATGAACCGCATCGCGACCGAGATGTACACGACCCCGGGTCGTAAGATTCTCGTGCTGGACGAAGCATGGGAGCTTATGGATGACCCCCTGATGGCGAAAGCGATCGAAGCGCTTTATCGCAAAGTGCGGAAAAATTCAGGGGCAGTCATCTTCATCACCCAGGGCGTTGGCGATCTCTTCCAGTCACCGAACGGCCGAGCGATTTACGCCAATAGCGCATGGCAGATTGTTCTTGAGCAGCGTGCTGAATCCGTCGATGCGGCCGTTGCGTCCGGACAGTTTTCTATGGATGCGTTCGGGATTCATCAGGTCAAGTCTCTTCATGTTGTGCCTGGTGAGTATTCCGAATTGATGATCAAACGCTCGGATTCAGACTATGGGATTGTTCGATTCAGGCCAGATCCATTCATGTTCACGTTGTTTGCAAGTAACGGTGAGGAACGTGATGAAGCAATCGCAGCCATTGAACAAGGAGCCGACCCTGAAAAAGTAATTGATTTCTACACGCAGAAACGTCTCGAAAAAGGAAACTGAAAATGTCCAAACAGAAAACCCTGACCCAGAAAGACTTGATCCTGGTCTTTGCTCTTTATTGTGGTGCGATCCTTCTGATTCCGTTCTTCAGCAATTTTGATCCACTGGTTCTCATATCCGGCGTCTGCTTCGGTTCCGGGAGCATGTTCTTTTTCGGTCGTGCGCGTCGCCCGATTGAGCGTCCCGCTGGCGTAGAAGGCGCGGCCGAGGCATCGAAATGAGCGACAGTACTGCTTCCTTAAAGACAGCTGACGGTTCCAACGTTGGCCCAGTCATCATGGCAGCAGTACTGTCTGCTGTCCTGACCGCTGGCACTTTGTTTGTCGCGAGTCCTTACCTTGCACCTCAGCAGAGCAGTGTTCCCTTCGTTGTCATCGACTCTGGAAAACTTGTTACTGCTTCCATGAACGACCTTCGAGGAAAGGGCCTCGACGAGAGTGCAGCAAGGGACGCGGCCATTAGGTTTGCTGACCAATTGAAGACCGCAACGCAGCGATACGTCGATGCAGGCTACGTCGTCGTACACCGGACGGCAGTTCTTGGTTACGCACCCCAGTTGGAAATCACACAGCTCGTCGCAGATGAACTCGGCCTCAATCTCGAATGAGACTACTCGCCCGGAAAAGGCCACTCTTTTTATAAGGGTGGTTTTCCTTGCGTCGGTACTCCTCGCTTTGCTTTTTGCAGCGACGTCACACGTCTCTGGAAAGTATCGCCTTCTTCTTCTGGTTGGTGATCTCAGCTGCATCCCTTACAAACTCGTTGTCGTCAAAATGACCCGTCCAGAGAACATTGATTTCGAGCGGGGTCAGCTACTCGCGTTCCTTCCATACGGAAGGCTAACTGATCAATTGAATCAACGCCTACTTGATGGAAACGGCTCGATACTTGTTGTTAAATATCTCGCAGGTGTCGCAGGCGACATCATCAAGGTAGAAAACGATGAAGTCACCGTAGCTGGGCGTAAATTCGGTGATCTCGATCTGCTGGAAAAGCTAAATCGCGCGCCAGGTAGCTATGACCGGACCCAAGTATTGGTCGATGGACAGCTTGCAATGATGGGTACTGAGCCGAGAAGTTTCGATGCGAGATATTGGGGTCCAATCAATGTTGACGAGGTCGTCGGTGTCGTTTATCCGATCTGGTAAGCCTGTACGGGCGATTCTTGTTTCTTTAGCGATCGTAGCCGCAACCTCGAGCGTTCACGCTCAAAGCTTCTTCAAGCGGGGAGGAGAAGGCTATTTCTGGTATGAGACCCCTCCCCCTCCGGCTGAACCCGTTCAATTGGAAAAAGAACCCGAACCTCCAGCTTCGGCCTCTCCAGCCACTGAAACAGCAGCTAATACGGGGACTCAGCCTTTCTCTACAGCGTGGCTCAGAGATAACTTGCCGGTTCTTCTTGAGAAAGCGATGGATTCAGGAAAGCGTGAAGACATGGAAGCGTATCTGTACGCCCAAAGAATCGCGCTCGACAAGGCGCAGAATTTTGCACATCTTCAACAACTCGTCGTCAAGACTGACCCCATTCTCGATGAAAATAACCGGATGCCCCTTGATACGTTCATCAGGCAAACAGTACTTGCTACGAACAA
>JAQVIY010000011.1 GCA_028695415.1 Minisyncoccota bacterium | reverse complement strand
AATTCCGTATAGGCGATGATTGCGAGTACGAAGTCCATCACTCGGCAATCGACGCACAACGGTCGATGACATGGCTGCCCGATTTCGATACTCCGCTCGGATATAAGGGATTCCGGCTTTCCTTCGTCGCTTCGAGGGATTCCTGAAGGAGCAGAGCGTGTCAAGAATCAGGAGTATTGAATGCCGAGCAGGCACCACCGCTCGGCATTTTCTTTTATGTTTCTAGAAGTAGAGCTTACGGCACGACGGTCGTTGTCGAGCGAGCTTGACGCAACTCACACAGTTTGGTATGTTAGGAACATCAGAAATGCCCCTTCGGGGCTTTCTTTATAAAAAGTGCGACATACACATTCCATATATGATTGACTTGAAAACCATCAATGCAGTGCTCGGGGAATTCGAAGATCGAGGCATCAGCCGCGAGACTATGGTAGAGGCTATCGAGAGTGCGATGGCGACTGCCTATAAGCGCGAGTACGGCAAGCGCGAACAGGTTGTCCGCGCTAAGCTCGACCTCAACACCGGCACTATCTCCTTTGAACAAGTAAAAACCGTTGTCGATGACACGACGGTGCGATTCCCTATTGAAGGTGAAGAGGCTCCCGAGGAACATGCGCATACGCACGCGTACCACGAGAGCGAAGAGCAGCTCGCCGAGGGTGAATTGCCGCGCTTTGAACCTGAGAAACATATTCTCCTCGCGAATGCGAAGCTTATGAAGCGCGATGCACAGCTCGGCGAAGAGATCATCTTCCCGCTTGAGCCGCAGGATGATTTCGGCCGTATCGCGGCGCAGACAGCGAAACAGGTCGTGATTCAGAAGGTACGCGAAGCGGAGAAGCTCTCGATGATGGAGGAGTTCGGCGAGAAGAAAGGTGAAATAGTGGGCGGTATCGTACAGCGCATGGAGCGCGGCGCGATATTCGTCGACCTCGGTCGCACTACCGGCATCATCCCCTACGAGGAGCAGATTCCTGGGGAGCGCTACCGTATGGGCGAGCGCATTCGTGCCTACCTCTATGCGGTTGATGAAGGCTTCCGTGGCGTATATCTGCGCCTCTCTCGCGCGCACCCGAAGTTCGTCGTGAAGCTCTTTGAGCTTGAGGCGCCGGAGCTCGCCTCAGGTGCTATCGAGGTCAAGGCGCTCGCGCGCGAGCCGGGCAGCCGCACCAAGATCGCCCTCGCCTCGCTCGACCCGCATGTTGATCCGGTCGGTTCCTTGGTCGGTCAGCGCGGCGTGCGCGTCTCGACCGTGATGAGCGAGCTCGGCGGCGAGCGCATCGACATCATCGAGTGGAACGACGATGCTGCGGCCTTTATCAAAGAAGCGCTCTCTCCCGCTACCCCGCTCTCGGTGGAACTCGACGAAGCCGGGCATCGTGCGACCGTTATGGTCGCTGAAGACGAGCAGTCGCTTGCGATCGGCCGCGGCGGTCAGAATGTCCGCCTTGCTGCGAAGCTCACGGGTTGGAACATCGACATCGTCTCTACTGGCGGGTCTGAAGTTGCAGAGTCTGACGGCGAGACGGTAGCGATGACCTCGGCCGACGAAGACCCGGCTGAAGCGGCAGGTGTGATGCCGACTGAGAGTGTTGAAGTTATCGAGGATGCAGTACCTGAAGTGACTGGACTCTCGGCAGAAGAGGAACTCACCGAGCTCCCGGGTAGCGACGAGACGGTCGCTGATGCTGAAGAGGATCGCGACAAAGCGAAAGACGAATAATTTTCCGCTCATGTATAATCGATGCATATGAACCTACTGCACGATATTGATCCGGGGACGAAAGAAGAGATGAACGTCATCATCGAGATTCCGAAGGGCTCGCACAATAAGTACGAGATAGATAAGGGTACCGGGCTTATCAAGCTTGATCGCGTGATGCACACCGCACAGGAGTATCCGCTCGACTACGGCTTTGTCCCCCAGACCTTGTGGGACGATGGCGACGCGCTCGACGTCGTGGTGCTCACCACCTACCCGCTTGTGCCGGGGCTCCTCGTCGAGGCACGCCCTATCGGTATCATGCACATGATCGACGGCGGCGAAGCCGATGAAAAAGTTATTGCCGTTGCCGTGGGCGACCCGCGCTTCAAAGAGGTGAAAGACCTGAAGGACGCAAATCAACACACGCTCAAGGAGATTGCACACTTCTTCACGACCTATAAGCAGATTCAGAAGAAGGAGGTCGTTGTGGGCGACTTCGAAGGCCGCGAAGCAGCCGAAGCGGCGTTCGAGCGCGCGCGGAAGATGTATAGCGAGTCAAAATAACTATGGAAGAGGAAAAGAAACTTCCTGTGGGCGAACCCGGTATAGAAGTGACGGCGTTGCCGGTGCTTCAGACTCCCGCAGAGCCTCTGTCATCGCCTACTCCCCTATCTGGAGAAGAGGTCGTTACCAAGTCGGAAGTGATACAGGGGGTGCCTTCGCCGAAACAGCAGCAATGGGGAGTCGTCATCTCCATCGTCGTTATCGTGCTTATGATAATCGTCGGTGCCTTCTACGCGTGGGGCGAGCGCATCGCAGAGAATCAGTACCCTGCCGCCGTTACGCAATAACATAACTTTATTTGTATGAACAAACACACTTCGCGCGCATCAATGCTCGTCCCGATGGTCGTCGAGAAGAGCCAGTTCGGCGAGCGCGCCTACGATATTTACTCCCGCCTCTTGAAGGAGCGAATCATCTTCCTCGGCGGGCCAATCGACGACGATGTGGCAAACCTCGTCATCGCCCAGCTCCTCTTCCTTGAATCAGAAGACCCGAAGAAGGACATTTCGCTTTATATCAATAGTCCTGGGGGCTCGGTAACGGCGACCTTGGCGATGGTCGACACGATGAACCACGTGAAGCCGCACGTCTCGACCGTCTGTGTCGGTATGGCGGCCTCGGGTGCAGCGATACTTCTCTCCTCGGGCGAGAAGGGCAAGCGCTACGCGCTCCCGAACGCCGAAGTGATGATCCATCAGCCGCACGGCGGCGCGGAGGGTCAGGCGACCGACATCGAGATTACTGCGAAGCAGATACTGAAGCTCCGCGCAGTACTCAACAAAATACTCGCCAAGAACACGGGGCAGAAATTGGAGAAGGTAGAAAAAGATGTCGAGCGCGACTTCTTTATGACCGCCGAGGAGGCCAAGAAATACGGCCTCGTCGATCAGGTGTATAAGTAGTCCAGTTCACAGGAAACAGCGGGAAGAATATAAAAAATCGGCGTGCTCTGCACGCCGATGGCGTTTATGGTAGAGTCCCTCCATACCGTCTCTCCCGTTCCGCTCCCCTGTCCGCCTCCCCGCCGCACCCTTCCTTTTTAGAACTTTACGCCCCTCTTCGCTTCGGCGAATCGGGGAATAACCAAACGGGCAATGTCACTAAAAATCGTATTACTTATGCTGGCGCTCTCGGGTGTCGGCGGCATCGCGCTCGGCTACGTGCTTCGCGTGCTTATTGGGCTTGCTCAGCGCGGCTCGGTAGAGCTCGAGATAAAACAGAAATTGCTTCAGGCGAAGGAGCAGGCGGCAAAGATACTCGCCGATGCGGAGTTCCGCGGCGAGGTGATCGAGACCGAGCGCCTCGCGCCGATAGAGGAACGCGAAGAGAAGGTAGTTGCGCGCGAAGAGCGTGTCGCCTCGCGCGAAGAATTTCTTGATGAAAAGGAGAACGAGGTGCGCGCGCGCGAGCAGGAAGCGGCTCGCGCGAAAAGCGAAGCGGAACGACTTTCGGCAGAGCGCTCTCGCGAACTCTCGAAAATAGCGCATCTCTCTGAAGAGAAGGCGCGCGAGGAACTCTTCTCCGAAATCGAGCGTTCGCACGAAGAGGCGATACTCTTACGGCTTCAGAAGCTTGCCGCAAACGGCCGCGAGCGGATGGAGGAGAAGGCGCGCGAGATACTTACGACCGCTATTCATCGCATGGGTAATGCGGTGAATGCTGAAGTTATGTCGCTCTCGGTCGTGCTTCCTTCTGATGAAGTGAAGGGTAAGATTATCGGCAAGGAAGGGCGTAATATCAAGGCGTTTGAGCGCGCGACGGGCGTGGACGTGCTTATCGACGATGTGCCCGACCGTATTATGCTCTCCTCGTTCGATCCGATGCGCCGTGCTATCGCGAAGATAGCGCTTGAGAAGCTTATCGCTGACGGGCGCATTCAACCGGCGAAAATAGAAGAAACGGTAGAGAAGACGCGCGCCGAGGTCGCCGAGATGGTGAAGCAGAAGGGCGAGGAGGCCGCGTATGAGGCGGGCGTTATCGGGCTTGACCCTAAGCTCACTACCCTTCTCGGACACCTCCACTTCCGTACGAGTTACGGGCAGAATATACTTTCCCATTCGGTTGAGATGGCACACATCGCCGGTATACTCGCCGAAGAGCTCGGTGCAGATGTATCGGTCGCGCGCGCGGGCGCTCTCCTCCACGATATTGGCAAGGCGGTTGATCACGAGGTGCAGGGTACGCATGTGGAGATTGGTCGCCGCATCCTCGAGAAGTTTGGCGTCGATAAGCGGGTGATTGTCGCGATGCAGTCGCACCACGACGAGCACCCATATGAAACACCTGAAGCAGTCATCGTACAGGTGGCAGATGCGATATCGGGCGGCCGTCCTGGCGCGCGACGCGACACCATTGACCGTTATCTCGAGCGCCTCGGCGACCTCGAGCGCCTCGCCGGTACCTTCGAGGGCGTGGAGAAGGTATACGCTATCGCCGCCGGACGCGAGATTCGTGTATTCGTGAACCCGGGCAAGGTCCCCGACCTCGCTATGCACAAGCTCGCACGCGATATCGCGAAACGCATCCAAGAGGAGCTCAAATATCCGGGCGAAATCAAAGTAAATATCATTAGAGAAAACAGGGTCGTTGAGTTTGCCCGGTAGGACAACTCGGCATTACTTCGTGTGCGTAAGAACACTCTCAGTTTTTGTTATTGGCACGATGCCGAGTAGCCCTCACCGGGTTTGCTCGCTAAAGAACCGCGCTGTGCCCTTCGTAGCCGTTGCGGCGAAGAAGGGTGGTCGAATTTGCCCGCTAGCGGTGTTACGATAGGGTGATGGAAAAAATCCCCGAAGCGAAAGTAGAATCAGCTGAAGAGGAGAGCGATCTCGCAGAGCTCGCTCTCGACGCGGGGCTCAAGGGTGTCACCTTCCCCAAGCCCGGGACCGTAGCGTATTCGAGGCTCTGGGACACCTGCAAGGAATATTCAAAAGAGGTTCATCTCGAGGTGGCACAGAGAGAAGCTGATTTTCGAGAGAGTCAGTCGCGAAGGAGGCAGCTCCACAACCAGCTCTGCGTTATGATTCTCGGCCTCGAACACGCCGATGTGGCGGCAAGAGATCCTAAGGATTTGAAGCGAATCGCCAATCTCGCTCATCTGGTGAGTGGCCGGGAACAATATATCGAAGAAGTATAAAAAAAGCGGCTACCGAGTAGCCGCTTTTGTGCTTTCTTTCGCACAAATAAAGAACTTTCCTTCAAAAATCACCTTGGTGATGATGGTTCCGTCACCGCGATCCACCTCTTCGAAGACAGCAAGAAGGCCGTTTTCCAAACCTGCCACCAATTCTTCGGGGAAAAGTACGTATGACGGCTTCTCTCCGAAGTCAGAAATCCTTTCATGGAGGATGTGTGCTAACTTATCTGGTGCCATACCAGCTCCTAAATTGAGGTGAATTTCTATGATAGCATCGTATATGATTTGTGTCAATAGCTTTGGCCAACATTTTGCGCTGTCCCCGCCGCTTGTAAAGCCCCATTGCGCAATGTGGCGTATTTCCTATACTTTCCCCATACCCACCCCATACAGGCCGTGGGGATTAGCAACTAGCAGATTCTCATGAACAAGGCAGACATCGTAGATAAAGTTCACGGAGTGCTCGGATCAACGAAAGCTGATGCAGAGCGCGCTGTTGAGACGGTCATCGACTCTATCGTTAAGGGTCTCAAGTCTGGCGACGAAGTGTCTATCGCAGGACTCGGCATCTTCGCGACGAAGGCTCGCCCGGCACGCCAGGGCCGCAATCCGCGCACCGGCGAGACAATCCATATTGCAGCTTCTCGCACCGCGAAGTTCCGCGCGGCGAAGGCACTCAAGGACGCAGTGAAGTAAGCTAGTTCTAACAAAAGCCCCGCGAGAGCGGGGCTTTTGTTTATTTCAGATACTTTTTCTTCTTGAGCTTGTCGGGGAGATACGACTCCGTATCGGTATACATTTCGTATCCTTTGCCGTACTCGAGCTCTTTCATGAACTTTGTCGGCGCATTGCGAATCTTTTTTGGCACCGAGAGATTCCCGAAAGCGTGTACATCTGCCTGCGCGGCACGCAGGGCATCATAGGCCGAGCGATCTTTCTTCGCTTGTGCCAGGTAGCTGACGCCGTGCGCGAGATTGATAGCGCACTCGGGGTAGCCGATCGTCTCGCACGCGCGAAAGACCGCATTAGCTACGACGAGTGCCGTGGGCTGGGCGAGCCCGATGTCCTCCGAGGCGAAGACGACCATCCTGCGTGCGATGAAAAGCGGATCCTCTCCCGCTTCGACCATGCGCGCGAGATAATACAGCGCCGCATCAGCTTGGGATGCACGCATGCTCTTAATGAACGCACTGATGGTGTCGTAGTGCTCTTCGCCCTTCTTGTCGTAGCGCAAGTGCGGCGACTCAAGCGCTTTCATGAGTGTCTCAGCCGTTACTGCCCCGTACAGGATCTGCGCTCCTTCAAGCATGCCGAGCGCTTTGCGCGCGTCGCCGTTTGCGTACCCCAAGAGCCAATCAAATGCTCCCTTCCCCACTTTGATCTTGGTGCGCTTCGTGATGGCGCGGAGCGCCTCTTCGGAGAGAGGTTCAAGCACGAACACGCGCGTGCGTGACAAGAGCGGCGCGATGACCTCGAACGAGGGGTTTTCGGTCGTCGCGCCGATGAGGGTCAACTCCCCGCTCTCGACGTAGGGCAGAAGGAAATCCTGCTGGCTCTTGTTGAACCGGTGTATCTCGTCGAGGAAGAGCACTTTCTCGCGCCCTTTCGTGTCGGCCGTGATAATCTTGCGTATGTCCTCTTTGCCCGCCGACACTGCCGAGAGCTCGAAGAGCTCGGCATCGAGCGCGCGTGCATAAATGCGCGCGATGGTCGTCTTCCCCGTTCCCGGTGGTCCCCACAGGATGAAAGAAAACTTGTGTTTCTTCTCGACGGCGACGCGGAGCGGCTTCCC
>JAQVIY010000003.1:14270-126481 GCA_028695415.1 Minisyncoccota bacterium | reverse complement strand
CAGATCAAACTCGTCGGACAAGGTTCTCAAGGATCTAATGGACAAGGTCAGCCCTCGTTCAATTCCTATACCGTACCGAGTGGTGATGTATTAGGAGGGGTTGTATCTATCATTGCGCCGACCCCTACAACCCCAATTCTTACGGCGGGAAAGTACTCAGGGTATGGTAACCAGTCAATTCCTCATGGTACTAGCAATGCCAAGATCGGAGCATTCGTGCTTTTTTCTTCCGGGACGGAAGGAATCAGCGTTGGCACGATTACGATCAACATGTCAGTCGCCAATGCCGCGTCAATTGCGAACCTTATGTTGAAAGATAACGCGACGGGCGCACCGATTGCCACGAAAGTTTCGCCTTCTGCCAGCAACTCGTTTTCTGTGAGTCTCAATATCCCCACATCAGGGTCTAAGGTAATCGATGTCTATGGCGATATTCTCCAAAACGCGAGCGCGGATGCAATCCAGCTGACTCTTGATTCCTCGACGTCTGGCACTGGCGTTAGCGGTGGTTCTGTGACCTCGGTTGCCTCACCCATATCGCTCCAAACCATCACAGTACAGTAGGGTGATCCTTATAGGAGGCAATGAAAAGATAGGTGAAGCGGGATGGCTCGCGCTGGAGTTGGTGGCGATTCAGTAGTCGTTAGACAAAATAAATCCGCGGCACACTCGGCGGATCCTCGGAGACGCTCAACGCCAAATTAACGAAAGCGTCGGCCAAATCGTCGTGCTTCTCGACACCAAAATGTACGATCTGTTGGATAAGTTGCTCCGCGCCTTCTCTCGGGAAGAGCACCTTTCCACTCTTAAGCATGTTGGCCGTGAGTACGAGACGACTGCGCTTGTCGTGATTGCCCGGCCGCGTCGTTTTGACATTTCGCAGACCTTCGCTCTTCAGCTGTTCGGGCAGGGCTTTTTGATATGCGACATCCTCGATAACGAGCGAAGGCTCCTGCCACCCATTCTTGTCGGAATAGGATTTGTAGAGGGCCTTGCAGGTCTCGACGGTCTCTGGGAAGGACATCCGCCGGTTGACGATCTTCGGGAGGATGTAGATGCGGTAGCCGTAATTTCTGGTCTCGTAGAGGAGGCCCGGCACCATAGCCGTATAGTCCGCCGAATCACTCTTCGAAATGGCGAGGTCGATGCCGATGCGGATTTCTGTGTGCGATGTGTAGGTATTGTCGATTTTAATTTTGTCAGGAATGGCATCGTAGTAGTGGATCCATTCAGGGAGGATCGCCTGGTCTTCGTCAGGCACAATATTGAGTAGGTACTCGCGCTGCCAGGCGTATTCGTTCGCCGCCTTGCGTCGCTCATTCTCGACCTCCTCCATGGTCGGATATTTGCCCGGCCACAGGATCTCTTGTCCTTGGAGAAGCGGGTATTCTCTGAAGACGCCGTTGATGCGCTTCTCGTCTACGTCTTCTTTGAGGCGCATCATGAGCGAGTCCTCGTGGAGGAGGTTGCCGATGATGATCATGCGCGTATCGCGATCGCCTGCCGGCACGACCTCACCCGTGAGCCATTGGTACGTCTTATTGCGGCCCTCGCGCGTCTTGGTCGAGGCGATGTCCTCCAAGTCGTCGCCGATGATAAGATCGGGACGGTGCTGGTTGTGTCGGAGTCCGCGGATGCTCTGCTCGGTCGAGACGGCGGTGATGCGTGCATCGAGTTTCGAGAATACGAGCGATGACGAGCCCCACTCGTTCTGCTCTTCCTGGAACGGTCCGAGGTCGTTCTTGAGGAGCGCATTCCCTTCGAGCTCACGACGCAGGTTCATCATGTGCTGTTTCGCTTGTGCCTGCGTCTGACAGAGAATGAGCACGAACTTCTTCTGTTGTTCGCCGAGAATGGCCCAGACGGGATAGGAGGTCGTGAAGATGGTCGATTTCGCCGAACCACGGAAGGCGACGACGAATAGATTCCTGACATCTTGGCGTTCCGAGAGGTGGAAGAGCTCGCGCTGGAACGGCGCGGTCGGATACTTCACGTAGTGGGCGAAGTAGAAGTGGAAGAAGAGGAAATGACTCGCGCGGGTGATCGCCGTGCGGACCTTTCGGTCACGGAACATCTGGTCGGCGAGCTCGGGCGGCAGACCGTCGTTGCGCAGGTTGTTGTTGAGGTTGTTCATGTTTTTGTTCATTAGCGATATTGTCATCGACATCAAGAGGAATAATGGGTAGGGTTTCGATGGGAGAGACGTCCGGAAGTTTCTCTGGAGGCGACTTCGGCGTGAGATCGACGACGAAGGTCGCAAGTCGCAGGGCTTCTTTCACAGTCGCCTCCTGTTCGGGTGAGAGCTCTTCCTGCGGACCCTGCAAGGAGCCGACGATCTCGAGCCGATCCTTGAACTTCGGGTGCCGTTTGCGGAGCCAGAAGGCGATTGGCGGCCACTCGCCGTTTTTGATCTTCGAGAGGAGCTGCGACTCGCTCATGTCATTTATGATCGCCTCGCCTTCAGCGAGCGCCTCGTCCATAGCTTTGGCAAAGGCGGAATCTTCCTTTCTCCAGCGGTACACGCTATTTCGAGAAAGAGCAGTCTTCTCGCAAGCAATCTGCACGATCGGAATCTTGCGGAGCTGTTCGAGGAAGATATCCCGAGAGTGGTCCTTTTTCATACCTTCGTAGCCTTAATCCCGAACTCGCGTTCAAAGCGGCTGATAATGGTCTGGCAATATTCCTCGTCGCGCTCGATGAGGATCGACTTGCGCTTGCATTCCTCCGCGGCGATACCGGTCGAGCCGGAGCCAGCGAAGCAGTCGTACACCGTGTCACCGATGTTCGAGCTGTTGAGGATAAGGCGTCGCAGAAGGCCGACCGGCTTCTGCGTCGGGTGGAGCGGGCTTCGGCTCGGTTTCGGGTAGAAGAGGACAGATTTGTCTTTTGCTTTCTTGAACTCATGTGTGCCGTGCCACCCGTATGCGACGAGCTCGTGCTGTGGCAGATAGTCCTTACGGCCGACCACAACGTGATTTTTCACCCAGATGAGGAGCTGCGCGAACCGGATGCCGGAACGCTCCATGCCGTCGCGAAGCGCGAAGAGCATCTTGTCCGAGTTGAAGATGTACGCCGCGTTCTTCGCTGCGAGATGTGGCACGACAGGTGCGAGCCAGTCCTTCGTGAACTCTGCGTACTCGGGTTCTGAGACGATGCCGTCGTTGAGGATCTTCTTCTTGACGCGGATCTTCGCGAACGCCTCCTTGCTCTCCACGAACGCAACGCCATAGGGCGGGTCGACGAGGAGAAGGGCGATTTTCGTCTTGCATATGACGCGGTCGACGAATGCTGCGTCCCGAGCATCGCCGCATCCGAGGATGTGGTCGCCAATGCGGAAGACGTCCCCCGGCTTAATTGAGTTTGCGTGCTTTGTCATGGGTGAGGGCTTCATAGCGTTTGATAATGAGGTCGCAGAAGGCGGGCTCGAGCTCGACCAGGAACGCTCGTCGTTTCAGCTGTTCCGCTGCGATGAGCGTGCTGCCGGAGCCGCCGAAGGAGTCAAGTACGATGTCGCCAGGGCGGGTACAGCGACGGATCGCTTTCTCGTGGAGGGTCGGCGGCTTCGCGGTCGCGTGCTGATAGTCCTGACCCGCCATACGCTTCACGAGCCAGATATTCAACAAGTCGAGGATGTCGTCGATCGCGCGATTGCCGGTTGCAATCTCTTTGTTGAAGATCTCGTTCAGCGAATCCACACCCTTGGCGAGGTACGGTTTGCCGCGCGTGGCGTAGATGCAGGGTTCGTAGCACTTATTGAACGCGACGCCGGGCGTCGGGTTCTGGCCGTTCTTGATCCACATGCAGACGCGGCGGTTCACGAGGCCGACTTCCTCGAAGAGCGCCTGCACGAGGCCAATCTGCGATTCGTCGTTCCAGTAGAAGACGTGTGCGTCGTCCTTTGCGACCGAGAGCGCGGCTTCCAGGCTCTTTTTGAGGAAGGCACGGTACTCGGCAGGGGAGCGCTTGTCGTTCACTGTGCCGCCGTACGACTGCTTGCCGCCGATGCCGCGATCGTAGTCGACGCCGATGTTGTACACCGGGTCGCTGTATATTATCGACGCGCGCTCCTTGCTGAAGTGCCGTTTCAGCACTGTCGAGTCGGTCGAGTCGCCACAGATGAGACGGTGCGGTCCGAGCTGGTACAGATCGCCGAGCTTCGTTTTCGGTTTCTTAATCTTGGCGAGCTCCTTGTCGATGTCGAACCCATCACCTTCTGTCTCGAGGTTCTCGTCCCAGATACCGGCGAGGTCGCTCTCGTCGAAGCCGATATCGAGAAGCGTACCGATATCGAAGGACTTGAGCTTCGAGAAATCCCAGTCGCCGCCGACCGCGTTCGAGGTGAGGAGATAGCGCTCGAATTCGTCTTTGGTGAGTTTGCGGTTCGGCACGCGCACCTCGACTTCCTCTTCGCCACGTCCGAGCAGTTGGAGTGCCTTGAGGCGTTGGTGCCCAGCGATAATCTTGTTATCCGTGTCGATAGCCGGGAGCTCGACGAGGTTGAATTTCTTGAGGCTCTTCTTGAGATCCTCCATCTGCTTGTCACTTATCTGCCGGGGGTTCGCCTGATATGGCAACAAGTCGTTTACCCGGCGTCGCACGGTCGCCCATGTTAGTTTTTGCATACGCCATTTATTAACGGATGGTTAATAAATGCGTGGATATAGGAAAAGCCTACTCCACACACGAAATGAGGGAAGTCCGAAGACCTCGCTATTTCTTGCGCGGAGTAGGCATGGCCTGGGGGCGATACGTTACTCTACTTTTTACTACGCAGTACTTTCATTATACACCCTTCTCTTTCTTTGCAAGCTCTCTGAGCACCCGTTTGCCGTTTTTGCTCTGCATAAATTCCAAGGTATCGGCTCCTCCAGACAGGGGGATCCCGCCTTCTGGAATGCCAATCAGGATCTTGTATCCCTTCTGTTCTTCCTCCTGAACCAACCGAATGAACGCGGGGTCTTGTTGGAGCATATGTATCAGGGTGTCTTTCATCTCCTGAGTTGGGTCTTTTGTTCGCACAGCTCCTATCGGAGCATATATGCGATCGGGCTCGTTTTTCGCAAAGGCATGCCTAATCTTCTTGCTTGGAGAGGTCGGACGGTGCGAGGTCGTGTGAAGCGCGACGTCGGTGATTTGGATGATCTTGTATTTGACCCCGTCTTTGCGCTCGAACGGCTTAAGCTGTAGCTGGTATGCCATGCCTCTATCCTAGCACCTCTTGCAAAAACGTCCACTAGGGTGTATACTAGTTTATACCATGCTAGAAAACCTCAGCGAAAGCGACAAAAGAGTATATCTCACTATACGCAATCGGCTCGTTCACGGGCTGAAAGCGCCTACGCTACGGGAAATCAACAAGGTGACCAAAAAGGCCTCGCCCCGCTCGGCCGTTTTGGTACTCGAACGTCTTGAAGCGGCGGGGCTTGTTCGTCGTAGCGATGGGAAGATACGGCTCGTGAGCTCGAGTCTATCCGCTAATGCATCGGTGTCTACCGTAAATGTTCCGCTCGTCGGCGCAATCGCAGCGGGCGTCCCGATGCTTGCGGAAGAGAATGTTGAAGCCGTCATTCCAGTTTCGACAGCACTCGCGCATATGGGATCAAACTATTTTCTCTTGCGCGTTACGGGGACTTCAATGAATCTGGCGAGTATAAAAGGTGTTCCGATTGCGGATAAAAGCATCGTACTCGTGCGCCAGCAGTCGAGTGCCGAGAACGGCGATATTGTTGTTGCTCTAATAAACGACGAAGCAACGGTGAAGTTATTCGAACGGAAGAATGACATTGTCGTTCTTCGTCCGAAGTCGTCTGATCCGCATACGCCGATCATATTAACCGGTAACTGCATTATTCAGGGTGTCGTGGTTGGTGTGTTGCCATCCGACCTCTATTAACTCTTATGTCTACTAACTATCACGTTACCAATCCCAAAGGATCCGACGAATGGCGCGTCGTGAAGGACGATGCCAAGCGCGCTTCAGCTATTTGCGACACGCAAGCCGAGGCCGAAAAAATTGCAAAAGAAATATGTGCGAATGCTGGAGGCGGCGAAGTGCGCATTCATAAGCCGAACGGCGGTCCAATCCGCGACAGCGATACTGTCGCTCCAGGGAACGACCCTCGCTCGATTCGAGATACCAGGCATTAATCATGGAAGCTAAACTCAAGCATCTGGAATTCATCCAGAACACTATCAAAAGGATGGCGGGAAATTCTTTCCTTCTTCGAGGATGGAGCATTACTCTCGTGGTGGCGATCTTTACGCTCGCCAGTCAAAACAATAAGACAGTATATTTCTGGATCGCGCTTCTCGTGACGATAATATTCTGGCTTCTCGATTCCTATTACCTCCATCAAGAGAGACGGTTCCGCTGTCTCTACGACGAGGTGCGGAAAAAGGATCCAAGTAGCATCGATTTCTCGATGGCTCTGCCCAAGGACCACTGCGATAAATGTAGCTGGTATGCGTCGGCAAAGTCCCCAGTGTTTACGGTCTTTTACGGGATACTGACCGTAATCCTAGGAGGCATTCTGTTCGTTACTTACTTCAACGTATCCATAACACTTAAATAATCATGGCTAGAAACATATTCTTCAGTTTTCATTTCGCTCGCGACGCGTGGCGCGCGGGTCAAGTACGGAATTCCGATCGCATCTCGAACGAAGAAGAGCGCGGATTTATTGATGGCGTTGACTGGGAGGAAGTAAAGCGTAAGGGAGAAGACAATATCAAACGCTGGATAAATGAGCAGCTTGAGGGGACATCCGTTACAGTTGTTCTCATAGGCGCAGAGACCTCGGAACGTCCATGGGTCGATTACGAAATTCGCGAAAGCTGGAAGCGTGGCAATGCGATCATCGGCCTCTACATCCATGACGTTAAAGATCCAGAGCGCAAGACTGACACAAAAGGAGCGAATCCTCTCGACAGCGTTTATCTTGTGGACGGTCAGCCACTCTCAAGCGTATGCAGGACATATGACTGGGTCGCGGACGACGGCCGCGCTCATCTTGGTGAATGGGCGGATCAGGCCGTTATAGATCGAGCAGAGTACAAGGGCGAGACAAAACTGAAAGACGGAGTCGCGAAGAAGTCCGTCACACCTCCGGCGAATCCCGCGATGCCCACATATGCCGCTCCCGCGATTCCGCGTATTTCTTCAGATACGGGCTTTATACCGCATTCGCCGCATGCTGAGGAACAGCGATAGACAATGGTTGGCGGAACATTACCCGAATCTTTCGGCTGAATCAGACGATAAAATTTTCGGAGAGGTGATTTTTACCGCGACGTATAACGAAGAATCTGGTCGTTTTCTGCAAATTACCCCAGAAGTTACCGATGGTGTAGGAGGGCTATGTTTGTCCGGGTCTTTCCGCATCAGTATTGAAACGCGTACGGTATTTAACCATTCGCGCCTACCGGCCCTGACGATTGAAGGGGTGGATCCCGTTCCAGATCGACATATCAATATCTCAGATGGCAGTGCCTGTATGTGTAATCCGCTTGAAGAGGATGAGTATTCGGAACCATACTTTAACTTTCAGAGATTTTTTGGCGAATTGGTCATCCCGTTTTTGTACGGACAACTGTATTTCTCGCGTGAAGGCCGATGGCCATGGTTCGATTATGCACATGGAGGGCTTGGCACCATTGAAGCATTTTCGAAAAACCCAACAGCTGAAAAAGCAACGGACTGTATCCAGAGAATATCTAAGGAGATTGTGTTATGGAGAATTGTCAAACCGTTGTTGCTTCAAGAAGTTGGCATAAAAGGACACATTATGTGCCCATGTCCAAAACACGATTACTTGCGCCGCTGTCATCCGATGGCTCTAAAGGGATTAAGATTGCTGAGGGAAACGATAAGGAAGCACTCAATCCAACTGCCATGAGAGACACACGGGTGTCCCATTCTTGTGTCACTTTTGTATCATTTACGAAAAAGAGACCGCGACCCGAGAGCTTCAGAAAAGTCGCGCCGGATGCGCTAAAATACCCTTATGGCGCTTGACCTCAAAAGGTTGAATCCCGAGTAGCCCGCCAAAAAGTTGACCTATTCTGCGAGAAGCGTAGAGTGCACTCAGAAACTCCACCGTCCCGCCGTATGGCGAGACATTGATGAATTTTCCAGAAAAGCGAGGTGTTCTGTGAACAAAAAATGGGTTCGTGAATTCTACGCAGTAACGCGTACGTCAGTGTATCATGTGACAGCGACGGAAGACTCTGTGCACGCAATCAAGATCATCCTCAAGGGCTATTCTCGCGTCTCGGTTGGGATGGATCTCGCCAAGGGCGACAAGATAGCAATCGGTCAGTGCTTGATGTCGTATAATTCCGGTCTGTTCGATGATTGTCCGCCCGTCGAGTTCGAGTCTGGGCTTTCCTTTGGATGGGAGACGCGAAGTTCCCCGATTGTCGCACTCTTCAAGGAAAGGGGCGATGCTCAGATCTGCCTTGCCGCCGAGGACGCCCGGCCGTGTGACGAGCGTTGGCTCGAGCACACGAAGCGCGTACTGACCGAGATCGGCGATGTTCATCCGTTCTTCCACGTATGCCAGAGCGCGCAACTCGCGCTCGTACAATAACGACCGGCAACGGTTACGGCCGTCAAAGAGCCTCCTGCGGGAGGCTCGTTTTTTATAGAATCAAATCGTGGTATAGTCTTCCCACGCGCCGTTAGCTCAGCTGGTAGAGCATCTCATTGACGTTGAGAGGGTCGGGGATTCGAGTTCCTCACGGCGCACTACTTCGCTCCATTCTGAAATGGAGCTACGAAGTGCACAGCACCACAAGAGTACTTCCATTTTCTAATCACCCCCAAGAGTACTTGGAATCACTAATCGCTTAGCTCAAGTGATTCTCGGCGCGCTTCGCTCAAGAAAATCAGGTCGCACAAAAACTTGATTTCGTGCTATAATCTAGCGTAATGCGACCGAAACGAAAGACGCCCCCGGGGCGAGAGAAAGTTTATATCTACGGAAAGCACGCCCTCATGGAGGCGCTTACGAACGCGCCCAGCACTATCCGTAAAGTGTTCCTCGCGCCAAATCAAGACGACGCAAAGCTCCGCACCCTCCTCGAAAAACACGCAATTCCTACTTCCCCGCTCGCCTCTGGCAAGGGTAAAGAGCTCGTGGGGCGCGATACGGTACATCAGGGTGTCATCGCCGTCATAGACCCTTCGACTCTTCTCATACCTTTTGAAACATTCATCAATACGCTCGACATGAGCACTAACCCCGCTGTCGCCGTCCTCGGCGAGGTGCACGATCCGCATAATGTGGGGGCTATCATTCGCTCGGCCGCTGCCTTCGGCCTCGCAGGCGTCCTTATTCCTCAGCATCATCAGGCGGGGATTACGGGTACCGTGGTGAAGACTTCTGCTGGAATGGCGTTCCGTATCCCGCTCGTATCGATCGGTAATGTAAACAACACGCTCAAGATGCTCAAAGAGAAAGGCTTCTGGACCTACGGCCTCGCGATGAATGGCTCTGTTGCGCTTACTGCCGAGACATTCAATGCGCCCACGGCGTTCATCGTTGGTAATGAGGGCTCCGGCATCCGCGAGAAGACGCTCGAAGAGTGCGACGTCTCACTCTCTATCCCGATGCACCCGCGCACCGAATCTCTCAATGCCGCTGTCTCTGCCGCCGTCGTCTTCTATGAGTGGTCGAAGAAGCACCCCGAACATATCGCCGCATGAACTACGATCACCATCTCACTTCTCTCCCCTGGAGCGACTACGAGCTTCTCGATTCGGGAGACAATATGAAGCTTGAACGCTTCGGCGAGATCATCGTCGCGCGTCCCGAGACTCAAGCGCTCTGGGCGAAACAGAAACCGGAACTTTGGGAAAATGCACAGGCCGTATTCGCCTTCCGTGACAAGAAAGGTGCGTGGGATGTGCGTAAGCCGGTACCCGAGTCGTGGGAACTCTCGTGGAGAGACGCACGATTCACCGCCGAACTCACCGGCTTCAAGCACACCGGCGTCTTCCCCGAGCAAGCCCCGAATTGGGAGTGGCTAGCAGGGCAAGTGGAAGCAAAAAATGGTTCTCACGCACCGTCCGTATTGAACCTCTTCGGCTATACCGGCATCGCGAGCGTCGTCGCGGCTCAGGCGGGCGCGAAGGTGACTCACGTTGATGCGTCCAAGCAGTCGCTCGATTGGGCTCACGAGAACGCGCGCCGCTCCGGCGTATCCGAAGATGCTATCCGTTGGATACTCGACGACGCACTCGCATTCGCCAAGCGCGAGGCACGCCGGGGTGCCCTGTATGACGGCATCATCCTCGATCCGCCCGCCTTCGGTCGCGGCGCAAAGGGCGAAGTGTGGAAGATAGAAGAGGCGCTTCCTGAATTGCTCGAATCGCTCAAGAAAATCCTTTCCGACGACCCTGGCTCCTTCTTCCTCATGAGCGGCTACGCCGCGGGCTACTCGCCCCGCGCGTTTGCACAAGCAGTCGAGAGCGTCTTTGGCGATACTAACGGCGAATGCGGCGAACTTTTCATACAAGAAGCGCATTCCGAGCGCCCTACTTCGTCGGAACTTCGAAGGGCACGCGTCATTCCTGCCGGCATCTACGTGCGTTTTACCCAGTAGGTCTATTTATTGTCCTGCCAGGTTTGTGCGGTAAGATAGGGATATGAGCGATAAGCAAATAGTCGTTCTCTACCATCGAAAATGTTCGGATGGGTTCGGCGCCGCGTACGCCGCATGGAAAAAATTCGGTGATATGGCCGAATACATTCCGGTCTCGTACGGTGATTCAATAGCGGAAAAACTTGAAGGCCGCGAGGTGTTTATGCTCGACTTCTGTTATGAATTACCGGGCGAAATCGAACGCCTTGTTGCCACCACGAAACGACTGGTTATCATAGACCATCACGGAAGCGCTAAACAGCTTGTCGAGAGCGTTCCAGAGCACGTATTTGATACTCAGCATTCCGGAGCGATGCTCGCGTGGACATATTTCCACCCCGAGGCAGCACCGCCGCTCCTTTTAGAATACATCGAGGACCACGATCTCTATCGACACCGACTACCGCAATCCGAAGAGATGACAACGTACATTTCCATCCAACCGCGCACCTTTGAGGCGTGGGACAAGCTCGTACAAAAGTTCGACCAACCGGCATCCCGCGTCAACATCTTGAAAACCGCGTCTTTCTATAGTGAATATTTCAATGCCCTCGTCGAAATGTCGGCAAACGAAGCGAAGAAAGTCCGGTTCGAGGGACATGAGTGCTACTTCGCGACTACACACGCCGCGATGCGTTCCCAAGTTGCTGATGCTCTGTATTCTAAACTCCCGCCCATCGCGCTCGTCGTATCGGCCCATCCCGACGGCTTTGGCGTCTCCATTCGCGGTGACGGTTCCGTTGACGTATCGAAGATAGCCGAGAAGTATGGCGGCGGGGGTCATCCAAATTCTTCAGGGTTCTTTATTAGGAACGGCACGGATATGCCGTGGATTGAGGTTGAGGACTAGGGTTTGAAAAACGTCTCGCGGTAAAATTTCAATTCTTCTATCGAGGCGCGGATGTCGTCCATTGCGCGGTGTGTGCCCTCGCCCTTGCGGCGCTTCCCTTCTTCATACACTTCTGGCGCCCACCGGCGTGCGAGCTCCTTTACCGTCGAGACGTCAACACAACGATAGAAAAGATATTTCTCGAGAGTCGGCATCTGCATGCGCAAGAAATGCCGATCCATGTGGATTGAGTTTCCACAAAGCGGTGCCGACTGCGGTGCGACGTACTCTTCGAGGAATGCGAGAACCCGCTTCTCAGCTTCTTCCATCGTGATAGTGCTGGTCGTCGCGTCTTTCATCAAACTGCTCTGCGAGAGAACCTCTCGCATCTCAGGCCGCTTACGCGACTCGTAAAGCTCTTGATCGGTATGGATGATGATGCTTGGGAGCTCAGCCACCACCGCGAGGTCCTTATCGGTGATGATAACCGCTATCTCGGTGATGCGATCTATAAGTACGTCCTGAATAGACGTCATTTCGAGGTCCATCCAGACAAGGAGGTCATTTCTCTGCATAGACGCTATACTACTACAAATCATGAATATTCTCGCTATAGAGACCTCCTGCGACGAGACGGCTATCGCGATTGTCGAGGCAGAGGGTGATACTGAAAACGCACGATTCAGCGTGCTCGGGAACGCGCTCGTATCGCAAATAGAACTCCACCGCGAGTACGGCGGCGTTTACCCAGCCCTCGCCAAGCGCGAGCACGCGAAAAACCTCGTGCCGATACTGGAGGCGGCGCTTGAAGAAGCGGAACTATTGCATGAAGATACGCAGGCGATACCAGAAGAAGTGCGCTCGGCGATTACAAAAATATTAGAGCGCGAACCCGGGCTCGAAGAGCAATTTCTCGAATTTGTCTCCGAGTGCGAAGTGCCCGCGATTGACGCGATAGCGGTCACGACCGGCCCCGGGCTCGAGCCGGCGCTCTGGGTCGGTATCAACTTCGCCAAGGCACTCGCACTCGTCTGGGATAAGCCGCTTATCGCGGTGAACCATATGGAGGGGCACATCCTGGCGGCGCTCGCCCGCCAAAGCCCTGGCAAAGGCAGGACGAGCGAATTAGAAATAAGCAACGTCGAAATGCCGGTTTTAGCGCTCCTCATTTCTGGCGGGCATACCGAGCTGGTACTGATGAAGAAATGGCTTGAGTATGAGCTCATCGGTCAGACGCGCGACGACGCCGTCGGCGAGGCGTTCGACAAGGTCGCGCGTATGCTCGACCTCCCTTACCCGGGCGGCCCCGAGATATCGCGCCTCGCTGAACTCTCGAGGTCGAGCGCCGATTCAGATTCACAAGGCTCGACTTTGGAGTCTCCGCTTCCGCGACCGATGATCAACGACGCAACCTGCGACTTCTCCTTCGCCGGACTCAAAACTGCGGTCTTGTATCTGCTCAAGAACGATATTCTTATGAACCGCCGACCGTCTAAAGATAAGAATATTGTGGAAATCGCAGACGAGGAGAAAGCGGCGATTGCGCGAGAGTTCGAGGACGCAGTCACCGAAGTGCTATGGAAGAAGACATCGCGCGCCCTCGAAGACTCGGGCGCTCAGACGCTCGTGATTGGCGGCGGCGTCTCTGCCAACACGCACATCCGCCGTACTTTCGCCCACAAAATACAAGAGGAACATCCGCACATCGACCTCCGTATCCCCACCAATGCGCTCTCGACCGACAATGCTGTGATGATTGCCCTCGCCGGCTTCTATCGCGCCATCCGTCAAGATTTTGCAACTGATATTATTGCGAATGGCAATCGTTCGCTCGCATAGTTCCCACTCAATCGCACTATTTTAAACATCGTTATGAATAAAAAATAAACGGGAGCGCGATTGCGTTCCCGTTTTTTGTAGTCGTAACACACCGTCATGCGGCCATCGACAGGTCCTTCTGACCGCCAACCTCGCAATGACTGCTGATAACCTCGAATGCATTGCGAAGGTGGTTTCCCTCTCCATGGCCCCGCGGGAGAACGATATCTCGCATCGCGACCCGACCGTCCTTAAGGAGAATCTCCAGAACAACAATCTTGGGTGTCACGTCTCGTACGGCCCAGGTATCACCGCTCGCGATATACATCGCGAGGTGACCACGATACGCTGTCAGTTTTGCATTGAGTTGTGCCACCAGCTTGATATCGTCCGGTAGAGAAATCTTCATGCGCATTGGTCTTCACTCCTTATTGGATTGGCCGTTATGACGGCGAACATGACTAATCAGTCCTAATTCCTCTGAGTCTTATTCTCTATATAAAATAATTATTGTCAACATCTCCCGAAAAGTTCCTAAAAACCCCACGACCCTCATCGCCCAGGGTAATCAGCGTTTGCATTAAAAACAAGAAGCCCTCGTACCGACATGATTCGTCGGCACGAGGGCCCCAAAGAGCTGCTCACTCGAGGATACTGAATTTCCCGGTTGCCATGAGCGTGTCCACTTCGGGCTTACTGAGGATGATTGCCAGGTCACGAACTTCTCGCCGACCTTCTGCACCAGTCTCGTTCATCACCACCCCGATAAGCCGGAAGTACACATCTTCACCCTCGCGGTGTGGCAGCGAGGAAGAGGCGCACCACACCGCACTGCGTGTACTCTTGATACACACGATGGACGCGTCATGCGCGACCGGCTGGACGCCGACGACTTTGCCCCGATAGAGGGCGCGACCGATATTGACGACAGTGACCGAACCATTTGTTGAATATTCCCGGACCTCGGTACCATCGACTGCATTGAATGTCGTTGGGCGCGAATCGACCTCCACCATGACGAACCAACCAAGCACGCTTGCCACGATAGCAAAAACGAAGCAGATCTCATTCGCATTGACCATCCACTTATTCCAGTACCTTGCAAGCCGCAACATCCAATCAGCCGCGAAAGCTTCTCGCGTTTTCCGGCGCATGAACTCTCTGGCATCATCTTCCGGCTGAGCCATGAAGAACTTCTTTTGACTCTCAATCGGGACGAGTCCGTTTGAGACGAACGGGACGAATAGCGATTCATTGAAAACCTGTGGGAAATCCGCGAACTCCCACGCATCTTCTAGCGGGACCACGAGCGTCTCCGGTATCATCACCTTCCCTCCGACGACCGAATTCACGCCCGATATCGCCTTAGCGAAGTCGATGATGGCGCAAATTGCCTGCTTGACTCCAGCTTTGTTGTAATAGAACAGCGGCTGCCGGAGCTTCCGTTTCGCCAGCTTGTTGATTGCGGAAAAAACAAACGAGGCTATGGCAAACCCGACTGCAGCATACATGAGACTCATGGCGAACTCCTCTTCACTATGTCAAAGAATTACTTGGCAACATTTCTCCGTAGAGAACGGCCAAGCACTCGAACGGATTGTAATCCATCCGATTTGGATAATACGACTTGTATTGATGTATGTCAATATCGTCGGATATCGAGGATATTTGCTATATTTTAGGTAATGGATGAGAAATTCCTAAAACCCTATGACCCCGGGGCAACGGAGAGCCGCGTGTATGCCGCGTGGGAGGAGAGCGGACTCTTCAATCCCGATGAATGCATCGAGCAGGGCGTTACGGCTCCTGATGCGAAGCCCTATGCCATCGTTCTGCCGCCGCCAAATGTCACCGGCCGCCTCCACATGGGCCATGCACTTATGCTCGCTGTCGAGGATATCTTTATTCGTTATAAGCGTATGCGCGGATTCCGCACGCTCTGGCTCCCGGGCACCGATCATGCCGCGATCGCGACCCAGTCGGTCGTCGAGAAGCAAATAAAGAAAGATGAGGGACTCTCTCGCCACGATCTCGGCCGCGAAGAGCTCTTGAAGCGCATCGAGGCGTTCGCTGTCGCGAGCCACGACACCATCATCAGCCAGTTGAAGACGATGGGCGCATCGCTCGATTGGTCGCGCGAGGCATTCACACTTGATGAGACGCGTAGCCGCGCCGTGCGCACAGTGTTCAAGCGAATGAGCGATGCTGGTCTTATCTACCGCGGACTGCGCATCGTGAATTGGGACCCGAAGGGTCAGACCACTATCTCAGACGACGAAATAGTATACGAGGAGCGCCCCGCTAAGCTCTACACCTTCCGTTATGCAAAGGACTTCCCTATCCCCATCGCGACGACGCGCCCTGAGACCAAAGTGGGTGATGTCGGCGTCGCGGTACACCCCGACGACGTGCGCTATAAAGAATTCGTCGGCAAGGAATACGACGTTGTCTTCTGCGATGTCCCGATTCATATCAAGATTGTTGCCGATAAGGAGGTTGACCCTGAGTTTGGTACCGGCGCAGTCGGGCTCACGCCCGCGCATAGCAAGGTCGACTGGGAGATAGCCGACCGGCACGAGCTCTCGCACGAGACCATCATCATCAACGAATACGCGAAGATGACGGTAGACGGCCGCCTGAGGGACATGAAGACCACCGAGGCACGCGAGACAGTCGTCGAATGGCTGAAGAGCGAGAATCTGCTCGAAAAAGAAGAGGACATCACCCAGAATATCGCCACCGCAGAGCGCACGGGCGGCATCGTCGAGCCATTGCCGAAGCTTCAGTGGTGGGTCGAGGTAGACAAAGAGGTTCCCGGGCGCGGTAAAACGCTCAAGGAGCTTATGCTCGAAGCAGTGCGCTCGGGCGAGATCACTATACTCCCCGAACATTTCGAAAAAACCTATGTCCACTGGATAGAGAATCTGCGCGATTGGTGCATCAGCCGACAGATCTGGTACGGACATCGTATTCCGGTCTGGTACAGAGGCGAAGAAGCGGTCGTTGGCGAAGCACCCGAGGGAGACTGGGCGCGCGACGGGTGGGTACAAGACGAGGACACGCTCGATACGTGGTTCTCCTCCGGTCTCTGGACATTCTCAACGCTCGGCTGGCCCGAGGAGACGAATGATTTCAAAATCTATCACCCAACCGACTTGCTCGAGACCGGCTATGACATCCTCTTCTTCTGGATCGCACGGATGATACTGATGACCGAATTTACGCTCGGCACAATCCCCTTCAGAGCGGTCTATCTCCACGGACTCGTGCGCGATGCTCAGGGTCGTAAGATGAGCAAGTCGCTCGGCAATAATATGGACCCGCTTGATGTCGCGGCGAAGTTTGGCGCAGACGCAGCGCGGATGGCGCTTATCGTCGGCAATACCCCGGGCACCGATATGCGCATCAGCGAAGATAAGATAAAAGGCTACAAGCACTTTGCGAACAAGCTCTGGAACATCGCGCGATTCATACTTGAAGCAAACACGAACGCAAAGAGCGTTCCCGAGAAGAAAAATGGTAGTAAGACTTGGCCTAGCGGCCCGGAGCGCGACCATTTTTCTTCTCGGGAACGCGAAATTCTCGAACAAATTGATCTCCTTACAAAAGAGGTGACGGTCGATATCGAAGAGTTCCGCGTCTATATGGCAGCCGAAAAGATATATCACTACGCGTGGCACGAGCTCGCAGACAAGATACTTGAAGAATCGAAGCCCATTCTCGCCGGAAGCGACGAAGCCGCAAAAGATTCCCGCAGGACGCTTCTTCTCACGCTTCTCGATCGCACGCTTCGCCTCCTCCACCCTTTTATGCCATTCGTTACCGAAGAAATTTATCAGTCTATGCCGACGAAAGACGCGAAGTTCTTGATGGTCGCGAAATGGCCCAGCTGAGGGGCGGAAAAAATGAAAAAAGAGAGTTGAATTGTCTACAGCAAGAAGCGAGGAAACACTGAATTAATTCAGTGTTTCCGAGCGACATAGATGAAAGCGTGCAAGTAACGCTTAGCGGCCCGAGCGCTCTCTTTTTTCGTTTTTCCGTCCTGAAGTTGTAGCAAAGGCTGGTATACTTACGAAAGTGACTCTCACCACACTCGGCTTCGCATTCCTCGGCGGGCTCCTCCCCTCCCTTATCTGGCTGTATTTCCTTCTCAAAGAAGATGCGAAGCACCCAGAACCAAAAAGTCTCATCACCTTCGCCTTCATCGTTGGCATGCTCGCCGTACCTATCGCGCTTCCGTTCGAGCAATTCACCCGAGCACGCTTCGAGGGCAGCAGCATGTCTATATTGCTGTCGTGGGCGCTTATCGAGGAGGTCTTGAAATATACCGCGGCGGCATCGCTCATTCTCTGGAGGAATGCCGTTGACGAAGCGCCCGACTACGTTATTTACCTGTTCACGGTCGCGCTCGGCTTCGCCGCCGCCGAGAATATGCTGTTCCTCTTTGCACCGCTCGTCGACGGGCAGATAGCGAGCTCGCTCTTTACGAGCGATCTGCGCTTCCTCGGTTCCACCCTGCTCCACGTTGTCGCCTCTGCCGCCATTGGGTTCTCACTCGCTTTCTCTGTCCGTCTCCACCCAATCGGGCGCATGTCCGCCGCTGCACTCGGACTTATCCTCGCGGTAGCATTGCATACTGCGTTCAACACACTTATTATCAATGCAGGCACGTCGACGACTCTCGCTGCGTTCTTCCTCATATGGATGGCCGCCGTTATCTTCTTCGCAGCATTCGAGGTGCTAAAATATTTCCAGTACCGCACTCTCCCTAACAAAATTACTAATCCATGACTATGAAGCGCTCGTTCTTTGATCGTCTCTCCGGCAGTTCCGCGGCAATTGATGCCGATTTCGATTCGTTTGATGACGAGATAGCGGTCGCCCCGACCGCGCTTCACAAAGAGTCCCCAAAGCACGGAGGCTCAGCCAGCACCCACCCGATGCCGCTCGATGATGATTTCTCCTCCGGAGACGAAGGCCAACTCCCCGTTGATGTGCGCCAGACGGCAAACGACATCATCATTCGTACGTTCGTCGCCGGCGTACGCCCCGATGAACTCAATATTTCCATAAGTCGTGACCGCGTCGAGATAGAGGGTTCCCGTATGGAGCGTGAGCAATCCTCTGGCACTGACTATTTCACTCGCGAACTCTTCTGGGGTTCGTTCTCACGCGTCATTATGTTGCCTGAAGAAGTTGATGTTGAATCCTCCTCCGCAAGCGCCAAAGACGGTCTTCTGACCATAATCCTCCCGAAGCTCGACAAGGCGAAACAGACGAAGCTGAAAGTGAAGGTGGGCTAATTGAGCGTTTCTTCCGTCAAAGCCGGCTCTGTCGGCACCTCAACAACCGTGAACGGCAATACTGCGATATGGCGCCCGTCGAGCGTCTCTACACTCACCCGCCACTGCCCCGCATTCAATATCGGGAGCGAAGAATAGCCGCGGTATCCGCCATCGCGCCCGCCGGTTATCGAATAGGCGATGGACGATTTCGTCACCCATTGTTTTTGCATATCGTCATACCACTGCCAACGATGAATGATGGTTGTTGCAAGCGTCGTTGGAGCGAATACCGAACTATAGGCAAAGAGCGTATCGCCAAGAACGATATGCAGGGTCGGGGCAAGCCCGAGATAGCGCACCTGCCACGACTTCGACTCGCTCGTTGCTCGATATTCTCCCGAGACGTGCGAAATCGAGTGATACATGCCTGCCGACTCTGCCGAGAGCGGCAAGGGCGGCAAGATATTGGTGAAATACGATACGTTCATAAGAACAAGCACCGCGAACGCACCTGCCCGGATGCGCCACACCTCAGTGAGGAATCGTTCGCGCGCGAGCACGCGAAGCAAGGCGGTGAAAAAAGCGAACACTATGACCGCGACTGCCCCGCTCTCGAGAAAGGTAAACGCCCCGATGGTGCCCGTGTAGATAGGCACGGCGAATATCGCATATGAATAGAGCGCGAAGAAGAACAGGATGCTCGTGAAAACGAGTCGCTCATGGTATCGATGGAAGTATTCGCTCCCGAAAAATACGAGGAGAAGCACCAGAAGGAAGGGCCACGACGCGCCGAGATCAGCCGATCGGCCGTAGAAGATAACAAAGCCGCTCCAGAACCCGCCGAGGGCGAACTGCGTGATGAGAGGAAGCAGGAAACGCCAGCGCGGAAGCGATTTACCGCGCCCTGCACGGGACTCAAGCCACTCTAGAAGCGGAATGGAGACGAAACAGGCGATTGCATAGGCGGCAAACACAAGCTGTGTCTGTGCCAGGTCAACGCGCGAGAAAAGAAGATTGTCAGCGACAAATCCGGCAACCATCGCGAGCGCCGAAAGGTGCCGTTCATATTTCTGCGCCCATGCAAACATCATTCGCTTCATGTATGTACAGTATATCTGATCAGACAAAATGTCTCTTCGCGAAGGCGCATCCTGAACCTGCCTTTAGATACTTCTCAAAATCTAAAGCTTTCTTTTTGCTTGCAAATGCACAGTACCAAATCAATTTAGATTTCTTATATACACTTGTAGTATCAACCATCCCTCGCTCGTGTTCGTTTAATCGCCGTTTCAAGTCGTGCGAATAACCGACATACGATTTGCCGACGGCATCTTGCAACAGATATACATAATACATACGAAAATTATGCCCTACTTCGCTAAAGCTACGAAGGGCTCCTTCGCCGACTGTTTATATCGAGCGGTTAACATAGTTATGCATGTGCTGTGCACTTCGTAGCTCCATTTCCTAATGGAGCGAAGTAGTGCTTGGACCCGGGCTCGAACCGGGGACCCCTTCCTCTTCAGGGAAGTGCTCTACCAACTGAGCTATCCAAGCGTTCTACGGGGCTTACTGCCCTCCCTTGAGCGAGTTTATCAGCTTTTGCACATCAACGGAAGTCGGGAGCTGGAAACCGTTTGTGGCGGCTTCGGGAGCGGACAATTTCTCGACAAGCGGCTGGACGTATTGCTGATAGAGGTAGAACGGAGCGACCGTAACGATGATCCAGAACATGACGGTCATGATAAAGCTCCACCACTGGTGACGCCGAAGCGCGCGAAGCATATCATGATTATCTTTCACGAGCGCGTGTATCTCTTCCAGTTGGCGTTTTATTTCTGGATCCATATGTCCCTATTCTAGCATCAGGTGCCCTCTCCAAGAATCGAACTTGGATCAGCTCGTTAGGAGTGAGCCGTTCTATCCATTGAACTAAGAGGGCGTTAGGGGAACGATAACACAAAACGCGCGCCGCAGAGCGGCGCGCGTTTTGTACGCTATCAGACGCCAAGAATCGAGGCGAGCCTCTCCTGATCGAAACCGATAATCATCTCGTCGCCGACAAAAATGACCGGTACGCCCATCTGACCCGACCTCTGTATCATCTCCTGGCGCTTCTCGAGGTCGGTAGCGACATTGTGCTCGGTATACGCGATATTCTTTTCTTTCAAGAACTCCTTTGTCATTTGGCAGAAATGACACGTCGGCGTGCTGTAAATGGTGACTGTTTTATCCATGTTTTGTGAGGGTTATAGGACTAGTATATCATCCCCAGTTATCCACACCACTTCTCGCGCTCCCTGGGCTACTTGCGTATATTACGATAATGTGTTACCATGCTCCTAGCGCTTAGCTCTTTGCTTCACGGATGCAGACGCGCGACTCCACCCACACGAAACCATAAGGAGATACCGATGTTGGACACCACTGCCTTGTCCTGGCTCGAAAGAAGGATGCGAGCTGAAGAGATGATCGGGGCTGCCGTCGACTATATCTGCGGCGTACGCCCTGCCCCGCAGAGCTTCCATGAGTACGCAAAACGGAAGACTCACGGCGTGCTGTGGCTCGCAACTCCCCCTAGCGAACCGGCTCGCCAGATCTCAAAACACGACCTCAAACGCGCACTCGAGCCGACAAGACGGCGACAGGGAGCTCATCGCTTCTTGATGCGTCTTGTCAACGAAGTGCGAATGCAATCAGGACTGCCAGCATTGCGGTCATGACTTCCCGAGCCCGACACTACGTCGGGCTCGATTCTTTTTATACGAACGAATCAGTGCGGGTACCGGGAATCGAACCCGGGTCCTTTGCTTGGGAAGCAAATGTTCTGCCACTAAACCATACCCGCATACGTTCAGAACCAGCTCAGAATCACTTGCCACCACGAGAGCGGCGGCGTCGAGGTCGCCGGGATAGGCGGCACCACTACAATAACCTCTTCTCCAGGACGTGCAACTCCGAATGCGGTGCGAATAGCGGCATCTCGCCCACGACTGGTATCGAGTGCGGCGACATTCGCTTGAAGCGTCGCCTTACGCTCCTCGAGCGCCTGATACTGTCTCTTCGCATCGTTCGCTTGCGTCACCGCTATCTGTGCCTTCCCTGCGAGCCCCCAAATGAGAGAAATAAACCATGCGGCGACAAGCACCAAGATGCCGATAAGAAAACCTTCTCGCCACTGTTTCGCGCGCATACCCAAAGTATACCGTACACCAGGATTCAACCTTGATTTACTATTCTGCCGAAGACTGCACCATTTTCATGAAGACCTCTTCGGGGATATTTACCTTGCCCGTACCGCGTTCGAGCATCTTCTTCTTCCCTCGTTTCTGTTTCTGAAGCAATTTCATCTTGCGCGAAACGTCGCCGCCGTACAGATACCCAGTGACATCCTTGCGCATCGCCGAGAGCGATTTCGAAGCGATAATGCGCCCGCCCGACTTCGCCTGTATCTTGGTGACGAAGAGCTGCTTCGGAAGGAGACTGTGAAGCTTCTCTACCATTTTCTCTGCCTCTTCCTGCACCCTCCGCCTAGCGACCACGCGCGCGAACGCCGGCACTGACTCCTCGGCGACAAGCACATCAAGCCGTACCACGTCCGCTTCACGCTCGGGCAATATCTCATACGAGAGCGACGCATAGCCCGACGAGACACTCTTTAGCTTATCGAAGAAACCGCGCATGAGCTCGCGAAGCGGCATCTCGACCGTCATCTCGATGCGCCCGTCGTGATACGTCTCGGTACCAAGCGTGTTCGCCTCATGATCATACAGCATCTGTATCAGTACGCTCACCGAGTCGGGCGGTGTAATAATGATGACCTTCGCCCACGGTTCTTCTATCTTCACAATGTCACCGTGCTCGGGAAACTTCGCGGGTGTGTAAATAGTCTCGCGTATACCGTTCGTCTTCGTCACCACATAGGAGATAGTGGGAATGGTGACGATAAGCGAGAGCCCGAACTCGCGCTTCAGCCGCTCGGTGATGATCTCGAGATGGAGAAGCCCAAGGAAGCCGCAGCGGAACCCTCGACCGAGCACGCCGGAGGACTCCTCTTCAAACGAAAGCGAGGAGTCAGAGAGCCGCAGACGCTCAAGCGATTGGCGCAGTATTGGCAGATCATCCTGACTCTCTGGATACACCGATGCCCACACGACCGGCCGTACTCGCTCATAGCCCGCGAGCGCGGGCAGCGAGCCGTGCGCCATGCCGATAGTGTCGCCTACCGCCACCACGCCTGCCTCTTTGATACCCGTAACGATATAGCCTATCTCTCCGGCAGACAGAGAGTCTGCGGGACGCTCCTCAGGGGCAAAAACGCCCACCTCAAGCGCTATGAACTCCTTGCCGGCAGCGGCAAAGCCGAGCGACTGCCCTTTCTTGAAGGTGCCGTCAAAGACGCGCAGATACACGACAACACCGCGGTGTTTTGAGTAAGAGAAATCGAAGATAAGACCTCGCGGTTCTGAGGTTGTCGAAGCGCTTTTGGGAGGCGGAACGTTCTTCACTATCGCCTCGAGAAGCTCTGCAACTCCTGCCCCGCTCTTCCCCGACACCGCGAGCACTTCTTCAGGTGAGACATGCAGGAGCTCTGCAAGTTCATCCTTCACCTCTTCGACACGCGCCGCGGGCGAATCTATTTTTGACAAGACGGGGATAATAGTACAGCCTTGCGCCTCGGCCATCGCGAGAGTGGTCAGTGTCTGTGCCTGTATACCCTGTGTCGAATCGACGAGAAGCAATACGCCCTCGACCGCATGAAGCGCGCGCGAAACTTCGTACGAGAAATCTATATGCCCGGGGGTATCTATCAGGTTCAACACATAGTTCACGCTGCCCAGCGTGTAGTTCATGCGTACGGGCTGCATTTTGATTGTTATGCCCCGCTCGCGCTCAAGGTCCATGCGGTCGAGCACTTGGTCGCGCATCATACGCTCGGGAATGGTCCCCGTGCGCTCGAGCAAACGATCAGCCAGAGTAGACTTCCCGTGATCTACGTGGGCGACGATAGAGAAATTGCGAATATGTTCCGGGTTCATGGCTGGGTAGGCTCTTCTGCCGAAGGGAGCAGCGCTTCTGAGCGCGTAGCGGGCACGCGGATGAGGCGCGCAAGTGCGCCCGTGACGATGCGAAACTCTTCATTCTCAACAACATACAGCGCGAGCGCAGAGAAGATGAGGCCCACGACGCCCGCCGCGAGGCCCTGGGTGAACACCGCTGCGAGAGTGGTGAGCGGAGCGATGCCTCCCTCGAGCGCAAGGGTGGCGTACGCCGCCGCGCCGCCGGCGATCGCAGCGAGCGAGCCGTCTATGAGCGGTCGTATAAACGAACGCGCGAGGCCGGGGGAGACGTCGCGAAGCGCGACGAGCGAGAGTATCGCGAGGAATATCTGACCGAGCGTCGCGGCAAGCGCCACCAGAAGGACGGCGGTACCGCTTACATCAGCGACCTTGAGAAAAGCGGCAAGTGAAACCGGGAGCCCGTCATTCGGCATCGCGAGGAATGATAGAGCGAGTATAACCGTGAGCACGCCTCCGGCAATCTGGTACGCAAGCGGCCGCCAGGACTGCCGTACGGCATAGAGAGCACGCGAGAAGAGGAGCACCAACCCTTGCGCGACGAGGCCGACTGTGAGAACCGCGAGCAGGGCGGCAGTGAGGCGCGTCGCATTCCAATCGAATGCCCCCGTGCCGAGGATAACGCGCACAAGGTGAGCGCGTAAAATGACAATGAGACCCAGTGACACGAGCGACCAGAGGATGATATGCCGCGCGCTCGAGGAAAGGATGCTCGTAAATTCTTCCCGGCGTTCACTCCCTGACGCCTCAGAAAGCGCCGGGAACGCCGCTACCGCATAGGACGCGCCAATAAGCGAGAGCGGAACGGCCTCGAGATTGCTCGCGAAGGTGAAGACCGAAACCGAGCCTGTGCCGACTCTTGAGGCGAGCGCGGTCAGAACGAGCGCCGTGATGGAACCCATGCCGAGCGCAAGCGAGCGCGGTATCGAGTCGCGCATCACCGGCATCATGAGTGCGAATCTTGGCATCTTGAAATTCGGCATGACGCCGGCCCCGATAACGACTGGTAGATTGACGAACAGGTATGCGAGCGCGCCGATGACGACACCGATGCCGATGCCGGAAAGACCCCAGAGCGGATAGAGGAACGCTGCGCCGAAGATGATGCCCGCGTTGTAGAGCACCGGCGAAAGCGCGAAGAGTACGAAGCGTCGGTGCACTTGCGTCACGCTCCCGAGAATGCCGGAGAGGCCGAGCAAGATTGGTTGGACGAGCAAAATACGTGCGAGCAGTACGAATTCTGCTTGATACGGAGACGCCATGAGGCTTGGGTAGAGTGCGGCAAGGAACTGCGGCATGAAGACGGCCAACACGACACAGATAAGCCCGCCGACACCGAAGAGGAATGTCGCCGACTCGGAAAGGAGGCGGCGTGTCGATTCCCTATCCATGCCCGTGATACGCGGTATGAGCACATAGGCGGAGACGAGCGACGATACCAGTGCGAAGACGAGGTCTGGCACGCGAAAAGCGGCATAGTAGAGATCAAGCACCTGCCCTGCACCAAAGGCGTGCGCGAAAGTTCGGTCGCGCAGAAGCGCGAGAGCCTGCGACGCGAGCGTGAGTGCCGCGAGCAAGTACGCGGCCTGATGCAGGCCGCGTACAGGTGCCGCGATACGTTCGAGAAATCTCCGAACCATTGCCCTATTTTACTCTACAATGTACTGCCAAGCGAGTGAGGACAAAGTGAGACTCTGATTCTACTTTTCAGCCGGTACTCCGGCTTATTTCACCGGGGTCGAGGATACCGAGAGGAGGTTCGCAGGGAACGGATTGGTGCCGGTAGCGAGTGCGGCGAGCTGCGAGGCGACTGCCTTTGCGTTGTCGGCCGACATGTCCGCTATCGCCTGCACCTGTGCCTGCGCACTCTTCAGGTCTCCTCGCTTTGCATACACCGCCGCGAGGAAGTAGCGCGCGTTCGCAAACTGAGGATTCGCCGATACCGCCGCTTCGAGCGCCGCTCCGGCGTTCGTGAGATCGCTCTGCACGGCATAGAGAATACCGATTTGGAAGAGGATGCTCGGATCATTCGGCGTGAAGTATGCCGCAGCAAGAGCAGAGTTGAGCGCTTCCTTCACGTTGCCGTCCTGCACCTCAAGCTGTGAGAGAAGCAGAATCGCGGTCGTGTAGTCCTGCTTGAGAGCGATGGCTGCCTTGAGGTTCTCTTGAGCCGCCTTGTAGTCCTTGTTTGCGATATTGAGCTCTGCAATGATGTACGGTATCTGTGGATTGGTCGGGTTGAGCGCCTGCGCTTTCTCATACGCCGCCTTAGCTCCGTCATACGCTCCCGTTACGCTAAGCGGCACCGCCTGCGCATAGAGGTCGCCGAGCATGAGCCAACCTTGATAGTCGGATGGAGAAAGGTTCGTAGAGGCCAAGGCCGCGGTGATACCGGATGAGAGCGCATCTTGGAATGCCTTCTGCGCTGCGGCGGCTGGCATCGTCGTTGATGATGCTATTTGGCCAAGCCGAGCGCGCGCAATACCTGCTTGAAGCTGGTACGTTCTCGCCGTGGAAGCGAAAGAAGCAGAGCTTCGTGCCGCCGTATCGGCCGCATCGAGGTTCCCCGCCGCAAACGCGTTCGAAGCTACGCCAAGCTGATAGGAAGCAACCGCGCGCCCGACAAGCGTGTATGCCAGAGCGACCGATCCAAGAAGGAATACAGTGAGAACAAAGACGATGATGAAGCCGAGTCGCGGACTCCGCGCGAATATGACGCCCCACTGCCCCCCGCGAGAGCTGAATCGCATGGTCGAAGCGAAGAGCCCCGCAAAGACGAATGCGAGCGCGAGTACGACCGCGCCGGGGAGATCAAAGAGAGTAATGGTGAAAAGATACACCGACGCGAGGAACGAGAAGAACGCGACGAAGCGGATGAAGGCGTCCTCCGGTGCGCGGCGAATAAGCATGCGCAGACCGAACACGATGAAGAGCGTGAGGAGCGCTATCCACGCGATACCTCCCACAAGACCGGTCGTCACGAACGAGGTCGGGATGAAGCCGATGCCCGAAGAGAAATCAACGTTCCAGAATATCGTTGCGTTGAGGGACGCGTCGCGGTATTTGAGCCATTCTACGCCGAATGTTCCAGGACCAGAACCTAAGACGGGGGTCGAAGAAAATACTTTCTGTCCGACCGAAAGGGTTGACTGCCATGAGGGACGCACCTGTACCTGACCTGCGTTGAGTGCGCTCGCAAGAGCGTTGCCGAGCGTGCCACCAATGAGGAAGAAGAGCGAGACCGCGAGTACGACAAGCGGCATAACGAGCGGACGGTTGTTTCCGTTCGTGCTGAGCGGCTCTTCTTCAATGAACGAAACATCGGCGAGATCGGTGTCTCCTCCCTTATCTCCGCGGCGCATGACCGATTCGACGAAGAAACCGAGCGAAACGAGTGCGAGGAGAGTCCACACGAGCGCGACGTTGGCGACGGCGAGAAGCGCGAGCGCGAGGACGACGCATGCGAGCAGGATACGGCGCGCACGCAGATCAACATCGAGTTCCCGAAGCGCGATGAGGATACCGATGACGCCGAGACCGAGAATGGACGCGAGATCATTCACCGAACCGACAGGAGAAAATGAGGGCGACACGGTGCTCGGAGCAAATTGTCCGACAATAAGGATGAGCGCTTGGACAACAACCAGGGCGGCGAATGCGAAAACACTCGTGCGGAGGAAGGTGCGGTAGTGCTCGGAGCGACGCAGTACGAGAGCGGTCAGAGTACCAAAGATCGCCACAGCGAGCATGAAGCCGAGCGTATCTGTTTCAAGCGACGAGCCCCAGAGCGCGTTCATAAACGGTACGCCTGAGAAGGCTGCTGACAATACGTACGCGATTACGGGAAACCAGAGTGCACCGACGAGCAAGAACGGCGGGAGAATGACATTGCCACGCGAGAGCCGTGCGAGCACGTAGGCTGCAAAAGCGAGGAGCGCACCCGCAGCAAGCACGAAAGATTTGGTCGTCATAAACGACACCGATGCCGACGGAATAAACGCGAATACAGCGACAACGAGCGAAGCGATGAGCACCCACACGCTTATAGTCTCTATTGAGCGGCGCGGCTTGATTGATTGTTGTGGAGGCATGATTAAGTTCTGCTGTCTTTATCCAGTAATAATGTGTCTAGTATACCGTGCTCGTTCTCTTGTCGAGGCATCTTCCTCCACAGATATATTGTGTGGTATAATGCACCTAGACCGGATTAGGCGATCGCTCTTCACCTCGGTGAGGAGAGGAAAGTCCGAACATGCCCCAGCCCCAGTTTCGTAACGAGAGCCCTACTTTTACTGTGCTACAGCAGCACAAGCGGATGGGTAGATTTCAAAATCGCGTCACGAAACTGGAGCTGGGAATCAGGTAGCGGGTAACGCCCGTCGTCCGCAAGGATAGAGGTGCCCACAGTGACGCCAACGGCGAAAGCCCGCGGCCCCTGCCCCAGTTTTTCGAAACTGGAGCTGGGGAATCTCGTCGAAAGACGAGGGTGCAACGACCAAATCCTTACCCGCATGCAAGGCCGTGCCCTGAGAGAAATCGAAGGGAGTGCCGCTCGAGGCGCTCGGTAACGAGCGTCCCAGATAAATGATCGTCCACGACAGAATTCGGCTTACCGATCCGGTCTGCACAAATGAGAAAATCCACGCTCCTGCGTGGATTTTCTCATTCATAGAAAAAATGGTGTCTGTTCCCCTTTTCCCCTGCATGATTAAGATTCCCATGTCGAACAAGGCCCGTAGCTCGAGATATTAAGGAGTTATACTGTTGAGATGGACATGCTGGGCTTTCTCGAGGAAAATCAAAATGAATGGTTCGAGAGGATTAGACCTTATCTTCTCTCAACAAACTTAGAAGTGGGTAGCGGCCTAGGACACTTTTCGAAACTCATGGAGAGTGCCGGAATACAAGTCACATCCTTGGACGTAATAAAACATCCAGAAGCAATTAGTCTACGGAACTTCGTCTTGTACGATGGGAAAGAAATACCTTTTAAAGATGCTTCATTTGAAGCATCGATAGCTATGTACGTCTTACATCATGTAAAGGAAAGAGACAAATTATTGAAGGAAATGAAAAGAGTCTCTTCTCGTCGAATTATTTTGGTTGAAGAACTGTACCATGGCTGGTTCGGCAAACTCCGGTTGATGCGTCTTGATATTTGGGTGAATTTTAAATTGAGACAGAAGTCTGACATACACTGGAGAAGCTATTTCGATTCTGATTCATTTGAGCAAGAGGTCGAGCAGGGCGGTTGGAAAATTGTCCACTTGGATAGATCGCCCAGGGGCGGTTTTGACGAAGTGTTATGCATTCTCGATAGGCGCTAGCTGAATTCCCCCAACAGAATGAGAATCGCGTGGGCTAAAGCGCGCTCAAAGGCCCCAGGTGCGAGGTGCGAGCAAGAAATAACCTGCGCCGTATCTTACCTAGCGTATGAGACGGTCAGAACGCCCGGATACAAGACGCGAGCGAGCACCGTACCGAGCCGTATCAAGACATACAGCGAGGGAGGAGCGGAGCGAGCAACGCAGTAGCCGGGTGTTCTGGCGTCTCAGACAATCTCGCAGGTGCCGCCGGCGCACGCCAGCTCCTTCTTCATCTCCGTCTCGTCGTGGAGTTCATACGCGACAAGCTTTGAGTAATCCACCTTCGGGAAGCGAGACATACGCGCCTCGTATTCGTCCTTCGTTATCGTTTCGTAGGGCGCGAGACGATAGATGTGATTGCTTCGAGGGAGGAACGAAAGCCCGCCGATGATGTTCCAGTTCTTCTGCACCCAATCCACGACGGCAATCCACTCGTTCTCGGAGACCGAAATGGTCGCTGAGGGATTATGTTCGGTGAAATTGAGCTTCACGCGCTTCCAGTATTCGAGCTGTTCGAGCGCTGAGAGATCGTCTTTGAATCGTGCTTCTTTAGAGTGATCGGGCGCCTTCACCGGGAATTCGAGCACAAAAGTGTTTGCCTCTTCCATAGACTGACCAACCTCCGGGTAGAACGGCACCCCCTGATCGCGCATAAGCTTGAAGAGCGAATCGGTCGCGCTGATGCGCACGCGGCGGATATAGTACGGCGCGTGGCGCGGATGGATGCCCGAGGCGCAGTTGAAGGTCTGCGAGACGGTGCCCGAGGGCTTCACCGCCGTGACCGACATTGAGCGCGCGACGCCGAAACGCTTCGCGTAGGTCGTGTTCGTCTTTATCGCCATGTCACGCACCTTGCGCATCACTTCCGGCTGTCGAGCGACCGGGCTATCCCACTGCCCTGTTATCGAGACGCCGAGCAGGCGTTCATCGGCGCAGTGGTCGGTCCAGTCTTTCGAGATGTAGCCGAACTTCGTGAGGGTTGATTGGTAAGTGCCGAGAATCGCGGCAAGGCGCGCCTTGCGCAGGAGCGAGGTCTCGGTGTCGTGAGCGCGCGCGATGACCTCGGAGAGATTACAGAACTGCTTTGATTGCAGGATGATCTCGGCGCACGGGTTTGTACCAATAGAGCCGCGCACCACGCCATCCTCGCCGATGAAGCCGGTCATCTTGAAATAGTCAGCACGGCGCTTCGGGAGTGTTGCGGCGATACCGCCGCGATTGAAAATACCGCGCTCGCCGCTCCCGCTCTTCATAAGCGCGACCCATTCGTCCATAAGCTCAGTGTTGGTCGGCTGAGTCTCGTATACGGCAGAGTTGTTCGCCACCGAGCGGTGCGGGTCGGTCATATAGAACTGGCCTTTCTTGGCGTCGCGCATCTCGACATCATCGAGGTCGGAGAGCGAAATCATCGCGGTACGGCGCACGCCGCCGGCGACGACGCACTCGCCGATCTTACAGATAATGTCATGCACATCGATGGTACGGAGGCGGCGACCGGCGCGTGCGAGTATCTTCTCGCGCGCGAAGGCGAGAAGTGAACGCAGCGGCTCCGGGCCCGAGGCCTTACCGCCCATGGTCTTCAGTCGTGCGCCTGCCGGTCGTATCTGCGAGAAGTCAAAGGCTATATCCTTGCCCGCATACCAGGTCTTGAGACCGAGCGTGAGCGCATCGCACCATCCCTCCTTCGAGTCGGCGATGACATGCGTCTCGACCTTCTTGCCAGCCTGCTTCATTATCTGCGGGAGCTGTTCGACGTTCTGGCTCTCTACGGCGAAACCAACGCCGCATCCCTGCATCGAGAGATACATGATTTCGGCGAAATCTTCGAGTTTCGTCGGCGCGGTGAAAGTGCAGTTATATGCGCAGGTGTTACAGCGGCGTGCCGCCTCGCCTGAGAATTGCATAAGACGCATCGAGGGCATCACTTCCTGCTTCAAGATGCCGGTGCGCACTTCGGCATACTCTTTTTCGGTAAGTTTGTTGCCGAGGTTCTCGCGCATGAAGCTCATATAGCGATCGACGGTCTCTATCCAGGTTTCGCGACGACCTTCTTCGGGTATCCACTTCGCGTAGGTGCGTAAGTAAACGAATTCACCGAGCGCATTGCCCTCAAAATATTTCTTACTCTCCTCTACGAGCTTCTTCACGTGCTCCGGCACCTCGATATGCACCGCGCGTAGCTGCGCGCGCTTGTCACGATACAGAATATAGTTCTTCGCGGTCTTCACATAGTCGTTGAGGATGAGATATTTCTCTACCGAGTCTTGAATTCCCTCAACGGTCGGAAGGAAACTCTTATATTTCTTCGCAAATCGCCCCAGTTCACCGGCGACTTGGTGTGCGACGAGCACTGCATCGTCTTGTCCGCCCTCTTCTGAAGCGGTCATCGCTTTCCAGATAGCCGAAGATATCTTATCAAAATCAAATTGCACTAATCGTCCATCACGCTTCTCTATTTGCGGGATCATTTCGCGATACCGTTTCGTTTCTTTTGAAATCTGCATCACCGACTTCGGCGCTTCAGCCGGCACAATCGCTTTCGCGCGAACAGAAACTTTGACGGCTTTTGACATAGAGTGAAGGGCGATTTGTTGGTAAATAAAACTCTCCTTTGATACTCAAAGTTTACTCCTCCCTGTGGCAAATGCGAGTGTGGACAGCGTTATTTTGTAACGCTTGGAAAACTTTTCAACAGAAGCGGGGTACCGGTCGCGACGGCGTGGCGGAGGGCGAATCCTGCCGCCGTCTCTAAGACATACTTCGCGGGCGCAGTAGGATAAAAGACATCAGGATACGAGGAAATCGCCACATCTTGTGCAATAGAGACCACCTGTCCTTTATCATCGAGCCAGAAGATGTCGAGCGGCACAAGCGTATCCTTCATCCAGAAGCCATACCGGTCGTCCCGAGGGAAGACGAAGAGCATACCGTAGCCACCTTTGACATCTGCGCGGCCGCCAAGCCCGCGCTCACGCTCGGCTGGCGTTGTCGCATATTCAAGCGTCAAGGACACGCCGCCAAACTCCGCAGTATACGCTGGCGCTGTCGGCGGTGTCGGTGTCTTATAGAGAAAAAGGAAGAGTCCGGCTACGAAAAAGAGAGCGAGAGGTACGAGGAGTGCGTTGCGGGACATGCGCACATTTTAGCGTGTTTTGCGGTGATGTATTAACCTTTGCGCGAACTCATTTTGAACGAAAGGAATGAATCGCGCCTCGTCCGTTCCCTTCGGTCGTGGTACAAAACCCCGCCGTTTTGAGGAAATATTATAAAACGACGGGGTTGCTCCCTTGAAATGCAAAAAGAAAAGGCACTCAGATAGACAAAATCCATGAGTGCCTTGGTGTGAACATTCTCCTCGGTTCACGTCGAGGTTGAGAACGGCCAGCGCCCGCCAACCGCTTTTCTCTCCTCCTTCGTCCGCCAGTCGATGAAGAGTCCTTCGTTGGAGGAAATGCCCATGCTTTTCGCCTCGGGCAAGAGGAGCTCGGTGAGCGTCCAGGCTTGCAGTTGGGTGTGATAAACGATGCGCAGCGCGTCACACCACTGGTCGCCGAGATACCTTCGGTAGACGATTCTGTTCTCGCCATTCTTGTGCCGACGAAGGATGTCTTCGAAGACATCGCCCATCGTCATAGGATCGACGGCGCGGAAGGCTGCTCCACGCAAGAAGATACGAATCTTCTCGGATGTGTCCAGACGTTTAGCGACCAACGGATACCGCTCCTCGAAGTCTTCGGGCAACTGCGGATTGTTCCATCGCCGAAGGTTCTCCTCGTAGTACCCAACGAGATCTATGAAGCATTTACCTCCGCCAAAACTCTTGAGCTGCTCAAGCTCTTCGAGCGAGGCGATGCTGTCAAGGAAACGCACACAGGCTCCCCACGGAGCATCCTTAGCAGTGACGGCTTCGAGTGCCGCCTTCAAGTTTCCTTCTACCATGTCTAGTCTCCTGTTTTTGAGTTTGGAATGTGCCGTTGTTGAGCCACGATAGCCCAAAAATAAATCTCGTCTTATACTAACATATATAAAAACTCTCTGTCAATACCTCCGGCGGAGGCGAAGAGACCGCGATTACGCTTTTCGAAACTTACAGCGATGAGTGAGGTCAAAAGAATGATGGGGTGATCATTCTTTTGCGCCGAACGAAGAAGCTGTATGTACTCATACAGCTTCAGGCAGCTTTCTTCGAAACTGCACTTGGATTTTTATAGTCGCTCCGCTCCTTTAAAATCTCGGCGTACACCTTGCGGATAATTCGCTTCTAGAAAGAAGCGAATTATCCGCAAGGTCTTCGAATCCCCCACGCACGCCTCCCAGGCGTGCTCGCCTCCGCCGACAAAAAAAGCGCCTCAACGGCGCTCTTTTTTGTATCGGCGGTGATGATTGGCACAACTTTGAACCTAAGAAACGGCTTAACTACAGCAATGTTGATAGGATTATACGAAAACTAATACAAATTCACCAAGAAAAGCCTGATTTATTCGAGATTCCAGCTTTTGCTCAAAGGGTCTACTGAGAATTTGCGTTTATAATCGTTTACTTTCGTGTATATCTCTATACACATTAGTCGCTAGAAAATCATCGGCAAGCTGTTCAACTATTGATGACCCTTCTTCGCCAGTCCTGTTCGAAAGAAATACGACACTCATCCTTTCATCCAATAGGTAGTAAACTCCTGTTTGAAATCCGATCGAGCTTCCGCCGTGGTATGCGACCCTTCTGTTGTTATGCTCTTTTAGACAAAGACCGAAACCATAATATACTCCCTCTCCCTCATCAGTGAGAACGTGCTTATGTACCATTATGATGTCAGTGTATAAAACCTGATCCCATTTCCGCATATCGACAATGGAAGAATAAATACCGCCATCCCCAATAGTTGCGCTCGTTTTGTCTTGATCGGTTCGAATCCATTGATCATTCTCCTGTAGAGAATACCCATACGCTCGATCTGGAATAATACTTTCACCCTCAAAGTTCACCGCGGTAGAATTCATTCCAAGAGGTTGGAATATACGCTCGCGCATGAAGCTTCCGATATCTTGGCCTGAGACTTTTTCTATAATCAGACGCAGAAGGCAATATCCCCCGTTGCTATAGCTGTACTTTGCACCCGGCTCAAATAATCCACCCTTCTCATTTTTCAATAAAACAAACACATCCTCGTCATGGACTTGGGAAGAAGTGTTTCCAGATGATAAAGACTCGTAATCTCGTAATCCAGAAGTGTGGGTGAGTAGCTGGTAAAGGGTTATATCTTTACCATAGTCAGGAAAATCTCGAAAGAAGGTGCGCAAGCCATCCTCAAGAGCTAGCTTCTTGTTCTGAACCAAAACGAGGACAGCGACCGCAATAAATTGCTTCGAGACTGAAGCAAGACGAAAGTTGGTAGCTTCAGAAATTAAAACTGAATTCTCAAGATCAGCATATCCATGGATTGGATGAGAAATTTCTTTGCCTTCTTGTACTACCGTAACGGCATATCCCGGCCCTTTTGTTTCATTAAATTTCTCTAGGATTTTCATAGCGCAATACGGCGAAGTTCGAATCCCTCTGCCTCTGTATTTTAAAACACCTTTATCTAAGCCACAAAACTACTGGCGGGCTACTCGGGTTAAGTACCCCGGCGGTGAAGGTTCATAAGGGTATTCTAGCGCGTCTTGACCGACCTATCCGAGGCTCTCGGGTCACGGATCGGTAGACGCGATAGATACATAATCGGACCTGGTTAGAAGAATTACTTCTTGACTTTAAGGCTGTAAACGTAAGCCATGGGAATATTCGAATCGTAGTAGCGCTCATGGCTATTCTGAAAACGATCCGTTTTGGGTACGCAAGAGACGGTCTCTTCGATGGTGAACCTTTTCTGGATTGTGCTTTCGTAAAACTCGCGGGATTTGTAGTAGTGGTAAAAGGTTCCGTATTCACCATGAGCGCCATGCGAGAATTCGTAGCGCTCGCCTTCGGCGAGAGGCCTTCCGGCTTTTAGGAGTTCGTATTCCGGATTCAAGGTAGCAAAGACATATGAACCACCAGGCTTAAGTGCGTCCGCCACGTATTGCATATGCACCTTGAGATCTTCAAGCGATAGGTGCATTAGAAAGTTTCTAGAGGTGCATACATCGAGCGTATTGTCATCGAAAAGCTTTTCGAGGTCCTTCCCTATATGCATCTGTACCGTGCCGATGTTGCGGGGATTCCCGACGTCGGAAAGATAGCGATTCGCTTGGTCGACAAGAGTCTGTGAGCCCTCGATACCGACATATAGAAGCGTGTTGAAACGAGCTTGATCTACATTCTGTAATCCTTCAAAGGCAGGGATGGAAGGCGCATAACCAAAGAGGAGCTGTATGCCCATAAGATTCGTACCGCATCCGAAGTCAGCAGCAAGAGATTTCGGGCGATCTGCGAGAAGCGAAACTAGGCGGGGATATAGATATGGGTTGATGACGTAATCGATCCCAACATTTCCTTGTTGCTCAAGCTGTTCCCACAGCTTCTCCCAATTTGCCTTTCCGTATTCGTGCATGGGGTTATGCATTTTCAGGGAGCTGGCTCCAGAGCATATCGAACATGTCGATGAATACATCAACAAGAACTTTGCTCTCAAGAACCAGACCAAGGACGGTCTGGTGGGGATTCATAATAAGTATCTTGTCGTCGAGAATATCGATACTGCTCTTGAAGTTGTAGGAATCGGGCACGACCTTTACGTGGCGACGTGGCAAAACGGCAACTTCATATTTGAGGCCGCTCTCTTTGAAGATAACTCGAGTCTCGACTCCGTTATCGCTCAACTTCTTGCGGAATTCTTGAAGGAATTCTGGGTTGACCGGGAGCCAATCCTCGATACTCGCGATGGCACGCCAGTCTTTATACTTATCGACGTTTGAGAGATAGAACGACTCCAGCTGGTCCGCAGTATTTAAAATAGAGATGCCCTTCGATTCCTTCGTGGCGTTATCAATCAAGTCCTGTATGCGAGTATCCATACGTAAAGTTTAGCTTGAAATAGCTCAACGTAAAAGGCACCGCTTGACGGATTTCGGACAGCGTCCCAAACAAGGCTCTCGGGTCACCCCGATACTAAATACTTCGGGCGGCGGCGAAGGGATACGAAAGCTCTCGGGTCGTACCTTCGCCTATGGCTTAAAATATGGCGATTTTATTTCTCAGCTCAGTTCGAATCTCGGCGGGGTTCTATCTTTAGGAAGCAATCTTGAGAATTTCTTCCAGAGGCGCCCAAGCCGTACAAATTGAGGTATCGCCCGCGCCATAATAGAGCCATAGATTCCCGTCTTTTTGCACTGTGCCAGGACAGAAAGTTACTTGCGGCATCACATTTCCTTCTCGAGCTTTCTTGTAGAAGGTTTTCAACTCTTCATCATTCAGCTTACTCATGGCCGATACACCGCCACTGATGACGTCGATGAGGGCATCTCCGACCTCGTACTCTTCGTGCAGACCGAAAATGGGCTCACTGCTTCTGTAGAGGATGTCGCGCGGGTTGTCTTTATCCAGCAACGCAAACCCGAGTTGATACCGAAATGCTTCATCAATGCCGTGATAGAGAAGCAGCCACCCTTTTCCAGTGAGAATGGGTGGTGGCCCTGTCTCGATAAAGGTGTTGTCGAAATAGGAGGTTCCTTTACGCGGCTTCAGAAACGGTTCGGTCTCGACATCATACTTCACGCCATCCACTGACGTAGCGAGCCACATGTAAAATTCTCCAAAGAGCAACGTGAGCTTGCCGTCGATACGTTGAGGAAAGAGAGCACCCGATTTTGACCAATGTGAACCTCTCTTCGAGATCATCTTTTCGATTGGCTTGCCCTTCTCCCATCGCACCATTCGGCCGCCACTTTTGAAGAAGTCGAAGTCGGGCACCATTGGGCCACGCCGGTGCCAAGGGCCATTAAGGTCTTCGGCAGTTGCGCTATGTAGCATGACCTTCTTACCATCGTAAGCAGCAAAGGTCATGTAGTAAGTGCCGTCAATGAGTGTTATGCGAGGGTCTTCAAGCCCCCTCATTTCATCTTTTTCTTGTCGCACCAAGATGGGTTCTTTGTCCCATTCAAAACGTTCACCATCGTTTGATACCGCGTGTGCAATGCGCGAATGCCAATCCTCTTCCTGCTTCATTACACGAGGGAAAAGATGTACTCGACCTTGAGCATCTAGAGCGGCCGCTGGATTGTAGATTTTCCACCATTCGCTGCCTTGCGGCCGAATGATGGGATTGAGTCTTGAACGAATGAAAAGATTCTTCATGGTACTTCTTTATATTGTATCCTACGAAGCGGTTCGTGGAGTGGGAGTTCGAATCCCTTCGCCATCGCACCGCGAAGAGATTCGAACCGTTCCAAATAACGGCTTACAATAATGCTCTCGGGTCAGTCCGATACTAAAAACTTCAGGCGGAGAGACCGCGATTACGCTTTTCGAAACTTACAGTTTCAGTACACCTTTCGCATCTCGCTTCGCCTCCGGCTCGCTACGACAGGCTCAAGGTCTTCGAATCTCTCCCGCAATGCGCGCAGGCACATTGCTCGCCTCCGCAAATGAAAATCCGCCTTGCGACGGATTCATTTGCGGAGGCGGAGAGATTCGAACTCTCGATGGCCTTTCGACCATGCCACCTTTCCAAGGTGGTGGAATAAACCACTATCCGACGCCTCCATAGCGTATGGAAGTGTTATAGCAGAAAAATATATTTTATGCCTGCTGTTTAGAGAGAAGCGCTTGGATTCGTTCGTGTATCGGGGGATGGGTCGCGAACAGGCCCTCAACCCACGCGAGCTTGCTCCCCTCGGCTTTGCCAAACGGCTCATCGATAAAGAGATGCGCGGTCGCGTGCGAGGCGTGGCGCATCGGGATATTCGCTCCGCTTATCTTCGTGAGCGCGGAGGCGAGTCCCTCTGGGTAGCGCGTGAGGAGCACCCCCGAGGCATCAGCGAGGAATTCGCGTCGGCGCGAGACCGCCATCTGAAGGAGCTTCGCCGCGATAGGCGCAAGCACGATGCCGACCACCGCGAGAATCATGATAAGCGCGTTCCCCTGCTTATCGTTGTCTCGCCCTCCGCCAAAAAGCGACATGCGGAGGAAGATGTCCGCGACGATAGCGACGAATCCCGCGAGCACCACGGCGATAGTCATAAGCAGGATGTCGCGATTCTTGATATGTGAGAGCTCGTGCGCAATTACGCCCTCGAGCTCCGCGCGAGAGAGCATCGCGAGGAGTCCCGTCGTCGCGCAGACGACCGCGTGATTCTCGTCGCGGCCGGTGGCGAAGGCGTTTGGTGCCGGGTCGTCTATCACGAAGAGCTTCGGCTTCGGCAGTCCCGCCGTTATCGCGAGATTCTCGGTAACGGTATAGAGATCGAAGAACTCCTCACGAGTCGCCGGCCGCGCGTGACTCAGCGAAAGTACGAGCTTATCACTCTCCCAGTATGCGTAGAAGTTGGTCGCAAAGGCGATGAACACCGCGACATACAGGATGAACGGATTTCCGTAATACCACGCGATAGCATAGCCGATCGCAATAACGAGGATGAGAAATCCGAGCACGAGCGCCCAAGTGCGGCGAATGTTGCTTGAACGTTGTTCGTAGAGATTCATTACGTGATGAGATATCACTCCCCTTCCTGTACGACAACCTGATTCCGCCCGCCGTGCTTTGCCGCATAAAGCGCTTTGTCGGCAACAGCCCGCAGAGTTTCTGCGTTGTCTGTCGTGTCAGAGGAGGTAATCCCGAAGCTCGCGGTAACCTTCAGGTCGGGGTATTCATCAAAGGTCATCTGTTCTATCTCCGCTCGGAGCTTCTCCATATGTTCTCGAGCTTCTTCTATCTCTGTGTTCCGCATCAGTATCGCGAACTCCTCTCCCCCAATGCGCGCCACGACATCAGACCTGCGGACAGAATCTATGAGAGCCGCGGAGACCTTCTGGAGAACCATATCTCCTGTCGGGTGACCAAGGGTGTCATTGATATTTTTGAAGTGATCGAGGTCAACATATACAAGAACGACCTTTTCGAGCGATTCGGCTCCGATTCGTTTTTCTTTTACCTCTCCGCTGACAAACTTGAGAACCTGTTCGAGTTCGTTTTTGAAAAATCCGAGATTCTTTGCGCCCGTCAGAGTATCGATGCCTCGCTGTTCTTCAAGGTATTCAATATGCCACTCCAGAAGCGCGTTCTCGGTCTCGAGCGCTCGTATCTTTTCTTCTAAGACCTCGTGTCCTTCGCCTGACTCAGGAGTCTCCTTTCTGGTTCTTTCATACGATACCATAACGTACGAGTTAGAATCGCACCTGCACCGGCTCAGCAGCGGCGGCATCGGCGGCAGTGAGCTCGAAGAGATCCATCGGCTTGAATCCGAAGGAGGAGGCGATCAGATTGCCTGGGAACGACTGCTCTGCCGTATTGAGGGTCATCACGGTCGTATTGTAGAAGCGGCGCGCGGCCTGAATCTTATCTTCGGTGTCGCCGAGCTCTCTCTGGAGCTGGAGGAAGTTCTGATTCGCTTTCAAGTCCGGATACGCTTCAGAAACGGCGAAGAGCGACTTCAGAGCACCCGAGAGCTGGTTCTCAGCCTGCGCTTTATCGGCCGTGCCGGTCGCACCCATCGCCGCAGCACGCGCACGAGTCACATTTTCAAACGCACTCGATTCATGCGTCGCGTACCCCTTCACCGTCTCGACGAGATTCGGGATAAGGTCATACCGGCGTTTCAATTGTACGGCGATATCCGCCCATGCCTCTTTCGCCTGATTTACCAAGGAAACAAGGCGGTTGAAGGCAAAAACAGCCCAGAGCACGATTACGGCTAAGACGACAAGAACAATGGTTGTAGTAGACATGCCTTGAGTATATCACCGCACCCGATTTTGCAAAAAAGAGCAAGAGCGGCAATCTCCCTCGTACTCGCCTGCTACCATCTCGGTAGCGGTACATGAAAACGCCCCGCATGTTGCCATGCAGGGCGGGAAGATAAGAAATTCAGAGCGCGAGCAAAGTCTTCGAGGATGAAGCTCTAACGTACAAAGCGAAGCGGAACGCGGGGCCGTTACTGCCCCATCTGCCGCCGAACCAACCCCACTCCAGCACCACCCCGACATGACGCTCGATAAGGTACGGAACGACACGGTTACCGTTGAGGTCTCGAACGGCTGACTTCCATCCGGGCACCTCCTCACCGGCGAAGTACCGCCGAAACACGTCGAGGTCAAACTTCTGGATCGTTTGAAGGTCGGCGAGACCGAGACAACTAGGAAGCCGGTTGGTTTCCTTGAGGTGCTTGTAGATCGTTGTGCCTAACTCCTGTCCGTAGGTCTTTTGGGCACCATAGCGGTACCGTGTCAGGTTGTTGAGCAGATAGTCGGCAGGGCCGGTCAGTTCGAGCTCAGGATGGAGCACGTCCCTGACCAAGCCCGGATACACCGGAGGAACCGAACGGTCGACATGGACGATATCGGTGACAGACTCACTCATAGCAAACCTCCGTCGTAACAGTTTCGTGCTGTTCAGCTCTCCGGCAATCCGGTTCGCCACAGCAGAAAAGAGCCTAGCGGCTAAACCCCTTTCTGCTGTGGCGAACACACCGGCTCAAGGTACGTATTCCTATACCATATACTATACAGTGCTTATGATTCTGTCATCAGCCGCTAACGTACCGCGCCGGCGACAGCCTTGACCACGCGCGGGTCAAGGAGGTCGGGGATTACTTTCTCGGGAGAGGGCTTCGTAATGAGCGCCGCGAGCGCCTTAGCGGCGCGAAGCTTGGTCGCAGTGGTTATCTTCTTCACCCCCGTATCAAGCGCACCGCGGAAGATACCCGGGAAGACGAGCGCGTTGTTGATCTGATTCGGAAAGTCGCTTCGTCCTGTGCCGACGACTTCAGCACCCGCGCGCCAGGCTTCGTCGGGCAGTATCTCCGGGTCGGGGTTCGCAAGAGCGAAGACAATAGCGCCCGGCGCCATACTCGCCACCTGCTCGGCCTTCAAGAGCCCTTTGCCCGATACGCCAATGAACACATCGGCCCCGCGCATCGCTTCGGCGAGGCCGCCGGCCTCCCTGCGCGGATTGGTGAGTTCGGCGAGCTCAGCTTTGTGCGACGTGAGCCCCGCGCGACCCCTAAAGATCGCGCCGGCACGATCGAGGAGGATGATGTCTCGTGCTCCCGCGGCGAGGAGAAGCTTCGCGACGGCGGTGCCGGCGGCACCCGCGCCGCTTATCACTATTCTGAGCTTGCCGAAGGGCTTCTTCACCACCTTCGCAGCGTTTATAAGCCCTGCGAGCACCACTATCGCCGTACCGTGCTGATCATCGTGCATCACAGGGATATCAAGCTCTTCGGTGAGTCGCTTCTCGATGTCAAAACATTCGGGCGCTTTGATGTCCTCAAGGTTGATACCGCCGAAGTTCGGCGAGATTGCCTTCACAATGCGCACTATTTCATCGGGGTCATGAGTATCGAGCACCAAAGGCCACGCGTCCACTCCTCCCTTCTCCTTAAATATGAGCGCCTTGCCCTCCATAACCGGCAGTGCGCCATACGGGCCGATGTTGCCGAGCCCGAGTACCGCAGAGCCGTCAGAAACGATAGCGACGCTGTTCTTCTTCACTGACATCAGTCGCGCGTCCTTCGGATGTTTCGCTAAGTGGAGCGAAGCGACACCAACGCCTGGCGTGTACCAGAGCGAAAAGTCCTTCTTCTCGGTGAGCTTCACCCGCGCTTTCGTCTCTACCCGCGCCCCCTGCTTCTTATATGCCGCCAATATTTTCTTAGTATCCATAGACCGCTAGTGTACCCTATTTCAGTCGTACCGATTCTGTGGACAGCTCCTCGAGGTCGCGCGTGAGCGCTGAGCGCGTCTGGGGGCCGAGCTGGCCGGTCGCCTCGAGACTCTGCGAACGCTGATACTGCATAATCGCGGAGCGCGTACAGGAACCTGCCCTGCCCGATATCGGACAGTCATTGAAATTCTTCTCTCGTGGCGGATAGAAACCGAGATGATGAAGTGCCGCCTGGAGCGCATATATGCCGGGGCCTTTTTCATTTTGTGCGCCCGTGAGCTTCGTCCAGTCATAGGGAAACGAGACCGATCCGCGTGTTCCTTTGATTGGGTCCTTGAAGAAATCCTGCAGGCCGAGATAGGTTTGATAGGCGTAATCAGCAATAGCGAGCGGGCGTACCGATGCTATCTGGAATTGCGGCTCCTGGATATACCCGTACTCGATAAGCAGGCTCGCATCGTTCGCGCTGTTGTTGCTGCCGATGGCGATGAGTTGCTGATCTTCGACGATACCCGCATCTTCTTTCGGTAAAGTGCTCGTGGCGTGATACGCGCTCAGGCGACCGGCAAGAGCCTCACCTATCGTTCTCGACGCTTCGGCGTTCGAGTATTGGTGGTCGGGGACATACATCGCGAAGCCATTGTACGCCTTCAGCACGCTCAAGCGTCGGCCAGCATAATCGTTGATATGGAGATGGAGGGTGATGTCATACGCGGCGTCGCTCGCCCACTTGTTGATACCGTAGAGCTTCAACGCTCCAGGTGTCGATATTGCGTTGTGATACACCTGGTCAGAATCGGAGAGAATGCTTCCGTCAGCCAGATATCCCGTCATCTGCGCCTTCTGAGATTGCTCGAATGTCTCTATCTCGAGCATGTGCGTATCAAAATAATTCTGTAGGAGAGGATTCCACGCAATCTTCGTCCGCGCGACCATCACCTCGTAGTGCGGATTCTGTGCGAGCAGGGTCGCGAGCGCATCGGCGATATCGACAACAACATCACGCTCGACCACTCCCTGATATTCCGTCCCACCGGTGTCCGGCTCGTGTCCTGGTACGATAAGAATCTTGACTTTCTTCGCTGGCAGAGCCTCAGACGCGGAGGTCTGGCTCCCGGACGCGCGATAAGTTTCCTGAATCTGCGCAGACGTGATGCTCGTCACGAAGAACACCGCGGCAGCCTGGGTACGCACTACCGCATCGAAGACTGGCGTAGCTCCGCCCGCGATGAAAAGCACGAATGCCGACGCTACGCACCCCGCATATGCCGCGAGTCGGAGGAGTTCATCTTTCATACCGGAACTATAGCAAAGGTGAGCCACCGAGAGAGAGCAGCCGTATATACTGTGCGTATGCGCCCCGAAGATCCTGTCGACAAACATTTCCCTCGCCTGAAGAGCGATCAGAAACGCGCGCTTCATAAACTCGGCATACGTACTATCCATGATGCGCTCTATCACTTCCCCGCTCGCTATGAATCGAGCGGATCGGTGGGGACGATTGCCGGCATCACCGCAGGAGCGGAGGTGACGCTCTACGGCACGGTGCGTAAACCCGATATCAGGAAGACGTGGAAGAGTCGCCGCCCTATCGCCGAGGCGTGGCTCGAAGATAACTCGGGAAAGATAAAGCTGATGTGGTTCTCTCAGCCGTACATCGCCAAGTCGCTCCACGACGGCATGGTGGTGAAAGTAAGCGGGAAAGTCGCCGGAAGCGCGCGCCCCAATGGGGCCCCTTCGGGGAAGGTGTATCTCGCCAACCCCTCCATAGACAAGTCACCTGTTGACCCGGAGGGAATTCACGACTCGCTTTTCGCGCACGGCACGTCGACGGAGGAAGCTGCTCTCTATCCGATATATCCGGAGAGTCAGGGCGTATCGTCCTTGTGGCTTATGCACGCGGTGCGGAAAGCGTTTGAGGCGCGCGTGCACGAAATGCTCGAGGATCCTATCCCCAAGGATATCCTGGCGCGCTACAAGCTCCCCTCGCTCTCTGCGGCACTCGTATGTATCCATATGCCACAGAGAAAGTCAGACGCAGACGCCGCAAAGAAGCGTTTCGCCTTTGAAGAGGTGTTCGCGCTTCAGCTCGTGATGCAAAAGCGCCGTCGAGCGCTCTTGCGAGAAGAAGCGCTTCCTGTCGCAGTAGACAGAAAAGCGCTCAAAGATTTCATAGCATCATTCCCCTTCCCCGCAACAAAAGCACAGATGCAGGCTATCGAGGCTATCACCGCAGATTTTGAGAAACCGCACCCGATGCTCCGACTTCTTGAAGGCGATGTGGGGAGCGGCAAGACCGCGGTCGCCGCGGCGACCGCATACCTCGTCGCAACCTCGATACCAAAAGGAAGGATTGCTGGCGCGCTCCAAGTCGCATATCTCTGCCCGACCGAAATCCTCGCGAAGCAGCATTTCTCAACCTTCGTGTCTTACTTCCGCGACCACCCTATACCTATCGGCCTCATCACGGGAAGCGAGTGCCGTGTCTTCCCCTCCCGCGTGCGCTATGAGGAATCTGCGAAGCTCTCGAAGGCAACCTTCCGGAAGCGTGTTGCCGATGGTCTCATCCCGATCGTCATCGGCACGCACGCACTTATCGAGAAGTCGCTCGTGTTCAAGCATCTCGCCTATGCCATCATCGACGAACAGCACCGCTTCGGCACGATGCACCGACAGAAGCTCGCGACCAAGGGCACGACAAAACCCCACCTCCTCTCGATGACAGCGACTCCTATCCCGCGTACGCTCGCCCTCACCCTCTACGGCGACCTCGACCTCACCGTACTTGATCAGATGCCTGTCGGCCGGAAGCCGGTCATCACGCAAGTGCTCGGCCCCGAGAAACGCGACGAGGCGTACGCGCAAGTGCACGAAGAGCTCGCAAAGGGCCGCCAGGCGTACATTATCTGTCCGCGCATCGACGAGCCCGATCCGCAGAAGGAGCTCGCCCTCCAGGCCAAGTCGGTCAAAGCCGAAGCAGTGCGGCTCCAGAAGGATGTGTTCCCGCGCGCGACGATCGGCATCCTCCACAGCAAGATGCGCCCGGCAGAAAAAGAGGAGGTGATGAAGCGATTTGAAAATGATGAGATAGATATCCTCGTCGCTACCTCAGTAGTGGAGGTGGGGGTGAATGTACAGAATGCGACCATCATACTTATCGAGGGCGCCGAGCGCTTCGGTCTCGCCCAGCTTCACCAGCTGCGCGGTCGCGTCATACGCTCTACCCACCAATCATATTGTTTTGCGCTACCGGAAACCTTTGGTGAAGCGACACGAGAGCGTATGAAAGCATTTACCACCGCGAGAAACGGTTTCGAGCTCGCTGAATACGACCTCACGCTCCGCGGCGCAGGCGAGCTCGCGGGTGGTCGTCAGTGGGGCGTCTCCGACGTCGCGATGGAAGCGCTGAAGAATATAAAACTCGTTGAGGCCGCACGCACCGAAGCCGCCTCGCTCGTCGCAAGCGATCTTGATTTGCGAAGTCACCCTGCACTCGTCGCGCGCGCCCACGCTGCCGACAAGAAGATGCATCTGGAATGACTGGTCCGCCCTCTTGGACTCGAACCAAGGACCGATCCGGTATAAGCGGAGTGCTCTACCAACTGAGCTAAGGGCGGATACTGGTCATATTACACCATTGAATCCATAGACGCATAATGGTAGAATGCAGTCTGCTTTTGTTCGTTGCCCAACCACAGAAAAGGAGACGCGAGATGCCAGCAAGAATTGGGATAGTATTCGCCAAAAGTTTTACCGTTGAAGGAGGTCAGCTCGTCCTGATGCGGGTGCCGGTCAAGGGGAAGAAAATCGGGACGATTACCAAGACGTCCCTGGCCGAAGTCGGACATGCCATGCAACGCGGCGCGATCATCGTCGATAACGACGGCAAACCCGTTCCTGCATTAAGAACACCCGTCCGGCTGAAATCGTGCCGGAAGATCAGATACGACCTCGATGTCTTCAACCCGGGCCCCCAGTACGACGTGTGCTTCGACCCGAAGGCACCACCGCATCTCGCCATGGTTGACAAGGCCTAAACGTCTCCGCCAACTGATGAAACCCCCGGTCTCTGCGCCGGGGGTTTTGATTTCCGCTTAGAGTGCCACGGGCGCGATCGTGTGCCCTTCCTCCTCTTTCTTCTTCGGCGTGATGCCGTTCAGTATCAAAATCTTCTCGAAGTCTTCGCGCTCCACGGTCTCCTTTTCTATAAGCTCCCTCGCGATAGCATCGAGAGCGGCGCGATGCTCGGTAATGACCTTCTTCGCACGCACCTTCGCCTCCTCGATGATGCGCGAGACTTCGGCATCTATCTGCATCGCGACATGTTCAGAGTACGGTTCGTTCCCGAGCTGTCGTTCGCCAAACGCAATCGGTCCGAGCTTATCGCTCATGCCGTAGCGCGAGACCATATCGCGCGCGAGCGCGGTGATGACCATCAGATCGTTCGAGGGCCCCGTCGTCACATCGTCAAGAATGAGTTCCTCGGCGACATAGCCGCCCAAGGTCGCTGCGATATCGTCGAGAAACTGTTTCTTTGACTGCATCTTCTTATCGTCGAACGGAAGCTTGAGCGTGTAGCCCGCTGCGTGTCCGCGGCTGATGACCGATATCTTGTGCACCGGGTCGGCGTACTCCAATATCGACGAGACGAGCGCGTGTCCGGCTTCGTGATATGCCGTAAGTTCCTTCTCGCGCTTTCCGAGCAGGTGGCTCTTCCGTTCAGGGCCGAGCATCACTTTTTCTATGGAGCGTATCAAATCGTATTGGGTGACTTCTTTCCTGTTCTCGCGCGCGGCGAGTATCGCGCCCTCGTTCATAAGCGAGTAGAGTTCGGCGCCCGAGAAGCCCGGCGTACGCTCGGCGATGACCGAGAGGACGACGTCGGGACCGAGCGGCTTCTGGCGCGCGTGAATCTTCAATATCTCTTCGCGGTCGCGCCTATCAGGCAGGTCGATGGTGACGCGCCGATCAAAGCGCCCGGGGCGTAGTAAGGCGGGGTCGAGCACGTCGGGACGATTGGTCGCCGCCATCACAATCACTTTCTCGGTCGGTTCGAAGCCGTCCATCTCGACGAGTATCTGATTGAGCGTCTGCTCGCGCTCGTCGTTCCCGCCGCCCACGCCAGTGCCGCGCACCCGCCCTACCGCATCTATCTCGTCGACGAAGATGATCGCGGGCGCAGCCTTCTTCGCGAGTTGGAAGAGGTCGCGGACGCGGCTTGCGCCGACGCCGACGAACATCTCGACGAACTCGCTGCCCGAGATAGAGAAGAAAGGTACGCCCGCCTCGCCCGCGACCGCGCGAGCGAGCAAGGTCTTACCGGTACCGGGCGCGCCCATCAGGATGATGCCCTTCGGTATACGCGCACCGATATCGAGGAACTTCTTCGGACTTTTGAGGAAGTCGACTATTTCCATAAGCTCCTCCTTCGCTTCGCGGGCGCCGGCGATATCGGCGAAGGTAACGCGCTGCGAAGAATCAGCTGGATCAATCACGCGCGCCTTTGATTGGCCGAAGCTAAACGCCTGCATCCCCGCACCCTTCACTTGTCGTGAGAGGAACCAGAAGAGGAGCACGAGGAAGAGGAACGGGAGAAGTATCGGCGCGAGTGTCATAAACCAGAACTGGAATCCTGATTGCCCCTGTATCGTTATCGCAACCTTACTGAGCTCGACAGGCGTAACGCCATAGGTCGCCAAGGTCTCGGGGAGTCCGGCCGAAGGATCCTTACGCGAGACCTTCGCAGTTCCATCGGCATAGGTGAGATCGAGCGAATCGCCGTTGACCGAGATCGAGCTTATTTTCCCAAGAGCGACATCAGACGCGACAGCCGAGAGCGGAACGTCGTTTGCCGGCTTCACCATACTCTCGACGAGCGAGTATAGGCTCATGAGAATCAGGAATATGAGTATCGTGCTGATGAGATTACTGAAGAAGGAAGGGCCGCCAAGGAGCGCACGCCAGCCCCGCGCCTTCGGCGCTACGTGCTTCTTCCCTTTCGGCTTCTTAGGAGATGCAGCTGCCATCGAAGTACTATATCTCACTCTGACGCAAAAAGCTCCCGCGAGGAAGCTTTTTGCAAAATGGTGGAGATGTCGGGAATCGAACCCGAGTCCGAGCCTGGCTATGAAAGCGAGTCTACGACGCATAGTCGACGTTAGAGTCTACGGCAGGATGCGAGGAACGTCGACAAAACCATTCCTGCCCGATCCCTTATTTAGATGCACCGGGCGGGAGACCGGGTATCGATGCTCCAGATGATTCCGCCCGAGACTTCCCCTGGAGAACCGGAAAGGTCAGACGTCGCATAGGCGAGGAGCCGTTAGGCTGCCGCGTAGGCGAACGCAAAGTCCTTCATACCGAAGTACGGGGACTTCACGCTTGCTAGAGTGTTCTTTGCAAGTATGTTTTCTCGCTAGATTAGAGTGGTAGGCGAGAGTGCACTGCGTCGCACGTCTTTCAAAGTACAGACCGTCAAAGCCGGTCACCCCCGAGAAATCAAGAACTGCATTCTGAACTTTTCGGGACTACCGATTCTTTAGAACTCGCGCTGTTTCGCGCGAGGCATCGCGCTTCTTCAAATCTTCGCGGCGGTCGGCTTTGCCTTTGCCGCGGACGATAGCGATGCGCGCTTTCACGAGCCTGCCTGTAGAATACACCTCAAGCGGTATTATTGTCAACCCTTTCTTCGCTTCCTCAGTGAGAAGTGTTGTGAGTTCTTTTTTCGTAAGCAGGAGACGGCGTGCGCGCTCAGGGTCGTAGGTCTTCGACGTATTCGCCACTTGATACGGCGGTATCGTCATACCCACGACAAACGCCTCGCCGCCGCGCACCACGACGCGCGCGCCATCAAGGCTCCCTAGTTTATTCCGGAGTGCTTTTACTTCGCTTCCCAAGAGCTCAAGCCCGGCCGAAAACGTCTCGACGAGCGCGAATTTCAGGAGGGCCTTCTTATATTCGACGAGAATCATACCCAAAGTGTACTACGCTACCCTCGTGCGTCCACTTCCCCGCTCGCGATTCAAAGGCGATGCACAACACTGAACATCAGTGTGTGTTGCTAACGTACACTGGTATAGCCGCCTGGCACGCCGTTTTTGGAAAGCACTATCTGCCATAGATGGGTCTGTCGAGCACGAAAAGCTCCTGCGCAAGCGAGTAGATAATATTTCCACATTCTATAAAACCTATCGCCGTACTTCTCACGCAACTTCGGCCAGGCGGCATCAAAGTTTGCCGCCCACGCCATGAGCGTTTTATCGTAATCGGGGCCGAAGTTGTGCCAATCTTCTATCACGAAGAGCCCTTCGCTCGTCTTCCCTATCTGCGCCGCTGAGGGAATAACCCCGCCGGGGAAAATGTATTTGGTTATCCACGGGTCGCTCGTAGTGCGTGAGACATTGTCGCCAATGGTGTGGAGGAGGAAGAGCCCGTCATCCTTGAGACAACGACGCGCGACCTCGAAGTAATCACGATAATTCTTCGGGCCGACATGCTCGAACATTCCCAAAGAGACGATGTGATCAAACTCCTCGTGCATCTCGCGATAGTCTTGTACGCGTATCTCGACCGAGAGCCCTTTGCATCGCTCGCGAGCAAGCGTCGCCTGCTCTTTCGACACGGTGATGCCCACAACTTCTGCGCCATATTTCTCTGCTGCAAATTTTGCGAAACTTCCCCATCCGCACCCGATATCGAGAATCCTATCGCCTTTTTTGAGTCCTATCTTCCGGCATACAAGATCGAGCTTCGCCTCCTGTGCCTTATCGAGCGTCTTCGCCTTCGCCCAGTACCCGCAGGTGTACACCATGCGCGTATCGAGCATCGCTTCGTACAGGTCGTTGCCGAGGTCGTAGTGCACCTCGCCTACGGTAAACGCATTCTTGCCTGACTGCTGGTTGAATATAAAAGATTTGGCGATGGCGATGACCGATGCGAGATTTATCTCAATCACCTTCTCCAAATGCGCCTGAAGTACCGTAGCGATAAAAGTGTCGAGAGAATTTGCATCCCACCAGCCGTCCATATACGCCTCGCCGAGGCCGACTGTGCCGTAGCGGATAACGCGATTGTAGAGTCGCTCGTCATAGACCGTGATATCCTGCGGCCTATCCCCGCCGACGGTTATGTCGGCTTTCTTGAGGAGGTCGACGACGAGCTCGTGTGCAGATGCCATATGCCCGCACTGTACCCCAAAAAAGAAAATCCGCCAGAGGCGGACGTTCTCTTATCTTCGGGCTTTGGCGCGGTCGTTTTCAGTGAGATATTGTTTGCCCCGTTAGAAATCAGATTTCTAACGGGGCTTGCGCTCCGGCTTTACCGCCGAGCCTTTGCCCGGTCATTTTCAGTCAGATACTGTTTCCTCAATCGAACTGACTTCGGCGTAATCTCCAAATACTCGTCATCGGTCATTATTTCCATGCCGCGCTCGATGGAGAGGTCAAATATCGGCACGAGCGTAAGCGCCTCATCCATACCAGAAGAGCGGACGTTCGACTGAGCCTTGCCCTTGGTCGGATTTGCCATCATCTCTTCGCCCTTAGAGGTATTGCCGATCACCATACCCTCATACACTTCCGTCGCCGGCTTGATGTAGAGCTGACCGCGGTCCTGGAGGTACCAGAGCGAGTAGCCGAGCGCCTTGCCGGTCGCCATCGAAATCATCGAGCCTACGATTCGGCGGCGTATCTCGCCCGCATACGGCTTGAAGCCGACGAAGCGCGAGGAAAGAATACCCTCGCCCTTCGTATCCACGACAAAAATATTCTTGTAGCCGAGAAGCCCGCGCGTAGGACCAAGCAGGGTGAGGCGTACCGTATTCTCCTGCTGTACGAGGTTCTGAAGCACAAATGCGCGTGTCCCCAATTTCTCGATGATAGCGCCCTGGAACTCAGATGGCGTATCGATAATAACCTCTTCGAACGGTTCGAGCTTCACGCCGTTCTCCTCGCGCGTGATGACCTGCGGCTGAGAGACTTGCATCTCGTACCCTTCGCGGCGCATATTCTCAAGCAGAACCGCGATGTGGAGCTCGCCGCGACCCGACACTTTGAAAGATTCAGAACTGCTGAAATCTACCTTGAGTCCGACGTTCACCTCGAGCTCTTTCTCGAGCCGATCGCGTATCTGGCGGCTCGTGACGAATTTCCCCTCCTTACCGGCGAAGGGCGAATTATTGACGAGGAAGTTGAGCGAGATGGTCGGCTCGTCGACCGCGATAGCCGGCAGCGGCCCTGCAGCTTCATTGGTCGTTACCGTCTCTCCGATATAGATGTCAGGCAGGCCGGCGATAAGCGCGATATCTCCGGCTGACGCCTCGATTGCTTCAACACGATCCAACCCCTTGAAGGTGAATACCTTGGTCGTGCGTCCGGTGCGTATCTCGCCATCCGGCTTCTTGATGAATACCGTCTGATTAGGCTTCACCGTACCCTGGTAGATGCGACCGACCGCGAGTCGGCCCATGAAGTTGTCATAGGCGAGATTGAACGGTTGGAGCATAAGCGGGGCATCCGCAGACGCATTCGCATTTGCCGGTGCAACTTTCTCGAGGATAAGGTCGAGAACTGGTGAGAGGTCTTTCTCGGCGCCCATCAAGAGGTCGTCAGGACTAAGAGACGCGCGGCCATCGCGGCCAATCGCATATACCACGGGGAAATCGCATTGCTCGTCTGATGCCCCGAGCTCCATGAAGAGCTCGAGTACCTGATCGTGCGCGCGCGCCGGGTCAGCGGCCGGCTTGTCTATCTTATTGAGGACAACAATCGGCTTGAGCCCCAAATCGAGCGATTTCTTCAAGACGAAGCGCGTCTGCGGCATCGGTCCTTCTTGTGCGTCCACGACGAGCAAGACCGAGTCGATGGAGCGCAGTACGCGCTCAACTTCAGAGCCGAAGTCGGCGTGCCCGGGCGTGTCCACGATATTTATCTTGGTGCCCTTGTACTCTACCGCTGCGTTCTTGGCGTAAATAGTGATGCCGCGCTCGCGCTCGAGCGCGTTGGAGTCCATCGAGGTGCCCTCAGCGACTGCACCCGTCTGCTTCAGGATAGCGTCAGTGAGCGCGGTCTTGCCGTGGTCAACGTGGGCGATAATGGCGATATTTCTGATTTCCATAAATAAAAAATGCCCGCCCGGACACTAAGTTTCGTATCGGTCCTCAACCACACGCTCCGCGTAGTGCGGGACTTAGTGTACGGGCCCGTGGGCGATGGCTCAATAATACAATACGGGGCGTATTACGCAAGCAGGATGCCGCCGTCGACGACGACCTGCGAACCGGTCATATAGGAGGAAAGATCAGAGGCGAGGAAGAGCGCCGCCTTCCCTATCTCATCGGCATCGGCGAGTCGGTGCATCGGTATCTTCCCGATAAGCGCATCTGCCGCCTTCCCCATCTCGGTTCCCGGCGTCGCGACGACGCCGGGAGCGATGGCATTTACGCGGATGTGGTGCGGCGCGAGCTCAAGCGCGAGATTCTTGGTGAAGCCCCAGAGCCCGTGCTTGCTCGCGTCATAGAACGCGAGCCCGACCGATGACGGATGGAGAGCGTCGACGGAAGTGATGTTTATGATCGTGCCTCCCTTCCCTTGCGCTATCATCTCTTTCGCCGCCGCACGCGCCGCGAAGAATGCGCCTTTGAGATTGGTGTGGATGACCTTTTCAAAGTCTTCTTTGGTCGCTTCCATGACTGATTTGAAAGGATAGATACCCGCGTTATTGACGAGAATATCGATACCACCGAACTCGCGAACGGCATGCGCGACCATCGCCTCCACTTGCGTCTCGTCGGAGACATCGCAGACGGAGGCGATACCGGTACCGGGGAGTTTCGCGGCGGCGGCGTGCGCCACTTCCTCATTCTTATCAGCGATGAGTACTTTCGCTCCAGCCTCGGCGAGTCTTTCTGCTATCGCGTAGCCGATGCCCGCCGCACCGCCCGTGACAATGGCGACCTTTCCCGAGAGATCAAGCGCTTCCGTGATTGATTTTTGTTCCATAGGTAGAGGGTTACATGAACATCGTCGCGACGGCAGCGATGCCGGAGAGCGCCATGAAGCCGATAGTCATCCAGCCGAGCTTCGAAACGAACGGGCGGTTCACATATTCGCCCATGATATGTGCGTTGCTTGAGAGGCGCACGACGAAGAAGAGAATCACCGGCGCTATCACGCCATTCGCGACGGCGGCATACACCAGCATCTGTATCGGGTCAAAGTGCGCAAAGTTTGCGGCGATACCGATAAGCATCGAGATGATAATGACGCCGTAGAAGGCATAGGCCTGATTGAGTTTGTGGTAGAGGCCATTCTTCCAACCAAAACTCTCAGAGAGAGCGTACGCTGTCGAGCCGGCGAGTACCGGTACCGCGAGAAGACCGGTGCCCACAATGCCGGCGGCGAAGAGGAGGAAGGCGAATTCACCGAAGGGCTTCAGCGCGAGCGCGGCCTGATCGGCGGTGGCGATGTTAGTAATCCCGTGTGCGTAGAGCGTGCCGGCCGTCGCGGCGAAGATAAAGAAGGTGATGAGATTTGAGAAGAGCATCCCGCTCCATACATCCGTGCGCATCCGACGTATCGTTTGTGAACTCACTTGAGCGCGGCGCTCCTCAACGGTACTTTCGCCCTTCAGTATCCGCTCTTCGACCTCTTGGGAGGTCTGCCAGAAGAAGAGGTACGGCGAGATAGTCGTACCGAGGATGCCGCAGATGAGGAATATCTGCTCTTTCGAGAATGTCATCGAGGGGACAAGCGTGTGCCGGAGCACATCACCCCAATCGAGCCCGACTGAAAATGCCACTGCGACATACGAGAGGAGCGCAAGCGTCAGATACTTCAGGTACTTCGCATATCGCGCATAGGTAGTAAATATCTGGAGCCCGAGCGAGAGAAGTGCGAAGACGATAACGAGCAATTCGAACCCCATATCCGGGAGCAGGAGGCGCGTTGCCGCCGACATCGCACCGAGGTCGGCGGCGATGTTGAGCGCATTCGCGAAGAAGAGAAGCAGGGTAACAACATAGAGCGTACGTGCGGCGTAATGGCGGCGAATGTTGGCGGCGAGCCCCTGTCCGCTCACGATACCGATACGCGCACACATCTCCTGCACGGTCGCCATGAAGGGGTACGTAAAGAGCGAGAACCAGATGAGCTGAAGCCCATATCTCGCGCCCGCCTGCGAGTACGTTGCGATACCCGAGGGGTCGTCATCAGCTGCGCCGGTGGTGAGCCCCGGACCGAGCGTATCCCAGTATTCCTCCGCGAGCCTGAAGGGCTTCTTACTGATGAGCGTTTTCTCCTCCTTCTCTGCGAATTCGATACCCCTTTCGAGCGCCTCAGCCGGCACCTCGAATGCTTTCTCGAATCCTTTTTCAAATCCGTGCGACTCTGTCATTACTCCCACTATACCGCACCGCACACACAGAGGAGGTGTTATCCGCCGTCCGTCGCAGGCCGCATATGAGAGACTTCTGCTCTGAGGTATGATACGGGCCATGCAAGACAACCGCTCGCTCGAATTCTTTTATCTCCACAATTCCCTGAAAACGCTCGGTGAAGTATGTGCCGGATCATTCTTCCTGGCCTATTTCTATAAGCAAGGCTTCACGTTCCTAGATCTTGCGCTTACCATGGCAGGCGTTTTTGCGCTGCGCTTCACCTTGCGCAAGCTCTTACTCCCGCTCATGGAGCGTACTGACCTCAGGAACGGCCTCATCATCGGTACGCTTCTGTTCCCTTTCCGCTATCTCGCCGCATTTCCCGTGCACACTTTCGGAGCCTGGCTGTTCGTCTTCATCTTCTCCTTCGCGCTTGCCGAATCGATATATTTCACCTACTACCACGCTTATTGGGTCAGCGTTATGGGCAGAACAGGCGGGGCAGCAAACTTCGGCACGAGAGAAGCGCTCGCTCAGGTAGTACAAGTGCTCGGCAGTGTCGTAAGCGGGTATCTGCTTGCCACGCATGGCGCGCTGCTCTCGTTTGGCGCGGGTGCTCTCTTCGCACTATTCTCCTGCATCCCCCTCTTCGCCCTTCCGAAACAACCACCAGCGCACAAGGACGAACGACCGGAACCTCGTGCGGAATCCATCGCGCGTTTGCGAGGCATCCTGATCGCAGAAGGCTTCTTCTCGGCAGGCATGGGTATTATGTGGCCGATCGTGCTGTTCACTGCAGCGGATTCGGATTTCCTAGGCTTCGGCGTGCTCTTAGCTATCGCTGCTCTTTTGTATGCGCTCGGGGACTATCTGCTTGGGAAACATTTTGACGCCATCCCGAAACACTGGCTCGCGGCTACCGGTGCACTGCTTATGTTCGTCGATCTTACCGGCAGAGCGATCTTTGGCGTTACACCCGAGGCTATCATCGGCTTCAATGTGCTCGCCAGCATCGCTTCGGTCGCCTACTACATGGCGCACTCGCAGATGTCATACGGATGCATCCGAGAAAGCGGATATCCGCTCAAAGCGGCGTGGCACCACGAGACGAGTTGGGATATCGGAGCAGTTGCCGGACTTCTGATTGCAGCGGGCATCATCGCTCTTGGGATATCGCCGCGTGTCACGCTCATCATGTGCGCCTTCGGCGCACTTGGCGCCGGATGGTTCATGTTCCGCTACTACCGGCCTGCCGCCGTGCTAAAAGAATCGGCTGCGAGCATCACCGCCTAAGCCAGACGACCCGTTCTATTTCTCTAGATCGAGCACATCGTCGATGCGTATCTGAGAAACGAATTCAGGGACGTGCGAGACGAGTATCATCGCACCTGCATACTGATCGAGCGCTTTCGCGATAAGCGGCAGATGGCGGAAGTTGATATGGTTGGTCGGTTCATCGAGAATGAGGAGTCCGGGGCGTTCCAAGACAAGCGAGGCGAAGGCGACTAACCCTTTCTGTCCCTCCGAGAGACTGCCGATCTTCGTATATATAGTATCTCCCGTGATCAGGAATCCGGCGGCGACGGTGCGCATGCGCTTTTCGTCCGGCTGTCCCATGTTTTCCATAAGCGTGTCATACACGGTCTTATTGAAATCGAGCGTAGAGAAATCCTGTCGGTAGTAGCCGACCTTTACGTCCTCAGATATCGTTGCACCCTCGGCAACGCCTTTCGCTACCGCTTCAAGCAGAGTCGATTTGCCGATGCCGTTCGGACCTTTGAGAAGGAGGTGTTCATTCTTACGAAGCGAGACATGTGCCTTCTTCTTCAGGGGCTTCTTGCCATGCGGGAGCGTATACGACTCGAGCGCGAAGACGACCCCGCTCAACTCTTCTTGTGCGGGTATCGCAAACGGTCGAATGGTCTTGTCCTCCTTGCGCACATCCACGATTTCTCCTTCCATCTCTTCGACCTCGGTACGCATCTTCTTCGCGACGAGACGCATCTTGCCTCCCTTCTGAGCAAAGAAGTTCGCCTTGTCTTTATTCTCTTGAATTTTCTTCTCGAGCTGGGCGTTCTTTCTGTTTTCTTTCTCAATACGAATGAGAATATCGCGCTGCACATCGTGATAGTTGCCCGGGTATTGCTCAATCTTCCGCGTGAAGATGTCGAGGTAGAGTACGCCGGTAGTGAAGGCGTTCAAGAACTCCGCGTCATGCGAGATCACGACGACCGTCCCCGTATAACCCACGAGGAATTTGGTGAGGTGTTCGATACCGGCCTTATCCAAATTGTTCGTCGGCTCGTCAAGAAGCAAGAGATCAGGCTCCTGTATGAGCGCCGAGGCTAAGAGGAGACGCGCTTGCTGACCGCCAGAGAAGGTCTTCACCTCCCTATCGTGCAATTTTTGGTGCGACTTATTTCTCTCGCCTGTACTCGGGCTTAGAGAAATAGAAGTGCCCTTGTGGTAATGTTCGAGATTTACTACCTCAAGCACCGCATCGATCTTCGGGTCGATGTTATACACTTTTTTATCAAAATACGAAGCGAAGAAATCGCGCACCGAGAGCCCCATCTTCTCGCGCGGAATCACTTGCGATGCCAGCGCCACTTTCATTCCGTGACTCATATGTATCTCACCGTTCTCGGGCTTCTTCTCGCCCGTCATCAAGGAGAAGAGGGTCGACTTCCCCGCGCCGTTCTGCCCCATCACTGCCATCTTCATCCCGCGGCGCAGCGTGAAAGAGACCTCATCTAAGATGGGTTTATTGTGCCCGTATTCAAAGGAGACCTCCTCAAAACTGATGACGCTTTCTTCTCGTGCCATCAGACCACCCTAGCGTATTTTTGGATAAATAGGAATTTAATCGTTCATCCAGAACCAGAATTGATTTTTGAGATCTTCGGACAGCTCGTAGGCATCTGCATGAGATAACACGCCGAGATATGAGTTTAAGGAACCAAGCAACGTCGGTTTACCGATGATTCCGTTCTTGAACAAAACAACCTGTTTACGCATCTTTTTGAAAATCCGTCTTCGCGTCTGAGTCCGCACTCTTACATGTTTCGGCAAAATGACGTAGCCGAGGAAGTCTATACCCTGATTGTATTTCCGAATGAAGACTTTGTCTGGGTGGAGCGACAGTGACAATCGCGTTTTCAAGAATCCTGCTATTTGCGGAATAAGACTCTCTAGATATGCCCGGTCATCTGATAGGATTACAAAGTCATCCGTATACCGCGCATAATATTTCACTCGCAATTCATGCTTCACAAATTGATCCAACTCATTCATATAGATATTGGCAAAAAGCTGGCTCGTGAGATTGCCGATGGGTACGCCTTTTTTCGGCGCATTTTTACTCTCTCTCTCTCTCTCTCTCTCTCTCGTAAAGCCCGTCTCGTAACTATTAATAACATTATCGAGCAACCAGAGCGTGTCTTCATCAAGAATCCTTCTCCTAAGAACCCCGAGAAGGGTTTCGTGATCAATACTGTCGAAGAACTTACGTACATCGCACTTCAATGCGAAACAAGAATGGATATTATTCTGACTCACCGCCCGCAACGAATTCGCCAAATACTCCACTCCCTTATGCGTCCCTTTTCCGATACGACAAGAAAAGGAGGTCAGTATAAAGGTTGGTTCAAAAATAGGATTCAAAATCTTAAATATCGCATGATGCAGAACTCGGTCGCGCACCGTTGCCTTATTGATATTCCGTAATTTTGGATCGCGAATCAGAAAAGCATAGTACGACCCATGCCAATACGTTTTTGTACGAAGCTCATGCGAAAGATTGAATACTTCTTGCTCGATATTCTTCTCGAATCTTTCGACATCTGGTCTATTCCTCTTGTCGCGTTTGAACACGTCCCACGCCTCGAACAGATTCTCTGTCGAGATTATTGATTCAAATAAGTTCCTATACACCTTCATATGATTAACAATCTAGATATACCGATTTTTAAGAAGTGTTACGACCTGTATAAGACGTTCTACGGATACCGCGGTGATGTTTCGAAGCAAGATCGATATACAATCTGGCAACGTTGTGAGAATTGTATTCTTGATGTGCTTGAAGCGATACTTCTTGCAAGTCAATCGGGGAAAGTGGAGAAATTGCCAGTACTTGAATCAGCAAGCGTGCAGTTGAATGTGCTCCGCGTTCTCATACGCCTCACGAAAGATATGAGGACTATTGACAACAAGAAGTATCTTGTTCTTGAGACTCATATTGACGAGATTGGCCGTATGCTCGGCGGTTGGATTCGCTCTACTAAAGAACGATAGAGACTCGCATGAGCGAGTCTCTTCGAGATAGAGAAACGACTGCCGGGAAGACGCGAGACCGAGGCCATCGCTGCGGTTGTCGTCCCAGTTGTTGTTGACGTTGAGACCCTTGGCATCGAAGCTGCCGACGTTCACACGATTGCCGTCCGAGTCCAGTTGTTTACCCATTTCCATCTATAACCCGCTTGTGCGCGGCACCAGACTTTGAGGGTTACCGCAGAGCCTTATGCCACATGCCTATATCCTCTCAATCTTGAATGTATTGCGGAAGCAGCCCCGAGGGACACCTTCTCAAAAAATGGGCAAGAAGTTAGAATCTCTATCCTGTTTCGCACACTATCGTGACCCGTGGATCGACGATACTCTGGCGAATCTCAAGTGAGACATCCCGCGAGGTCGAACCGTAACCCGACCTTCATTAGCGTGATACGTAATAGTATATCAAAGAAAACGACCACTTGCGCAAGCGCAAGTGGTCGAGGATTCAAGAGGAACAAGTCCTCAAGAGATCAAGTTTCAGTCTTCCGGGAAGACGCGAGACCGAGGCCATCGCCGCGGCGGCCGCCCCAGCCGCCGCTGACGCGGAGACCCCTGGCATCGAAGCTGCCGACGCTCACACGAACGCCGTCCGAGTCCAGCGAAGAAGTGCGGACGTAGACACCCGGAAGCAAGTAGACGTTCCTGACCGCCTTGTACGTGGTAACGCACCAGGCGACTCCGGCGACGTTGGGCGTCACCTCGGTCTCGGACAGGAGAGTCTGCTGCTCATTCCAGTTCTTCGAGGTCGAATTGAGAACCGGCCCTTTGCGAAGCATGACCCATCGAGTATCAACCTTGTCGTTCTCCGCGAACTTCTGCTCCGCGTACCAGCCGCCTTCCTTCGAGTAGAAGTGGTCGCGCTTGAGATCGCGGACATCGAGGAGCGACATAGGGCGGTTGGGGCCAGCGACGAGCATGTAGTCGTTGTCGCGACACCACTCAAGCACTTCTTGCGAAGGCACAGTGTCGCCGTACTGCGCGAGCTGATCGTCCGTGTAGATGAACCCCCTGCGCGACTTCATGATATCCTCGGGAGAAATGAAATCCTTGCCGAGAATGGTTCGAGCCAGGTCGTAGTCCGGTGCTTTTGCAGCGAAACGTGCAATGCCAGCCACGACGTAAGCCTGGAACTCGCCCCCACGCTCGATGAGCCGCTGGAGGCCATCCTTGTCGGGATCGACTTCTTTGCGCGCCTTGCTGATGGCGTCCTCGACGAAACGATTGAATTGCTTCTCTTGCTCTGATGTGATCCTCGCGGTCATCATCATTCTCCTTGCCCGAACCGTCGGGACTAGCGACTTGTCTCGAATGAGACGAGCGTTTTACGGCCTAATTGTAAAAATGACCGGCAATTACTTGCTGGTGTAAGCCGTAAAAAGCTCGTCTCATTGGGACTGAAACTGTGTTATAAGGATCTGCCACCTGCACTCTAGGATAGCATACCTTTATAGGAATGTCAATTCCTATTCATAGACAGAATATCATTTAATATGTATAGTGAACACATATGCTAAAAACTCCAGTCACCAAGCCCGCGAACGAGTGGCCGATGCGCATCAACAAATACCTCGCCCACCAGGGACTTGCGACGCGCCGGGGCGCCGACGAGCTTGTCGCGCGCGGCAAGGTGCGCATAAACGGCGTTGTCGCTGAGCTCGGCGACCGGGTGCGCGAGAGCGATCGCGTCGAGCTCGCGGGTACAGCGAACCCGAAAAAGTATCGCTACTTCGCCTATAATAAGCCGGTCGGTGTCATCACCCATTCGCCGCAGCGAGGTGAGAAAGATATCAAGCAGAGTGTGCATATGAAGGGCGTGTTCCCTGTCGGTCGCCTCGATAAAGACTCAAGCGGACTCATCATCCTCACCGACGACGGTCGCGTGACCGACCGGCTCCTCAACCCTGATTATGATCATGATAAAGAGTACCGCGTGCGTACGCTCGAACCCTTGCGCGACAGCTTCAAGAAGGCAATGGAGAGCGGGGTCAATATCGAAGGCTACCTAACCGCGCCGTGCAAAGTGCGCAAGACGGGGTCAAAGAGTTTTATCATCACGCTCACTGAGGGCAAGAAGCACCAGATCCGTCGTATGGTCGCGGCGCTTTATAACCAGGTCGTCGAGCTCGAGCGCGTGCGCATTATGAACATCCGCCTCGAGGATCTGCCGCCGAATGCGACGCGCCCCATCGAGGGTGCCGAGCTCGCGACCTTCCTCACCTCGCTCGGAATCAGATAGCTGTTGACACGCTTCTTGGTCGGCGTATACTATCAATATCACCAACGGAGAAAATAACCCTACGAGGTTCTGTCCTCGTAGGGTCTTCTCTTTTTATATGCAAGTAGATTCTCTAGATCGTTCATGTGCCGCAGGTACGGACGAAATTCCTTAAACTTGAGCAGCGCCGAGAAAGTGAGTCTGTTGGGGATAAGGACGGCAAGAAGTTTCGCCTTCTCAAGCAGATGTTGCACCAGACAATAGAAATCGCCGTCGCCCGTCACGATGATCGCCTTCTCGTAGTTCGGATATTCGATCATCGCGTGAAGAACGAGTTCGGCGTCGCAGTTCCCCTTGGTCGTTCCGTCCTTATATTCGAGCGTCGGCTTGAAGATGCAGATGAAGCCGGCCGATTGCAGCGCGATATACAACTCATTATTACCCTCGACATACCCGATGAAGAGGAATGCTTTTGTCACGCCGTATTTCTCCCGGAGATATATGCGAAAGCGCTCCCAGTCGAGCTTCCATCCCTGTGCGCGAATGGCCAGGTTCACGTTCTGACTGTCGATGAAAGCGTAGTTATTGCCCTTCTTTTGCATCGAATCATTCTGCCGCATGCGAAGGGGCGAAAAATTCGCCACCTTTCTCAAGAGTCAGGGGATAAAGTAGAGGCCCAACACGTTCCCGTGTTGGGCCTCGAATGATCTTCACGTCGAACTTACCGCATGGCGAACTTCACTGCCGCGCCCGCCACCTCTTCCATCGTTCGATAGATAGGGAACGCCGGGCACATAGTCAACTCGAAATTCCTCCTGATAACGCTCAAGCCAGGGAACTCCTCTTCGGCCCCGACCACGACACGCAAGCTTCGGTCATACATGAGGTGGGTGCGCCATTCGGCGATCTCACCGCGCGTATCCCTCGCATACGGTTCCCCGTCGCTGCGAGGATTCGTTACGCTCTCCTTCGGCAACCAGAAGATGAGACAGCCGTGAAGTGACGCCTTGGCAGCGTCACACATATACCGGCGCTCCCAATCGGTTTGCCGAGTATAGACGTCATCATCACCGCTCACCCGATACTGATAATGCGGATGGTTCGGCTTGTAGCGTGTCGGGTTCACGATCACGCAATCTGCAGAATGCGACATAAGGAGTTCGGTCATCCTGAAGTGCCAGTCATCTCCCCCGCCGATAGGACCCGCGAGAAAGAAGAGCGGCAAGGCCTCGTTGACGAAAGAGAAGGACGGCACCGTCTTGGGAAGGATCAATTGCATGGAAACCTCCATTTGGTTGCAGGCAGGATTGCTCTGCAGTGATACTGCCACACCTAGAACGTAGAAGCAATTCACTGCACTCGGGACTGTATCCATCAGCCGTATAGGAACTATCCACAACTTGTCTCTATAGGTACAAATCTTGGATACCCTACGCCCGCAAGACCATGAGGCCGGGGTGGCCGTAGGGGTCGTTGCGTATCTCGTAGTCCCAGTCGCTCGCGGCGAGGAGACGTTTGATCTCGTCGGCCTGCGTCATGTCGAACTCGCCGTAAAGCACGCCGTGCGGCGTGAGGAACTCGCGCCCGCGCGCGATAAGCTCTTTGTGGTGACCATAGCCGTCAGAAGAGCCGAAGAAGGCGATGTGCGGCTCATATCGCATCTCCGGGTCCATGTCCGCCTCGCCTCTCGGGTCGACGTAGGGCGGGTTCGCGCAAATAACGTCGAATTTCTCTCTCACTTTTTCGAGACTATCGCCCGCGATAAGCGTCGCGCGCAACGGATCAATGTCGTTTATCTCGAGTGACTTCGCAATCTGCGGCAAAAGATTCGCGTCGAGCTCGTTGAAGGTGACCGACATCTCCGGCAGGTGCTTGAGGAGGGCGATGCCGATATTACCCGACCCTGCATAAAGATCGAGCGCCGTCACAGAGCCTTTATCTCTCCATTCCTCTATCACGCGCGCGACCCAATGCGCGGTCTCGTCGCGCGGGACCATCGGCTTGGAGGAGAGATCGATTTTGCATCCGAGAAAGTCGGCGTAGCCGAGGATGTACTCCCACGGCTCATGCGCGTCGATGCGCGCGCAATCGGCGCGATACGCTTCGTTCTCTATTCCGCCGTATTTCTCCTGAAGCACTTTCTGCTTCGCCGCGTCGTCGGTGAGGTACATATCAGTCTTCGAGAATCTTCTGCAGGAGTGTGGCGCGCTCCTTGGGCGTCGCGGTAGTCGCCGAGTACGTGGCGACCGTAGCTTCGTGTGCCGCCGCCTGTATCGCGCGCAGTTGTGCCGATGATTCTTTCTGATTGAGCTTATCCGCCTTGTTCGCAACGACGAGATACGGGTGTTCGTGTTCACGCAAAACGCGTATCATCTCTTCATCAAACGCCGTAAGTCCCGCCTTCATGTCGAGGATGAGCACAACCATGCGCGGGCGTGCACCCGAATACATCAAATACCAGAGGATGAGCTTTTCTAGCTTCTCTTTCTGTTTCGGCGACGCTTCGGCGTAGCCGTAGCCCGGCAAGTCGACGAAGTATGCTTTGCCGTTATTGATGGAGAAGAAGTTCAGCTCGGTCGTCTTCCCCGGCTTATTACTGACTTTGACCAAGTCTTTACGATTGGTGAGTGAGTTCACAACGCTCGACTTCCCCACATTCGAACGCCCGACAAAGACGATTTGAGGCACACCATCAGTGAGTATCGGGTCAGTCCCGATAATCCCTTTCTTGAAAACTGCCGAATTGATGCTAGTGATACCTGCCACAGTGGAACAGTACAGCAGAATCGCGAAGCACGCGAGCCACGGCACAGCCAGTAGTCTAGTGGGCGAATCGTCTTTTATCCCTTTGTCTTCTCAAGCTTGTCGAGACGAAACAACTTCACGCCGAAGTACACGACAAGCGCGATGACGACAAAATCCATCAGAGTGCTGATGAGGTCGCCGTAGAGGAACACTACCGTGCCGACCGTAAGTGATGCGCCTTTTAGACCGCCGACCGCGCCGAGCGCAACGCCGAGGAGCGGATTGATGAGGTCAGTGACAAGCGCGGAAACGAGCTTCGATACCGCCCCACCGAGGATGAAGCCGACGGCGAGACCAACCACTCCCTGTTCCCGTATAAACCCAATAAATCCTTTCATAGGGATAGTATACACCCGGCCTTGCAATACACCCGAAAGAGACTAAGCTCCAGACTATATGGCACGGCAGGCGATAAGACACGAGGGAGACAACGCCGAAGAGCGTTTTCGTTTATTCGTCAAAGGATCAAAGAAATCGGATAACGCGAAACTTGGCGACGCGAGAGTCCCCGTGAAAGGAGAATTGCGATATGTGGAAATTAAGGAATGCCATTCTAATACCATAAACCAAATTCGTGCGATCAAATTCATACCCCTCGTTATATATAATGGCCAAACTTGGATAGTTTTGCCGCCCCACGAGATAGTTCGGCTCGTCACTAAGAAAAGCAGGGGTCAGCATACTGAAATCCCATTCGAAAGTGCTAATTTGTCTAGAAATTCTATTCCCAAAGAATTCGAATGCAGTGATTCCGAACTTAATGCTAGGGTGCAAGCCGCAATTAAGGAGGGCGATCGAAATGCTGATATCGCACAGGAAATGCGTAATCTTTTATCACAACTGCAAAAAATAAATCAAGAAACGAAAGTGCGCGTGGAGAAACTTCATAAGAAAACCCTCGCGCCAAAGAGGCGGCATTTATAACAAATGTCAGAAAAGAACTGGAGTCTTCACGGCTATTTTCTTTAATTCATTCCCAATATTTGTCGATATTACAAATTTAACTCTTGAATTTCCCGCAAAGCGCCTCTTCATGACCTCCAGTGCTTGCGGATTATTATCGACAAGAATAAATTTCCTCTCCAGTTCGAGAGCTGCTTCGCCTGCTGTTCCGCTTCCGGCGAAAAAATCCATAATTAAATCTCCCTCTCGAGAAGATGCTCGGATGATGCGCCGGATGATGCCAAGCGGTTTCTGCGTCGGATAACCGGTCTTTTCTTTACCATTTGGACTCACTATCGTGTGCCACCAAGTATCTGTCGGCGTCTTTCCGCGAGCGGCCTTCTCTGGTCCAACGAGTCCAGGCGCCATGTATGGAATGCGATCCATATCTTCGTAGTTGAAGATGTAATTCCTATAATCTTTCGCGTACCAGAGAATGGTGTCGTGTTTCGCCGGCCATTTATTTTTGCTTCGTGCCCCATAGTCGTATGCCCAAATTATTTCATTCAAGAAATTCTCTCGCCCAAAGATAGTATCGAGCAAGACCTTGCAGTAATGCACTTCCCGATAATCAATATGAAAATAGATACTACCGTCATTGGTAAGTATTCGATGCGCCTCCCGCAAACGCGGTTCAAGGAAGCCAAGATAATCATTAAAGCTATCGACATATGATTTCTCTCCAAGCACGGTGGTTCGGTAGGTCTGACCCTTGAAACCAATTCTGTCGCCATTGATATCCTTTGCGGTCTTGAGCTGTTTTCTCGATTGCACTTTACCGGTATTGAAAGGCGGATCAATGTAGATAAGGCTTACTGACCCTGTCGGGATCGTCTTTAAAACCTCCAAATTATCCCCAAAAATGACCCGATTCATGATTTAAGTGTACCACGGAAGGCTCGTCGATACTGATTAGGCACCGATACATAGGTCGTTTGACAAAGAACTAGCGAGGAATACAGTACGCGAGGATATCCTTGATAAACCAATCTTAGGGAGAAGGATTATGAAGTTCTGGAAGATAGCCGGTATCGGTGTGTTGCTCTTCTGTATCACATCGGGCATTGCAGGAAGTACCGAAGACTTCGAACACCCGATCATCGCCATCGCCGCCGACCTGTGGAAGACGCTTCGGAAGCAGGAATGGGAGATGTGTGGCGAATACTTCGCCAAGATGGAAACCGCGAGAGAGAAAATTGTCGCGTTCAGTTACGCGAAGGGGCCGCCGACTGGCCTGCCTACCGCACCCCTTTTCATCTTCACCCGGGTCGAGCTTATCGACGTCTCAATAGACGATAAGGTGGAAGTTCCCACGGTTTTCATATCGAGAGATATGTGGGGAGACCGTGTATTTCTCAAGATGAATCTGGAGGACTATAAGGAGGGGCTGCCCTGCTTCAGCAGAGGGGCGAAGGTGTGAATACTGACGATATGCAAACGGGCTGCGATTCGCTTCATGAATCGCAGCCCTTCATTTCACACCTTTCTGCCAAGGACTACCCTTGGCGAATCTTGCGACGAGAGATGGAATATCTCCAAAAGATGAGGATGAGGGAAATTATGACGAAGAAGAGCGAGGAGGCAAATGCGACCGTGCCTTTAGTAATGGGATACAGAGCGATGCCGAAGCTAGTCGCGTATTCGGGAGAGAGGAATATAAGAACCATTGAGACCGGTATCCACCCTATCGCGAAGCGAGCCCAGGTTCGATACACGTCCTCACGCATGCCGTAGGTGATAAGAGAGAGAAGAAATAGGGGGATTATGGGAAAGAGATTTATCCCAATATCAGTAAGTACAAAAGGACAATTACTAATTGCTCCTCCGTTTATGAAAAAATCACATATGTGGTAATTACCAATATAATCCCAGACTAGAAGCAAAATACTTAATAAACCCGAAACGATTAGTAATGTTTTTCTAGTAATCATAAAAGACCAATGATTGATTTAAGAGTGAACCAGAAGCCATAAAGCTTATTATAGATCGCTTCGCTCAACTTTTTCAGTACCGACTGTTGAGAAGCTTCATACACCGACGCGGTTTGCGACACGCCAAGATGTACCTCCTGCTTGGGAGCTGTCGCCGTTCGAGGCGCGGCAACAGACTTTTTCTTAGTCTCTGCGATTACTGCAGGAGCCGTTACCTCCCGGGGAGGCGGTGCGAACACGAGAGTGGTAGTCGCCACTTCTCTATTTTCCACTGCGGATTCTGTACTGGGACTTGGCACAAGAGGAGCCACCTGCGCTACGGCGGCGACTGGAGCTTCTTCTGAAGCGACATCTGTGTTAGCCGCTCTAACAAGCGTCGTGTGGCCGCGACGCGGCGCAGTATAGGTAACGGTCTCCCCTATTTTCGGGACGATCGTGGAGACATTCCTCCCGTCGCCATTCTCATCTACCACCATCGACGAGAGAGTTGAACTGTCAGATTGTACGCTAAGAGATGCAACCGTGTTTGCTGTAGTCGGGACATCTTTAAATGTCGTACTCGTCGTGAGGGTGTCACCGCTATATTCATCGACATCAAGCGTGAACATCCCTGTATCATAGCCGTTCATGATGACGCTCGCGCCTGAAGATGCGTCTGAGAACAAGTATTTCACATCGCCAAACTCTGTGTAGTAGGTGCCGGGAATTTGGGTCTCGACCTGCCCTGTGCTGGTCGAGATGCCGGTATGGCGACCCTCTGAATCATAGAGATTCAGAGTGAGCGGCGAGTGGAGCGCGAAGCGAAGACGCTTATTCGAGTCTGCTGGGGCCTCAGTAGAGAGATAGCCGTAATCAGAAATTGACTTGGCGGTATGAGTGATTTGGTCGGAAAGAAAATCCAAGACAGGATCGGTTTCTAGTATTTTCCCATGATCGAACGAATGGAGGCCACCAAGAGTTGTTAGCCAATGATCATTACTGTATCGTTTCAAGTCTACCCAATAATTCGACGCGCCAGTAGTGCTTGTCCATAATGCGCTTGGGGTGACGACGGTGCCGTCACCATCAGTGGTGAAGTTCATTTCCGGCGTCACACCTGCGTCTTTTTTCTTATACGTTATCCCCTCAACCGTTTTCGGCACTCCCCATCCGGCAATTTGTATAAGCGGCACGCCGGTCGGGGGTGCCCAGGCGTCGAGACTGGTGTGAAGCGCTTCGGCATTAGAGAGGAGTGTGTCGCTAAATTGTATCGGCTGCTGTATATCGCCTGTCTCGGGATCTACTCTTCCAAGGGTGTCGGTAAGGAATTGATGCAAACGATCCTGTGAATGGACAGTGCTGCCGTACTGCGCTATCCAATCCGTGAGAGACTCGTCGAATGTGACTACCGGATCATCAACATAGGTGAAGTAGCTCGCCGAGGGTAAGAGCTGATATTCCATCGGCGCGGCATTCGCTAGGGTACGCGCGGTTGACTTCGAGGTAATAAGCCCGAACACATTCTCCTGGTCATAGCCATGGAGGCCTGCCGCGATCGCGGCAGGAGTCCCTGCCTGCGGTACGGCGACGAAAATAATCTTATCGATAAGTCTCGCTGCCTCTGCGGGGCCGAGAACTTCTGTCAGACGCTTCGCGAGAAGGCCCCCGTTAGAATGCGCGACGATACTCACCTTTCCCGTCTTCGATGTAGCGGCAAGATGTCTGAGTTCTTGCGTGATGTAGGGTGTCGATGTAGCTCGGAGATCTCCCGAATAATAAATCCTGCCTTGCACCTCATTACCATAGGAGAGGATGTCGTCGAGCGAAAGTCGCCAATCATAGGCAATAGGTTCCCAGTCGGCGATCGCACCACTCGTCTTCAAACTATCCATTTCTCCGATGAACGATTTGTAGATGTTCTCCCCGTCCGGCAACTCGTCCAGAACATCCCTTTCTTTCGTATAGATATCAAGCCGCGTACTCGTGCCATCCGGATTCAGATACAAGTCTTTTACATCGCTGTCTATGTTTGGCTCCCACAACTTGTCAGTACCGCCGGAATAATCTGGCCGATAGAGCCGGCTCCCCTCGATGCCGGGGAGGAAAAGCACATTAGAGTAGCAATCGTGCGTACAGGCGACGATGACCGCTCGCGTCGTCGTCGCGGAGAGCCCCCCTGAATTGGTAACCGCGTATGTAAGCGTGGTGGTACCCATAATACCTGTGTTTACCGAACCGGTAGTTTGTATCGCGCTCGTGATATCTCCATCCGTAGCGTCCTGTGCCGTAGCCCCGGGGTCGGTGAATGTCGAACCGAACTCGACGGTCGTCGTCGCAGAGCCTAAGAGCGTGATAGTCGGTGAGGAGTACGTCAGGGGCGGAGCGGTATCGAAAAACTCAAAGTAGGCAGCCTCGAGACCGAGCGTTCCCCATACATAGGGATTGGAGGTCGCGGGCCGATATCCAAAGAAATTTTGCGGTGTAGAAGAAGAGAGGGGCTTCCCGCTCATAGAGACCCAGTTTGCTAAATTCCCGCCCGTAGACATGAGGAAAACGTAATAATTCCCGGTGGACAGAGGGAGCGGCAGTGATCGCCCATAATTATCACGAGTCGTATAGTCGCAATTCCCGTGTATGTCGGGAGTGGTGGTGGCGATGACAATACTGCCAATGAGGAACCCCCAAGATGGGCCGTAATTCCAAGATATTGGGGTCGAAGTCCCGGAATACCTATAGACATCACCAACAGGACACAGATGATCTCCTCCACCGCTCGCATTCACGCGAAAGCGCACCCCCGCGAGATTAAAATTAGTGTGCGGGATATACCCCACTGCGTGATAATTATACTCCGGTACGAATGGTCCTCCATAAGAAACATATACGATTGGAGGTCTCGTGGCTTGTGCGCTGTCGTCTGGCTGTGAATCAATCATTGCCGCATACGCCGGCGCGCCAAACACAAATGGAGCGATAAAAATAAAGAACGCAGCGAGTCGTACGCGCATTATCATCACCATATCACTCCGACATACGGTGCGCGGACGCTGTACACACCTGCAGTATGCTGGACTTTATTGCACCACCTTCAGTGAGTGCCGTATCGCGTCGAAGGTAGCGAGGAGCGCTGCCCGATCGAATTCACGCACGGCGCCTGCCGGATAATTCTCGATGACACCGTAGTGGATGAAATAGCGCACCGCGATACACGGGTTCGTACCGGGGAGCGCATACACGGTCTCTTCATACCGGCTGCCCGCGGCGGCGCCCGTCGCCGCCGCGACCGAATAGGTCGTGCTGCCTTCGACAATCGTGCGTACCGCTACTCCGTCCTGCCACAAAAAGGGCGCCGCCGTACACTCCTTGAGCTTCGGAAGTTGTTCGATACTCAGGCTCGAATCAGTGCCGAGATTAGTGCCGTCTGCTACAGCCGCGGGAATGATGAAATTGGCACCTAAAATATCCTTCCCGGGACCGAGCTCTTGATAGCGATATGATTCATCAATCGTGTAATCATCCGGCAGTTGCAGCAAGACTTTCATCGGGGTGTTGGAGTATGGCCGCGTGAGGCTCGCTTGCGCCGATGAAGAGGCAGGTGCAGACGTAGAGGTGCCTGACTGATTCCACGCGATGTTTAGCCCGCCTGATGTCTGCACCGATACAGGATGGTTGAACACATACCACGCTCCACCAGCAACGAGAACGACGGCGATTGCCGACCAGATCGCAGCTGAAGTTTTCATGTTTTAGCGCGATTCGCCCTCAAAATTAGGTATCACGATTCCCCACTGCATCGCCTCCGGATTGAGTTTGAGGTACGCACTCTTGCCGACAGAAGGTTGAGCGGTCATCGGTTCATTGGGTGCGCGATCTGCGTAGTTGAACACGACGACCTGTTTCTGCTTAGGGTTCGGGCTGATGGTCGTCGCCTGCGGCGCGACGCGGTCACCAAGCAAATATCCGTCGGAACCAATCCATCCCTTCGTCGTGTTCAACGCCGCGACGGCGTAGTAGAACGTGCCGGAGCCACCGCGATCCTGCGTGAGGATAAACGCGACATCTTCCCGTCCATCGCCATTGAGATCGGTTTTCAATTCATTACCGAAATATTGCGTCACCACTTTCGATGCTGAACCGGGTGCCGCGGGCGTCTCCGCCCTGCCGTTTATAAGCGTCACTGGCTCGCCCTCAATGACATAGGTCGCGTTCTTATACTCTGTCGCCGCAGGCTTCGCTCCGCCCGATGTAGAAAGGTAATATCCCGCACCAAGCACGACGAGAACGATGACAACCAATAATGATGTTTTCATAAAGAAACTATACCACCCACATTCACCTTCGCAGAACCTAAGATTCAAACGGAATACCGAAATACACAGTAATCGGGTTTCTTCCGTTCATTGCCAGTGCAATAGACCTCATATTGCCGTCATCGATATCTCCAGCCATTTTTCTCTTCAATCTCTTTCTGCCCATTGTCCCCGTATCAGTCTTAAAAACGATAGGATACAAGTACCTTTCTTTTTGTTCCAAATGATCTTTTATTTTCAAAATATTCGGTATTGCATGTTTCGGTCTCCGTTTAATCGACGTTGAATTCCTTTCAAGCCCTCGTGCTACTTTACCTGCAGTTTCAGCAAGACTCTTATTTGTCCACCGCAATGGTAAGCCTCCCGCTCTCGTCCACACACCGACTTCTTTAGGACTAACGTGCGCTAAAAACCACTTGCTCCCCGTGTACACTCTGAGCCTTTTCGGCCACTCGGGAGAAACTAATTTGTCTAACTCTTTTTCTTTGAGTTTCAAGATTCTTTTCTTCGTATCTGACAGCTTTTTATCAAATTCTTTTTCAGAAAGATCTTTTATAAACTTACGATTATTCCCGAGTTTTTGCCATTGTGCACATGGGCAATCTGATCGGATATCACGAATGTCCGCTTGACCTCGATTAGTCTAACTTCTTTCAGAAGTTTCATTATTTAGATTCTATCAGATTCATCTTTTTGTCTCGCCGCCAACTTTTTATCTCGCTTTCCCTTTTTGATGCTAACGACCTGTTGGGGTATTGCTCGGTGTATACGACACGCACGGCTTGCTTTGAGCGGGTATAGTGTCCGCCAATTCTATTTTTATGCTCTGCAAAGCGTCGTTCAACATTTGTCGTTATGCCCGTATATAACGACCCATCCTTGCATTCGAGAATGTATACAAAATACATACTGTGCAATTCTAACGCACTTCGCTCCGCTGAGTTCAGTATTTCGTCATCGCCATTCCTCAACTGCCTCAGCACCTCCTCATCTTCGTTCGTCGGCTGCGGGTCTGGTTCGACGTGGAACCCCCTTAAGCCTCTACTTACTAATTATCAATATCTCGCGATATTTTAAGTTCCCTCAGTTTTTCTACCAACATATACACGGTTGTCGAAGGATCTCTCTTTTGAGAGGACTTCGTACCACTGGTATCATGTTGTTCTTCTAATTTTTTGGCATTACGTATAGCTGTGGCCTCATTATCTTTTATAAGTTCATAGATATTTGAAGTGCACTTTTCGTATTTTGTCCCGAGTAACTTAGTAAGTTTTGAATAGTAGTTCTCACGACCAATAGCAGTATTTAGGAAATCAAAATGCAGTATGAACCATAATTCAAAACATTCGTTAGAATAGGCCGTATCGATGCCATTCTCCCTTGCAAGCTTTATTGCGTCGTCAAAACCATCGTGGGCATCTTTATCAAATACCACCCACCACTCGGTTCCCTCATCTGAATTTCCTGCTTCTGTTTTTCTGTCTATAACCCACCTTACAAGAGGCAGGGTATGATCAGCACATCCGTGAACTTTTATGTCTACTTCTTGTAGACGAAGTTCTGTTTTGATGGCATTGAAGTAGTTTGGTTCTGTCTTCGTACCTTCAGAATAGATAAAGATGACTTTGCGTGGTTTTCGGTTATCTTGTTTCCTGGTGAATCTTGAAGACATGTGTGCTATTTTTCCAACGGAATAACAAACGGCAGAGCCCCAAAGCGACCCTCTAGGTACTTTTTCGAAAATTCCGTGTCATTTCTTAGTTTGAATTCCGCAAGAGAGAAAAGTTTGGCTGCACCAAGTTCATCTTTTTCGGTAAACCAAAATTGATCTTTTATGAAGTCATCTTTGTAAGACAAGAGACTCACATCATGCGTTGTTACAATGAGTTGAGCATCTTTCTTATTAATTTCACTAGACTCAAAGAGATCAATAGTAAGTTTTGTCAGAAATGGATGAAGACTATTATCGAATTCATCAATGAACAAAACTTTCCCTTCAATAAGGGTGTCAATAATTGGACCAAGGACAGAAAGAAACTTTTGAGTACCTGTCGACTCGTCCTCTAAGAGAAGTTTAAAGTCATCAATCTTTTTCTTATCTTCGCCGTATACAGGATGCTTGAAGATTAATACGTTTCCTTTCTCCATTCGTTTTCTTGCAGAGAAACTATCAGCATCGTCTTTTATTTCATCTAGTGCCGGCACATCAATTTCTTCCGTTAGACCATCAAAGATGCAAAAATCGGCAGTTTTTAGATACTCTAGGATTCGCGTCTTGTATTCAGGATCTTCTTTAAATTTCCTAATCGTGAACTCTTCATACTGACCACGAACTCCAGAGATTATATTGATATCGCGAAATGCACCAACAATTCCTAGGGCAAACTTGTTGTTAATTTGCGCTGCCGTGGAGAGGAAGAGTGCTTCTTTGCGTGTAGTTTCCGTAAGATCTTTAACACTAGCAAACACATTTCCAGAGACCGCTATCTTTTGTTCTGTGCGGGAGAAAAGGATCTCCTCTTTCCCATTTGCAAGCACAACACTCATTTGTTCCTTAGTAATTCGATCAGGCAGAATCGAGAAACCATAGCGGTAAACTCCGCTATAAGATCCTTTTGTCGAAAATACAACTTCAAAACTAGATGGTTCTGTTTGGGTGTTTTTTAACCCTAAAAACGGAAAATAGGGAATTCCTAAACGATCTTTGGGGTTAGTGGATAGATTTGCCGATACAATAATACCTGCCTTTATAAGGCTGAATGCATCCAAAAGAGACGTCTTTCCAGACGCATTTGGCCCATAAATTAGGGATGTTTTAAGCAGGTTTTCGCCGTTACTCTCAAACGTATGTTTATCGTTTTTCCGAGCGAGCATAGAAAAAACAGCCCGTTCTTTGAAAACCTTGTAGTTTTCAACGGAAAATTCAACAAGTGAAATATGCATATCTTTTACTATTACTCATTACGAATGCGTTAGTATTGTATACTATACTATTGGAAAATGCAATATTTTTACAAAAGTGTTGATAAGTTGATTTAGGCAAATCAAGCTGGAGAAACAGTGTCGGGCACCTTTTCTCTTGACGAACTCAGACTCCTATCAAGAACGGAGAAATGGCGAAGATACAATACAAAAGTCCGTATCACATACTCGCAAACACCCCTAAAAATGCCTCGAATTCAATGTTGCTGCGGGACCTGGATTCGAACCAAGATAACGACCTCCAGAGGGTCGCGTCCTACCATTAGACGATCCCGCAAATTGCGAACACGCGATACAGGGAGAGTAGCTGAAAACCGGCTTTTATTCAACTACTTACTGCGCCCAGAAGAGGTGGTAGGTGAATGAAACGAACGGGTCGATGCCTGGACCGTAGACTATCGCCGCACCCAAGACACCAGTGATAATCATGCCGACGAGGGCGAGGAACGCAAGTACAGGCAAGACCCAGGTGTCGAGCACGAGATGCGCGAGAAACTTCTTGACGCTCCAGATGCGCATGAAGGGATTGTTCAATCCGGCGATGCGGTTCCCCCACCCCAGCGTGTCGCCTATGCATGTGAGATACGCCGCCGCGAGGACAATGTAGAGGAGCGTCGTTACTCCCGCAAACGATGCGTGCACCTCTAGTATGTACGCACGGGCGCTTGTCCCCTCTATGAGATCTCCCGCTATACCGCCAGTCACTAAGGCGGCGAACGCAGCGAAGGCGCCGACGAAAAGCAGAAACGCCTTTACGGGGAACATCCATGGCTGACGGCGAAGCGCCGGGGAAACATAGGTGCCAATCTCAAGAAGCGAATACACCGCAAGCAGTGCTATCGGGAAATGCACAAAAAATGGGTGTATGTTCATACCTTCATCGTATCACGCCCTAAAAGCGCGCTAGAATACAAGCATGGTTCATAGTCTCGCGCACGCCCCGACTCCTGCGTGGCATCGCATACACGCCGTCCGTCATAAGCGCGCCTGGCTCATCATGACGGGTGTCGTTGTTATCGCCGCGATACTCATCGCGCTCGGGTTCTTCGGCATGGTGACCTGGGGCGTGCTTGGCAGTGCTATCTTCCACACCACTTATCGCCTCGTGCTCGCCTACTTCATCGCGCTTGCGCTCGGCGTCACCATCGCGCTCCTCGTCGGCTGGAGCCCTCTCGGGGATTATTTCTTCCCTGTGTTCGACGTCTTACAGAATCTCCCTTCGTTCGCGCTCATCCCGCTCTTCATCTATTTCCTCGGCTATACGAACCAGATGATCATCTTCTTCGCAGTGAGTTCTATCGTCTGGCCTATCCTCTTCGCCGTCCTCACCGCTATCAAGAGCGCCCATAACGACTTGAATGACGCCGCGACGATATTTGGCGCGCGCGGATGGAAACGCATCCCCTTCTATCTCACCCCGCTCTCTTATCCCGCTATCCTCACCGGCTCTATTGTCGGTATCGCTATCGGCTGGGAGTCAGTCATCGGCGCCGAGATTATCACCGACATCGCCGGCTTCGGTGCGTTTATCAAGGGTGCCGATGTGACGGGCATAAGTCAGGGCGCGATAGCGGGGATGATCGCGATACTCGTCATCGTATTCGTCGTGAATCGTCTCGTGTGGGCGCCGCTCCTCGCCGAGAGCGCGAAAAGGTACGCCGAATAGCCTATGACACACGACCACGATATGACTCTCGTCCTCTCACGCGTCACCGCGCGATTCGCTGACGAGAAGAAGAACAGCATACCGACCCTGAAAGATATCTCATTTTCTCTGCCGAAAGGGTCGTTCGTGTCTATCATCGGCCCTTCAGGTGCCGGAAAATCTACCCTGATGCGTATCATCCTTGGGCTGATGCAGCCCTCAAGCGGCGAGATTATACGAAATTTCAAACGCCCCGCGATGGTGTTTCAAAATTATGCCCTCTTCCCGTGGCTCTCAGCACTCGACAATGTCGCGTTCGGCCTGCGGATGGACGGCGCGGGGCGACACGAGCGCGAGCGCGTCGCGCGAGAGAAGCTCCGCGAGGTCGGGCTCGCGCATCTTGAGAACCGCTTCCCCGCCGCGCTCTCGGGCGGTCAACGCCAGAGAGTCGGGCTCGCGCGCGCGCTCGCCATTTCTCCCGATCTCCTTATCATGGACGAGCCGTTTTCAAATCTCGATACCATCACCTCCGAAGCGTTGAAGAGCGACCTTCTGAAGATATGGCGCTCGTACGGCATGACGATACTTATGGTGAATCACCTTATTCCCGACGCTATCGAGCTCTCTGATCAGATACTCGTGATGGGCGCGCACCCGGGAAGAATAGAGAAGGTGCTTTCGGTCGACCTCACGCGCCCGCGCGACACGCGTGCCGCGACCTTTTTCAAACAGGTGGACATCCTCACTGAGGACATCCGTCGCACACTCGAATAACGAGAGAGCCCGGCACGCCGGGCTCTTTTTTCATTTCTTTTTCTTGCACGCGAGAGCGGCGCGGAGAAATTCGGTAAAGAGAGGATGCGGAGTGAGGGGGCGCGCCTGAAGCTCAGGGTGGAATTGTGTCGCGAGCATAAAGGGATGCGTCTTCTTCGGAAGCTCCGCTATCTCCATAAGAACGCCGTCGGGAGAGGTGCCTGAGAACACAAGTCCCGCCTCTTCGAGTTTCTTCACATAGCTCGGGTTTATCTCGTAGCGATGGCGATGACGCTCGTCGATGAGCTCTTTCTTGTAGGCGGCGCGCGCGACCGTGCCCTTCTTCAAGTACGCAGGGTATGAGCCGAGACGCATCGTACCACCATACTTATTGTCGGCGAGGTGCTTCTTCTGCTCGAGCATCACATCCACCACCGGGTCCTCGCTGTTCTTCTGTATCTCGGTCGTGTGCGCGTTCTTCAGTCCCACAACATTTCGCGCATACTCGATCACCATAAGCTGCATCCCGTAGCAGAGCCCGAGATACGGTATCTTGTTCTCGCGCGCAAACTTGATCGCCTTGATGATGCCCTCGATGCCGCTCTCGCCGAATCCGCCCGGCACGACGATGCCGTCGAACTTCTTCAGCTTCGCTATCGGCTCGCCCTTCTCGAACCCTTTTGAATTGATCCAGGTGAGCACCGGCCGCCTGCCGAGCTTCGCCGCAGAGAACTTTAGTGCCTCGATGACCGAGAGATACGCGTCTGAGAGGACGAAATTGCCCGTATCGAAATATTTTCCAATGACGGCGATGTGCACTTCGGGAGACTTCTTGTTCGTTGCCGCCTTGACGAATCGACTCCAGGCGGCGAGCGAAGCTTTCTTCTTCCCCGAGAGCTTGAGCACATCAGCAAGCGCCTCACCGAACTTGTCCTTCTCAAAGTTGAGCGGTGCTTCGTAGATGCTATTTATATCGGGCGCCGCGATGATGTGATCTCTCCTCACATTGCAGGCTATCGAGAGTTTTTCCTTGCGCTTCTCGTCAATCGATTCTTTCGACCGCGCGACGAGGAAGTCCGGCTGCACGCCGTATGAGTTGAGGTCGCGCACGGCGGTCTGGGTCGGCTTCGTCTTCATCTCGCCCAAGGTGCCGGGTGTCGGGAGATACGACACCATAACAAAGAGAACATCGTCTGGGTAGCGCATCTTGAGCACGCGCGCCGCGTCGATAAAGAGCGCGTTTTGGAAATCACCAATGGTGCCGCCTATCTCGATAACGGAGACGCGGCTGCCGTTGTAGGCAGCCGCCTTCTCGATACGGGAGAGGATCTCGTCCCGCACGTGCGGAATCGCCTCGACGCACTTGCCGCCGTAGCCGAGCCCTCGTTCGCGAGCGATGACCGTCTGATACACCATACCGCTTGTCATGTAGTCATCATCGGTGAGATCGCGCCCGAGGAATCGCTCGTAGTTACCCATATCCTGGTCGGTCTCGAGTCCGGACTTGAGCACGAATGTCTCGCCGTGCTCGGTCGGATTCATCGTCCCCGCATCGACATTGAGATACGGATCGACTTTCACCAGATTCACCGGAAATCCTTTCTGCTCAAGAAGGAGCCCGATCGACGAGGCGACGACGCCCTTCCCTACGCCGCTCATCACGCCGCCTAAGACGAATATGTATTTGTGACCTTCGCGTGCCATACCCCGTACCACAACTTAACGCACGCTGCGTTTATTGATAATCGGACTGAACGATGACATTGTGGTACGGGGCATATCAGACCTTTAGATACTTACGGATAGCAAACACCGACGCGATAGCGCCAAGCACGATACCGGAGAGAAGCAGTACGAAAAAGACGAGAGCGAAGTGTTCGGCGTAATAGTTCGCCAGATTGAACCCGCCGAACCAGCCCTCGGTCTTGGTTCCGGCATACCAGGTCGCCGGCCAGAGGAGGAAAAGGACGCACGCCGCGGCGGAAATGCCGGTGATGATTCCGGTAACGATAAAGGGTCCCTGGATATATGCATTACTTGCTCCCACGAGCCGCATCACCCCTATCTCATCTTTAGAGGTATAGATAGCGAGCCGGATAGTCGCAAACGCGATAAGGATCGAGGCGATAGCGAAGAGAATAACCACGGCGAAGCCTATCTCGCGCGTCGCCCGTATCGCGAGCGTGAGGCGGTCGATGACCTCTTTATTCTGCGCGTAGTTGATACGGTCGACGATAGAGGTGCCGCCCGAGGAGAGGGCGGGCGATGCTTCGAGGAAGCTCACCACACTTTCATACTGCGAAGGGTCCTTCGCGCGCACCTCAAGCGAGGCGTCGAGCGGATTACCGCCGAGCTCATTCAAGGCCTGAAGCGTGAGCTGATCGCTCGCGTGGCGCGCGCGAAAGGCGGCGAGCGCGTCATCAGCCGAGGTATATGAGACACTCGCGACCTGAGGCAACTTCTCAAGCTGATCCTTCACTGCGAATATGTCTGCCTCGCTCGCCGTCGTGACGAAATAGACCGATACATCGACCTTCTCGGTGACCGAGACGAGCGTATAAGAGAGGAGTGCCGAGAGGAAGATGAGCGAGCCGATGATCGCGAGCGTGACGGTCATGATAAGCACCGTCGCCGCCGAGACCGCTCCGCCGCGAATGAACCCTTTCCATCCGCTCGTGAGCACTCGCTTGAAAATCATCCAGTCCATAAAGGTATTGTATCAGGCGTCGCTATAAAACGTATTTCCCCTCCTTGTCATCGCGGACGAGGCGGCCGCGATCCATCGTAACCACACGCCTGCCGATAGCGTCGACCACGCCCTTATTGTGCGTGGTGATGATGATAGTCGTGCCGAGCTCGTTGATTTTCTTCAAAATCTCGACTATCTCGTAGGCGTTGATAGGGTCGAGATTACCCGTCGGCTCATCGGCGACGATAAGCTCCGGCTGGTTGATGATGGCGCGCCCGATGGCGATGCGCTGTTTCTCACCGCCCGAGAGCTGATCGGGGAAATGCGAGGCTTTATCGGCAAGATTCACGAGCTCGAGAATATAGGGAACATCCGAGGCTATCTCCTCGTCGGTACGGCCGGCCGCCTCCATCGCGAAGGCGATATTCTCGTACGCGGTCTTGTTGGGGATAAGGCGGAAGTCCTGGAACACCATGCCGATCTTACGGCGGTAGTGATGGAGCGCGGACAAAGGGAGATCGTTCACATCGACCGACTCGAAAAACACATTGCCATTAGTCGGTCGTTCTTCAGCAAGGAGGAGCTTGAGAAGCGTGGTCTTGCCCGCGCCTGAGTGGCCAACAATAGAGACGAATTCTTTGGGGGCGACTGAGAGCGTGACTCCTTCGAGTGCCGCCATATCCCCGTACTGCTTCGTCACCTTGTCGAAATAAATCATGCGTCTCTCCTATTCTACCGCACTCACGGCCGCGGCGTCTATGAAGCCGTCAAGGTCGCCTTCGAGCACCTTCTCTGGATTGCCCGATTCGTACTCGGTACGGTGATCCTTGACCATCTTATACGGGTGGAGGACGTAGGAGCGGATCTGACTCCCCCACTCGTTCGCGGTCGTGGCGGCGATAGAACGACCCTTCGCCGCTGCTTCGCGCTCCGCTTCTTCTTTCGCATATATCTTTGCTTTCAAGAGCTCGAGCGCCTTCTCACGATTGGCGAGCTGACTCCGCTCGCTCGAGACGTGTACGGAAAGATTGGTCGGCTTGTGGATAATGCGCACCGCCGTCTCGCGCTTATTCACGTTCTGTCCACCCGCGCCGCCGCTCTTCGCGAACTGTATCTCGATCTCGTCCGGCTTGAGTTCGACTTTGTCGCTTGCGACCAGGGTCGGCAGTACTTCGACGAGCGCGAAACTTGTCTGGCGTTTCGCGTTCGCGTTGAAAGGCGACTGCCGCACGAGCCGGTGCACACCCGCCTCGTGTTTCAAGCGACCGTACGCGCCGGAGCCGGATATTTCGAGCATCACGTTTCGATATCCTCCGTGATCATTCTCGTTTGCGTGGAGCTCGCGCACGCGCCACCCTTTTTTCGCCGCATATCCCTCATACATCCGGCGAAGCATCCGCGCGAAGTCCTCGGCATCGTCGCCGCCCGCACCCGCGAGTATCGCGAGCGTCGCGTTGCCGGCGTCGTGCGGGTCGCCCGTACCGCCCTCTTTCAGGCTCTGGTATTCCTGCACAGCGACCTGCGCCGCGTCCTTATCTGCCCAAAAGTCGGGCGATGCCATCATCGCTTCGAGTTCTGCAAGACGTATCTCCTTACCGTCAGCCATTGTTCACATCGTTCATTGGATGAACATCTTCCCTTGCTCGATTTGGTTACGAAGCTCTGCCCTTCGCGTTACCAAAGGTTCCAATTCTTCAAGAACGATAGTATCCCGTATATCTGAAATGTCTTTGTTCGCACCTCCCGTAAGCACATCAATCTGTTCCTGCACTTCTCGAAGCTCTTTCATAAGTCTCGTAATCAATTCTTCCCTGTTTGCCAGATGCTCGGCGGCATGAAAACGAGTCGCCTCTGAAGGCCCTCGCCGCGCTTTTCCCCCGAATGATTCCATAGCCATATCTCCAGTGTACGACGTCCTGCTAACCCTGCAAGCCGATGCTTTGCCGACCAAGGCGTCGGGGACGCATTATTTTGAGCCGGGGGTCGGGATTGAACCGACGACCTAGGGTTTACGATACCCTCGCTCTACCAACTGAGCTACCCCGGCAAATATGTACCTATCTTTCTACCATAAAAACTCTTCCCGAAAAAGCTAAGGCCCTCGGAACTTTCTCCGAGGGCCTGATGCAGTCCCTATTTCTTTAGCGCTGCTGATTGTCGAGTATGCGCCGATAAACGGCCTGAGTATCGACGCCGATCCTTTCAATTCTCGTCCGCTCTTCAACCCAGTTGACCGGTTTTTCCGCATCGTCCAAGGTATCAAACAGGGCAAGCCTTGCCTTCAAACCCTTGATGTCCGAAAGTATCTCTGTCTTATTCCAAATCGACGATACCTTCGCCCGCTGTTCGAGTCTCTTGAGGCGCGTCTTGAGCACTTTCGCATTTTCAAGCGCGTATGTGCGCGCTCGACACTTGTACACATGCGCCAAGAGAGCCCCGCAACCAACGAAACAAACAGCTCCTACAGCAACGACCCAGTATATATGGTGTTCCATCGATTCTCTCCAGAAAGACAAAGGTGCGCCTGCCAAAAACGAGCAGGTCCTTTTTGAATATACCTACGTATCTTACGCCGTCAAATCTGGAGCCGAGAGTCGGGATTGAACCGACGACCTGCGCCTTCGCTTACACCTCTTCTTCTTCGCCACCTAAAGAGGGCTAGACTGTATCTTTACCCGCGAGGGGTACCCTTGTCAGTCGTTCGGGCGCTTACGCGCCACGGTCTTGGCTTGTGGAGCTATTGACCGTTATTCGGGATTCACTCATCTGTTACCAGGAGAGTGGGCAGGGACTGCGTCCCACCATGGCGCTGCTCTACCAACTGAGCTATCTCGGCAAATGTCGCACTATTCACTTTTATCGCGGCGACTCACTCTTCGCGTGTCGAACGAGCCGAGGAAAGCGTGCAAGCAACGCTTATCGCGGCGACTCGTTCCAGTGCATCCTAGCCGACTTTCATCATTTTCGCAAAAAGGAAACCGCACAGAGAAACGCGATGCTATACTAAGCGCTATATGGAAGGTCTTGCGAATTATCTGAAAGAAGTCCGCCCGTGGGGAAACTTCGAACGCTTCACCCTCAACGAGAAGACGACGGTCAAGATAATCACGGTCAATGCCGGAGAATATTTCAGTCTGCAGACCCACGAACATCGTGACGAATTCTGGCACGTTCTCAAAGGTTCGGGCATCATCCATATCGGCGGCACCGAGCACCAGGCGCACGAAGGCGGTTCGTTCTTCTGTCCGCGCGGTACGGAACACCGAGTGAGCGGCGGCCCGAACGGGACGACCTTTCTTGAGATAGCGTTCGGCGATTTCGATGAAAAGGATATCGAGCGTCTCGAAGATAAGTACGGCCGCTCCTAACCTCAGTTCTCGAAGTTCACCTGGAAGGGGTACATCCCCATGCCGCACATACCTTGCAGGGGTCCTGCCTGCGGATTCGTAATCGCGATGTCGGTCGTACCAGTCGATGGGAGGCTCCGACTCACACCCATAGAGGGGATACGGATGAACGATGAACAATCGAACGTGCCGCTCGTACGGAAACGGATAATGGTCGGGATACCCGCCTTCGCCGTCGTTACGCGCGGCGAATAACCGCCCTTCGCGTCAATAGTGATGATCTGCTGACCATCCACGACACTGACATTATCAGCCGAAGGCGCTTGTGGCGCACCCGACGCACCTCCGTTATTTGTCGTGAGGAAGACTGCCCCGACGATGAGTGCGGCTGCAATGATGAGCGCGAGATGCATTGGTTTCATATCGGTTTAATACTGCTAGAAGTTGAAGACTGGCGATATGAGCCCGATGACTACCAAGCTATTGATAAGATTGAACATCGCAAAGAGGATAACAATAAGTCCCGCTGTCTTGAAGAAGATGCCCGCCTTCGGGCTGTTCTTGACGCTAAAGGAGCTGAAGCCGATAAGTGCCAAAACTGGCAGCGTGCCGAGAGCAAACGATGACATCGTGAGCGCGCCCGAGAGGAAACTGCCCGTCGAGAGGCTATAGAGCTGCATTGCCTGGGTGAAGCCGCATGGGAGGAAGAAGGTCGCGACACCGACGAGAAGCGGCGTGAGCCAGTGGGTAAACTCTGAGACGCCAAGCGCGTGCCGCGCAAGGAACTTCGGCATCGCCGGCTGGAATCGCTTCGCCCAAGGGAAGAGGTCGAGGAGGTTGATACCGAGAAGAAGCATCACGACAGCGACAAGAAGACCTAACACGAATGTGCCGACCGTATTGAGGGTGAACGCCGAGCCGAGCGCACCGATGACTCCGCCGAGAATGAAGAACGAGACGAGGCGCCCGAGATGGAAGAGTACCTGCGGCCGTACCCTGTCTCCCTCCTTCGCAAAGGTCGCCGACATCGAGAGCACAAGCCCGCCTACGACCGCCATACAGGTCGAGAGCGACGCGACAATGCCGATCATAAAAGCGGTTCCGTAGGAAACATCGCTTGTGGTGATGAGATTTACGATGCCGAGCTTCTGAAGGAGGACGAAAAGTGCGATAAACACGAGCGCGATAGGCGCTGCGGTCGCGAGCTCTGCCCACTTCTTTTCTTCGCTCTGCTTCTCTATCGCGATGGCTGAGGGAGCGGCTTCCGACACGACAAGGGTATACCCGAGCGGCGCGATGACCTTTGAGAACTGTTCTGCGTTTGTCTTCGATTCATCAAAAGAGATTTTCGCCTTCTCGGTGCCGATGTTCACCTCGACGGTTTCGACACCGTCAATCTTCTTGAGCGACTTCTCGATGACGCCCGCGCAGGAGGCGCAGTGCATTCCCCGGACCCGGTAGGTTTGCGTTTGGATCATACCCAGTTAGAACAACAAGGCATTGCCCTGCGTGTCCGAGGGAATTGCCTGCCGTTGTCTCATGTTATGCACGTTGGTAATCACACTACTTCCGTTACAAACGGCAATGACACGATGCCATGTTGTTCTACTGGGCATATTATTTGCGCTTGAGTTGATATACCTTCAGTATCTCACCTATCGCTGTCTTCTCCTTCCCTTTCTGTATCTGATGAACAACGCAGGTGCTCAGATGGCTCTCCATAAGCGCGTCCTCGATACTCGAGAGCGCCTGCTTCACCGCCGAGGTCTGCGTGATGATATCGATGCAGTAGGCGTCCTTCTCGAGCATCCCCTGGAGAGCGCGCACCTGCCCCTCGACAATCTTCAGCCGCTTCACTAATCTCGCTTTTGGTATCTTCATATGCGCGTATGATACCCCCTAGGGGTATCGGGGCGCAAGGTGTGGATACTGAAGGAGCGCATTGTCTCGGCGCGGCAATTTTGTTACTGTTGCGAGTGTGAACACACGAGTGTAAATGCTCTTGTTCTCACTCGCTGGGTGTAAGCCTTCCCTTCGGTCGGCTTTCATACGGCTCGCTCGGAGAGTATGTGCACGAATGCAGACATTCATGCACATACTTCCTCACTCGCCGGTGTAGTTCAATGGTTAGAACGAGGGACTCATAAGCCCTAGACGGTGGTCCGATTCCACCCATCGGCACTTAGATAAGACGTAGACAAGGTCAGTATATTGCACTGTCACGAGATATACTGAGTGAATGCCAGTATTTAAGAGGGTCAACAAAGACTTCTTCAAGAAATGGGCACCCGAGATGGCGTATGTGCTCGGTTTCTTCGCAGCGGACGGCTACATTACTCTAAATAAGCGCAGTGCTCATTTCTGGTGCATCCAGATTACCGACAAACTTCTTCTTGAGGCGATAAAAGAAGCAGTCGGTTCAGAACACGCAATAAGCGTGCGGAAGCGTTCTGGAAACGAGAACACGATTTATCGTCTCCAAATCGGCAGTAAAGAGATGTGCGACGACTTGCGCCATCTTGGAATGAAAGAGCGAAAAACTAAAAGTATGACAATCCCGCACGTCCCCGAAAAGTATTTCTCACATTTTGTCCGGGGTTATTTTGATGGTGATGGAAATGTATGGGTTGGTCGTGTAAAGAAAAGAAATGGTGCTTCAAATCTAGCGATTATAACGATGTTTACCTCGTGCTCATTTGAGTTTCTTGAGAGGCTGCATCTGCGTCTCGCCAAAAGTGATGTTAAGGGCGGTTCGATATATAAAGCGAAACAGGGATATGCTCGTCTGCAACTCTCGGTAAACGATTCTTTGAAATTATATGATTTGATGTATAATCAACCTGCTTCCTCAATAGGAAGCTTGTTTCTTGAACGGAAGAAGAGAGTGTTCGAAAAGTACATATTACTGCGGGGGTAGCTCAACTGGTTAGAGCATCCGCCTGTAGACGTGCAGCTTTCCCGAGAAATCGGGATTGAAACTCTCCGGGATATCGGTGGAGGCTAAGTCTCGCTAATGCGGGATATGCGAATACCGAGGGAACCCTTCTCATACGGAGAGGGGGCGCCGTAGAGACTAGATACCGGAGCACCTACAGGGCGACCCATGGTGAAGATATAGTCCACGCCATTATGAAAATAGTGGATATCGTGCACGCGGAAGGTTGCGGGTTCGAGTCCCGTCCCTCGCGCAGTCAACAAAACACGCCGATGAGGCGTGTTTTGTGTTATGGAGTCGACGATGGATATATCAGCCCAACCTCAAACTGGCAGCTCCACGATAAAGGTCGAGCCCTTCCCCGCTCCTTCGCTTTCGGCGCGGATGGTGCCGCCGTGCGCCTCGACGATCTGCTTCGCGATATAGAGCCCGTAGCCGGTCGAGTGCACATTGATCTTCTGCGAATCCGCGCCATGACCGCCCTCGGTGAAGAGACGTTTCTTATCTTCTTCGGTGATGCCGACACCCGAATCCTTGACCGCGAAGATGATCCGCGTCCCTTGCCGCTTGAGCGAAACCTCGATTGAACCAGAGGGGGTATAGTTGATTGCGTTGTCGATAAGGTTGCGCAGCACGTGATCATTGATTTGTGCCTTATCGCCGGTCATCTGATACGAGGCGTCATCAGCAGCGAAACGTATCGTAAGCCCCTTCTGCTCTGCGGTCAGCTTCGCCCGACCGACCGCTTCTGTCACGAGCGCCTTCATATCGAAGGGCTCTTTAGTGTAGGTCACCGTCCCTTTCTTCAGATTCGAAGCCTTCAGGATATTCGACACCGAGTCGACGCCGCCTCGCGTCTCGGCAAGCGCCTGCCCGACAAAAGGCTTCAACGCCTCGGGAAGGGGCGCGAAGTCGCCCTCGGCGAGCGAGGCGAAGGAGCCCGCCGCCTTGGTGAGGAATCCCTTGACCTCGTGCCCGATGAAGTGGATCAGCGTCTCCTGGCGCTCGTTGGTCGCCGCGAGCTCTCCCGCGAGCTTCTCTATCTTCTCGCGCTGTTCAATCTCTTTCCTCGCGCTCTTCATCAACAAGATGCCTACGAGTCCTGTAAACAAAAGGGTTACCGCGGTAAGGATGACACCCGTCGTCGTATTCACATACGTGAATTGCGATCCTACAAGAATGACAAGCGCGACAACGAGTGCCTGAGAGGCAATGAGGCCGACATGGAAGATTTTGAATCGAACCATGAGGATCCCGATGAATACCATGAACACGGTCATCCCGAAGAGACCGTAAAACTCGAGTCTCGAGTCAGACAAAACACCGATGTCCGTGAGGTAGCTCGCCACAGAAGTGATCGTAAAGAATGAGAAGAGGAAAAACTCAATCCCGATTCCCATAAGCACAATCTGTTTACGAAAATCGCCCGAGATCGCCCGGTATTTCTTGATGAGAAGAACGAGGATCCAAATCATCGCTAGCACCGCAAGCGCAATATAGTAAAACTTGTACGCGAAACCCTCGAACTCGAAAGCATCGCAACTTGTTATATTGAATCCGCCGAGATTTATATATGTCGGAGCCAAAACAAGAACTGGCGTAAGGAGTGCGAGGAAAACGCCCTTGAGCCACAACGACACGTCCTTCCCTTCGAGGAATACATACACGAAGTAGACAGAAGATATTGAAATGAAACTGAAGAGCACGACATAGCCGGTCCATATAAAAAGCAAGAAATCACTATGAATATTCGTCCACAGAACTAGATTCGTGAATGTCCAGAGCGCGAAGCAGATGGCAATAACGAGCAAGAGCCGATTCAGCAAGAACTGTCTACCCTTTAGGAAGACGAACCCGCCGACCAGGAGCGCGATTATAGCTGTCGGTATGTGAGAATAGTAGAGGAGTCCCGGTATATCGGGAGCGAATAGAAAATAGGATGGTTCTACGAAAAAGTTGCAGATCATGGGGTACTTTGGGCTGCGGTTTCTGTACAGGTAACCCCATCAAGCTCCGAATCACAGTATGTAATAAGACACTTCCCCTCATCTTCGGGGAGGCAAACACTCGCCGCGTCGCAGTTAGTTATGTCGGGACCACACTCGGCCTGCAGGTGCACCGCGTATTTCTGCACCTTGGCATAATAGTACTCGCTCGTACACGCACTATCGTCGCACCCAACAAAGCAGCTCTGCGCGGCAGGGTCGCACTCCCCCTCGTACGCAACCATGTAGTCCCGGACGATCATGAACCGAAAATACGCATATCCCAAACAGAATCCGATGAGCAGGACAAGGATGGAGACAAGGATGTTGTTACTCAATCTCATGGCAAGTGATTATCCGTAGTATATCAGAGGCTCGATTAGACCACCCTCAATCAACCCTGTTTGTGCATGCTCTCTCGAACAATATCGAGAACTCTTTTTGGATAACTGATCCAGAAGCGGGTGCTCTCGAAGCTTGTCGGGAATACCTGCACGATGAGCGGGCGATAGCCGAACTTCTTCTCCACGAAGCGGAAGGCGGGGCGCAGAATGTGCCGCACAAAGTGGACCTCGTGCGGATCGTTCATATCGTAATTCTCAAAAAAGATGCCGTGCGCGACAAAAAGGGCGAGCAGATGCTTGTAGTGTTCTAATAAATTATCGCGATGGTGCCGATCTATCCACGCCGCATCGTCCGGCAGATCAATCTCTTTGTCTATAAATTCTGAAAATAACCGCATATGAAAATCTGTCAGTTTCTCCCCCCAAAGCGTCTCAATCTCTGAAAATGGTTTGCCGTCTGCCTTATTGAAATCGACTATCGTCACGTTCTCGTAGTGCTCATGCAATGTTCCTTTTTTCTGCGAGAGCCGGCGACAAACGGGGAGTTTACAAAGCGCTTTCTTCACCTGATTGAACGGGACGAACATTCCTTTCGAATCTTGGGTTATCACGGGCTTCATCCCTAACTGCCACGTCAAGTGTACGAACCTTAGAGTCTCGAAGTTGGGAGTGATGATGTGACGCGCTAAACAGAGGATTGGGCCGTCTTTGAAATACTCTGGGATGTCTCCGGCTAAATATTTCTCCACTTTTTTCTTTATTTCCGGATCTTTCTGCCGCCGTTCGAGCTCTGCTATCGCTTCAAACGGAGCGAGGGTCATATCGGAGGCGTCATCTCGCGCGCTCCTCCGGTGGAAAAGAGAGGAAACTGACCTCGAGACCGAATGGAACAGGGAGGGCTTCTGATGAGTCCCGCGCGAAACGCTCATATAGGATGGAATGGTAGCATAAAAATAAGAGGCTCTGGCCTACTGCCAAGATGGAAAAAGAAAGCATGGCCCCGCGAGAGACCGTGCAAAGTTGCAAATTGAGCTTATTTATTCAGGCCACGAGAAGGAGGTAGGTGCCGAGCCCCGTAATACCAATAGCGACCGCTTTCCTCGCGAGATGCCGTATCTCAACATTCTCTGTCGCGAACTGCGGGAGGAACCAAGCGAGAGCGACCGCAATGATAAGCACGAAGACCGATTGGAAGGTTTCCGTGAGAAGCACCAGCGCGACCGGAGCAGACATCGCCGCAAGTCCATACAAGATCGTTCCGGTCATGTACAACACTTCGTTCGAGACGGCTAGCCCGAGCGCAACCGTGGAGTTCTCCCGCATGACGGCAAGGAAGCTCTTGCGGTACTTGGAGATCAGGGCATACATGAGAACGCCCAGAGTCACCAGAACCACATGCTTCCAGAAGAGTGTTCGCCACGGGTCTTCTTCGATCGCTATGGCCTTGAATATCGCGAGCTCCATCGCCCAGGCAGAGACCGCGAGAAGCATGTACCCGACTGTCCTCCACTTGAAGCTCACGACCCCCCCTGCCTCATCGAAGGAAAGAATTGTGGTACCGAGGAGTACGATTGCCATCGCAATCAACTGGTGACCGGTTATGGTCTCCCCGAGGAAGAGCCAACCTGTCCCGATGCCGAGCACCGGAAGGAGTTGATAGTAGACCACGACTCGCGAAGGGTCGTCCTTCTGGACGGCGTTCAAATACGCCCAGAGAACAACAATATCGAGTATCGCAGTGACGATGATGATGTCGAAGTTCCCTGAATCCACTTCAAGAACTGCCGGGTTGGCGAGATACAGGAACGGTATCGCAAGACTCGATGCAAGCGCCGAAACGATAAGCACCGCACCGACACCCCCCTCCTTGAAATACTTCTCGAGGAGAATCTTGTCGATGTGGTTGCAGGCCGCCCATAAGAGCGGAGCCATCGTCGCCAATAAGAACCAGTGATTCATGAAATATAGTCAAGCATGACACCGGCTGTAGATAATTACAAGCACGTCGTTCCGGTTTTTCATTTCAAATATTCACCAAAACCGCTCGTGAAGGTGGCGATGCCGTTTGTATCGATGGCGTAGCCCTCGAAGCCGGAGAGCGACTCGATAAAGGCAACGCCGCTCGTCCCCATCGCGAAAGCCGCCGTCGCGATAAGGTCAGCTTCGAGCACATCGGGACCGATGACCGTGACGCTCACGATGTTCCGTATCTTTTCCTCCGGCTCGTGCGGGTTATAGATATGGTCGCCGCGAATGTAGGAGCCTGAAGTCGCGATACCCTTCCCCCGCGGATATACGACCTTCACAATCTCGTGGATATTGAACGGGTTCCTGATGCCAACATTCCATTCTTCGCCTTCTGCATTCTTTCCATTCATCGCGATGTCGCCGCCTGCATTCACCATATAGTTCTCGTGCCCCGCCGCGCGTACCCGCGCGGCGGTATTGCGTATCGCCCACCCCTTTACGACGCCGGAGGGATCAATGCTCCCATCGGGGCGGCGTATATCGAAATACCCACGTGTCTCCTTCTTCGTTTTCTCGCCGATTGCAAAAACCTCTTTCATTTCCGCGCTTGCATCAGTAAGCGATAATTCGCCCCATTCTCCGCTTGAAGCTACGAAGGGCGCGGCGCGGTTGATACGCGATATCTCGCTGTCTTCTTTATATACACTGAATCGCGCCTCCACTTTCATTAGATATTCAAAAGCATCCTCGCTTGCCCTTCGTAGCTTTAGCGAAGTAGGGCCCACGATTTCTATCTCGATGGGCATACCCATTCCTATCCGCGTGTCTTTCATACGCCTCATCATACTCCCCACCCGATATTTTTCCGTAGGGCTGTATGCCCTAGAATAGGAGTATGACCACCTATCAAATAGAACAATCTGCCCTTACTCGTTTCCTCACGGTAAACACCGCAAGTGCGCCCTTGTGGTTTGTTGTCCGCCTCTACCTTGGCTACGAATGGCTCATGGTGGGCTATGAGAAGCTCGTCAATCCCGCGTGGTTTGGCAGCAATGCCGGAGCCGCACTCCAAGGATTCGTGCAGGGTGCCCTTGGCAAGACGGTCGGCGCACACCCCGACGTGCAATCGTGGTACGCGTCGTTCCTCCAAAGCACAGTGATGCCCCACTTGGTCGGCTGGTCAAACGCCGTCACGCTCGGTGAGATAGCGATAGGCCTCGGGCTTATCGTCGGACTCTTCACCGGCGTTGCAGCCTTCTTCGGTTTCTTTATGAATCTCAACTTCTTACTTGCCGGTTCCGTGAGCGTGAACCCTATCTTGCTCGTGCTCGCGCTTAGCATCATGCTCGCCCATCGCGTTGCCGGACATTGGGGACTCGATCGCTACGCGATGCCCTATCTGAAACGGCACTGTCCTTTGCACCGCCGATCATAAGCACATCCATGAACCAAGAGATTCAGAACTTCGAGGCGCTCGCCACGACCGACCTGCGCCGTGATGCGCTTACTATCGCAGAGGCGGGATATGAGGCTATCGACGTGCGCGCCGCCATTGCGCGCAACCTGCGGATAGAAAACGACACGCTTCATATTGGAGAGAGGACGTACCCTATCAAAGAGCGGCGCATCTTCTTCGTCGGCGTCGGCAAGTGCGCTTTTGCCGCCGCCGGAGCCGTCGAACAAGTGCTCGATGGCCGGCTCACCGGCGGCGTCGCGCTCGATGTGTCCCCTATCGAGGGCGCGATGCCCTCGATTATCGAAACGTATGTCGGCTCGCACCCGCTCCCGAGCGAAGTGAACGAGAGCGCGACCAAGCACATCGTCGAATTCCTCTCCACCTGCCGCGAAGACGATCTCGTCATCATGCTCATCTCGGGCGGCGGTTCGACACTCCTCTGTCTTCACACCGCGTCGATGACCTGCTTCGACGAGAGCACGCTGTTCCAAGAGCTCACCGCGCGCGGCGCGCCGATAAGCAACATCAATATCGTGCGCAAGCACATCTCGCAAGCGCGCGGCGGTAATCTCGCGAAAGCGGCATACCCCGCCGAAGTCGCTGCGTTCATCGTCTCTGACGTACCGGGAGACGATCTCGCCGTCATCGCATCAGGCCCCACCGTACTCGACACCTCGACCGTCGAAGACGCTCGTGCCGTACTTGAGAAATACGGTGTGGTCGCGGCGGCGAATATTGAATTCCTCGAGACGCCAAAGGAGCAGAAATATTTTGAACGCGTACAGAACTTCCTGCTCCTCTCGGGCCAGCACGCGCTCGCCGCGATGAAAGAAGCGGCGGAGAAGCTGGGATATTCCGCCCTGATAGCCGACGATCGCTTCGACGGCGAGGCGCGCGAGACCGGGCGCGCTATCGTAGAGAACCTGCACACGAAGCCGGCAAAGACCGCGTTTCTCTACGCCGGCGAAAGCACCGTCACCCTGCCGGCCACGCACGGCACCGGAGGCCGCAATGAGGAGATGGCGCTCGCGATACTTGCCGATATTCGCGATGACGAACTTGTACTGCCCTTCGCCTCCGACGGACACGACAATACGAACTATGCCGGAGCTATTGCTGACGCGATAACCCGCGAGCACGCGCTTACGAAGGGCCTCTCGATACCGGAGTACCTTGATGGCTACCGCGCCTATGATTTCTTCACCTCAAGCGGCGACGCGCTCGTGACCGGCTATACTGGTTCTAATATATCCGACCTTATTATTGCTCTTAAGAAATAATCATTATGAAAAACGCCCACATACTCTGGATGAACCGCATCGGCATGGACGACGTCGGTCAGGTGGGCGGCAAGAACGCCTCACTGGGTGAGATGATACAGTCGCTCGTACCGAAAGGCGTGCGGGTGCCCGAAGGATTTTGCGTCACCGCCGAAGCGTACTACGACTACCTCAAAGAAACAGGGCTCGATCTTTTTATAGAGAAAACACTCAAGGGGCTCAACACGAGAGACCTGAAGGCGCTTGCACGATGCGGAAAGCTCGTGCGAGAAAAGATGCGCTCGACGCATCTCCCGAAAGATTTGGAGAAAGAAATCGCCGATGCGTATGCAAAGATGGAGAAGCAGTACGGCAAGAATGTCGACGTCGCGGTGCGCTCAAGCGCGACCGCAGAAGACCTGCCCGGCGCATCGTTTGCAGGCGAACAAGAGACGTATCTCAACATTCGCGGCACTGAGAGCGTCATACGCGCGACCATCTGGACGATGGCTTCCCTCTTCACCGATCGCGCCATTTCCTATCGTGCCGATAAAGGGTTCGACCACATGAAAGTCGCGCTGTCGGTCGGCGTGCAGAAGATGGTTCGTTCGGATAAAGCCTCTTCGGGTGTTATGTTCTCGGTCGATACGGAGAGCGGTTTTCGCGACGTGGTAGTGGTGAATGCGACCTACGGTCTCGGCGAAATGATAGTCCAGGGCCACGTCACGCCGGACGAGTACCTCGTCTCGAAGTCGCGTATCGGCAAAGTGAAATCTCCTATCCTGCTGAAAAAGCTCGGTACGAATCACAAGAAAATGATCTATGATACCGGCCGTACCAACGTCCAACAGACCAAAGTAATCAAGACGCCCGTAGCGCTCACGAGACAGTTCGTACTTACCGATGCCGAGGTCATCACGCTCGCATCATGGGCAGCCCTTATCGAAGAGCACTACACGAAACGCGCGAAGAAGTGGACACCGATGGATATGGAGTGGGCGAAGGACGGTGAGACCGACGAGCTCTACATCGTGCAGGCGCGCCCCGAGACCGTGCAGGCCGAACGAGACTTCTCGAAGATAATCGAATACAAAGTGAGCGGTGCGGGCAAAGAGCTCGTGCGCGGCATCTCGGTCGGCTCCAAGGCCGTAACCGGCAAGACGCATCTTATAGTGAACCCGAAGCAAATACGGGAATTCAAACAGGGCGAGGTACTCGTCACGACGATGACCGATCCTGACTGGGAACCCATCATGAAAATGGCGAGCGCCATCGTAACCGACAAGGGCGGACGCACGAGCCACGCCGCTATCGTCTCGCGCGAGCTCGGTCTCCCCGCTATCGTTGGCTCGGGTAACGCGACGCGCGTTTTGAAGACCGGCTCGCTCGTGACCGTCGACACGACCGGCAGCGCCGGCATCGTCACCGCCGGTAAGGCGAAAATAACCACAAAGGAACATTCGCTCGGCAAACTGCCCGAGACGCGGACGAAGATTATGGTAAATGTCGCGTCGCCCGATATCGCCTTTGAGACCTCGTTTCTGCCGGTACGAGGTGTCGGGCTCGCACGCGAGGAGTTCATCATCGCCTCGACCATCGGCATACACCCGCTCGCACTTCTCAATTATAAGAAGCAGCAGCCTCACATCCGCGCCGCTATCCATGAAAAGATAGCCGGATGGGAGGATCCCGTCGAGTTCTATGTCGACAATCTCGCCTACGGCATCGCAAAGATAGGCGCCGCTTTCGCTCCGCGGCCGGTTATCGTACGCTTCTCCGATTTCAAGACGAACGAGTACCGCACGCTTCTCGGCGGCGAGACGTATGAGCCCAAAGAGGAGAATCCGATGATAGGCTGGCGCGGCGCCTCGCGCTACTACGACCCGAAGTTCAAAGATGCGTTCGTGCTTGAGTGCCGCGCGCTCGTGAAGGTGCGTAAAGACATGGGACTCACGAACGTTATTCCAATGATTCCCTTCTGCCGCACTGTCGCCGAGGCGGAGCGTGTGCTCGGCGTGATGGCAAAGCACGGACTCGTTGCACCGTCACTCGCGAAAAATAAAGAGACAGCGACACCGGTCTACATGATGTGCGAGATACCGTCGAATATACTTCTCGCTGAAGAATTCCTTGATCTCTTCGATGGAATGTCCATCGGCTCAAACGACCTCACTCAGCTCACGCTCGGTCTCGACCGCGACTCCGGCATCGTCACGCACATCAGCAATGAGAACGACGAGGCGGTGCGCGCGCTTATCTCGAGCGTCATCCGCAAGTGCGTCGCGAAGAAAAAATACATCGGCATCTGCGGCCAGGGTCCTTCCGACCTGCCCGACTTCGCCGCGTTCCTCGTCAAAGAAGGCATCGAGAGTATGTCGCTCAATCCTGATTCGGTACTGAAAACCATTGAGGCAGTCGCCGAACTCGAAGAGAAAATCGGCCGATAGTATGAAAATCAATTCCGTCTCTGCCCGAGCGATACTCGACACACGCGGACGCCCAACAATCGAAACGACGCTCGCCTCAGAAACGGATGGGCACGTCGTGTCTGCCTGTGCGAGTGTGCCGAGCGGTAAATCGACGGGAAGCCACGAGACGATTGAACTGCGCGACGCCGACGGAAGTGTTGCGGGTGCACTGGCAAATATAACCGGCGAGATCGCGCGCGCACTCAAGGATCACGACTTCGCCTCTGCCGATGAAGTAGATTCGCTCCTTATTGCGCTTGATGGGACGCGAGATAAGTCGCGCCTCGGCGGAAACGCGCTCCTCTCGGTCTCTATCGCCGCACAGCGCCTCTTCGCAGAGGCTGCCGGCATCCCGCTCTGGCGCGCTATCGCTCGGCGCGCCGGCACGACGCCCGCCGCGCCGCGCCTCTATATCAATATGATGAACGGCGGCGCTCACGCTGATTTCAAGCTTCCCTTCCAGGAATACCTGCTCGTCGTCGAAGGCGCGCCAAGCACCGCGTTCCCCGTCGCGCACGAAGCATTTATAAAGTTGGGTGAACGCTTGGGAGACGTCTCCATGGGCGACGAGGGCGGTTATGCGCCTTCGTTCGATACGCTTGAAAAACCTTTTGAACTTCTCGCCGAACTCGTACGGGAGTTCCCGGGTACGTCTATTGCGCTCGATGCCGCCGCGAGCGGACTCTTCAAAAATGGAACCTACGAGTTGCTCGATAAGTCGTATTCTGCCGAAGAGCTTACTGTCCTTTATGCCAACATCACTGCAAATTATCCGCTCCATTCTATCGAGGATCCGTTTGATGAAGAATCTGCAGACGACTTCACACGCCTCACTGCGGCGCTCGGCGAGAAAGTGCTTATCATCGGCGACGATCTCACGGTCACTGATCCTTCCCGCATCAGTGAAGCAGCGGGGCGCAAAGAGATAAACGCGGTACTTATCAAGCCCAATCAGATAGGCACCGTGCGCGAAGCGCTTCAGGCAGTACAAGCGACGTATACGGAAGGCTTTGCCGCCATCGCGTCGCACCGTTCGGGCGAGACAAGCGACACCTTCATCGCAGACTTCGCGTATGGAGTCGGCGCTCACGGCATCAAGGCCGGCGGCCTTGCCCAAAGCGAGCGCCTTGCGAAATATGATCGTTTGCTCGCTATCGAGCAGGAAGCAAAAGTAGGCTAAACTGTGCTCATGAAGATTCATTATTTTTCGGGCGAAGCGTGGGAAGAGACGTTTATACGAGAGAAGCTGGCGGGAGAGAATGTCGTTTTCCATGCCGAATCGCTCGGTGCGCTTCCCGACCTCGCTGATTCCGATGCTGACGTGCTTTGTACGTTTATCGAGTCGCCTATCGGCGAAGCAGAGATGAGCCGGTTCCCCGCTCTGAAACTCATCGCCACCCGCTCGACCGGCTACGACCACATCGACCTCGCGAGAGCGGCGGCGAGAGGTATCACCGTCGTGAACGTCCCCTTCTACGGCGAGAACACCGTCGCCGAGTTCGCGTTTGCTCTCCTTCTCGCCCTCTCGCGCCGCATTATCGACGCGGATGAGCGTGTGCGCGCCGGCACCTTCTCGCCAAAAGATCTGCGCGGCTTCGACCTCGCGGGCAAGACGCTCGGCGTTATCGGCTGCGGTCATATCGGCATGCATGTCATCAAGATGGCAAATGGGTTCAGTATGAACGTGCTCGGCTTTGAAACGCATCCCGACGAAGCGAAGGCGAAAGCGGCGCACTTTACCTATACCCCTCTCTCCGAGCTTCTCGCACAGTCTGATATCATCACGCTCCATGTCCCTTACAACGAACACACCCACCACCTCATCAACAAAGAAAATATCGGTTCGATAAAAAAAGGCGCCTATCTCATCAATACCGCACGCGGCGCAGTCGTCGAGACCGACGCGCTTGTCGAGGCGCTCAAGTCTGGTACGCTCGCCGGTGCCGCGCTCGATGTGCTCGAAGAGGAAGGCGATCTCGCCGACCCGACAGCGCTTCTCGCCTCACCTCACCCGAAAGAAGAAGAATTGCGTATTCTGCTTGAAAATCATTATCTCATTGAGCACCCGCGCGTCATCGTGACGCCGCATCTCGCCTTCAATACGCAAGAAGCCGTTGAGCGTATCCTCTCGACCACGACCGAGAATATCCGCAGTTTTAGAGCGGGAACGCCTACAAATATCGTCAAAAGTGCCGCATAATGAAACGTGACGGGCTTTCCGAGCGTATATATATAAGCATGCCTCCTACCAAAGATTCTTTCGTGAGCAAATTCGTGCTCTCGTTCGGACTCATCATCGTCTCTGTTGTGTATGCCGTATGGCAGAGCACGGCGGGCGCTGAATCTCCCATCTCGCAAACGGCGGCGACCACGCCTGCGCAATCCTACAAGGCAGCAAACGATGCGCTTTTGCAGACGGTCGCTGAACTGAATATGTCTGCGCCGGGCGCGTCTCCCATTCCCTCCCCAACGACTGCCCCAACTCCGACACCATCGCCAGCACCGGTACCACAACAATCGAATGGCCAATACGCAAACGGCACCTATGTCGGCAATGCTGTCGATGCGTACTACGGCACGGTGCAGGTAAAAGCGGTTATAACGAGCGGAAGGCTCGCCGACGTGCAGTTCCTCCAACATCCGAGCGACCGCAGCACCTCGCGCTATATCAATGATCAGGCAATGCCGCTTCTGACTCAAGAAGCGATACAGGCGCAGAGCGCAAGGGTGAATGGCGTCTCAGGCGCAACGTTCACCAGCCAAGCATTCCAAGAGTCGCTCACTTCAGCGCTCGCGCTCGCGAAAAAATAACATGAAATTCATTGACGATTTTCTCAACAAGATAACGATGTACCGCCTCGTCCTGCAGTACCTTGCCGTGTTGCTTATCGCCGCAGCTTTTGCGAGCTTCTTCGGGCTTCTCTCCTTCAATCCCGCAAATCTCGCCTTCTCGACTCTACTCATTCTCGCGACCTGTTGGCTCACCAACGCGCTATTCGCACGCGTGTTCTCTGCGGAACCAAACGTGGAATCGGTGTACATCACCGGACTCATCCTCGCGCTCATCATCACGCCCGTCAGTCCGGACAATTATGCTGGTATTGGATTCCTCATCTTCGCCTCGGTGTGGGCGATGGCATCGAAATATATCTTCGCTCTCGAGAAAAAACACATTTTCAACCCCGCAGCATTCGGCGTCACGCTCTCCGCATTCCTATTGAACCAGTCTGCAACATGGTGGATAAGCGGCAGTATGGCACTCTTGCCGCTGGTCATCCTTGGCGGGTTCCTTATCGTTCGAAAGATACGCCGTGAAGATCTTGTTGCCTCTTTTACACTCGTCGCATTCGCGACTATTCTCGCCACTGCACCGACGGGTAATCTTGTTACTCCGGTCCTCCAAACCTTGTCCCATTCCGCCTTCTTCTTCCTCGCGCTCGTCATGCTCACCGAGCCGTTGACCATGCCTCCCTCGAGGTGGCTCCGCGTCACGTACGCAGCGATAGTCGGTTTTCTCTTCGCCCCGAACATCCACCTCGGCTCGTTCTACTTCTCGCCGGAGCTCGCGCTCCTTATCGGTAATGTGTTCGTCTATGCGGTAAGCCCGAAGGGACGTCCCATCCTCACGCTCGTCCAACGATCGAAGATAGCCGAGGGCACGTACGAATTCATTTTTGCACCCGACCGGCCGCTCCGCTTCAAGGCGGGTCAATATATGGAATGGACGCTCGGACACCGGTTTGCTGACGATCGTGGCAATCGTCGTTTCTTCACTATCGCCTCCTCGCCCACTGAGAAGGTCGTTCGTCTCGGGGTGAAGTTCTATGCGCCGGAAAGCAGCTTCAAGCGAGCGCTCTGGAGCATGCGCGCAAATGAGTCTCTCTCTGCCTCACACATTGCTGGCGATTTCGTCTTGCCGAATGACAAGAAGAAAAAACTCGTATTCATCGCTGGCGGCATCGGCGTCACCCCCTTCCGCAGCATGGTGCAGTACCTTATCGACACGAAAGATACGCGTCCTGTCACGCTCCTCTACTCGAACAAAACTGCTTCTGAAGTCGCGTATCGCAATGTCTTCGATCGCGCCGCACAGGAGATTGGAATGAAAACGGTGTATGCGCTTACCGATGAGCCGGTCCCTCTCCTCGGCACCCACAACGGATTCATAGACCGTGCGCTCATTGAGCAAGAGGTGCCTGACTACAAGGAACGCGTATTTTATATTAGCGGCCCGCACGGCATGGTGACTGCCTTTGAGAAGATGCTTCGCGATATGGGCGTCTCTCGCTTCAATATCAAAACCGATTATTTCCCCGGCTTTGCTTAGCGCTATTTCTCGGTAGTCTTCTGTATTTGTTCGAGCGCGCGAATAAGCGCATCGAGTTCTGTTTTCGAAAGTCCGGAAAACATACCTTCGAGGAGTTTTTTGCCGCGCGCGATAGCCTTTTTGACCTCGGTCTTCCCTTTCATAGTAAGCGAGAGACGCGAAGCGCGACGATCGTTTGTGTCAGCGGCACAGGAGACAAACCCTCCCTTCACAAGCTCGGTGATGAGCGCTGTCGCCGACGGTGCGGTGATAGAGAGATACGTAGCGACCTCTTTCATCTTCGGCGCATCAGTATCGGCGATAAACTTCATCGTCTCTACCTGGAGCCACGTCGAGGGATCGAGTTTCCTGCCGCGCAAGAGCCTGGTGCGCATCGTACGTCGCACCGAGGAGAACAGCGCTATCACTCGCGCAATATCGCGAGGAGAATGTTGATGTTTGTGAACAGCGTGTTTCGTCATAGATATAGTATCAACCTGCTGCAGCCTCGGCGAGCACTTCTGCGGGTATATCTCTCTCCTTGCTTGATGTCGTGCGCAAGAAAAAGAAAGCGACCAGTGCTCCGAGAAGCATCGCGCCCGCTGCGTATACGAAGACCGTGCTGTAGGCGAGAATATCCGCCTTCAAGATGATAAGCTCAGCCGCCTCGGCGCGAATAAGCGGCGTCGAGCCGATGATGTGCGAGTTCTGTGCGACCATAAGCACATTCGCTTCGGTCGTATTGGCGAGAATGGTGCCGAAGATAGCGATACCGAATGCGCCGCCTATGTTGCGGGTGAGGTTCAAAAGCCCCGAGGACATACCGACCTCACCCAGCGGGACGGCGTTCGTCGCCGCGCTCGTAAGCGGCGCCATGCCGAGCCCGAGCCCCGCGCCGAAGAGGACGAGCGGCAAAATAAAATCAACCGAGGTCATCGCTGGGTCGAGATTCACGAGTAAGAAGAGTCCAAGCGCAGAGAGCGCCATTCCGAATGCGACCGAATATCGGGGATTGAAGGCTTGTGCCGCTTTCGCTCCAAGAGGTGCGAAGATCGGCAGCGAAAGCGCCATCGGCACGAACAGATAGCCGCTTTGCGTCGCGGAATAGTGAAGAAATGTTTGTGCGAAGACCGGCAGGAGAAACATCGCGCCCATCATCCCGCCGAATGAGATAAAGGAGACGGCGAGCACTGAGACGATGACCGGATTGCTAAACAGTTTGAAATCAATGATGGGGTGCGTGTGCCGCGTCTCCCAGAGGTACACGAGTGTACCAAAAACAAGTGTCAGCACATAACAGAGGGTGCTTGCCGCGGAAAGCCAGCCCCAATCCTGCCCGCGATCAACGACGAGTACGAGGCTCGTGATAGCTACGGAGAGGAGTATCGCACCGAACCAGTCGAAGGTGCCTTTCTCTCCCGGTCGGTCGTGAGGGAGGAAGAAAAGTGTCATCGCGAGACCTAGGATGCCGATAGGAAGATTTATAAAAAAGACCGAGCGCCACGCGAAGTTATCAACGAGATAGCCGCCGAGCAAGGGGCCGATGACCGCAGAAACCGCAAACGACGACGACCAGATGCCGAGCGCTTGCGCACGCGCCTTTGGGTCGGCAAACGACTTCGCGATGAGCGACATCGCGGCCGGATAGACCGCGGCACCGACGAGCCCTTGGATCACGCGGAAGAAGACGAGCGAATTGAAATCCCACGAGAGGCCGGCGAGCACCGAGACGATAATGAAGCCGATGAAGCTCCAGAGATAAATGATACGGTTGCCGTAGAGGTCGCCAAGCTTGCCGAACACCGGCACGAAAATGGCGTTGCTGATGATGTAGGCGGTCGCGATCCACGCGGCGGTAGAGACCGAGATGCCGAAATCACCCATAATCTTCGGCATCGCAAGATTCACGACGGTACGATCGAGACCGATGAGGAGTGTCCCCACCATCACCGTCGCGAGAACAAGCCACGGATGACCAGTGAGCCGATGAGCCGCTCTTGTTTCAGGTGCTCCCTTCATTGCGTTCTTAGTTCGTGCGCACCCACAAACGAGCGGACATGCCGTTCTTCAGTTCCGGATACGCACTCGTGTCATAGCGCGCCTTGATATCGAACTGCTGGATCTGCCGCTGACTCGAGATATTGAACACGATACCCGACTGATTAGAGGTCGGCGCTATTTCATCAATGACGCCGGTGAACTCCTTACCGCCGAACGCATCGACCGTAAAGGTGACCGGGTTGCCGACGCGTATCTCGGCGAGCCCCTTGGTCTCGTCAATGCGCCCGACGACACGCAACTGTGTCGGGTCGATCATCGTAACGATCGGCGTCCCTGCACCGACCGGAGCACCGACCGTATCGCTGACCGATACGATGAGCCCGGCGACCTTGCTCGTTATGACCTGTGTCCCGACCGAGGCTACCGGCTGGTTCGCGGCGACCGTGTCACCCGTGTGCACATATATCGCATCAAGACGCCCCGGCACGGTCGAAGTGAGGCCGATAAGCGGCGCCTGTATGCTTGCGGTATCAACCGCCACACGACCGTTCGCCGTGATAAAGAATGCAGCGGTTACACCGGCCGCAATGATACAGAGCGCACCGGAGATGACGATGATGAGACGTTTTCGGGAAGAAGTCATATTATTTTGCAGCTGAGCCAAAAGTAAGAACCTCATCCCCCTCGTTCAAGCCGGAGACGATCTCGGTCATGCCGTCATCGCCGACAAGACCAGCGCTGACGATCGTCTTGACCGGAGAGCCAGTAGCGCTTCGTGCGAGCACGAATACCTGGTCACCATCTCTGATGATGCTGCTGGCGGGCACGACGAGCGCGCGGTCCGAGCTTCCGCCGGAAGATTCTATCGAGATGATGATCTGTCCGGGAGTAACCGTTTGACCAAGGTGTACATTGAGCGCGGTAATAGTGCCTGCGATCGGTGCGCTCAGTACTGACTGCCGCAGAGAGACATCGATACCGCGGAGTGCCGCCTGTGCAGCGTCGACCGCCGCCTGTGCCGCCGCAATGTCGTGTGCCGTGGGACCGACCTGTGCGAGCACGAGTGCACCCTGCGCATTCTGGAGAGCCGTTACCGAACCGGTGATAGCACTGAGGGAGTTAGAGATGCTCAAGCGTACGGTATTGATGGTGGTTTGATACCCCTGAAGAGTCGCGGCAGGTACTGCAGAAGATGATGGAGTTCTCGCGAGCGCTGACGCAACCGTATCAAGGAATGCTGAGATTTGTATGAGATTAGCCTGAGCGAGCTTTGCATCCGCGAGAGGGTCGCTGGTCGCAAATGCGGGACTATTGACCTGCGCGCTCCACGCACTCAAGATCGGCTCGAGTGAGACACGCCCCGTCTCGACCGTATTTTGAAGTGTTTTGTCGGAAACTGTGAAAGAGAACGCCGCTGAGGATGTGCGCGGATCGGTGAAAAATTGATCAGCTTTATTATGAATAGCGTCATCCGCACCGATATACGCGCTTCTCACGGCATCTCGAAGTGACTCTTCGGCCTGAGTTGCCGTCGTTTGATTGATAGCGAGCTGTTCAGGGCGCGTGCCCGCCTTGAGCGCTGCGAGCCGCGCCTGTGCCGCCTCAAGATTCGCGACCGCTCCCGCGCGTCCCGCAAGAAGCGCCGATTGGTCGAGCACGACCAGCGTCGTGCCTGAAGAAACCTTCTGCCCTATCACCACGGGAATACTCACCGTCTGTCCCGATATCTGGAATGACAGGTCGGAACTCGCGCCGCCGACAGCCGTGATCGGAGCGAAGGTCGCAGCGGCGTACTGCCCCGAGGGAGTGACCGCACTCGCCTGCCAGGCGATGCCTATGGCGGCGAGAGCGATAAGGCCCGCGCCGCCAAGAGCGACGACGGGCTTTGAAAGATGGTTCGACACGGCACTGATTCGTTCGTGCATAGCTATGAATTACTTAGATACTCTAAGTATATCAGCATCGCCGCGCGCCCGCAAGCCTTTTTATGCCTTGAGCGATTTCAGGTGGCCAGGCAACCAATCCATGAACTTCTTGCGGTGGAGATCGAGGGACCAGAAACCGCCTTTGAATTGGTCTTTGTTCTTGCTGCGATATTCAGTAAGAAGCGCGGCAGTAGCACGCGGGAACCCCGCCGGCAAACCAGCATTATAAAACTTCACGAAATCCGCGAGAGAATGCTTCTCTTCGCTGCGCTCCTTATCTAGATCGGGCCCCCTCATGAGGGGAGTATACCACCATTCGGGGTTTCCGGGCACTTTTCGCTCTATTGAGCCTATCATGAGCAAGGGTTACCCTTGCTCATTCTATCTCCCGCCCATAAACAAACCACCCCTGCCCGAGGACAGAGGTGGTGAGGTTAGACCTTTATTATACACGTCTTGGATTTTGGGACAAGTTTGTTCACAGGAATGAAATACGGCTTACATCCTCAATTGCCATTTCTTACTTCCGTCGTTGCTTATTCCTGATTCGGTTCGATTCTTGCGCCCGTTGACTCCGCCTTCAAGCACAAGTATTGTCACCCTAGATTCCGAAACTCAATCAAGCAAGGAGGATTCACCATGCTCTTTCCGTACATAGGCATCACCGACTTTATGTCATTCGAACAGGTCGCCCGGATGCTCACGGCGTTCAGCGCCCATAAGCAACCTGGGTCCGACCGAAGGCTCCATGTCGGCGTCATGATGAGTTACAAGACGCTCAACGGCATCGAAACGAAGTGGGCAAAAGCCTTCCCTCCCAAGGAGACCATCGCCAGCATCTTCGGTTCTGACGAAACCTTCAACTGCCTCCACTACGCGGACTACGACCACACCCCGAATCTCTGGGACAGCCTCTCGCGCGCCATCTCCTATGGCGGCATTGGCATCAACGCGGTGCAGCTCGACATGCCCTGGCCCGATCCGGGACAAGTGGCACACGGTATCCACACCTCTCGCAGGAACATCGAGGTCATCCTCCAGGTCGGCAAGAACGCGATCGAAGAGGTTGGCGACGATCCCGATGAGGTCGTCCGGAGGCTTGAGGATTACGAAGGCGTCATTCATCGTGTCCTGCTCGACAGAAGCATGGGTCGAGGCCTTGGTATGGATGCCGCGGCACTCCTGCCCTTCGCTCACGCGATCCGAGAACGGTTTCCCGGTCTCGACTTGGTCGCCGCAGGCGGACTCGGGCCGCAGAGCATCAACCTCGTCGAACCGCTTGTCATGGAGTTTCCTGACCTGAGCATCGATGCTCAAGGGAAACTGCGCCCGAGCGGCAGTGCACTCGATCCGATCGACTGGGATATGGCGGAGGAGTACCTCATCAAAGCCCTTGCTTTGTTCGGCGAGTGATTCAAGCAAACCCAATCAACGGGACATCTTCGGGTGTCCCGTCTTTTTTAAATTCAGCAATGATTTCCAACACCCATGAGGGAACACGAATTCAAGAACCGACGTGTTCACTATCTTTCGCCAGTTCGATTCCCGCGCCCCTGCTCGAAATCGGATCGTTTCGAGTGTGACTGCAACACGAAAGCATGCCGAATACGAGAGCCGGAATCGAACTGGCTATATGTTGTAAATGCTACATAACAGAAAAAACCAGCAACGTATTGCTGGCTTTTTCTGGTGAACACCCGGGCCGGTACCGTACTGGGTTTGAACCCTGTCGGTACTGGTTCCCCTCCTTCGCCTAGGGCTACGGACGGGCAATGCTGGCGTCACAACCGTGTTGCGGGGGGCCATAGACGAACCGGTCATTTCGTCGCCTAGATCCTCGGTTGCCATTTCCTGTCCCCGTCGTTGCTTATTTCTGCTTCAGTTCGATTCTTGCCCTCGTCATTTGAGAATTTCCGCTAACAACTCTGGAAACTCCTCGGTACCCATATCGCCGAACGTAAAGTGTCCGTGGTGTGAAAGTTCTATTACCCTTCCGCCTAGAGCCTCATGAAATATCTTTACACTCTTCTTTCCGTCTTCCTCTTCGTCATCTGACGTAAAGGTCACTATTTCGCCAACGCGTTCGGGAATTGTCCTGTCTATTTCGTATCCGTAATATTCCTCGCGCTTCTTGTCTCCTGCGTCTGGAATCTTCCACGGCGCTACAAGGATAAGCTTGCGAACTTTCTGCTTCGAATCGCCAAGCCAGCGTACGAGGAAAGCGCCGCCACAGCTGTGACCGATCAAAACATCGTCTTCTGACACTAGAGTTTTTTCAAACTCCGCTTTGAATGCAGCGTAATCGGGTGCCCATGGATTCGGCATAAGTGGTGCGTTCACTTTTACTCCACACGCAGTTAGTTGCTCCTTTAACCACGGCATCCAGTGCTTGTCATAGGTACGCGTCGCAGGATTCATTGCGCGCTCTTCGTCCGAAGGACATCCGTGAATAATATGAACAGTGGTCATGATTGCCCTAGTATATCTTGAAACAAACACGAAAGCCGCTCGAAAGAGCGGCTTTCGTGTTTGTTTCGGAGCCAGATGCTTGTCGGTACCGTACCAGATTTCAGAGATTTCTGATGGGCGCCGGTACTTGACACTAGCTCACAACCGTGTTGCGGGGGCCGGAATCGAACCGGCGTCTGGAGGTTCTTTTACACCTGCAGTTTCCAGCAGGAATGGACTATACCACAATCCCATAGGGATTCTCCCATTATAGTCTCTGAACCTTTCCCCCTAAGGCGGGAGACTTGGCTGCTGATTGCCGAATCTTCTTATTTTTCAAGCATTCGCGCCCATCCTTTCGGATCACGCTGTAGCATAAGAAGCTCTCACGGTGTTCCAGCAATTTAGAGAGTTTTTCCACTACCCGTTACCGGATAGGGTCACGTTATTCACATGAGCCTCCCGAGGTACCTCTCCTCTACCCCGCTATATCATTCTTTACGGTCACAAGACCGTTATTAGCAACATACCCAATTTTTACAACCTTTGCAACTCAGATCACCCCGAATTCGCGGAAGACATTTTCATAGCGCGCGATGGTGCGCTGTGCCACGACTTGGGAGAGGTCGAAGGTCGAACCTTGGTGTGCTATCTGATTGCGCACCTTGTGCGCCTCCCATGCATCTTGGAGCGTCTTGAATTCCGTCTCATCGACGCTCTTCAGCTTTTCGCCCACACCAGCCCCCGTGTAGCCCTCTTTAGTGAGAAGATTGTCGAGCATAATATCCGCCTCGACAATCGCCTCGCGCCACTCGCTCATACCGGCACCCTCGAGCAAGGTCTGAATATGCTCCCAGCGCGGATGCATCGCACCCTTCGTCTCGGACGAAGGAATAATGGTGCTATAAAATTCCTCTTCGCGCTTACGCAATTCGAAAATACGGACTGTGCAGTACACGATGATGAAGAGCCCTATGACGGCAAGCGCGTAACCGACGATGATTACCCACAGCCAGAGATGCGCGACGAAGGCACCAAACGCCGAAAAATCGAGAGAAGCGTGCGGACCGTAAAAGAGATCGTAGAAGAGGCGGAAGAAATACTCGATGTTTGCTTGCGTAGAAGGCATTGCCTCTAGTATAAACGAAACTTATGCGTTTCGTGCGCTCTCGACTGCATTTCCAATGGCAAAAAGGATGTGCTCAGCTTGGTGCGGTGCGGTGAAGTGAATACCGACGGGAAGCCGCCTTCCCTCTCGTTCGACCGTGCCCATCGGGACAGAGATGGCGGGCGCTCCGGTGAGATTCGCCGTAACCGTAAAGATGTCTTCGAGATACATCGAGACCGGGTCGCCCTTCTCGCCAAATTTGAACGCGGGAGAAAGCGTCGTTGGGAACGCGACGACATCACACTTCTCAAACGCCTTCTCGTATTCGCGGCGCAAGACCGCACGCGCGGCATCTGCCTTACGATAATAAGCATCGATATAGCCCGATGAGAGAACGAAGGTGCCGAGCAGGATGCGCCGCCGCGTCTCAGAGCCGAAACCTTCGGTTCGCGAGTCGAGATAGTCGTCAAGAAGCGTTTCCCCTCGCTTCGCGAGCCCATAACGCACACCATCATAGCGCGCAAGATTCGCCGACGCTTCGGCAGGTTGTATCACATAGTATGCCGCGAGTGCATGTACAGAGGTCGGTAGCTCGACATCAACGATTGTATGACCTTCTTTCTCGAGAGCAGCGAGCGCCGCGTCGAAAGCGGCACGCACATCGGGAGTGATATTTTCAGCAAGGAGATGTCGCGGCACGCCGATGCGCAGTTTCGCGGAAATAGAGCGCGCGGGATACAGATCGTCTGGAATGGTCGTTGAATCGAGCGGGTCAAGGCCGCGAATCGCTTCGTAGAGGATGTGTGCGTCCTCGATCGTCTTCGTGAGAGGACCGATCTGATCGAGCGAGGAGCCGAGCGCGATGGCGCCCGAACGCGAAACGGCGCCATAGGTCGGTTTCAATCCCGCGAGACCCGTAAGCGCCGCGGGCTGGCGAATCGAGCCGCCGGTATCAGTTCCAAGAGCAGCGATGCAGAGATGTGCGGCAACCGCAGCAGCAGAGCCGCCGGAGGAGCCGCCCGGCACACGAGAGGTATCGTGCGGATTCTTCGTCGGACCAAACGCGGAATGTTCGGTCGAGGAACCCATCGCAAACTCGTCCATATTGGTGCGCCCGACAAAGAGCGCGCCCCGCTCTTTCAGTTTCCTGATGACCGTTGCATCGTAGGTCGCGCGATAATTCTCGAGCATTTTTGATGCGGCGCTCGCGATATGTCCTTCTATCAAGATGTTGTCTTTTATTGCGAGCGGAATGCCGCAGAGAAGAGGCGCCGCCTCTTTTTCGGTATCAATCCGAATCTGCGCTGCATCAATAACCGCCTCATCGGCATCAAACAACTCGAGATAGGCGTTCAGCTCCGGATTCCTCGTGCGCGCGGCTTCAGCACACGTGTCCCAGAGCTCGCGGACGGTGAGAGAACGCGCGCGAAGCGCGTGGGCGGCCTCCCCTATCGTCATCTCGTTCGGTCTCTTAGTCATGCGTGATGATCTGCTTCACAACGAGCGCATCGCCCTCGCGCGAGGGAAATTGCGCCGCGAGCTTCTCGGTGTACGCGCCAGCCGCGTGCGGCTCGTCCCGTTCGAAATCTGATTTCGAACGGGACGAGCCGTCTGCACGCATAACATTCCTAAGTGCTGGGCGTTCCGCGTCTGTGCCGACCTTCACATCGAGCTTCTCGAGCTGACCGACATACGCGAGGATAGCGTCGAACTCTCTCGTGAATTTCTCGAGATCTGAGCCCGATATCCGGATGCGCGCCAAGGCCGCGAGCTTCTGCACCTCTTCTGTCGTTGCCATGTTGCTACTGTATCACTTTCGCTCTGGTTCAGGAATGAGCTTCAAAAGCTTGTTTGTATTGCCATATCTAAGCATCCGTATAACAAAAGAACCCTTCTCCACTCCGCACGCATGCGTGCAAAGTTTCAAAGGGTTCAAGGTTCAGAAGAGAATCAGAAGAGCAAAGGGTTCGAGAATCAGCGAGAGACCACCTGACTGCCAGCACGCCACCCGTTCGGGTCCGTGACCGAGTCGGCTTCGACGTCCCAGTAGCCGTTGTCGGCGTGCCAGCTCGCGTTCACCGCCCAGAGCCCGTTATTCGCGTCGCGAATGTAGAAGATGTTCGCGTAGCCGTTCACCAGAAGCTTGCCTTCTTGGCCGTGACCCTGCCGCCTTAGGAGCTCCCAGAGGTTTGCGAGGAAGGTTTTGGCAGTGTCGCCGAGTTCTCCGGTGATCGGAGCATCGAGCGATGCTTGCTCGAGCTGGTGGATGCGGAGTGTTGCTTCGGGCACGTCTTCTTCGGTCTTGCCGAGGAAGATGTCCTTGAAGTTTTGACCCACCCATCCAATCTTCACGCCATCCGTCTCTCCGATGCGGAACTTCTCCGCGACGATAAAACGGTCGACGGCAGAAACCTTGACCGTGGTGACGAGGGAGAGAATCTTCTTAGCCGTCTCGACGACGCGATTCTTCACCGCTTCGGCGAAAAGGCCGATCGCTTCCGTCGTATTCTGGATTACCCACTGACGATCCTTCGTGGACATGCCGCTGAAGTGACCCTGGAACTCGACCAGCTTGCTAGCCATCGTGTTGATCTGTTGTTCGCTCATGACGTTTCTCCTTGGTTGAGAGCGTTTTTACAGGTGCCGTTCAAGCTCGCCGGGTATCATCCCGGTTCGCCACAGCAAAAAACCGCCTATGCTTAAAGCCGCTTTCTGCTATGGCAAACCCTGGTTCAAGGTGCGTATATCTGCAATTTATGCTAGCACTATCACTTCAGTTTGTCAAGAAGCCCGGCTTCATCGAGTACCGGAATGAAGAGAGACTTGGCTTTCTCGAACTTAGAGCCTGGATTCTCACCCGCGACGATGAACGATGTCTTCTTTGACACCGAACCGGAAGCCTTGCCGCCTGCGCGGCGCACGAGCGCCTCGGCTTCTTCGCGTGAGAGGGTCGGGAGGGTGCCGGTCACAACGACCGTCTGTCCGGTCAAAGGACCCTTCGATGGTGCAACAACTTTCTCTACCGTAAGGAGCTTCGTGAGCCGTATAAGGAGCGCTCGATTATCAGCATCACTAAACCACTCGGCGACAGCCTTCCCGATAATTGGACCGATGCCTTCGATGCGGGAGAGCGTCTCTTCGCTCGCCCCCTTCAAAGCCGCGAGTGTGCCGAAGCGCGTCGCAAGGAGATACGCATTCTCTTCGCCTATGTGCGGTATACCAAGCCCGATAAGAAGCCGGTCGAACGGGACTTTTTTCGCACTCTCAACCGCCTTGATAAGCTTATCTGCCTTCGTCTCTTCGAACCCCTCGAGCGCAAGCAATTCATCTTTCGTGAGTTCGAAGAAGTCATCGAAATCTGCAACGAGATTTTGCTCCATAAGGAGCCGCACGGTCTCCTTCCCCATCCCGTGTATATCGAGCGCACTCTTCCCCGCAAAGTGGGCGAGTTTTCGCGACTGCTGCTCAAAGGAGCCCGCGACCTTACAGCGGTGCGCCGCGCTTTTGCCGGTATTTGCTGGCACCCGCTCGATACTGCCGTCGCCGCCACAGAGATTCGAATGTGTTGGGAATTTCCACGATTTCACCCCCTTCATCCGCAATTCCATAATGACCGAGACAACTTCAGGGATAACATCCCCTGCCTTTTGTAAAATAACCGTATCGCCGATGCGAATGTCTTTTTCTTTTATGAAATCCTCGTTGTGAAGTGTCGCGCGGGCGACGGTCGAGCCCGCAACCGCGACCGGGCGCAGGTGCGCGACTGGCGTGAGCTTACCCGTGCGCCCGACCTGGAGCACGATATCCTCGAGCACTGTCTGTACCTGTTCCGGAGGGAATTTGTAGGCGACAGCAAATCGCGGCGCCTTACCCGTATAGCCGAGCAATGTTTCCTGAGCGTGACTCTCAACCTTGAGCACGATGCCGTCGAGTTGATAATCGAGTTTCTCCCGTGCCCTCCCCTGCCACTTCTTCCAGAATGCAAATACCTCATCAAGCGAGTTCGCGTGTCGGTGTTCCGGATTGACCGGGAAACCGAGCTTCGCGAGATACGCAAGCTCCTCGCTCTGGGTCGGCGGGAACGACTCAGATGTTTGCGCGATATCGTAGATGAACACTTCAAGCGGGCGCGCCGCCGCGATGCTTGAATCAAGTTGGCGAATGGAACCGGCGGCGGCGTTGCGCGGATTCGCGAACAGAGGCTCGCCGCGTTTCTCGCGCCCCCTGTTGAGCTTCGCGAGCCCCGAGCGCGTGAGATACACCTCGCCTTCGACGACAATATCGAGCGGGCGCACGAGCTTCTGCGGTATTGAGCGGATAGTACGGATGTTGTGCGTCACGTCCTCGCCGATAGTGCCATCGCCGCGCGTGGCCGCCGTCACAAGGACACCCTTCTCATAGGCGAGCACTATCTTCAACCCGTCAATCTTCAACTCGAGATCATAGGTTGTCGGTGAGCCGCTTACCTTACGCACCCGCTCATCGAAAGCGCGGATATCTGCTTCGGTAAAGGCATCATTGAACGACCACTGCGGTACCTTATGCTTCACTTTTTTCAAAAACGGCAGCGGCGCACCCGCCACCACCTGCGTCGGCGAGGTTGGGGTTACAAGCTCTGGATACGTCTCTTCAAGCGCAGCAAGCTCATATTTGAGCGAGTCTAGCGCCTCGGGAGAAATAGGAGAAAGATCTTTCTCATGCTGGAAAGCACGGTATGTCGTTATCGTTTCGCGCAGTTGCGCCGCCCGCTCTCGTGCCTTTTTCGGTACTGCCATACCGCTACTATACCAGCTGAGCGCGTTTAGTAATGGGCGCTTTGCCCGCGCGAAACGAAACGTCCTGTGCCTGGACTGCTTACCGTAGCACAAGGAACGTCATACCCCTGCGAGAAGATGTACGTGGTCGCCCCGCTCGGTAAGGGAGCACTGTACTTGTATATCGTTATGTCCGCACATCGCCTGTTCGAATCGAGCGGGAGACGCTCTTTCACCATAAGCCGGTTCGCGTCATAGACATAGTTCACTTGCGTAGACGGCACGGTATCGCCGCACGCAACCGTCGTAATGAGAGCCGACGGAGTGTCGACGCCATGGGTCGAATACTCAAAAAGGTTTTGCTGCTGGTCGGCATAGAGTGCGCACTCGAGTGCGGCATCAGCGGCGTAAAATGCATATTGCGACCCGATAGCGGAAGAAGCGAGCACTTGCTGCTTATACCCGAGCGAGCCGAGCGTAAGGCCGAACGAGAGCATCACCGACATGAAAATGACGGCAATAAGAAGCGCGAATCCTCTTTTCTGTATGTCTAATTCTTTATTCTTTATTCTTGGATTGTTCATTGCCATGGTGTGAAGTGATCGTAGATCGTTACCGAATACGGGATGGCATGATACCTCCACGAGACGGTCGAGACGATGCGTTCGTCTTGTGCCGATACGTCAATGGCCTGTACCGTGCGCGTGAACGGTGTTTGTACCGCACCGCTTATGCCGCTTTGTTCAGTATAGATATTGTTCACCACATAGAGCGGCGTACACGACGCGCCGGAGCATGGCTGGAGCGAAAGACCGCTCCCGGTGCCCATGGTGCGAGCCGGATCAAGCGTACACGCCGACGAACGGCATTGCGTTATGGATGAAGCGCTATTTCCAGAAATGAAATCCGCCCAAGAAGCGGTCGAGGCGGTCGTCGGATCCGACTGAAAGGCCGCGAGGAATTCGTTATCGCGCATCATACGGACATACTCGATACCCTCTTGTGCGAGAGACGAGGCTACAAGCTGATTACGAGCATTCTGTGCTGCGACGATAGCGCTGTTGGCGGTGAACAGCGGCCCCGAAACCGCAAGCGTGAGAATCGAGACGGCAACAAGCGCTTCAACCAGGGTAAA
>JAQVIY010000003.1:11920-14170 GCA_028695415.1 Minisyncoccota bacterium | reverse complement strand
TCATAGGTCAGTGCCGCGCATGGTCGCCCCTGTCTCCACAGTGAACGGTTCTACCTTCCCCGCCGCATAGGAGACCGTGCCTGCAATAGTGACGGTGACATGCGCCTGTTGTCCGTCGTTCTTTCCGGTACCGACCACATAAAACGTAAGCGAGGACACGGTGACCGAGGGGTCGGTAAGCGTGCTCGTGACCGAGCCAGTTGTGAGCTGTATCGCTCCGGACGAGAGACTGTATGAGACATCGGTACCTCCAGCGTTCGTAAAGGAGAACCTATCCCCGCCGTTCGGACAATCGCCACCGGAGAACCCACAGCCATAATTGGTCCCCGTGCGCATATCGCGCGCCATGGACTCGATAGCAAACGATAGGCTGTCGATGCCGGTGGCGATGCTCTGAGCCTGCCGATTGAGACCGATCATAAGGAGGTAGGCGCCGGAAGCAAGGAGCATAACGAGCGCGAAGAGCCCTATCGCGACGATAAGTTCAATAAGCGTGAAGCCCTGCTCTTTCCGGGAATTGGGGAATGAGAAATGAGAAGCGTGCATGGTCATGGGCAGGAGGCGGCGGTCGTGATTATCTGTCCCGACGCCTCAATTGAAATATACCGAGGAGAGCCCCCTTGGGGCGACACGACCGAGATGCACGCTTCGGTTACCGGAGATACCGCTGAATACGATCCGTTCGTGCTCATGAAAGGACTCGGATTCGGACGAGCGAAGATAATATCGAGCGACGATAGCCCGCCGCTGTAGCTGCCGTGCGCCTGTACGCATGACCAGCTGATGCTCTTCGCGCAAAAATCGTTGATAATGATGCCGTTCCCGAGCGCATAGTCTGTGACTTTCTCGCTCTGGCCATCATATACACAGTTGCCGGGCTTCGCATCCGGTGCATCTGCTCCTCCGATAGGCACTTCGTGACAACTAGAAGAGGAGCCGGGGAGCGGCAGGGTGTCAGAGAAGAGCGTAAACGACCCGGGCGAACCACTTGAGAAATGAAGTCCGTAACCTGCGCTCGTCGATACGGACGATCCGCGAGCGCTCAAGCCGAACGTCTCGGCAGACCGCAGAGTGAGTGCAATGTCGTAGGCGGTATTCGAAAGAACGAGCGACTTGTTGAACGTACTTTGACTCGAAAGCACAACGCTCATAAGCACCGTAATAATGCCGAACGCTACCAAGAGCTCGATTAGAGAAAAGCCCTTCGATAAACTCAGGACAAAGCCGCGACGAGAGTAAAGGGGTTCCATTGGGTGAAATACGCGAGGAGGAAACCAGCTGCCAAGAAAGGAGCAAAGGGTACCTCAATTCCCATTCTAGAACCCTTAGGCCTCATGAACAATATGAATATGCCGACAACTGCGCCTATCCAGAACGAGAAAATGAATCCGGAAAATGCGGCGGGGCCGACGAGAATAGAGAGACCGAATGAGAGCGGCGCGTCGGAGAACCCCATAGCACGCCCGCGAGAGAGAAAATGGATGAGTGCAAGGCTCCCCGCGATGAAGAGCGCTCCGATCGCGGAAGAGACGAAATCAGACAAGGACGATACAAGGAGGTATCCGGTCAGAGCGCTTGAAACCACGAATAGAGCGAGGAGCGGGGACGGGAGTATCTGATGCGAGAGGTCGTACAGCACAAGAGACAAGAGGAGCACGAGCGACAGAAGTAAGAATGGGAGCGCGAGGGTGAGCCCGAGCTGTACATAGGCAAGAACGAAAAGTCCGCCGAGCAGAAGTTCGGTACCGGGCGAGAAAGGCGATAGACGCGCGTGACAACAATGCGCACGGCCTCGTGTCGCGAGATACGAGAATATCGGTATAAGCGAGAAGGGGTGAAGCGGCGCATCACACGCATCGCACCTGGAACGGCCGGTAAGAAAGCTCTGTCCCGTATGAAGCCGCGCGGTAAGCACGCCGGCAAAACTCGCGGCAACGGCACCCAGTGCGAAAAATACTCCAAGAAGAAGCGGCGACATCGTGCCTACAGCATAACAGAAACCCGCGGGTATACCGCGGGTTTCGTACGCACCTACTCCTTAGTTAGCACGAGACGCCGGTAGCACCGAGAGTGTCCGTCACGGTTGTCGTTGCTGCTCCGGTACTATCAACACAGAAGAACGAGCCCGGAGCCGAGACAAGCGCTGCCGATACCGCATACGCAGCACCTCCTGCGGAAACATTGCAGTGCATCGTACCGCCGCCGTTCGCCTTTGAGGCTCCCGCTACTTGATTCTTAATCGTCTGGTCA
>JAQVIY010000003.1:0-11820 GCA_028695415.1 Minisyncoccota bacterium | reverse complement strand
GTGAAGCCTCGAGAACGATTTTTGTACATAATGAATATTGTGTGGTTAATGACTCAATTGTACGCCCGATGGACGTAAGAGAGGAAGAGGGGTGTGGATAGCCCCTCGGTACGGGCCTTTTACAGGGAACCCGCGAGGTTATAGATCGGCAAGAGGACGGCAGCGAGGAGTACGCCGACGCCGACGCCGAGAAGCACTATCATAATAGGCTCGATAAGGCCGACGAGCGTATCGACAGCGTTCGTTACTTCGCGATTGTAGAACTTCGCCAAGGTCGTAAGTATTTTACCGAGCTCGCCAGTCTCTTCGCCGACCTTTGTCATTGCGACCATAATGCCCGGTATTTCCGGATGCCTACCGAGAGCGTCAGATATGGAGGAACCTCCCCGCACACTCTTCCCCACTTCGGCGAGCAGCGTCGAGTAAACGGCGTTCCCCACGACCGAACTCGTTATTTCGATAGCCTCGACGACCGAGACACCAGAGAGGAGCATTGTGGAGAAGTTGTCCGCTATGCGCGCGAGGTAGAGCTTCTGGTAGAGGTCGCCAACATACGGGACGGAGAGCTTGACGCTGTCGAGCACCATTTTCCCGTGTTCAGTCTTTCCTAATTGCCACAGGTAGACAGCCGCCGCGATGAGCGCGATGAGCGCGAAAATGCCGTACTGCACGAGGAAATTCGAGAGTCCGATGATGACGGCAGTATAGATCGGTATCGCCTGTCCGGAATCAACAAGCACCGCGCTTATCTTCGGAATAACGAGCGTGAGCATGAGTGCCATAACACCGAAGAACACCACGATCACGAATATCGGATAAATAAGCGCGTTCTCAGCCTTACTCACAATGTCATAGGTTCTATCGAGATAGTCGGCGAGATACACGAACGTCTCCGACAATTTTCCTGACTCTTCACCGGCGCGAACCATGTTCACGTAGAACGCAGAAAATACTTTCGGGTGACGAGCGAGCGCTTTGCTTATAGGGCTGCCGCCCTGCAGATCATCGCCGACGGTGGAGAGGATTGCCGCAAGATCTTTGTTCTCGACCTCGGTAGCGAGGAGACGGAACACACGGAGTGCGGATACCTGTGCCTCAAACAACGTCGCCATCTGTCGCGAGAGAATGACAACGTCCTTATTGGAGATGCGATTGAGAAAAGGAAGGTGAAACTCGAAAGGAGCACGCTCCTCTGAGGCGCTGATAGCAGAAATGATGAGACTGCGCCTCTGAAGCGCGGAGATAGCGACCTCTTGCGAGGGCGCTTCGATAGTCCCGTCTCGTTCGTGCCCGTCTTGATCTATCGCGTGATATTTGAAAAGCATGGTTTAGAGGAAACGTTCGAAGGTCTTCGGATCCATCGAGTGTTCATAGGCATGTTCGACCGTCACTTCTCCGCGACGCACGAGCTCTGCGAGCGAGCGATCCATATCTATCATACCCTCCTGCGAGGATGTCTGGATGACGGCGCTTATCTCGTGCGTACGGGCGTCGCGAATGAGCGTACTCACTGCGTTGTTGTTGATGAGAAGCTCATAGGCGGGGATAAGCCCGCCAGAAACGCGCGGCACAAGCCGCTGAGAGAAGATGCCTGCGAGGCTCCCCGCGAGCTGAACTCGCACCTGGCCTTGCTGCTCGGCGGGGAACATATCAATGATGCGGTCAATTGTCTGTGCGGCGTTATTGGTATGGAGCGTCGAGAAGACGAGGTGGCCAGTCTCAGCGGCAGTTACCGCCGACGAGATAGTCTCATAGTCGCGCATCTCGCCGACCATGATGACGTCAACATCTTCGCGGAACGCGCTCTGGAGTGCGGAATGAAAATCGGGAGTATCGATGTGCACCTCGCGCTGATGGATGAGCGATCGTTTCGGCGTGAACACGTATTCGATAGGATCTTCGATGGTGAGGATATGCTCTGCGCGGGATTCGTTGATGCGGTCGACCATCGTCGCAAGCGTTGTCGACTTTCCCTGCCCCACGGGCCCCACACACAAGAAGAACCCCTGTTCGCGTTGGGCAAAAACCTCAAGCACGGAAGGGAGATTGAGCTCGGCGAACGCATGAATAGCGTGCGGAATGAGTCGTAGAGCGAGCGATGTCGTCCCTTGAGCACAATACCCATTCACACGGAACCGGTTGTTATCCTTGTGCGCGTATGAGAGATCTATAGATTGATTTTCACGAAAGGCTTCCCAACGCTCCGGCGGGACAATGGATTTCAACATCGCTTCGGTCTCTTCATTGGTGAGCGGCGAGTATTTATTGACAGGAACCAGTGCGCCAGAAATGCGCACCATGGGCGGAGAACCCGCGCTCACGTGCAGGTCGGAGCCGCCCTGCGAGATTACGGTATCGAGGAGTTCTTCGAGTCGTTTGTCGGCAACCATGTCGTTAGCTCAGCGCACCTGCGCCAGAAGAGCCGGTCTCGATGGTACGAAGTGTCTCGGCAAGCACTTCAGACGGGATAGCGGACGCCTTTATGATATACCCGTCAGCGAGCAATCTCTTCGCTTTCTCGATATCGGAATCCTGACCCTGATTCGAGAGGATAATGACCTTCGCCCCCTTCGCAAGGTTCTCTTTACGTATCGCTTCAAGCGCTTCGAAGCCGCCGACACCCGGCATAATAACGTCGAGCAGTATCGCATCGGGGGCGACGGCACCCTCTTTACGCAATGCGGCAAGAAGCTCCTCGCCGCCGCTAAACACGCTCACATCGTGGCCGGCATTCCTGAACTTGACTGCATATAAATCGAGGAGGAACCGGTCGTCATCGGTAAGAAAGATACGGTAGATCATATGACCAGTATACCGAGCGGCATAGGATTGGTACACAAACGTTATCCCCCATCGAAAATACCCTCTGCAACGTGGTGATAAGATGGTGAAGTGCCTCTACTAATCTAATTTCTCGTATGTATAAGCATATTGTACTCATTTCATTCGCCGGGCTCTTACTCGCAGCACTCCCTGCAAGCGCCCAAACGCTCACTAACGAATGGGGATCGATGTCGAGCGGCTCTGACGCTACTGACGCGGCGAATCTCACTACTACTAATACGAACGATGCCGGCATAGACGCCTCGCAAAGCGCTGGCGACGCGACCGCAGCGGACACGAGTGCGGCTGATACGAGCAGCATCTCGTCAATAGACGCGAACGGCAATATGCGTATCAACTCCGGCGAGGACTATACGTCTCCCATCGACCTCGCTCAAGGTAATCTTGAACTCGGCTCCGGCGCAACAGTATCGAAGAGCGTCCGAGTACGTACTGGCAACGTTATCCTCGGGAGCGGTGCCGAACTCCGGGCGGGCGTGATCGTCGACACCGGCAATCTCACCCTCGGTACCGACGCATCAGTGGCGGGAAATGCGACCGTCGGCGGGGCGCTCTCGCTCGGTGCCAATGCCGAAATCACCGGCTCGGCGGTAGTCAGATCCGCAGACACTATCTCACTCGGAAGCAACGCTGATATAGGCGGAACGCTCACGAGCGCAGGAAGCCTCCAAGCCGGCGCCAATGCCGATGTCAAACTTTTCCTATCGGGCCAAACCGCTGACATAGACGGCAAGGTCTACCCGCTTGGCGGCACGATCGCCTCTGCGGGCTCAAACGCTTCTATCGGCCTCCCGTTTGTCCCGAAGCCGAAGGACGGCAGCGCGATAGTCCCCTCGGGCAACACGATAAATGAAGCTCTCCCGATCGGAACTACCGGATCAAACGAACAGCCGGCCTCTTCTGAAAATGGCAATTTCTCGGGAGATATAGCGCTCCCCGACGTCTCGAACATCCTGAACGGCGGCGATATCTCGAAATATGTCTCCGATGTCATATCGAGCAATACAAAAGTGAAAGGCCTCGATCTTACATCAGAAGCGGTCAATGTTGACTATCAAACTCCCGCTTCCCTGTTCGGATTTATCCCTATGACTATCCCGACGCACATCGCCGTCTCGAAGGATAAGAACGTTGATGTCTCGTATCCCTGGTATTCGTTCCTGATGACGACGAACAAGGATGCGATAAAGACTGCTGTTTCAGAGAACGTCCAAAAGGCGCTTACGACAGCCGCTCCGACCGACACAGCCTCGAACGGACTCTCGACCAAGATACAGGCACTTATCGCCAATAGCATCTTGTCCGCATTCAACAGTATCTTCTAGCTGCCCGTGCGCACCTCGACAGAAAGAGCCGGCCTTAGGGCCGGCTCTTTCTTCGGACGCTTCACGACGCGCCCTCCCCTTCGGGGAATAGTTCCCCGCCAAGCGTGTTTATCTCTTCAAATGGTATTTCGCCGGCGAGCGCCTTCATAATAGCGTCTTCGCGCATAGTAAACATGCCTCCCGCGCGCGCAGCAGCGTACACTTTCTCTTCGATTGGCTCTTTGAGTACCACTTGCTCAAGGTTTTTGTTCATGCGCAGTATCTCGAAAACGGCAGTGCGGCCGCGTGTCCCGTTCGGGCATTCGGCGGTTGGGACAGCGCGGTAAAACGTATTGAATGGCGGCAGAATTTTGCGATATTCCGCAGGCAAATCGGCGAACTGCCTTTCGAGATACTCCTTTACCCCGTCTTTCACGGGGATCGGTTCCCCCGCGCCGGGACAGAGCTTACGCACGAGTCTCTGACCGATAACGGATACGAGCGTCGGCGCGATAAGGAACGGGTCAACACCCATGTCGATAAGGCGCGGGATAGCGCCGACCGCGGTATTGGTATGAATAGTGGAGAAAACGAGATGCCCGGTAAGCGCGGCTTGCACCGCGAGTACCGCCGTCTCCTTATCGCGTATCTCGCCCACCATGATGATGTCAGGGTCTTGACGCAAGATAGAGCGCAAGCCGTTCGCAAAGGTATATTCGATCTCCGGCCGCACTTGGCTCTGAGCAACGCCCGGTATCTCATATTCGACTGGGTCTTCGAGTGACACAACGTTCATAGTTTCGCGATCGGTCTCAGAGAGCATCGAGAAGAGCGTCGTTGACTTACCTGAACCAGTCGGACCCGCGATAAGGATGATGCCGTACGGGACTTTCATCATCTCACGCACCTGTGCCAGTTGCGTTGGCGAGAATCCGACTGACTCCAGTGTCGCGGTGGTATCAGAACGATCAAGAATACGCATCTCGACCTTCTCGCCATATTCGGTCGGGAAGGTGGAAACACGGAAATCAATGCGGTGCTTCTCGATTGTCGCGGAGAACCGTCCGTCCTGCGGCTTACGTTTCTCATCGAGTCGAAGCTTCGCGAGTATCTTGATGCGCGCCACAACCGCTTCGTGCACCTTTGTCGGCAATTCGAGCGAGGTATGCAAACGGCCATCCATGCGGAAGCGGACACGCGTCTTCTCCGGCGATGGCTCGATATGGATATCGCTTGAGTGCCCGTCTATCGCATATCGCAATATCGTCGAGACTATTTTCGTCACCGGCGCGTCCTCTTTCAAAGTCTCGTGAGTGCTCGTGAGAGAGAGCGGCTTTTCTCCGAGCATTTCTTCATCGACTGCGCCGTGCTCGGCGTCGCCGGACACCGTACCGACAGAAATCGGACCGGCTGTCTCATATTCAGAAAGCGCCCTGCCGACTTCGCCCGAGAGATTTTGGTACTCGTCTATGACACGATCGAAATCTTGTTTTGTGATGAGGAAGACCTTATAGGGTAAGCCTATCTTGCCCGAGATGAACGCAAGAGCATCCAGCGCCTCGATATTGTCGGGATCAGTGATGCCGACCTCAAGCGCTCCCTCCTTGATATCCAGAGGAACGAATTGGTAATGTCGAGCCGATTCGAGCGGAATGTAGGCAAATACCTGGTCATCGGCGGGCGGTTCGCCAAGTATGCGCGAAGGGATGCTGTACGTCTTCGCTACTTCCTCAAGCGAATCTGCGAGCGAGATGTTGTGCTCGGCGAGTATTTCAGTGAGCGTTCGGCCCTTGGCAAGCTCAACATCAACCGCCGCACGATCTCCTGCTGAGAGAAGCCCCTTGTCAACGAGTAAGCCGAGAAAGTTCATTACTCATTTTTCGCTTACATTGACCAGAGCGAATGGATCAACGCGTCCGGCAGATTCCGGCATTATCGGCGTCGCCAGATCAACGAGCATCACAAAACGCGGATCGGAAAAGATCTTGGTATCGAAAGATATAGGCGTGAGCGTACTCACGAGTGATTGAAATTGTATCTGCGCCTGATTCTCAGATCCTGCCACCGGAGCCACGGGCGGTTCATTTCCCGTCCCGGTAAAGAAGAACCAGTACGCGGCCGCGGCGACGAGAAAGGTGGTGATGATGAGCAGGATGGTGCGAGTGTCTATCTTCATGGTTGTAAAGGATACCTAGCGGAGCCAGTAAAGCCGCAATGCCATCTGATAATTGTACACACCGGTGTCGGAACCTTTTACGACGACATCTCGGACATCAAGAAGCCGCGCGCTTCGTTCTACCCCGACGAGAAAAGCCTGCAGCGCCGGATAGGTGCCGACCGCAGAGAGCGTGAGATCAACTGAACCGACTGGATTCGCTCCGGCCGCCGGCAGTCCCCGATTTGTTGATGTCTTTGCAGTACCTGCAGCGCTTGAGATGACGTCAATATTGGAAAGCGAAAGGCCCGATCGCGCCGCGAGCGCATTGAGATCAAGGATGAGCCCCACATTATCGACTGAGTCAGGAAGGAAGGTAGAAAGGCGCGTGAGGTACGCAGGGTCTATGGCATTTCGAGAGGTTGCAAGTGAATTCTGCTGTTCGGTATACAGTTGTGCTGCCGCGAGAGCCTCATCATCAAGCGCGATAGCGCTCTTTGCGTCAGCGATAGAGCCGGTCCACGTCGGATCAACGTAGGCAAAGAATATGCCAAGAGCTATGAGGATGGCGACGGAAGGGATGAGACGTTCGTTCATGGTAGCGGGTTGGCTTGCGGCGGCGCCGGCACGCTTGCGGCTGGCGGAGGAGGAGCGATAGGCTGAAGAGCGGAAGGAGTAAAGACGGCCAACTTCGGATCAAGCGTTGCAGAAAGAGTGAACGAGACAGACCCATCCCGATTGACGCTTATATTCGAAAAGATGGCATCTTTGATGTGCCCGTCAGTCGCAAAGGCGTTCGAAGTCGCCGCGAGGGCATTGAAGCTGCCCGCAATACCTGCCCCTTCTATCTTCGGCGCGCCGACATCACTCGTGGAAAGGTGAAGCGAGGTGAAGCGTACGCTCGCTGGAAGAAGTTTCTCGAGCGTAGAGAAGAATCTCGAGAACGACGTGTGATTTTCAAGAAGCGATCTGCTTGACGCGAGCCGGTCGCGTAATCGCACGAAATTCTCGATAGTCGCCGGATCAATATTTGCTTGCGCCGCTGCAAGTGCGGCATCTTTTGAAGACATGCTCGCCGCAAGGATACGCCCGTAGAGAAAGACGCCGAGCGCCAGTACGAACGCAATGCCGAGCATCGCGTAGGAGAAGAATCCGAAGACGCTGACGAAGCTGGAGCGGGGACGCGCCACAGATGCGGAAGCCGCATGAGGAACGAACGACGTGGGTATCGTGGGAGGAAGAGCCATCATTGGTAGTATACCCCCCTCGTGCCGGCAACCTCTACACAAAATACTGATAATTGTGGACAGCGATGAAAAAAGCAGTTAGGTCTCTTCGAGTTTGCGCAGTGCGAGACCGACCGCAACCGCGAACTCGGGGCCGATCTCTTCGAGTACAGGGCGCATGAACGCCGGAGCTTCAGTTTTTGCAAAAGGATCTGCGACGCGCATCTCAATGGAGAAAATGTTTTTTGCGTATGCGCCGAGCTCCTTGGTCACGCCGCCGCCGCCGGTGAAAATAATGGCTGCGACTGATTTCTTATGCGCCGTCTCATACTGTATGAGTACGCGCCGTACCTCAGAAAAGATGCGCGAGAATATGAGTTCGGGGCTGCCGAGCGCGCCCGCGCCCGCTATCCCCTCTTCCTTCTTGAGTTCCTCGGCGCGAGCGATAGAGAGATTGCCCGAGACGGCTATAGCGCGCGTGACATCCTGGCTTCCGACGCTTATGGCATGCGAGAGCGCTACTACGCCATGCTCAACGACATACACCTTTGTTGACGCGGCACCGACATCGATAACCATAATCGGCCGCACCGGATCATCAACAACTGCGCGAATAGTGCTGAATATCTCTAGCTCGTAGAAACTTGCGGCGAGGTTGGCACCAGCGACGATACTTTGAAGCCGGGAAAGCTCATCGTTATGGACGGCCACCAAGAGCACATCAACGTTCTCGCCCCGAACAGGTCCGCTCGACCCCTCCTCTCCAGCGATGACTTGCGATGGGTTCATCTTTGGCACGATGAACCAATCAAGCTGCACCTCACTCGCGGGCACCGGGATGTATTTGCGCGCCTCAAGCTCAATGACGGTTCTTTGTTCCTTTGCATCAGAGCGGTACGGCAGACTGACAAGAGTAAGGAGCGACCGCGAATAGGGTATCGACACGCCGCAGCTCACGGTCGTCACTTTCGCCTCGCGAATGAGATCTTTGAGCGTTTGGGTTATCTGTTCAGCAGAGAGATTCGTCGCCTGCCCAACCTCTCCCCCGCCATACGGACCGAGCGAAAGCTCGCCATAGGTTTCGAGTACTGCCTGTCCGCGCTCTTTGCGCAGCTGTACGACCTTCAAAGAAGAGGTGCCGATATCGACGCCAAGAACGCTCTTTTCCTTCTTGGCAAAGAGATCAGAGAAGAATGCCATGCCACAATACTACCATGCCCTCTCTGCGGTGCTGGCTCGATTTTCTATTCCCTCTCCGTGAGGATGAATTGTTGTTGCGTGGCATTACTTTAGATGATTTCCTCCAGCTCATGAGCCCCCTCCTCGTTCCGGAAACACGCCCGAGCACCGTTGCGCTATTCCCTTTTCATGCTCGGCACGTACGGGCAGCTATTCACGAAGCGAAATATCACGGCTCGACCCTTGCTTTCAACCTCCTCGCCGCCGCACTCACGGACTATCTGCTCGACGCTGATGACCTCCCCGCATCAAAGTCGAAGCGTGTCTTGATACCGATACCGCTCGGGCGAGAACGGCAGAAAGGGCGCGGGTTCAATCAGACCGAAGAGGTGGCACGACGCGCTCTAGAAGAGCTTGAAATGACAGTTGATGTAACGCTCCTCACCCGCACCCGCGAGACCGGTTCGCAAGTGGGACTCCCGCGCGAGAAACGGGAACAGAATATGCAGGGCGCGTTTAAAGCTGTGCGGCGCGTCGACCCAGCCTCTACCTATATAGTATTCGACGATGTCATCACCACTGGCGCGACGCTCCAAGCTGCTGTTCTCGCCCTGCGAGATGCGGGCGCGAAGCATATCATCCCGCTCGCTCTCGCGCACTAAAAACTCGAAGAGCTAATTACCCGCCGTGATAGAATGGAGGTATGGCTGAAGTGTTCAAAGAAGAAAGAGTGGTCTTCACTTCCGGCAAGCAGCGTGCATTTCTTGAGCGTGTCATTCAACAGATGTCAGTCGCAGACGCAGCTCACGCTTGTCTCTGTTCCGAGCGAACGATCCGCGATTGGCGTCGAGAGAAATTCTCAATATCGCTTTCTGCTGTCCGCACACTTTCAACGTATACAGGCGTACCCATTCCTAAAAATATACATGTCCATGACGCCTACACGCATAACGCAAAAGCAAGTCGATTAGGTGCTGCTGCAACAATAAAGAAATACGGTCGTATCCCTCATGACGAAGAACATCGAAAGGAGCAGTGGCGTTTATGGTGGGAATCAACAGGCAAATTCAAGAAAAATCCGATTCTTGAGACAAAAGCTGTACATAAACCAAAGCGAAACGTTGAACTTGCAGAATTCATCGGAATTATGCTTGGTGATGGGGGCATTAGCACATATCAGATCGTCGTAACTCTTCACCATACTGACGACTTAGAGTATGCTTCACACGTGATTAATCTCATGAAGAAACTTTTTAAAGTGAATCCCAAGATCTATCACTTCCCCAAAAAATCGGTAAACAATATTGTCGTTTCGAGAAGAGAATTGGTTAAGTACTTGCACGAACTTGGGCTACCGATAGGAAATAAAATAAAACATCGAATCGATATCCCCGAATGGATTAAGAAAGACCCGAAACTCTCTATAGCTTGTCTACGAGGGCTTGTTGATACTGATGGATGCATTTTCACCCATCGCTACAAAGTAAAAGGCACGTGGTATGTCTATAAAAAACTGTCGTTTACAAGCGCTTCAAATCCGTTACGACATTCAGTACATACCCTCCTGCAAGAATTCGGATTTCATTCAAGAATAGCCGACACCGATGTCCGCCTCGATCGAATCGAAGATATGAAGCAATATTTCTCTGCCATCGGCAGCCATAATCCGAAGCATTTGAGAAGATACCGAAATACAGTAGGATAGCCTCATAGGATGGGTGACTGAGAGGCCGAAAGTACCACACTGCTAACGTGGCAGGGGCGTTAAAAACCCCTCGAGGGTTCGAATCCCTCCCCATCCGCATATGAGAGTTACCAATTATCTGAACACCACAAAAGAAGAGGTCGCAGCGAAGCATTTCAATATATGCTTCGGATTTAGTCTAGGGAACAAATACTTCACTCGGGAACACATCCGTTCTTATATTTTATGGGCGCTGGAGAATACAAAAGATAAAGTTGCCGTCCTCATACCCGATAAAATTCAGGCAATAAATTATGAAGTGAAAAACGGCTATTCACCGAAGAGAGCTCTTTCTGTGGCCTTGCGAAAAGGAGCTGAACTGGAGACGGTTGTTAGAGACATCGTTCGAGAGTTGAATATTCCTATATCAAAAATAGAGATAGTGCATTGGCAAGACGTAGAAGATGCCTTTTATCAGAAGACGCTTGTCGTCATAAAAACCGCGTTCGCAGAGAACGAGAAGTTTCGCCACGCAGTCGTTCAGATGGTGAAGGAAACGCCACACATTCAAACCCTCGACCTACAAACTTTTGACTACGAGAAATTGGCTCAATACATCATAAATGAGCTCCCCGTACTCATCGATGGTATAGAGGTCGCGGGTGTTTGGTACACCCTTTTCCCTTACCCAGGTTTCGCGAAGCTCGACTATCTTGCCCTTGATTTACAGGAAGGCACCTCATTCCCTGAAATTTCTAAGCAGCTAGAAATTCGGCATAAATTACGCCTCATCGAGGCTTATGCAGATTGAACCCCCTAGATTTCTACGGCTTCGGCAGCAAGATTAGGGACATAGAAGTAATTAGGGGGCTGACCAAAAGGTTCTAATCTCGTCTATTACCCTCCGCAAAATAAGGAGCGTCTTCGCGACAGACGAACACAGGTGAGAATCTCTAACCCCTGAAAAACAGCCGCCGGCGTGAGCCGGCGGCTGTTTCTTCGCGCGAAAGCGCAAAACGACTTTTACTACCAAGCGAGCGAGACGAAAGAAAGATTCCGATTTTTCTTTCGCGAACGAGCGCTGGGAGAAAGCCCGACTTTGCGAGCTTACATCATCCCTGACGGGTTGCAGGTACGGCAGTCCTTCTTGTGTCCGAAAAGGAGGGTGAGTGCCGAGAGGCCGACAAGCAGATAGACGATCGTCTCGACCTGCGGCCATGCGCCGACGAGGAGATTCACGACGTTCCAGTTGCTGCCCATATAGGTCCCGAGCGCTACGAGACCCCAGTTGAGGCCGCCGATGATGACGAGGATGAACGCAATCTTGTGTAATTTCATGCGAGCGAGTGATGAGTAAAGCGGGTGAGTGCTCCGCTCTTTCTAGTATGACTCCTTTTCAAGCACTCGGGAGATGCCCTGTGCAAAACT
>JAQVIY010000010.1 GCA_028695415.1 Minisyncoccota bacterium | reverse complement strand
CTGCTGCTTGAGCAGGTAGGCGTAGTCGCGTTTCTGGCTGAGGACTTTGCGCAGATAGGCAAAGACCGATCTGCCTCTTAGCCCATGGATGTGCTGCCAGAAGAGCTTCACTGCTGCGCCAAGCGCACCTTGCTGACCTTGGCGCTTGGCGTGGGCCATCAGGGTGCAGATCAGCGTCTTGGAGACACCAAGCTTCATGAGTGGCGTCACGTCGTGGGGCAGACGGGTGTGGGGATCGATGTTTTCAGAAGAATCCTTCAGCGACGACGGGTCGGGTAGGGATTCGCGCGTGGGAAGTTGTCCTTTTAGCTGTAGATCAAGGGTAGGTTCACTCTCTTGTATACCGTGTGTCACTGTGAGACACGGCTCCTGTGGATAAGTGGCGTACGGGGTGACGGTCGTTGGCTCCCGGGGGGGCGTGTCTGCTTCCCAGCCTGTTTCGTCATCCTCCCAGTCGGCGCGACCGTCTTCCCACGCCTCGAGGATCTCTGCCTGGTGCTGTGCCTCGCAGGTTTCAAGCGAAGCATCGATCTCGAGCAGTCCGGCGGCACTGGAGAGTGAATCGACAGAGGAGGGGAGGGCGTCGAACTCAGCGGAGGAGGATGGGGGTACTCCAACTTCTGTGTGCTGTTCGTCCTCAATCGAGGAGGCCTGCGTTGATGCGGGCGAGGTCGAGAGTATCCGAGAGCCTGCCAGCCCGAGCATCAACAATGTCTTGTCGAGGACGTAGATGTGACTTCGACTGAACTGCCCATAGGATCGACGGCCCCAGTTGCGGACTTGCTCACGACGGATGTAGCCCTTGTCTTCGGCTTCCTGAAGGCCACGAAAAAGTTTGGAGCGACTACTGAGCAGGGTTTCAGCTTGAAGCGTGTCACGAAAGGCAAAAACAGGTTGCTCAGGATGGCCAAGCTTAAAAAAGGCCAGCACACCGTAAAGCACCTGGCGCGCGGTCTGCGACAGGTCCTGGCAGTACAGGCGGTTCATCACCGCGGCTCGTGCGTTGATCAGGGGGGCAGGGAGAAAGCGCGGACGTGGTCCGTCGCAGTCCCCTCGGCCCGCATTGAGGCGAATTGGAGTAGTCACGTGAAAAAGTCCGGGTTCGCCTTTTTCAAGGCAATAGAATCCCTTGACGTTTCCCGGCTGTTTGATACCATTCACCTCAGTTGGCGGTGAGGTCTGACCGGTTGGCCCCGGTTTGGTATCAGACACCAGAAAAGCATCACCCTTTTCAAGAAAGCCCGGCTCGGTTGGCCCCGAGACCGGGTTTTTCTTTTGTCAGCAGGATGTGTCTTTGTTTTGGTCGCTACATCGCGATCTCCAGTCTATAAACGTGCGAAACCCCGCTCGGGGGCGGGGTTGCGTGATGGTCAGCAGGACTTTAGAGGCCGGGTGATGCGGGCGTCCGCTGGGGGGCGCCGTAGTATCCGATTTACCATCTCTGCTAACCTAAAAATAAAAAATCGTTAATTATCATGCAGTTGCTAGTAGCAACTCAGTCACCAGTGGCTTTTGCGTGTCTTTTGATCAGATCTTCGATCTCGGCCATCAGCGCCTCCGTGACTGATCCATTAGCGAAGTCCAGTCGAAGCGAAGATCCGGCCCTCCGAACAGAGCAGAATGTTGTATTGCCTCTTCGAATCGTGATGATCTCTGGGTCTGCTTTCTTATTTTCTTTGATCTTCCCTGAAGCCTTGATCAGAGAGATCGCATGTTTCATCGTGATCTCTTCAGAGGCGACTTTTTCAAGGGCTTGTGCGATCGCCTCAGGGGGATGGCTTTCAACGAGCTTCGACAGCTCCGAAATCGCGTTGACGCCGAATTTCTCTGGGTTCCTCTCAATGACATTCAATGCCAAAGACGGTAGTGATGCGAACGCCATGAGGCGAGAAACAATACTTTTGTTGATCCCGGCCTCTTCAGCAATCTCCGTTTGATTCTTGCCTGTCGATGCCATCCGTCCCTTGAACCCAAGATATCTGTGGTAGTCAGGGAGTTCGTTCGATAGCAGGTTCGAGTAGAAGGCTGCCCGCTCGACGCCGTCATCATCGAGATCGACGACGTGAACGTCGATCTCTGTGCGCTCGAGCTCTCGGTATGCGGCCACACGGTTGTGGCCGGCGATGATCTCGAAACGGCCGTTATCGATTGCGCGGACAGTTACCGGCGTCGCAAGAGGATTGTTCGCCAGGTTCTCCACGAGTTGCTGGTACTGCTCGTCGGTGAGCTTCCTGCGTCGGCCGGGCACTTCTTCCAGGAGGTCCAGGCTGACCTTTGCGGTTACGGCAGGGAGTCCTTCCGCGGGCCTTCCGAACTCGCTATCGGCGGGCATAGTGCGAAGCACCAGGCCGACTGGATCGCGTTGCCGCGTTTTCATTTCCTATCCCCTTTGGTTTTCGAGAGCCTGTCGACAATCTTTTCGCGGATGTAAGCCGCGAACGCCCTGTACTCGCAAGCCGATGTTGATGTCGGTTTCGTGATAGAGAGCGGCATGCTGCGCTCTTGAGAGTTTGGCAGGTCTTCACTTACAGAGATCACGTAGGGCGAAACGCTGTCGCTGTAAGTCTCGAGCTCACGCCGCATGCGGCTGATCCGACCGACATTTGTAGAGTAGTGCGTCGGGAGAATGATGAGTTCAGGCTTCAAGCTCCATTCATCCTTAAACACATGAATCTCGGAAATCATCTTGCTGATGCCCTTGATCGAAAAAACATCCATCCGTATCGGCGCAATCAGCAGGTCAGCGGCGACCATTCCCGAGGATGTGGTAGTCGAAACGGTAGGTGGGCAGTCGAGAATGATTACGTCATAGATGCTGGTGTCAAAACCGGGGATCGCACCCTTTGCAGCTTCATCGAGCATGTTGCGCAAGAACCGCTCACGGTTTCCTGTCGCGACAAGAAGAGTCCGTTCGATGCTGCTCAGGAATGTGTCGGCGGGGACGAGATGAGGCCCGTGTTCCCCAAAGGGCTTTTTGATGAGACTTTTCAGGTCATAGGGCATCTGCCTAACGCGGCCGCCTTGCTGCGAGCTCACGTATGCCTCAAGGACATTCGCGAGCGTTTCGCGGACCACTGCCTTCTCACTCAAGCCGAAACTTTCGGCTTCCTCCATCATGATGTCAGGTTCGTAACCCATGATTTGTGTTGCGGAGGCCTGAGAGTCAAGATCGATCAGCAGCGTCCGAAAGCCCAGTAGTTGAAGCTCAACGGCCAGCTCAACAGAGGTGACTGTTTTGCCTGTCCCGCCTTTGCACACGGTCACAGCAATGACGAACGGCTTTCCATGAGTCTGAGGAACCTTGAGATAACCCTGCATCCGTCGCCAGAGCGCAATCTCGAAAATCTGCGAGGGCTCATAGATCCGGATGGGGGGTGCCCCAGGGTTCGTATCGGAAGCTCTCCGAATGTCGAAGTTCTCCGAGTAACCCCGGAGCGTGACATCTGTGACGCCAAGCATCGCTGCCGCCTGTCGAATCCGATAGGTCACGCTTCCGATGTCTGCAAAAGTGTCTCGAGGTTGGCTCATGGTGTGTTTGTTGTCGTTGAACTATGGTTGCATTTATAGCCAAAATCGAGACTTGATGCAAATACCTTCTAAGTGAATGTTAGCAGGGCGACCTTGATCAAGGTCAGAGTGGCAGTCCTGCAGTAGCGCTTGCCCTACTGGACGACTGTTGGGATCTGCGTTGCTCGAGCAGCTTCGCCCGTTTGTTCTTCACGAGCTCCTTGTCGCCGACGATCGCCTTTTTCCCTACGGAGTCACGCACGTCGTCGACGAGCTGCTTGCACATACCCCTGACGCGCAGCATGTAGTCGCCCGGCTTCATCCCTCCGGCCGCAATCAAGCCGAGCGCATCTTCCCAGAGCGCTGTCAGGCAAGGGTCCGTCAAACGCTCGGGGAGACCATGAACCACGGCACGGCCAAATGGGGTCGAGATGAGTTCTCGGTTCTTCACTGCGACGTAGCCCCGTTCCTTGAGCGTCTCGATGATCTTCGCCTGAGTCGCAGCGGTCCCGATCCCTGAGGTTTCCTTCAGAATCGCCTTGAGCTTGGGGTCCTCGACGTACTTGGCCACGGAGCTCATGTCGTCGAGTAATGTCTTCTCGGTGTAGCGCTTCGGAGGGGTCGTTTTCCCCTTCACTACCCGGAGGCCAGCCATCTGCAGCGTTGCGCCATCCGCGACCTGAGGCAGCGGCTTATACGTATGAGGGGCCAGTGCTCGCCAGCTCTGCGCCATGTTGAGCGACACCTCGCCCTTGGCGGAGAACTCGATCTCACCGTGAGAGAACGACACCACTGTCTCTTCGATTTGGTGCGAAGGAAGCAGGCTCATGAGGAACCGTTCAGCCAGGAGCAGCCAGGCCTTCTGTTCGTCGGCGGTGAGCGTTTTGAAGTCGGCCGATTTCACGGTCGGGGTTAACGCGTGATGTTCCGTGACTTTCGATGAGTCGTAAATCGACGCTCTCGGTACTGCAAGAGAAAGCAGGGGAGCGAAGGCAGTGAACGAAGTCTGCTTGACGATGTGTTGAGCGATTGTCAGCGCGTCGTTTGCCTGCCCTGCCGGCATGTACTCACAGTCGGTCCGTGGGTAGCTGGCCAACTGGTGCTTTGAGTCGTAGAGCGACTGAGCAAGTTCGAGTGCTTTGGAGGCTGACCAGCCATAGCGCGAGTTGCACTCGCCCTGGAAGGTTCTGAGCATGAACAACCTCGGAGGGCTCTCCTTTTTAATGCCTGTAGTTACCGTTACGGTAACGGATTGTCTTTTCTTGACCTCCTCGACAATCCGCTTTGCGTCAACCTCGCTCCAGATCCGCTTGCTCTCGTCTGAAGGGTTGTAGGTCAGAACGATCGGGCCTTGAGGTGTTTCGAGGGTCACTTCAAGTGAAAAGAACGGGCGGGCGCCGAATTTCTCGATCGCTTCATCCCGGCGGACGACCAGTGCGAGAGTCGGTGTTTGAACACGCCCTACAGAGACGAGCTCGTCATTCGCCAGGAGCTTAGTCGCGGCAACGGTCAGGTTCATGCCTATGATCCAGTCTGCCTCGGACCGACATTTTGCTGCCTGGTAAAGATTGAAGAACTCCGAGTTCGGCCGCATCGAGCTCAACGCCTTCTTCACGGTTACCGGGTCTGTTGCGTTGATCAGCAGGCGCAACGTCGGCCCCTTCCACGCGCTCGACTCGAGAATCTCGTCGATGAGCATCTGGCCTTCGCGATCGGGGTCGCCAGCGTTGACGACCTCGGTAGCCTGAGAGAGCAACGATTGGATGACGCGGAGCTGCGCCTTTGAGTCCGGCTTGGGCAGGAGCTTGAAGCACTCGATAGGGTAGGGCAGGACATTGACCGCGGTGTTCCAGCTCTTCCACGCGGGGTTATATGCTTCTGGAGGCGCAAGCTCGAGGATGTGCCCGTGCGCCCACGTAACCACGTCGGTGCCTACCCGTATGAATCCGTCGTCGCGGGACTTTACGCCAGGAAGATTCTCTGCGATTGCCTTGCCCAGGGACGGCTTTTCGGCGATGTACAGGCGCATAGTCGATTCTGTTTAGTCGTGGATGGTTCGAGATCGGTCTTTGCCAAGCATCTTGGAGACCAACTCCTTTGTCTGCATGGGACGGCTAACGGACTTGAAAACGATCTCCGACTCGTCGCTGCCTGCCGAAGAAAATTCCAGATCGCCGTAGCCAAAGAGCCGGCCGACTAGAGACTGCGTAACGGAGATCGAGCGTACATGGGCGACTTGGATCTGGTGAGATTTGCGTGCGATGAGGCCGTATCGAGCGGTGATCGCATCGGGCGTCACCGTGTAGAGCGCCGAAAACTTCAGGTAAGCGATCCTGAGTCCCGCGAACCCTACGCAAGCAAAGCCAGCTGCAGCGAGGACGGAGGCCTCAACATCCGATGCCTCGGACAGCGCAGGCAGGAAAAGCACAACGGCGACCGCGAGCATGGCCAGGCCTGCCAGTAAAAGCGCCCACAGCGGGTAGATCGACCGATTGGCGACCCGTAGGGCAAGAGAACGCCCTTCGATCACTGACGAATCCATAACTTTCCTCCTAAAATTTGACTAGCATCCTTCCTTCGGTTAGAACTAACTTCGTACACCGAGGAGCCACGGGAAATGCTGCCTCGGGATCATCTCGACTCCGAACAATCAAGGGCAGGTTCGGTGAGGAGACGCTAAATGGATGCCAAGTCCCTCTTGGGCTTCATCATGATTGCCGGTTTGTTTTATCTCGTAGCCAAGGCGCTGATCTCGCTATCCAATACCTGGGTCGGAGATTTTCTCCTTGGCTCTGGTGCTGGATATCGCAAGAAGAACGGATACCGGCGTGCTCTATACAGTGGAAACGACGATCTCAATGACGCAAACCACATGAGCAAACTTGGAGTCGGTCCAATGACTTTTAGGGCTGATGACGATTACTAAGAGATGGCCGGGTTAGAACCCGGCCTTTTTTTATCTCCCGCCCCCAGAGGTTGAGGTATCGGTATTCACTTTGGTGTTTGTGCCGATCCCGAAGAAATCGTTAACCGCATTTGCAAAAGGAGCGCCAATATTTTCATTGTATTGCCTAGCGACAAAATTAACTGCATCACCAGCTGCGTCAACCGCTTTCCCTGCTGTATTAATTGTTTCATCAACAACATAAGCTCCTGCACCAAATACACCCTGAGTTGCGTTGACGTCCGCGCCGCGCATAAATCGCTCCCCGTCATCGGAGGAGAATGTTCTAACTCCCCCAGGATTTGCCGGAGAACTGTTGGAAGGCCGAGAAGGAATAGGGTCAATAGGAGCGTCGCGCTCACCTGCCGCCTCACGTGCGAAGTTGGGATTAACTTGGGGAGCAGCGGGACCTGCAGGGGCAGCTCCATGCCGTGCCTTGAGCTCTTCTACTGTCTTCCCTTCAAGAGTTGTAACCGGACTGCCGACACCCTTGTTGCTGCCAAGCTCAGGCGTATCGAGACCTTGGCTCCCCGTGATCTGTTGTCCTACGCTCATAACGTTGTCGTACTGGCCGGATGAAAGCATCGCACCCATAACCCAGCCAAGTTGAGCATCGAATGCTTGGACGCCGAGACCTTTCTCATGGCTTTCGATCTTGTTGTAGGCCTCACGGTATCGATCGGACGCCTCTCCTGTACCGTTATAAAGCGATGCATGCATACCCATCACTGTTTCGTACATTCCGGCCGCCATCAAGTTCCTATTAAGTTCGCCCGCATTGCCAGAATAAGTTCCGGCAATACCCGATGCGACCTGCGTTGCTTCCTCGTAGGCGCTAACGGTTGAGGCCTGACGGGACACACTCTCACGAACTCCGGCAGCCTCATCCTCAGAGAAACCAGCTTTCTTCGTCAAAGAGTCCGTGCCTTGCAAAGAGCTGTACTGCTGCTTGCTGTACTCATTGCGTATCTGGTTCGCCCACTCTTTGCCTTCACTTGTGGAAGTTAGCCATTCTTTAGCTTCTTGGCTGACCCCGGAGTAGTTTCCGGCAAGAACGCCACTAATACCATTTCCCATCATGGCGGCAGACATGCTGGCTTTGACTTGAGCGCCAAGCTCACTACGTACTGCGTCAGAAACCTTGTTTCCGAACGAGTCGTTTTGAACCATCTTGTCCGCAAACGAAACCCCTTGCGCCCAAGTTTGACCAACCTGAGATACATCTGATCTAGCGGTTTGTACGGCGCGATCCCATCCGCTGCTAAAGCGACCGCCTTTCGACCAGTCTTGCGTAACTTCAGAACCCACCCTAAGGGCTTCTTGTTCCTTGTCAGCGACGGACTGAGAGAGGCCATCTTGGAGGTTGTACTTGACGCGTGCGGCGCCTGTCATTTGTCCGCCGGCTCCAAGCGAATAATCCCGTACTGCCGCGTTGCTACTAACCGCACCCACATTCGATAGGCTGGGGGCGGCCATCTTCTCGTCTGAATAATCCTTGCCACTCCAGCGCTCACCAAGTTTGGCTAAGGCGAAATACGAGCCTGTCATGGCAGCCAGGGTGATCAACGGTACTGCCGCAAGCAAGTCGGAAGCCACCGCGATCTTATCCATCGTCTCGGAAAAGAAGAGCGGCACCGCTTCGATGGGGAGGGCCGCGTTAGCGGGAGCTGGAACTGGAAGAAACATTTTCTTCAGGTTAGCCATGCTTTCCGTCCAGGTGTACACGATGAAGTAATTCACCATGTAGGCCGCAGGCAGCCAACTCTGCGTCCAGGCACCGAAGAGGATGTACTTACCCAAGAGAGGAAGGGCATTGGCACCGGACATCAGTGCCACGATGATTACTAGCGGTGCCAACCCAATAAAGATCGCCAGCAAGAACCCCATGGATGTGATCACTGTACGAGTGAAACCCGCGCCCGAAGCCGCTGAGTCAACCGTGAACGCTTGCTGTTGGCCCGATAGCACCTGGGTGCACTGGAAGTAAGCAGTCGGATCGCTAGAGTTGTTGCCACACTTGAAAACATCATTTGTCGTTTGGTGCATCATGATGTTCGCGCTCGTCCGCTGGGCGCTAAGGCCAGCAAGAGTGGAGTTCGTGGCGTAGAAATTCGACAGATCAGTCCACGTTTTATCGGTCGACGTAGAGTTCCTTCCGGTAGCGTCACGCATAGCGCGGTTCAAAGCCGGATTCGTTTCATTGAAATACGCGATGAAATCAGATTGGATCTGAGGGCCTGCGTCAGCGCAACTCATGACAGTCGGACTAACCGCATTGGCTGCGTAATAATTCGTGTGCCGATGTGCAGTCAAATTAGCGGCGTTAGTCAAAGCGCCATAAACACCATCGGTACTTGATAACAGTTGCTGCGGCGATGAGGCTCCAATCATGCAGTTCCGGACAAAGCCCCCCCAGTTCTGCGTCATGTGGGGACTGTAGGATGCGGCCTGACGAACGGAAAGCATCAGCTTGAGCGGATTGACAAAGCCATCCGTCGTCAGCTCCGTAGCATTGGCGTCAGCTGCTTGAAAAGCGGTCTGCGAAAGACGGCCGAGATCCATTGCTACAGTTGTGATGATCGAAGCGGGTACCGCTACCATTAGAGGTACATTATCAACAGCTCGCGAGCTACCAGAGTAGATGTCCTCGATCACAACTGTTGCCTTCGTGTAACCCCCAACCATCCAAACGATGAACAAAACGAGCAGCATCGTTGGGTTGTTGCCAGACTTCCATTGACTCATCAGGCCATTCATTAGAACAGCAATCAAAGCAAACAGAAAAGCCAGGTAGATGAGGGTGCCACCGAAGTCGGAAGCATCGCCCCTGAATGCACTAGACCCGAAGATCATTGCAATGGCGTTGAACAGCCCGGCAAAAAAGCCAGCGTCACCTAGTGTGTAAACCATCCATGAAGACATGGCTATTCCTCAACGCGGGGTCGTGAACGTCAGAATCGAAGGGTCGCGCCTGGAGATCGTTCTGACGTATTCGTCAAGCGCAACAAATTCCTGAGCGTTCGCCTTCCGGTTAGTGACGATTCTCGAGTACTGATTGCCAAGCTCTCTCACTCGATCATGGATCTCGCGCGGAATGGTCGTTGATCCTTTCGTTGAAAGAACCTGCCTCGCTGCACGCAAAACCGCTTCCGATAGAACGATGTGCAGCTCCTCAGCAATCAAAGGGGCCGCTTGTGCGGCAACAGCCGAGGCTGCTCCTTCTTGACTCTGAACCTCGAGCATCATGGAGATGAAAGGAACCGAGGTCGCATTGACGAAGCTCTGTTGTGTCGGAGACAGTGTGCAATCAACCGCGCACGCAGGGCTCATCTTTCCAACGATCGAATCAGCCGTGGTACTGGTTCCATCAATTGACCCAAAAAGCATACGATTGGTATAGCCAACCGTCCCCTCCCAGTCCCAAGCGACTTCATCCATCGAACGGCAGCCGCCGCGGGCCGGCGCCGAACTGCACGAGTACTTGATCTTCTGGGCACCGCTTGACCTTCCTGTCTTGAGGTCATGAAGATCAATTTTCCCTGGCCTTTGCGCCATGCGAGGAGTCTCCGATGCACTCGGAGCCGACTCAGGGTCGTAGATTGCGGTCCCCGTCATCGTCATCACAAGCTCTGCCGCGTATTTCGTTGAAAGGCCGGCGAAGTATCCTCCCCCGAGAAGTTCACCAACCCTGTTGTCGGCCATCAAATCCCAAACAACGTTGCCGCAGAACTCGATCGAGCCGGCCTCGCAAGCCTGCTTAATCTTTGCCTTAGGGGATGCTTTCACTGCTTCTTGAGACTCGAACAGATCGCCAACACCCCCCGCAATCGCTTCAAAAAAAGCAGCTCCACTTTCGGCGCTCGTGGACGCACGTTCAACGCTATTGAACACGGTGTCTACGG
>JAQVIY010000016.1 GCA_028695415.1 Minisyncoccota bacterium | reverse complement strand
TGTTGTCACTCCGCCGCCTGCTCCCGTCTATGGTTGTATGGATCCGACCGCAACCAACTACAATGCGTCTGCGACCAATCAGGCGGGAATTACTTGTACCTATTCTTCTTCTGGGGGTGGCGGGACACCGTCGACGCCTGTCGTTGGTTGCATGGACTCCACGGCAACCAATTACAACCCGTCTGCGACCAGTCAGACCGGCGTGACCTGTACGTACACCGTTACTCCGCCGCCCGGCGGCGGTGGAGGTAGTGGTGGAAACGGAGGGAACGGCGGCGGTATTGCGATTTATGGAACTGGCGGCGGCGGCGGTGGAAGCGGCATGTACGCACCGACCATCTCGCTCGCGGTGCTCCCGCACATAAACGCACAGCCGCTCGCCTACCTGTACCTCTCACAGATTCCGTACACCGGTCTTGATCTCGGGCCGACCGGCACCGTGCTCTACTGGTTCGCACTTATCGCATGTGCGCTCGCACTGACGTATACCGTGCTCTTCGGTGCGGCACCGTTTATGAACCGACATATACGAAATTTCGGCGCGCGCGTTCGCGATGCGCTCAACGCACGCGAACTCGCCCCAGCGAACATTCCAGTGACTGTTCCTGCTTTCGTACCGACCGTTTCTCTGTCGGAGCAGGCTCCCGAGGCGCCGCTCGCGTATTCCTCATATGATGGGTTCAAGTCGTATGCGCGGAATGGCGCGCTCTCGATAGAGGACATCGTGAAGGGTCTCTCGCGGCATCATGGAGTGTCGCAGCCGAAGCCGAATGTTGAGCCGGTGTATGAAAAAGTTGAACCGATATTCGAACAGATGGAGGCGATACAAAAAGAGCCGGACATGATCGTGGACGATATTCAGACCAGAGAGGTGGAATCTGCACCGATACATATCCGCGGGTTCGCCTCGGCTATCGTCGAGGGCGATCGCACTGCAGTCTTTGCGGGGCTTCGCCAGCACGTTCGCGGCGGTGGCGCTCCGGAGCACTTGCTTTCAAAGACGGTCTGTCTTATCGACGATGTGTATCGTGCGCGCATAGACGGTACTGCCTGCGACCCTGAGCTCGCGCGTATAACTGCGCGCCTGGACATGCCGACTTTGGAGAAGCTCATCTCTTCGCTCACGACCGCTATCGACGCGAGCTATTCGACCGGTGTTACCGGCGCGAAGTTGGCGCTTACCCGCGCCCTTGCCGTCCTCGGCGCCTAAAACCCACAGCTTCGCAGGAAGTTCCCCTTCGGGGTACGCGATTTTCTTGCTAGAAAATCGCTCAGTCCTCGCGCCGTCGCGCTGCGGAGCCCCCTCAGTGAATCTTACTGCGAAGCTGTGAGCTACGCGCGGTTTTTGATTTCCGTTTGTGCGCGGGAGATGAAATCTGCGACTGACATCGCATCAAGTTTGCCGTGATCACGGCTGTCTACGGCAATGGTTTTCGCGGCAACTTCGGCATCACCGACGACGAGCAGATAAGGGATTTTCTCGGTTTTCGCATTGCGTATCTTCTTGCCGAGCGACTCGTTCGCCTCGTCGATATCCGCGCGGATATTCGCCGCTTTGAGTGCGTCCGTGACCTCCTGGGCATACGCAGTATGCTTTTCAGATACCGGCAGGACACATGCTTGGACTGGTGAAAGCCAGAGCGGGAACGCACCACTGTATTTCTCAATAAGGAAAGCCATAATGCGTTCAATGGCGCCGATGGAGGAACGATGTACGACGAACGCGCGGTGTTGAGCGCCATCCTCTCCGACATAAGAGAGATCAAATCGATCAGGCGAGCTGAAGTCGTATTGCACCGTGAAGGCGGTGTCTTCTTTTCCGTTCACATTTTTCATCTGAATGTCTATCTTTGGTCCATAAAAAGCCGCTTCATCTTTCGCTTCGACGAATTTCGAACCTCTCTTTTGCAAGAGCTTTCGAAGAAGGTCTTCACCCGTCTCCCATGCCGCATCATTCTTGTAATATTTTTCTGTATTTGCACGGTCGCCGAGGGAGAGACGGTAATGATAGTCTTGTCCGTGCGTCAGGTTGAACACGCTTGAGACGTACTCAATAAGATCAAGCGCATTGTTCACTTCGCTGACCGCCTGCTCCTCAGACGCGCAGATGATGTGCGCGTCCGCGAGACAGAAAGAGCGGACTCTCTGAAGACCCATCAGTTCTCCTGATTGCTCGTAACGATAGAGTTTCGCGAGCTCGGCAATACGCATTGGCAGTTCGCGGTACGAGACCGGCTTCCTGAGGAAGAGCTCAAAATGATGCGGGCAGGTCATCGGACGGAGCATAAATTGCTCATCATCTATCTCGATAGGCGCATACATCGAGTCCTTGTAATGCGGGTAATGCCCGCTCTTTTTGTATAAATCGAGCTTGGCGATGTCTGGGGTATAGACGTGGAGGTATCCGCGGCGGATCTCCTCGTCGACGATGAAGCGTTCGAGCTCGCGACGGATCACCGAGCCTTTGGGGGTAAAGAGCGGGAGGCCTTTGCCGACGGCATCAGAGAAAGTAAATAAATCAAGCTCCTTGCCGAGCTTTTTGTGATCGCGTTCTTCCAT
>JAQVIY010000015.1 GCA_028695415.1 Minisyncoccota bacterium | reverse complement strand
AACATAAAAGGCTGGCCCCTCTGCTGGGAGCTAGCCTTTGTCTGTCCAATCAAATTACGTTCGGGTCGAATCTGGGCCTTAGCCGCAGAGAGATTCAGAGTTAGTTGAAAACGAAAAAGGGGCTACGACTCTTGTCATCAAGTTCCGATCCGCATGTGCGGAAGGTTTGATAACAGAAGTCGTAGCCCCGTCTCGCTTAGTCCGTTGCCGGACGCCGTCAAGCTAACTAAATCTGATGCTTTTATTTTAACTGATCCGCTTCGGGGCCGTCAATGCTTTTCTGTGGATGACTGGGGTACCCCTTGCGCTTGCCTAAATAGTGTCATATTATTTAGTGAATGAGAGGCATTTATTGCTCTCCATTCACTAAAGATTGACTTTTTGAGGTAAAACGACTATAATACCCCTATAACTCTTAACAAAGCTATGGCAATAACCAAACCAATCAAAGATCGGGTCCAGGCTCTCAAGGCCGAGTATGACGTCCTCCGCAAAGGCAAGGATTCGCTATTGGTCATGATCGACGATGCAGAGGTGCCTGAGAGCGTCTATAACTCGAACGCCATCGAGAACTCTACCCTTACGCTCAAGGAGACCGAGAAGATTCTTTTGGATATGGAGGTGGCTCGAGACGTTTCCCTGCGCGAAGTGTATGAGGCAAAGAACCTTGCTCGCGTCATCGGTTACATCCGCACCAAATCAAAAGAGACGGAAGTAAACCGCGAGCTTATTTTGCTTCTCCACCAGATGCTTATTGGCGGCATCGACGACAAGATCGCCGGTCGCTTTCGCGGACCAGGTGAGTATGTTCGCGTTGGCACTCATGTCGCTCCGGCTCCGGAACAGGTTGAGCGTTTGATTGAAGCAACCATTACTGAATACACGAGCGATATGTCCGCTTACTTCTTGGACAAGATCGCCAAATTCCATTTGGATTTTGAAACTACCCACCCGTTCTGCGATGGCAACGGCCGTATCGGTCGCGTGCTTATTTCGTATCAGCTTCAGCGACTCGGTTTTCCGATGATCATTATTCGAGACCGTGAGAAGAAGGAATACTACAAATCGTTCGGCGATTACCGTGACGATCGGAATACCAAGACTCTTGAAAAGGTCATCTCCCTCGGTCTCATGGAGTCGCTCCACAAGCGCATCACGTATCTCAAGGGCGACAAGGTCATCCGCCTTTCGGAGTTTACGAAACGCCACGGCAAGTCTGCCCCTGCTATTACCAATGCTGCTCGTCGCCAGAACATTCCGGCCTTCAGAGAGAAAGGCGTTTGGAAGATCAGCGAGAACTACGAGTACAAAGGCAAATAAAATATATGGCAATTAAAAAATCACAACTCTATAGCTCGATCTGGCAAGGATGCGACGAACTGCGCGGAGGCATGGATGCATCGCAGTACAAGGATTACGTCCTCGTGCTCTTGTTCGTGCGCTATGTCTCGGACAAATATGCAGGCAAGGTAAATCAGATTGTCGATGTTCCGGCTGGTGGCAGTTTTGCTGACCTCATAAAGCTCAAAGGCAAGACCGATATCGGCGAAGGCATCAACAAAGTCTTGAGCACCCTAGCTGAAGCGAATGGTCTGCACGGCGTTATTGACGCTGTGGACTTCAACGACGAAGACAAGCTCGGTAAAGGCAAGGATATGCAAGATCGGCTTTCAAACCTGATTGCTATCTTTGAGAATCCGGACCTAGACTTCAGCAAGAACCGCGCCGAGGGCGACGATCTTTTGGGCGATGCATACGAGTACCTGATGAAGCACTTCGCGGTTGAGTCCGGAAAGAGCAAAGGCCAGTTTTATACTCCGGCCGAAGTCTCGCGCATCATGTCCAAGGTCATCGACGTAAACAAAGCGACGACCAAGTCGCACACGGTCTATGACCCTGCTTGCGGTAGTGGTTCGTTGCTCTTGAAAGTTGCTGATGAGGCACCTGCTGATATCACAATTTACGGCCAGGAGCTCGACAACGCTACTGCCGGTCTTGCTGTTCTCAACATGTGGCTTCACGGCAAGCCGACGGCCGATATCAAGAAAGGCCAAAGCACGCTTTCCACTCCGCTCTTTACCGACAAGGGTGAGCTCAAGACTTTTGATTACGTCGTAGCCAATCCGCCGTTTTCGTATAAGTCATGGCGCAACGGCTTTGATCCTGATCATGACCAATACGGTCGCTTCGACGGCTTCGGTATCCCTCCTCAGAGAAACGGCGACTATGCTTTCCTTTTGCACATCTTGAAGTCACTCAAGAGCACGGGAACTGGCGCGGTCATTTTGCCTCACGGTGTCCTGTTCCGCGGCAATGCCGAAGCGGAGATCCGTAAGAACATCATTGAGCGTGGGTACATCAAAGGCATCATTGGGCTCCCAGCGAACCTTTTCTATGGGACCGGTATTCCTGCATGCATTATCGTATTGGATAAGGCTGGTGCGAAAGATCGCAAAGGTATTTTTATCATCGACGCCTCTCAGGGTTTTATAAAAGACGGCAATAAAAATCGTTTGCGCGAGCAGGACATTCGTAAGGCTATAGACACCTGGAACGACAAGATCGAGATACCAAAGTACTCTCGCTTCGTCGACAATGAGGAGATAAAGAAAAACGATTATAACCTCAACCTCCCTCGTTATATCGATACGCAAGAGCTCGTAGACGC
>JAQVIY010000014.1 GCA_028695415.1 Minisyncoccota bacterium | reverse complement strand
TGTACCACGAGGTACTTTCTATGTCAAGTATAAAAAATACCCCGCACGTGTGCGGGGTATTGAGTGGGCACAGCACAGTTCAGGACGACGGACAGGCGACCGATGTCGCTCCTCCGGTGGCCGTGAGTTCGAAGCAGGTCTGGAAGTTCTTCTGGCGCTTGATAACGCCGTTTGCCGAACCCCAGACAGCATCGATTTCGTCGGTGTAGCCGCCCGGGATGTCAGAGTAGGCGCGTAGCCCGTTCTTCTCATAGAAGGGCAGCACGTTCCACAAGCCGTTCACGCCGCTGGCGACCGTCGTGTTCCGGAACAAGAGCCAGACGATATGATCGCCGGTGCTGTTTGTCCCGCCACTGTCGACGACCGACATCTTCGGCATCGCGTCCTTGAAGCACTGTTGCGTTGACTGCGTGCAGCCGGCCGGCAGTTGATAGAAGTACGAGGCGCGCACCATCTTCGGTGCGACCCACGTATTCATACTCGGCGTCCAGACCGACGAGGCAACACAGGCCGGAAGAACGCACGACGAAGTGATGCTGAGCGACGCGCTGACCGGTGTTTTTATCGAACCGCCGGCGCCCGTTGTCGTGATGTCTCCCGACACCGTACAGCTCTCACCGAGAGCGAGGTTGCTTGTCGGAGTAATCGTCGACGTGCTCGCGCCCAATGCGACGGTACAGGCCGCTGTGAATGCAGTCGGCCTGCTGTTGCATAGGAACGACAGTTTGCTCGCGTCACAGCTGTCCGCATTGGTCACGGAAAGCTTGAACACAAAGCTGATGCCACTACCATCGTTCGATACGATGGCCGTGCCCGTTGCAGGAGCGATTGATGACAGCGATGCTGTCGGGGCAGGGGGCGGAGGAGTTGTTGGTGCCGGAGCACTTCCGTCATCTCCACCTCCGCCACCTCCACCACAACCAGCAAGTGCAATCGCGACCAGGATGGCCGCCTTTGACGCGAGAGTCATTTTCATGACGTTTCCTTTCTGAATGTCAAACTACGATATAGCGAGCATGCTCGCCGCTTGAACTGCAAAACCTCTGGTGTAGACCATACTCTTTTGCTATACTTTGTCAAGTATTGACAGAAGCCTAACAATGGCGTATTGATGAGTAAGAAGATATGGAGCGAATTGTCCACATAGTCGTCCGGCTTACCGAGGCCGGCAGGCGAGTCTACGCGCAGAAATGGAGTTTCGGCGGCGTCTTTGCCGTTGTATTCCTCGGGAGCGTTTTCACACTCGCTTCGTTTGACCTGTTGCCGAATGCCAAAGCAAGTGTGGCGTCTAGTGTGTCCGAGACGCGCGTAGCCGCCGCGAAAGCAGCGGATGAAGCGAATCCTGTCGCGGTAAGCGAATTGCCAACGAACATAGAGATACCGACTATCGGACTCAAAGCGACAATCGCGAACCCGACGACGATTGATGTCGAGACGCTTGATGCAGAGCTCTTGAAAGGCGCGGTGCGCTATCCGACTTCGGCAAGGCTCGGCGAGACGGGCAATGTCGTCCTCTTCGGACATTCGAGCTATCTGCCGATCGTGAACAATCAGGCGTACAAGACGTTCAACGGTATTCAGAAGCTCGTTGCCGGCGATACCATCACGGTATATTCTGCAGGCGCGGCGTATACCTATCGCGTGCGAAGCGTCGCAAAAGAAAGTGCGGCAACAAATGCCGGCATCTCGCTTGTAACGACGGGGCGCGTGCTCACGCTCTCGACCTGTAATTCGTTTGGGACGAAGACTGACCGGTTCGTGGTGACCGCAGATTTTGTTGAGAGTCATTCGGTATCCGCCTGAGGCGGATACCGAATGACTCTCCGCAAGGAGAGAAACAAAGAGAGCAGTTCTTTTCAATCCGTCGCGCGAGCGACACCAGAGTGGGAGTGTCACCATGAACATCAATAAGAGTGTTGTAAGGTCTGCTTTATGGGTTGCGCTCGCGTGCACCATCGGGACGATCCTCATCGTTACCGCGGCCGCGGCTCTCTCAGCGGAAGCGCATGCCGCCGACGAAAGTCTGTGGAGTACATGGGGCGTTGCTCCGTATGCGTCTTCGCGAGAGGATGCGTGCAAGAAGGCACCGACAGCCATTGACGGCTTCACTATGCCGGAATTGGTCAAGGCGCACTTCAAGGTTGCGGTAGGGATCACCTGTGAAGGCGGTACCGAAGGGTGGCTTACTCCGCACCAGAAGCTGGAGCAGATGTGGTCCGGCCCGGATACACGTCACAAGGGTCCGCATCTGATGAATCAGAAATCGGTGGCAGAATTGCCGGTTCTGAAATCGCCGGAAGGCCGTCCGTACGTGAAGAACGCTGTCGCCGAGACGGCAAAGGCGCTCTCGTGGACCTTCGTTCATGGGGGAAAAACGTACGTTTTGTACCTCCCTTTCGTCTGCTTCAACTGGAGCTGGACGTTCGGTTCACCCGTCGTACTCACTCAGGCGGTTTTACCGCTTGCACCGCTTAGCGGAGGCTGTCCTGACGTCTATCATCTCAAGGTCTACGTGTGGGAACGCAAAGCGCTCACCCTCCCGGGTGTTGCGCGTACTCACGCCAAGGAGGAGCTGATGGAGTCGCGGATGTTCGGCGATGCGCCACACGTGTCACGGACGCACTACACGCAGTTCCAGAAAGCTCTCATCAGCGGGGAACTGAATCACAGTACGGTCGCTCACGTGTTCCGCGTGTCGCTCATCATGACGCCGGAATCAGAGAGTGGAGAAC
>JAQVIY010000013.1 GCA_028695415.1 Minisyncoccota bacterium | reverse complement strand
GCGAATTTAAGAAAGCAGCCAACCATTCGCAGCTCAGTCTGTATGATCTGAATAAGGAGACCTACAGCATGCTTCGCTACGGCATCAAAGTCCGTGAGGAGCTCGGAGAAAACTATCAGACTGTCTGGCCGATCGACTGGCAAAATCCCGAGAACAACCACTTTGGTATTGCCGAAGAGGTCACCATCCGTGGCAACCGCACCAAGCGTCCGGACATCGTGCTGTATGTCAACGGCATCGCTCTTGGTGTGCTCGAGCTTAAGCGCAGCATCGTCTCTGTGTCTGAGGGTATCCGGCAAAATATCGGCAACCAAAAAGAGGAATTCATCAAGACATTCTTTGGCACGGTCCAGTTGCTTATGGCCGGTAACGATACGGAAGGCTTGATGTATGGCACGACCGAAACTACCGAGGAGCACTACCTCACTTGGAAGGAGCCCGGCCTCGGGAACGAAAGCCGACTCGATCGCTCCATACTCCAGCTGTGCGACAAGAAGCGGCTGCTTGAAATCGTGCACGACTTCATCGTCTTTGATAGCGGTATCAAAAAGACCGCTCGGCACAATCAATACTTCGGCGTAAAGGCTGCACGCGAATTCGTTCAGCGTCACGAAGGCGGAATCATCTGGCATACGCAAGGAAGCGGTAAGAGTCTCACGATGGTTTGGCTCGCTAAGTGGATTCGGGAGAATATCACCGACGCTCGTGTGCTGTTGCTTACCGACCGCACCGAACTCGACGATCAGATTGAAAAAGTATTCTTTGGCGTTGATGAGAAAATCCACCGCACCAAGAGCTCGAGGGAGCTCCTTGCCGAACTCAACAGCAAAGACAAGTGGCTACTCTGCTCTCTCGTGCATAAATTCGGCCGTGTCGGTGCTACCGGCAGTCCCGACGTAGACGACTATGTCGCCGAGATAAAAAAGAATCTGCCCAAAGACTTCTCTGCTAAGGGCAATCTCTTTGTGTTCGTGGACGAATGCCATCGTTCTCACACTGGAAAGCTACACGAGGCGATGAAGGAGCTTTTGCCCAATGCCACGTTTATCGGCTTTACCGGCACGCCGCTTCTCAAAGTCGACAAGTCCAACAGTATTGGCGCGTTCGGACCGTACATCCATACCTACAAATACAACGAGGCTGTTGCCGACAAGGTTGTGTTGGACCTGCGCTACGAAGCTCGTCGCGTTGATCAGAACCTTACTTCGCAGGAGAAGATCGACGAGTGGTTTGAGGAACGCACTCGCGGACTTACCGACGTCGCCAAGGCTGAGCTCAAGCGACGCTGGGGCACGATGCAGAGCCTGCTCTCATCTCGTTCTCGCCTTGAAAAAGTCGTGTTCGATATCCTCGACGACTTCTACAAAAAGGATCGTCTGGCGAGCGGTCGCGGTAACGCCATGCTTGTCGCAAGCAGTATCTATGAAGCGTGCCAATACTACGAAATATTCCAGGCCCAGGGCTTTACCAAGTGCGCCGTCGTTACCTCCTATGAGCCCGGTGCACTTTCTACCGACACACGCGAGTATGCCGTCTACCAGAAAATGCTGAACGGCAAGAGCACGGAAGATTTCGAGAAAGAGATCAAAAAGAAATTCATCGAGCAGCCGGGCCAAATGCAGCTCCTTATCGTCGTGGACAAATTGCTCACCGGCTTTGATGCGCCTCCGGCCACGTATCTCTACATCGACAAGAACATGCAGGATCACGGCCTGTTTCAGGCAATCTGTCGCGTGAACCGCTTGGATGGAGAGGACAAGGAGTACGGCTACATCGTCGACTATCGTGACCTATTCAAGAAATTGGAGAAAGCTGTTGGTGATTACACCGCCGGTGCTCTCGAAGGCTTCGACAAAGAGGATGTGCTCGGGCTTCTTAAGGACCGCCTTGAGGAAGGCAAGAAAGATTTGGATGAGGCGTTGGAAATTGTCCGCGCTCTGTGCGAGCCGGTTGCTCCCCCAAAAGACTCGGCCGCGTATATCCGTTACTTCTGCGGTGACGTGGAGAATCCATATTCGCTCAAGGAGAATGAGATCAAGCGCGTGAAGCTGTACAAATCTGTTAGTCACTTGCTCCGCGCATATGCTGATATCGCCAATGACATGAGTGGCGTCGGGTACAGCAAAGAGCAGGCGCATGCTATCGAGCGCGAAGTAACGCACTTCGAGCAGGTGCGAATGGAGGTGAAGCTCGCCAGTGGGGACTACATCGATCTCAAGAAATACGAGCCTGCGATGCGTGCGCTTATCGACCGCTACATCACTGCTACCGAAAGCGAGAAGCTCTCGGCCTTTGACGATATGACTCTTGTCGACCTGATGGTGGAAAAGGGTGAGGACGCGGTGAATGACTTGCCTGAGAACGTCCGGCAGAGCCAGGAGGCTGTGGCCGAGACCATCGAGAACAACGTTCGCAAGTTGATCATCGACGAGATGCCGACGAATCCGAAGTACTACTTGCGTATGTCTGAGCTCTTGGATGAGCTGGTGAAGAAGCGCAAGCAGGCGGATGTTGAGTATCGGGATTATCTCAAGCAGGTCGTCGCTCTTTCCAAGAAAGTGAAGAATCCGATGGATGAAGCAGTTGGCGCAGAGATCAACACATCAGCCAAGCGAGCTCTTTACGACAACCTCGGGCAGGACGTAGCTAAGGCTCTGACCGTGCACGAAGCGATCATGGGCGCACGGCAATCCGACTGGCGTGGCAACCACCTGAAAGAACGAGCTATCAAGATTGAAATTAAAAAGGCTCTGCCGGACATCGGAGATGAGGAGCTTAAGAGTCTCTTTGAGATTATCAAGAACCAAAATGAGTACTAACTCTCTCTTACAGCTTGGCACCGTTGAGGTACTGGTCGTCCGCAAGCCGATCAAAAACCTGCACTTGGCAGTA
>JAQVIY010000002.1:117050-158962 GCA_028695415.1 Minisyncoccota bacterium | reverse complement strand
GCGCCGTCCACGTCGGCATCGGTCGCGATGATGATCTTGTGGTAGCGGAGCTTCGAGAGGTCGAAGACATCGCCAATCGCGGTGCCCATCGCGATAACGAGCGCGCGAATCTCTACCGACGCGAGCATACGGTCGATGCGCGCACGTTCGACGTTCAGTATCTTGCCGCGAAGCGGAAGTATCGCCTGCGTGCGGCGATCGCGCCCCTGCTTGCTCGAGCCGCCGGCCGAATCGCCCTCGACGATAAAGAGCTCCCCTTCCTCGGCGCTCTTGGTCTGACAGTCGGCGAGCTTGCCCGGGAGCGTCATCCCCTCCAAAGCACCCTTGCGAAGCACCGAGTCTTTCGCCGCCTTGGCGGCCTTGCGCGCCTTGAGCGCCAGGAGAACTTTGTTGATAATCGACTTCGCATCATCAGGATTCTCTTCGAGGAACGCCGCAAGCGCCTCGCCGAAGACGGTCGAGACCGCGCTCTGTGCTTCGACCGAACCGAGCTTGCTCTTGGTCTGCCCTTCAAACTGGATTTCAGGAAGCTTCACCGAGACCACGGCGGTGATACCCTCAAGCACATCATCACCCGTGAAGTTCTCATCTTTCTCCTTCAGGATATTCGCCGTGCGGCCATAGGTGTTCAAGGAGCGCGTGAGCGCCGTCTTGAATCCGGTAATGTGCGTGCCGCCCTCGCTGTTGTAGATATTATTCGCAAACGCCGTGATGCGCGGAGTTATGTCGTCGACGTACTGAAGCGCGACTTCGACCATCACCTTATCGAGTTCACGATCAACATAGAAAATATTTTTATGCACCGGCGTCTGATGCTTGTTATGAAAGGCGACGAGCGATTTCAGCCCGCCTTCGAAGTAGAAGGTGAGCGACGGCACATCGAGCGACTGCTTGCGCAGGAAAATAGTGTCCGACTCAAACGCTTTCTTCTCATTGCGTGCATCATAAATAGAGACGCGCACGCCCTTTACCAGGTAGGCCTGCTGGCGCAGACGCGTCTCTATCTTATCGAGGTCAAACACGATACCCTCTTTGAATATCTCAATATCCGGCTTGAAGAAGACTATGGTGCCGTGCTCTTTGCTTGAACCGATCTTCTTGACCTTCGCGAGTGGTTTGCCAATCTTGTACTCCTGCATATGCATCCCGCCGTCCTGGTGCACGACGACCTTGGTGTGCTCGGAGAGTGCGTTCACTACCGATGCGCCGACGCCGTGGAGGCCTCCCGAGACTTTGTACGCTTCATTGTCGAACTTACCGCCCGCGTGAAGCACGGTCATAATAGTCTCAAGCGCCGAGACTTTTGTCTTCGGGTGGATACCTACGGGGATGCCGTTGCCGTTGTCAGCGACGCGCACATAGCCGTCGGGAAGAAGCGCGACCTCGATGTCGTTACAGCGACCCGCCATCGCCTCGTCACGCGCGTTATCAAAAATCTCCCAGATGAGGTGGTGGAGGCCGTCGGGACCGGTCGTCCCGATGTACATACCCGGGCGCTTGCGCACCGGCTCGAGCCCCTCAAGCACGGTAATAGACGAGGCATCATACGCCTTCTTTTTTGGTTCCTTTTCAGCCGCTTTCGCCATAAAAATAAGCCCTTTCGGTGCTTCCAGTATAGCACGAATCAGCCCAGTTTCCCCCTCATTTCCGTGAGTGTTTCCAAGCGGTTGAACCATTACGGAGGTGTTGACAGAAATAATATATATGTGTATACTGTTATGCAGGTAATTACGCCTGAAACCCAAGGAGACCGCTATGCCCGCAGCACTGTCCGTAAAGTTCCCGAAGGAGTCTTTCTTCGACCGCCACCCAGGGCTTGCCCAGTTGATTGGTTTCTCCATTCTCCTCGGCACGTTTTGCTTTGCGCTCTGGGCCCACGAAGGATTCCCTCTGCCCTGATCCGCAGCCGCCCGCAGAAGCCGTCGCTTCTCGGGCGGCTTTTGTTTTGTTTATCCTCTCTCCCCCTTCCCCCTCCTTATCCTCGTAACCGCATAACCTTATTTCTACGACCGTGTAAAATAAGGTTATGCGGAAAGTGGGAGGATTGGGAGTGAAGAGGTCGGGGAACCCGCGCGCGATGCGGGTGCCTATCCAGACGATCGTGCTCCGTACGCTCGCGGTCACAGGAGTGATCGGGGTCGCACTCGTCGCGCCCAAGATGGCTAGCCTCTTCAAGTATCTCGACCGACCCCGCCAAGAACGCGCCCGCACAAACGCACGCGTCAAACAAGCTCTCGCGCGACTCAAGAGCAAGGGTCTGATTTTGATTGGTCCTGATGGATCCATTGAGCTTTCGGCGGCCGGAGTCGATGCAGTAGAGAGGATACTCGCTAACGAATATCAGATACCGGAACCCGCCTTCTGGGACGGCAAGTGGCGCATGGTCGCCTTCGACATCAAGGAGAAACAACGTAAGCGCCGCGACGAATTACGTCTCCTACTTGAGGGCGTCGGCTTCGTTCGGCTCCAGCACAGCGTGTGGGTGCACCCCTACCCTTGTGACGAGTTCATCGAGATACTGAAGAACCACCTCGCGAGTAAAGGTGACGAGCTATTCTACTTTACAGCCCAGGGTCTCCAACCCGATATGACTCTCCGCAAACACTTCAAGGTCGGTATCTCCCAATGACACTCCCCGTCCAATAAACCTTATTTCTACGGTCGTAGGAATAAGTTTATGCTAGTGGGTGTTTGGTGCCTTCGGGGGGTGTTCACAAGCTATTGAACCATTACGGAGGTGTTGACAGAAATAATATATATGTGTATACTGCTATGCAGGTAATTACGCCTGAAACCCAAGGAGACCGCTATGCCCGCAGCACTGTCCGTAAAGTTCCCGAAGGAGTCTTTCTTCGACCGCCACCCAGGGCTTGCCCAGTTGATTGGTTTCTCCATTCTCCTCGGCACGTTTTGCTTTGCGCTCTGGGCCCACGAAGGATTCCCTCTGCCCTGATCCGCAGCCGCCCGCAGAAGCCGTCGCTTCTCGGGCGGCTTTTGTTTTATATTCCCTATCAGCGAATCTCAGAACCGGTCTCTTTTATCGCCTCATAGACCTTGTCCATTACACTGTTTACTTCCTCATCCGTGAGTGTGCGTTCCATAGATTGGAACACGAGCCGGAACGCATACGAGACTCTCCCCTCTTTTTCAAATCGATCGAATTGGTCAAGGCGCACCAAGAGTTCTCCCGCATGCTCTTTGATGTGGGACATGGCCTGTTCCACATCAGTGCTGGCGGAGGTCCAGAAGGCAATGTCGCGCGTGATGAATGGATAGATAGAGAAGGGCTTGTACGCGCCGAGTGTGTACGGTGCAGGGACGTAGTCGGGAGCGTCCTGTATTTCTCCCAGGTCGGGTACCGGTTCGGATGTCTTTATTTCGAGATGCTCGCCGTCTTTGGTAAACACCGTCCCTATCTCAAAGAGCTTCGGCTTCTCGTTTGGTGCGAGGACGAGCGGTGCGACATACTTCGCGCGAAGAAACGCGTCTTTCATATTCTCATCAAGCGAAGTCCGGAGCGCGGGCTTCGCCTTATCGAGCGGGTTTGCGAGTACCACATCGCCTTTCGTAGCGAACGATTGCGTCGAAACTTCGGTGAAGCCGCGCTCAACAAGAAAATCTTTTATGCGTTCAATGCCGCGATACCGCGCCTGGTCGGGAGCAGTTTGAAGTGCTAGGAGCTCTTCCGAAGCAATGTTTTCGTAGCCGATGATACGCCCCACTTCCTCGACCAGATCTTCAGGAATAACGAGGTCGGTGCGTTCGAACGGCGGCGTGACCGTGAACACATCTTGCGCGACGCTCGTGTCGAACCCGAGACGACGAAATACCTCTTCTATTTCTGCCACAGAATACTTTGAACCGAGGAGTCCATCTATCTGAGCGTGCGTGACCGAGACCGGTGCGACCTGCGGTCGTACCGGATACGCATCCGTGACGCTCGCTACTTCTCCTCCCGCGAGGTCTACGATAAGCGCGAGGACATCGCGCATCCCGTACGCCGCGAGCTCCGGCGACGGACGATTCTGGAAGCGAAGCGAGGCGTCAGTAAAGAGCCGGAGCGCCTGCGCCGCGCGGCGCGTCACCGTACCGTCAAAGTTCGCGGATTCGACGATAATGTCGGTCGTGTCGCTCGTGAGCTCGGCTGCCTTGCCACCCTTTATGCCGGCAAGCGCGATGGGCGTGTCGGCGTTTGCATCAGTAATGAGCGGTACGGCTTTCGAGAGCTCGTGTTCTTCTCCCGAGAGCAGAGTTATCTTCTCTCCCTCTTTCGCACTTCGTATGCCTATCGCATACGCCCCATCTTTTTGCGCGAGTTTCGCGGCATCAAACGCGTGGAGCGGCTGGCCAATGTTGAGCATCACGTAGTTCGTCGCATCCACGACGTTGTTTATTGAGCGTTGCCCCACCGCCTCGAGCGCTTCGCGAAGCCACTCTGGCGACGGAGCGACCTTCACTCCCTTTACGACAGCACCCATATACCGCAGGCACTTCTTCGGATCCTCTATCTCGACGGTCAAACGCTCGGTGTTGGACAGATTATTTGGAAGAGGGTCGCGGAGAGGGTCGCGCGCGAGCGGGAGGTCGAGAATTGCCGAAAGCTCCTTCGCGAGTCCGCGATGACAGAGGCAGTCTGCCGCACGATTTGGCAAAACTTTTACATCGAGCATATCCCCGTCCGTCTCTTCTATCTCAAACGCATGAAAGGTAAAGGCATCGCTTATCGCCTCCGTGCTCGGCAACGGCTTCTCAAAATATTTCTGCAGCCAGGAGCGGGAGATTTTCATATCTTCTTTTCGTCAAACGCATAATTGAAACGGACATCGCCCGAGTGGAAAAGACGCACATCAGGAATGCCGTACTTGATCATCACAAACCGTTCGACGCCGAGTCCGAATGCGAAGCCTTGATACTTCGTCGCGTCGACACCGGCGTTCTTGAGCACGTTCGGGTGCACCATACCCGCTCCCATGACCTCGAGCCATTTCTGTTGTGCCGGAAACCACACATCCACCTCGACTGACGGCTCGGTGAACGGGAAATAGCTCGGGCGCAACCGGATCTTCGCATCCGTACCAAAGTATTCCTTGCAGAAGGCCTCGAGCGTACCCTTCAAGTGCGCGAGCGTGATGTCCTCACCAACCGCGAGTCCTTCGAGCTGATAGAACTGCGCCTCGTGGGTCGCATCGGTCGCCTCATTGCGGAAGACCTTGCCTGGGGCGATGATCCGCGTCGGTGCACCATGTTTCTCGAGCCAGTGAATCTGCACTGGCGACGTATGCGGCCGCAATGCCAGTTTCTCTTCCCCTGGCCTTGTCTTCACCCAAAAGGTGTCCCACATCGAACGTGCGGGGTGATCCGGTGGCAAATTAAGCGCATCGAAGTTATAGTGCTCGGTCTCAAGCTCCGGCCCATAGGCGATACCGAACCCTATGCGCCCGAAAATATCCGCCATCTCGCGAATAGCAATGGTAATGGGGTGTAAACGGCCCTCTTGGTTCATGACTCCAAATATAGCAGTAAAAGAGCGAAATGTGGTAGAGTTAGGCCACAATGAGCCTCGAAGCAGTGACCTACCCCTTCATATTTATCGCGCTCTTTTTCGAGTCGTTCTTGCTCGTGACCTTCCTCTCGAAGCCCGCGCGCGAAAGCCGTCTCGCACGGAGCGCATCACCTGCCGGAGAAACGCCGAAGGTGGCGATCATCGTTCCGGTCTGGAACGAAGAGACCACCATCGCCGGCACTGTCGAATCTCTTCTCGCGCTCGAGTACCCCGCCGACAAGCTTTCGCTCATCCTCGTAAACGACGGCTCGACGGACGGCACCAGGGCCGTCGTTGACCGCTTTTCCGCGCACCCGCAGATCACCGCGATTCACAAGAAGAACGGCGGTAAGTTCACTGCGATGAACATCGGCATCGAACACGCGAAGGACGCGGAGTTCATCGGCTTCCTTGATGCTGATTCTTTCGTCGCCCCCGATGCGCTCCGCGAGATCGTCGCCGAGTTTGGAGAACCGGATATGATGGCAGTCACCGCCTCGATGTCCATTCACAAGCCGCAGACCCTACTCCAACGGATGCAGTACGCAGAGTACACGCTCGCGATCACGCTCCGCCACGCATTCGCCTCGATCAACAGCCTCTACGTCACGCCCGGGCCCTTCTCGTTCTACCGCCGTTCCTTGTTCGGCTCGATCGGGCTGTTCAAGCACGCTCACCTCGCCGAGGATATGGAGATGGCGATGCGCATGCAACGCGCGGGACTCCGCATCGGCAATGCCGTCCGTGCGCGCGTCTACACCAAGGGGCCGCCAACCTTCCCTCGGCTTATCAAGCAGCGCGTGCGCTGGACGACCGGCTTCCTGCGCAACGTGCTTTTCGAATACCGCGACCTACTCGGCTCCAAACAAAACGCCGCGCTCGGTATGTTTATGCTCCCGCTAGGTCTCGTTTCTGTCGCGGGAGGCATCCTGATATTCGCGATGAGCCTCACCGAGTTCGTCAAGAACAGCTTGCATGCTCTCTCGGTCGTGCAGGCGGCCCCGCTCTCCTACACGATGGTCTGGCACCCGCTCTCCTGGTACTACCTGCCCATCACCGCAACCGCCCTCTTCGGGCTCATGCTCACCTTGAGCATCCTCGCCTGGATGGCGGTCGGAAAATATTTCTCCAGGACGCCGGGCACGCTCGCAGTCAATGTCGCCATCTACATGCTCCTGTATGGAATCGTCGCACCCCTCTGGCTCATACGGTCGGTCTCTGATGTAGCGCTCGGCACGCACACGACGTGGCGCTAACAAAATATCCATGTCCCTCTTCGTCCGCAACACGCTCATAGCCCTCGCGATTACGCTCGCGATTATCGGAACGGTCGTGTACGCCGTGAACTATCTGAACAATTCGCGCATCGCCGAGCTCGCTACCATCGAGGATCAGATATCGATCGATACGCTTTCGCTCGACACGCAGTTCTCCCTACTTGAAACCGCGCCGTGCGACAGCATCGCGTCCTCGACTACGCTCATCGGCAAGCTCGCCGACCTCGGGAGCCGCCTCTCCTACACTGAAGGCCAGCTCGGTACGGACAACCCGCAGGTGCTCCGCCTCAAACAGCAGTATTCTCTGCTCGAGATCCGCGACTACCTCATCACGCGCCAGCTCGCCGCCGCCTGCGCTACGAAGCCGGTGACCGTCCTCTACTTCTACAGCAATGCGGGCGACTGCAGCGACTGTGATAAAGCGGGCTATGCACTCTCCTATCTGCGCGACACCTACCCCACACTCCGTGTCTATTCCTTCGACTATAATCTCGACCTCGGCGCACTCCGCACCTTCATCGCTATCAATAAAGTGGAGCGTTCGCTCCCCGCCTTTGTGATAAACGGCAAGCACTCCTACGGCTTCACCTCGCTTACCGATCTCGAAAAGCAATTTCCTAAGGGAGCGCTTGCAACCTCGACCAGCGCCCGCTAGATTTTTGGTTGTTTCGGGTTGTGGTATAGTCCAACCAGACTTGACCATTCTTTCAACAGGAGCCTCCACATGCCAGACAAACGTGTCCTCGGCGAAGTGGCGACCCACTTCAGCTTGATGTATTCGATTGGGGTTTTCCTTCACGCGGGAAACGACGAATCCTATTCAGAGTACGATCGTCATTTGCGTAGCTACAGCAGGATAGCTTATCAATACCACGAATGCTCCTACTGTAAGGATCCTATATCGCCAGGTGACATGTATGACGCAAGTGTTTATGTCTATCATTGGCGAGAACCACCACCCGGAAGAAAACATCGCTCCAGGATATGGGTGGAGAAAAAACACTACCCAGAATGCCCGCGTGACCTCGAAGATCGAGAAGCAGAAATGCGACGCGAGTGGGAGCGCGAAGATCGCGAAAGAGAGCGTAGCAATCGGAAGGCAGCTTGAAGACCTGGATTACCCGGGTCTTCTTTTATTTTCTCCATGGTCTCCCTTTACCTTTGTTTAGGTTACGAAAAGAAGGGGTGAGAGCGTGGCAATTTGGGCACAAAAGTCTCACGTTCTCGGCTGAGTTATTGGTCGCATCTCCATCAATATGATCTACTTCTAACGGAACATTTCCTGTTGATAAATTTATCTCTTTCCAGCCGCACAAAGAACACCGTTCTCCGTATTTTTCTAAAAGAAATCTTTTTATATGGCGTGAGATATTCTTGGTAACGACTTTCAAATCTCCTATAAGCCATTTCTCTTTGAAGAGGCTGAATTGATAATCAAACTGGCATTTGTTCGAACAAAATCTAACTTGATGTCTTTTGAGAAGAGCCACCCCGCAAGCTTCACAAGCGCGTTGTTTCATACAAGAAAGTGTACCATGTCTTTGCCAACACGAGGTAAATACCGATATGCAATTCAGGACCAATCAGAGCCGAAGGTCGGGATCGAACCGACGACCTGCTCATTACAAGTGAGCTGCTCTACCAACTGAGCTACTTCGGCTTATGGAACTATTTTAATGTAACCGTCAGACACAATCTGCGCAATATAATCATGTCTCTTGAGAGCTTTCAGTTTGTGTTCGACAGAACGGGCGTCCGCGAGTGTCGAATATTCCTGCGTCAGGACTAACTGGCCACGACCGAAACGTTTTGTCGTTGGCGTGTGCCCATCAGCATGCTGCTGCATTCGACGCCCCACATCAGTCGTACTACCGATATAGAACTTCCCACTCGCAAAGCGCAAGATATATACACAAGGCATCTGAAAAATTCTACACCCTATTGCTCTACCAAAGCCGACGTAAGAAGTCGGCTCCCCGACCCTGCTGCAGGCGTCGGGGCTGAGCTACTTCGGCAATACTTTTTTATTTGTTCTATTCTACCTCCCCCACCTCCGGATGCGTCGCCTTGAGGCCGCTTTTGAAATCGGACAAGGTCTTCACGAACTCTCTCACATTCTCACGCGGTGCGGTATCGACTGCATGATGATTCGATCGCAAACGTATCACTAAGCGAGTGAGGAGGCGCTCGGCAGCGCGCACTGCTTGAAGCGACAGGTTGGCGACGGTATGGCTCACGCGCGCGACGATACGACGCACCTCGTCGCGCAGAAATGCACCGAGGTCGATGTGCTCGAGAATGAATTCAACGCGCTCAACACTTCGATCGAGACGCACGCGTTCACCTGCGAAGAAGCGTGCGCCGCGTCGCGCTTCGAACTCGGTAAGAGCAAAAAAACCTGCGAGGAGGGCGACCGCTACAAGGATGAAGATGAGCGGTGCCACGGCAGTTAGCGGACAGAGAGGCGCGCGAAGCGGCTTATCTCGATACGCTCACCGAACTTCTGTGTTGCCTCTTCCAAGAGATTGCGTATTGTCTTACTCTCGTCTTTGATGAACGGCTGCTCAAGAAGCACCTGGTCGCGGAAGTAGCTCGCCATCTTACCCTCGAGTATCTTCGCCTGCATATCGGCGGGCTTGCCCGCGACCTCACCCTCGAATACCGCCATCGCGGCCTGCTTCGCCTCTTCGGCAATATCGGCGGTTGTCGCATATTTCGGGTCGGTCGCGGCCACCTGCATCGCCACTTCGCGCGCGAGCACGCTGAACTCCGGGTTCTTCGCGACGAAGTCGCTCTCACAGGAGAGGATGACCATCGCGCCGATACTCCCTTCGTGCGCATAACTGCCGAGAATGCCGGCCTTGAGCTCGCGCTCCGCCTTCTTCTCTGCGGCGGCCGATGAGAGTTTCTTCAGAATAACTTTCGCCTTCTCGATGTCACCGCCAGCCTCTTCGAGCGCCTTCTTGCACTGCATGATAGACACGCCGCCGGTCATATCGCGCAACTTCTTTATCGTATCGGTTGTAATTTCCATAATGAATGAATGTAAAAAGATGATACCACACGCCGGAGTGCCGAAAAAATTTTCGGGTACGCGATTTTTCTGCTGAAAAATCGCACCACCAGAGTACTTCTTGTTTTCTAATTCGCTTCGCTCATAAGAAAACAAAGTCGCTCAATCCTCGCCTCGTCAGTCTGCGGAGCCCCGAAAATCTTTCTCGGCGCTCCCGGCTACGCAGCCTGGCCCTTTGCGAACGCTTCGACGAGCTCGGCGAGAATAAGTCCGACGGTCTCGCGCGAGGTATCGTTTGCGACGATCGGATACGAAGCGTCCTTCAGGTCGCAATCCGAACTCATGATGGCGATGATGGGGATGCCCGCCTCGCGCGCCTCCTTCACCGCATGCTTCTCATGCTTCGTATCGACGACGAGAAGCGCGTCAGGCCGCTTGGACATCGTCGTGATGCCGTCGAGCCGCTCGGTAAGCCGCTTCTGTTCGCGACCAATCATCACGAGCTCGAGCTTCGTGTGCTGCTTGGCGAGCGCGCCGGTCGCGCTCTTCTCGATAAGCTCAGCGAGGCGATCGATGCGCTTCTTGATTTCAACCCAATTGCTGATAGTACCGCCGAGCCAGCGCGATGCGACATACGGCGCTTGTATCTCCTGCGCATATTTCTTTACGAGTGCGGCTATCTCTACCTTGCCGCCGACAAAGAGGATAGTCTTGCCCTCCTTAGCAAGTGCCGCCATGACCGCTTTCGCGGCTTCAAGCTGTTCAGAGGTCCTTGCGAGATCGATAATCTCCTGACGGCCTTTGGTACCCACGAGATAGGGCTTCATCGAGGGGTGGCGGCGGCTCCTCACCTGCGCGAAATGCGCCCCTGTATCGAAGAGGCGCTTCAGTCCTGCCGTGTCTGCTCCTGTAGTCATTACCCCACTACTCTACCCGAATTATGCCTCGCGTGCAAGCCCGCAAAGCGGGGTGAATGATTTTCGGGGCTCCGCAGACTGACGAGGCGAGGATTGAGCGATTTTGTTTTCTTATGAGCGAAGCGAATTAGAAAACAAGAAGTACTCTGGTGGTGCGATTTTTCAGCAGAAAAATCGCGTACCCGAAAATCATTCACCCCGCGGAGCGTTTTGAAGGGATTCGATAATATCGTCGAGGTCGCCCGCCATCTTCTTCGGCAGATTATGCCACGACTCGTTCAGCCGGTGGTCCGTGATGCGATCCTGAAGGACATTGTAGGTGCGTATCTTCTCAGAGCGGTCGCCGGTGCCTATCTGCGCCTTGCGCTCTGCGGCGTGCTTCTTCGCCTCCTCTTCTTCATGAGCGAACTCAAGCTTCGCGATGAGGATCTGCATCGCCTTCTCACGGTTCGCGAGCTGACTGCGCTCGCTTGAAGAACGCACGTCAACACCGGTCGGCTTATGGATAAGCCGTACCGCCGTCTCGACCTTGTTCACGTTCTGTCCGCCTGCGCCGCCCGAGCGCGAGAACTCCATCTCGATATCGGCAGGGTTGATGGCGAGAGTCGGCTTCGCGCGAATCGGTAATACCGCCACAGATGCAGTTGAGGTGTGGACGCGACCCGATTTCTCGGTGAGCGGAACCCGCTGTACCCGATGTACGCCGGTCTCATACCGCAGCGCATCATAGGCGCCAGAGCCCGCGATCTCGAGCGTCAGGTCATCAATGACACGCGTCTTCCAGCCCTTATGCTCGGCATATTTCTGGTACATATCCTTCAACTCGTGAGCGAAGATTGATGCTTCGTCGCCGCCCGCGCCCGCGCGCAGCTCCATAACGACTGATACCGGCGCGGCGGCATCCTCCTCTTCCCTCCCCTTAGCAAGGATCTGTTCTATCTCGGCGAGGATCGCCGTTTGCCGGGCCAAAATGCGCGCCTCGTCCTCTGCGGCCAGTGCGACAAGCTCCAGGTCGTCTCCCGCAGACGCACGAGCATCCGACGCCTCCTTCTCGAGCCGCTCATACTCCTCGGCGAGATACGCCGTGGCAAAGTTCTTTCTAAACTCAGGCGAGTATTCCATATGCTTATGGTAGCAAAGAAGCACTAAAATTGCCTTGGATGCGAGGCACGGGTAGGTGATTTTCAGAGACGTACCTGAGGTACGGCGGAGAAAATCGCCGGGACCCGTAACGACGCAGACAGGGTGATTTTAGTGCTTCTTCGAAGCTCGTTGTTTGAACTTCTCCACACGACCGGCTTTGTCGAGCGTGCGCTCCTCGCCCGTATAAAACGGATGCGACTTGCTTGAGATCTCAACCACCGCCTTCGGGTATTCTTTACCCTCAAACTTGGTCGTCTCAGTCGTATGAATGGTCGAGCCGATAAGGAAAGCTGCTCCCGAGGATACGTCCTCGAAGACAACCTGCCGATACTCGTCCGGGTGGATATCTTTCTTCATGCCAAAGATGGTACCACGGGTCTAGTATCCGTTCAAGATATCGATTTCTTTCTGGAAATTTGTGGCGTATTTCATTACGTTATCGCCATACGGCGCGAAGGCGGGGTTCTTGTAGTACCCTCCGGCGAAATATTTGAGTGCGGCGGTACGTTCCGCAGAGGCCGTCTGTGTCCCCGCCCCGAGATCCGTCATATAGAGCGCGATAGCGGTGAACGCATCGAGATTATCCCAGGGGTTTGCCGGCGTATTCGGATGCCCCGCGAGCTTCGCGATGCGCTTCTGATACGAGGTCCAGGTAGACGCGATAAATTGCGCGGGGCCCATGGCGCCGCCATAGCCGCCCGACTGCGGACAGGAGACCGGCATGGCAAATGGGTCAAGACCGAGCGCAGAGGTGATAGCAATGAAAGGATCCACATCGCGCGACCCTTTCATCACTCCCGGCATATATCTGCCGGTGTTCTTCCCCTTCCCGTCTCCCTTGTTCGGAGTATTCGTGAGGAGACATTGCCCGACGTTCGCGCCGAGATTTGTTTCCTGATTGAGAATGCCGAGGATGAATGCTGGACGGATGCCGGTCGCCGCTCCTGCCTGCTTCGCAAGCATGATTGCGGTCGGGAGCGGTATCTGCCCGCCGCCGCCGGCGAGCGTGAAGAGCTCGGTGCGTATCTGCGCGGCAGTCTTCTGTGTTGCCGTGATGAGCTTCTGGTAGTTCGCTTCGATACCTTTCGTTTGAGTAAGAAGCCTCTGCTTGTCCTGCTGCTGCGAGACGAGCGACTCTTTCGCGAGCTGCTGGACGGTCTGAAGCTTCTGTTGCTCCGCGAGTCGCGCTTGAAGCGCTTCCTTCTCTGCCTCGGTCGCAGAACTCGTCTGCTCTATCTGATTGAACGAATCGGCGAGCGAACTCTTGATAGAGGTGAAAGCGTCGAGATCGTTGAAGAAGGCGGAGACGCTTTTCGAACCGAGTGCGACCGACACAACCGAATAGCTATCGAGCACCTGCGTCTGGCGCAGTATCTGCGCAAGCGACTCCTTCTCGGCAGTAAGCTGTGCCGAGAGTTGTGAGAGCGTCCGGTTGCGCACGCCGATATCACCGGTCAGCTGAGAAATAGCGACGTTTATCGCCTGTATCTGGAGCTGGGTCTTCTTGATCTGCGCATTGAACGCGTCTATCTGGGTCTGGAGCGTCTGATGCTGGTTCTGTGCGGTATCGAGAAGCTGTTGCTGTATCGCGATCTGGCGTTCAAGGTCGTTCAGCTGGTTCTGCAGATCTTGCTGGCGACTCGAGACCGCCTGCAACATATCCTGTGCGAAGATCGCGCCTCTCGGCACGGCCATGAGCGCAATAAAGACGCTAAAAAGAAAAAACCGACGCATTGTTCGGTCATTCTATCACGCGATGCCTGCCAACTAGGCGGCGGAAGTTTCTTCGACTGCTTCTTCCTTGCCTTTCTTCTCAACTTCGATTGAGCTCACATCTGCCGCAACCTCGGCCTTCTCTTCAGCGACGGCCTGTACGAGTACAACGACCTCTTCAGGCTCGGTCTTGAGCTCCACTCCCTTAGGGAGTGCGAGATCGCTCGCGCGTATCTGATCACCGAGAGCGGCGAGCGTTCCGAGATCAACCTCGATGGTATGCGGGAGGTTCATCGGGTCAGCCTTGATCTCAATCTCGTGGAGCACCTTCACGAGATTCGCACCAGCTTCAACGGCTGCCGAGGTACCGACGAACTCAAGCGGGATAGCGACCTCGACCTTCTCGCCCTTGGTCACCGCATAGAAATCAATATGGCGCGGACGGCTCGTGAGCGGATCGAGATCAATCTCGTGAATAAGGGTCGGGAGCGTCGCTCCAAGACCCGTGAGCGACACGACAGTCGCTTCACCGGCCTCGCGCAGAACCTTATCAAAGGCGGCCGCAGGGACAGCGATAGATGTCGCTTCGTGATGTGCGCCATAGACAACAGCAGGAATAGAACCCGCGCGTCGCAGCTCAGTCGCATTCGCCCCTGCGCTATCGCGCTTCTGTACCTCTAACGTAAGCATGTTGTCCAAGTATGCCGTATCTCGCTCTTTTTCGCAACTTATCGTGAAGTTATCTTAACCTCTAAAATTCTTTGAACAGAGGAACAATATTCACCGTAACTGACTTCGGCGTACCGATATCGCAGGTAAGCGTGAAGATTGTCTGAGACGTAAGAGAGGCGGATACACCCGAAGACGGAGAAGAGAGACCTGACTGCCACGCTGCCCCGTTCTTTGTGACTGAACAGCTCGTCATTCCACCGGTCGCACTCCACGAGACTTTTGTTGAGGCTCCAGATTGTATGCGAGGAGGGGTTGCGCTGATAGAGAGCACCGGGGTGAGAACCACGCAATTTGAGTTCGCGTAGCTGCCGCTCAAAGAGCCATTGGAGCACGTGCGGGTTTCTCTGGGGATAGAGGCGCAAGACGCTGGCGAGACGACCGAGGGCGACTGGAACGCAGTGACCGAGACGCCGCTCGCAAGCGTTGAGCCCCACGGGGTGATGCAAGAGGCTGGCGATGGAGACGCATAGGTACAAGGAAGCGGACCGCCGTAGTTAGTCGCGGAGTGGTCAGCGCAGGTGGCAGGAAGCACCGTCACCGATGCCTGTGCAGGTTGCGAGGTACCGCCCGGCCCGGTGCACTGGAAGGTGAAGGTGGTATCAGAGGTGAGCGGGTTGGTGAGGCCGTTCCCTGAGAGCGTACCTTGGTTCGACCAGGGGCCGCCAGCAGTGCAGGAGGTCGCGTTGCTCGACGAGCCCCAGTCGAGTCTTGCTTGACCTCCGGAAGTCACGGACGTCGGTGTGGCGGTGATCCAGGCGGTCGCGGGAGAATCGGGTGCGGTGTAGCAAAGCGTGCCGTTCCACGCGCTTCCTGGCGCGCACGAAGCGGTGACCGCCGGAGGCGAGGAGAGCACGGTGCTCCCATCCTTGAGGGAGAAGGAGGTCTGCGGGTATGCGACCCAGACGGTGAGACCTGAGGAAGCCGAGGCTGTGGAGAGCATGGCGTTCACATTGTTGTCCACGAGAGCGGGGCTTGTGACATTAGTGGTACTCCAAGAGGCGGTCGAGGTGCAGGTGCTCTGCCCGCTCTGGATCACGCAGCTCCCTGGAGAGACGTTTAGGGAGCCGGCGGGGGTGGAGGCCGTTGCCGCGACGGTGACGGAAATGCTCGCGCTCGCTGAGCCAGCGGCGTTCGTCGCGGTATAGGTGATGATGGTGGTGCAGCCGGTGAACGCGTTGTTCGCGATGTCGTTTTGGAAACCGCTCGCTGTGTTCGCGCTCCATGAACCTGAGGTTCCCGCCCTGCTGCACGTGCCGCTCACGGAATAGGTCGAGCTCCAGGAGGTGGCGTTCGTTGAGCTCCAAGTCTTGGTGTTGGCCTGTCCCGGAGTGAGCGTCTCGGTCGACCCGCCGTCTATGGTGAGCGAGGCGGTGGGGGGTACCGGGGAGGCAAGACAAAGCGTGCCGTTCCAGGGGGCGTTGGCGGGACAGAGCGCCGTGAAGTCGCCACCCGCGCCGACCTTCTTCGTGTCATCATAAAGATCCAGGTGGTAGGTCCCGGGCGAAGCAAAGGAGAAGGTCTGGTTTCCGCTTGTTCCGGTCGCGATGACGCCGAAAGGAGAATAGGCCCGCTGAACCGTCACCGTACCGGCCGTACCGGACGATGACCATTGGACATTCATGCTGCATGACGATGTTCCTGAGGCGATGGTGCAGGAGTTCGAGGTGATAGTGCCGGACAGTTGCTTCTTCATGAAAGAGACGAGCAAATATTTGTCGCTGTCAAAATTTACGTAGAAGCTGCTGGCATATCCTGAATCTAGATACGAATTTGCATCAGGCGTAAAAGACCCATACCCAAAAGTACCGTACACACATCTGTATGAATCGCCTGGGACGCCGTTATAGAACCGGAGGCCATGACCTATATATGTGCACGTATTAGGAAGCTGCGTGGTACCTGAACCCGTTCCTAAGTTAAAGATATCTAGCGCGGCGTATGCTTTTTCAGAACAAGAAGCGTCTGCTCCGCCATTCAAGCCGTAACATTCCCATACCCAATATCCATTTTGGAGCCTCGGATTTACAGCGGTACCGGCATCGCAGGCATAGTGGTCGGTCGTTGAACACACTCCGTCTACGGCGGGGGCGCCTGGAGGGGAAAAGCAGAGCGTGCCGTTCCACGCGCTTCCTGGCGCGCACGAAGCGGTGACCGCCGGAGGCGAGGAGAGCACGGTGCTCCCATCCTTGAGGGAGAAGGAGGTCTGCGGGTAGGCGACCCAGACGGTGAGGCCGGAGCCGGAGGAGGCCGAGGCTGTGGAGAGCGTGGCGTTCACATTGTTGTCCACGAGAGCGGGGCTCGTGACATTAGTGGTACTCCAAGAGGCGATCGAGGTGCAGGTGCTCTGCCCGCTCTGAATCACGCAGCTCCCCGGGGAGACGTTCAAGGAGCCGGCGGGGGTGGCAGACGGCTTCCATACCGCGAGCGTCTTACTGTTCCAATCCCACATCCACGTTGAGACATACGAACAACCAGAGTCCCACGCCGATATCGGGACCCCTAAGAAAAGATCCCAGTTGCCGCAAATATTGTTTGCCACACCAACCCAATCCTGATCGTGGACGATCGTCATCTGGCTTCCGATGTTCACCCCATCGAGCGTAAAATACACGCCATTGGTGGCGGTAAATTGAAAATACGACCGCCGACCGGCCGAGTGCCCAAATGTGCCACCATTGCCGCCGGCAGAACTCATGGCGGAAGCTATGGCATCCGCTTCTACGATCTGCTCATGGCCATTGAACGCCCCCCCGCTGATACTGGTCGACCACACGGACGTGTCTGCTTGTACTGAAGCAGGTGCAAGCACCACGACCAGGACCGTAAGCAGGAGTATGGGGACGAATTTTCTCATGTAAATTTGTCGAAGACCTAGCTGTCTTTCGAAGATGCTGAAGATATAGCCGATATTATTCATGAGACTTTTCATGTGCGTTGTCATAGACGCATTTAGTATACCCCCTATATCCGTCTTTCTCATGAAAGAGAAAACGAGACCGGGGGATATCTCGCAATAAAGGTTCTTGCCGCTAGTTGCTATCCGCGTCGATATGACAGCGCTACGCGAGGGCGTCAGAAACGGCCGCGAGGCGCGCGAGGAACGCGGCGCGTGCAGCGGGCACGTTCGTCGCATCGCCTTTCCAGAGCGCAAGCGCCTCGTCTTGAAGAGCACGCGCAAAGGAGAACGTGAGCGGCCACGGTGCCCCAGTCTCCTTCGCGTGTCGCACTAGAGCGGCGAGATTTGCCGTCGCCTGCTCTGGCCCTTGCCCGCCTGAGAGGAAGGCGATGCCGGCCACCTGCGGCGGCACGCTCGCCACGAGCGCGGCTACAGTATCAGCGGCCACCTCCTCTGGCGTATCCCGCTTCCCGCTTTTGTCTCCCGAGAGCGCCATGGAGGTCTTGATAATAAGACTCGCACGATCAACCGCGAGTTCGTCGAGTACCGAGAAGAGTGTGTGCATCACCTCCTCAATGACCGCGCGCGAATGCGCGCGACTATGCCTCCCTTCGTAGAGCACCTCCGGCTCGAGTATCGGTACGAGCCCTGCCGACTGCACCTCCTTGGCGTAGCTCGCGAGACGCTTCGCGTTCTCGTGGAGCGCGACGTTGGTTGGCAGTTCGTCGCCCTCTATGCGAATAGCCGCACGCCACTTGGTGAACATCGCGCCATGTTTCTTATACGCTTCGAGCCGTTCGGGGAGATCGAGAAGCCCTTGGGTAATGAGTTCTTGCGGACTCGACGGGAACGGCTCGGTACCGAGGTCAACCTTGATGCCGGGCAGTATGCCGCGTGCTGCAAGCGATTTCGGAAACAATTTCTTATCGCCCCCTTTCTGTAAAAGCGTTTCGGAGAAAAGAATGACGCCCGACAGGTACTGTTCGATGCCTTTGGCTCCAAGAAAAAGGTTGCGATACTGCCGACGCATCTCCTCGCTCGCAGGGACACCATGCTCGGCGAGACGCGCGGTCGCCGTATGCACGCTCTCATCTGCGGCCAGGATGCCCTTACCTGGTGCGAAGAGCGAACGTGCGCGTGCGACAAGATCAGTCATGCGTTCATTTTAGCATGGTAAAATGAACGCATGGACTTCATCACTATCGGCGACACGACCGTTGACGAATTTATCCGACTCAAGGACGCGCATATCAGCTGCGACATCAACAACCAGGACTGCACCATCTCGATGAAGTGGGGCGATAAGATACCCTATGACTTCTCCGTCCTTGTGCCGGGTGTCGGTAATGCAGCAAACGCCGCCGTCGCCGCCGCACGTCTCGGTCTCTCTTCGGGATTCATCTCAAATGTAGGTCGTGACCGCTACGGCGAAGATATCCTCGCGATGTTCAACACTGAGGGAGTTGATACGCGCTACGTCGCAGTCAATGATGGCATTCCGACCAATCATCATTACGTACTCTGGTACGGAGCCGAACGCACCATCCTTATCCGCCACGAGAATTTCCCGTATCGTATCCCCGACGAGTTCGTGCCGCCGAAGTGGATCTACCTCTCTTCCACCGGTGAAGACGCTGAAGCCTTCCACACCGGGCTCGCTCTGTGGCTTGCCGAGCACCCTGAGACGAAACTCGCCTTCCAGCCCGGCACCTTCCAGATGAAGATGGGCAAGGCGAAGCTTGCTGCGCTCTATGCGGCAACCGAGGTGGTCGCCTGCAATAAAGAAGAGGCGGAGCGCATCCTCGAAGTCGGCGAAACCGATATAAAGACGCTCCTTGAGCAGATGCGCGCATTAGGGCCAAAAACTGCGCTTATCACCGACGGCCCGAATGGTGCCTATGCGTACGATGGTGCACATATGCTCAAAGTACCGATGTATCCTGATCTGAAACCTGCCTACGATCGCACCGGGGCTGGGGATGCGATGACATCGACCTTTGTCGCGGCGCTTGCACTCGGCAAATCGCTCTCCGAAGCGCTCCTCTGGGGGCCGATAAATGCTATGGCGGTCGTACAGGAGATAGGCGCACAAAAAGGCCTGCTCACTCGAGAAAAAATAGAAGAATACCTCGCGAACGCGCCCTCTGAGTACCGCGTCGAATCGCTTTGAGTATCCTTACTGCGTCAGTATGACTTTCTGAAGTGACGAATAGCTCGATTCAGATCCGACCACGGAAGGTTTAGAAGAAACGGGTCCGGTCGTGATACGCACTATCACCCACATCGCGAGAGCGCCCGCGAAGAAGGTACACAGGAGTGCCATATAAAAGGTGCTGTTCCTCATTCTATCTATTCTGTACAAAACGCCCGTGCCGCTTCCGCAACGCTCTTCGGATCGAGCCCGTAGTGCTGCAAAAGTTCCTCGGGAGTGCCTGATTGACCGAACTTATCCTGTATTCCGAGACGCTTGATCGGCACGGGATGCTCCTCGGAAAGGAGCTCGGCGACTGCGCTTCCGAAGCCGCCCAGTACCTGATGTTCCTCGAGAGTGATGACGCGACCCGCGCGCGTCGCCGCCTCAAGTATCGCCTCCCTATCAAGCGGCTTCACGGTCGGGACGTGGAGCACGAGCGTCTCGACACCTTCCGCGGCGAGCGCACGAGCCGCGAGGAGCGCGGTGTGACTCATCGAACCAGTCGAGAGGAACGCCGCCTTCGGCGTCTCCGATTCCCAAAGCATGAGCGCCTTTCCTATCTGAAACGGAGTCTCGCGAGTCGTAAAGAGCGGGGTTGCCGCGCGCGCGAAGCGCAGGTAGACCGGTTCCTCTGTTTGCGCTGCGGCAACGGCCGCCTTTCGCGCCTCCTCCGCGTCTCCTGGCACGAGCACCGTCATCCCAGGAAGCATGCGCATCATACCAATGTCTTCGAGCATCTGGTGCGTCGCACCGTCGGGACCGACCGACACGCCCGCGTGCATGCCGCAGATCTTGACCGGCATCTCATTGAGCGCGATGGTCGTACGTATCTGCTCATAATTACGCCCCGGCGAGAATGCCGCGTAGCTCGCGATAAACGGTATCTTGCCTGCGGCCGCCATACCGGCGGCAACAGTCGCCATATTCTGCTCGGCGACGCCAAGCTCGACAAAACGCTCGGGGAATTCTTTCTCGAACCATTCCGTGCGTGTGGACTCCTTGAGGTCAGCGCAGAGCACCACGACGCGCGCGTCTGCTCTCCCCGCCTCTACCAAACCCTTGCCGAAGCCGTCGCGCGTCGGCGTCTGCTGCACGTCAGCCGCAAATACTTTTTCAGAGAGGTGTGCGTTTTCGTTCAGCATAGCGCTTTAGGGGCAGACACTGCCCGCAGGGATTGATGCGGGTGCCGCACCCGTCTCCCCTTTTGCCGCACCAGTGGAATCGATGCACCAATACCCCGAGGTTATATCCGCCGCCATGAGATATCCGCTGCTATTCGCATAACAATACACATTTCCTGAACCGTTCAGCGTATCGGTGCTCGTCCGCGACCGTGCAATGACCGTGTCGCTAAACATGCCTGCGTTGCAGGTAGTACCGTATGCCTGGGTGCCGTAACCGTTATTGCTGATGCTATAGATCTCTGCCTGCACCTGTATGCCGTGCATATTCTGCTTTACCGCGGCGTCATTCCCCCTTGAGCGAGCCGTGGAGAGCGACGCAAGGACGACCGCCGAGAGAATACCGATGATGGCGATGACTACGAGAAGCTCGATAAGCGTAAAGCCTGCTTGCAGCGCGCGTATCTGCGTCAGGAATCGCTCCCCTTCTTCCCTGGTCGGAGGTTTGCCGTGCCAGCGATAATCGCCCTCGATCTCAGGGACGCCCTTGCCCGAAATAGTGTGCGCGATGATGAGCGTCGGCTTCTCTGAAATAGCCTTCGCTTCTTCGACTGCGGTGATAAACGCGGGGATGTCGTTGCCGTTCACCTCGATAACGTGCCAGTTGAATGCACGATACTTGTCTGATAATGGTTCGAGCGGCATCACCTCCTCCGTGTTGCCGTCTATTTGGATAGTATTGCGGTCCATGATTGCCGTTAAGTTGTGTAATTTGTTCTTACCCGCGAACAATACCGCCTCCCACGTGTTCCCTTCTTCCTGTTCGCCGTCGCTCATGAGGCAATAGACACGATGTTTCTTGCCGTCCATGCGTGCCGCATACGCCTGACCCGACGCCTGCGAGAGCCCCGAGCCTAAGGGGCCGGAGGTCGTCTCGAGCCCGGGCAACCGGGCTCGTTCGGGGTGTCCTTGGAGACGGCTGCCAAACTTGCGGAGCGTGAGGCATTCTTCAATAGAGAAATAACCTGCATGTGCAAGGGAAGCGTATAAGACCGGGCAGATATGGCCGTTTGAGAGAATGAGCCGATCGCGTTCCTCCCAATCGGGTCGCTTCGGGTCGTGATTCAGGATATGAAAATAAAACGCGGTGAAGATGTCCGCCATATCGAGAGGTCCTGCCGTATGCCCGCTCCCTGCCGCAACAAGAGACGTGATAATCGTCTCGCGAATGGATTCCGCTTGCTTTTCGAGCGCGCGCATTTGTTCGTCGGTTAGAGCCATACTCTATCAGTATACTCCACATTACACGCCGTATGAATTTTCTAGTGCTTCAAATGCGGTAAATGCCTTTAGTGGATCAGCGGCCTTGAGGATGCCTGAGCCGACGACAAGATTGTTCACATTGAGCGCGAGGAGCTCGCTCGCGCTTGCGAGAGTCACGCCGCCATCTACCTGTACGGGGACATCTGGGTGTTTTGCTTTAAATTCGCGTATCTTCTTCACAACGCGTCCGTCAAACGCCTGACCTTGCTGCCCTATCTTTGCGATACCCATGAACTGCACGAACTGTATCTCGCCCAAGCATGGCTCGAGAAGCGCGGAATCGCTCGCAATATTTATCGCGAGACCGTAGGAGATGAGGCCGGGAGCAAACCCGTCGCCCGCGCCGAAACGATTGCGCGCTGACGCAAGGAATCGCGGCAGGTCAATCGTGCTCTCCGCATGGAAAATGATGCGTGTTGCGCCGAGCGCGAGCCAGAGCGCGGCGGCATCTTCGGCATCAAGACACATCAGGTCTATCTCGTATTCTATACAGTCGAGCCGTGGGAGCATCTCGTCTTTCTGCACCATCTCCCGCAACTCTTTCGGCGCAGTGTAAGGCGTGCCCTTCGTAGCTTCAGCGGAGTAGGGCGTGCCCTTCGTAGCTTCAGCGGAGTAGGGCGTGCCCTTCGTAGCTTCAGCGGAGTAGGGCGTGCCCTTCGTAGCTTCAGCGGAGTAGGGCCATGACGCCGGCGCGGTGAACTTGCCGTCAACGACATCTATCTGTATCCGCCTGACACCGGGGAAACGAGCGAACAACGCGAGCTTCTCCTCGAGATCTTTACGCGAGGATGGGAGTACTGCCGGGGTAACAAGACCCATGCGGATAGTATACCGCTAAAATTTGGCAATGCGACGCGCATGACGCGGAGAACCAGAGAAGGGCGTGTCAAGGAATATGCGCACCGCCTCGTCCGCCTCGTCGCCCGAGACGAAGCGCGCGCCGATTGAAAGCACGTTTGCATCGTTATGCCGACGCGAGAGGCGTACAGCGTCGAAGCCGTCTTCGGAGCGTCCGCCCTCTATCTCGAGCGCCGCCGTGACATGCATCGGCCCATAGAAGACTGCAGCGCGCACGCCCTTCACGCGATTCGCGCACATCGCCTCCCCTTGCCCGCTTCCGCCGACGACGATGCCGACCGACTCCGGGTCGGCCGCGACGCGCTTCGCGAGCGGGATCATAAAGTCTGGGTAATCATCTTCGGGTTCAAGCGCAAATGCCCCCAGATCTTCGGCCTCGTATCCGCGCGTGCGCACATGTTCGATAAGGGCGTTCTTGAGCGCGTAGCCGGCGTGATCGGCGGCGAAGAAGACTTTCATGCTACGCCTGCGCGGCCTTGAGCACATGCCGCACAAGGCTCTCGGTGTACCCCATCTCGTTGTCGTACCAGGCGAGCACCTTTACCAAATTCCCGTCTACTACGCGGGTCATCGAGAGATCGGCGATAGACGCGACCGACCTGCCGACGATGTCGCTTGAGACAAGCTCTTCATCGGTTGTGGCGAAAATGCCCTCCCAGCGTGAGTCGCGTGTGGCCTTTCGAAGCGCATCATTGACTTCTTCACGCGAAGTAGGCCGCTTCGCGATGAAAGTGATGTCCGCTATCGAGCCAGCCGCTACCGGGACGCGAAGCGAGATGCCGTCGAATTTTCCCTTGAGCTGCGGGTACGCCTCCGCGACCGCTATCGCCGCACCAGTCGAAGTCGGAACGATATTCATCGCCGCCGCTCGTCCTTCCCGCATATCTTTTTTCGAGGGGCCGTCTACGATAGATTGCGAAGCGGTATACGCGTGCGTCGTCGAGAGGAGCGCCTTCTCGATACCGACTGCCTCGTCGAGTATCGCAATGATCGGACTCGCGGAGTTCGTCGTGCAGGAAGCGTTGCTCGTCATCTGGCAGGTCTGCAAACGATCTTCATTAAGACCCATAAGGACTGTCGCGCCAAGATTCGATTCCTCTTTCACCGGCGCCGTGATGACGACACGCCGTGCACCTGCGGTAAGGTGCGCCTGCGCCTTTTCATAGTCCGTAAAGAATCCTGTGGACTCGACGACAACATCAACATTCAAATCCTTCCACGGCAGAGCGCCTGGCTCCTTCTCCGACAAGAACTTCACCTCCTTGCCGTCGAGAACGAGATTTCCGTTATTCGTCTCGACCGAAAACGGCGCTTGTCCGTAGACCGTGTCGTACTTGAGCAGGTACGCGAGATTCTCCAAGGAGCCGAGGTCGTTGACTGCGACAATCTCGATATCACGCCCGTGCGAGAGGCGTGCAAATGCCCTGCCGATACGACCAAATCCATTGATAGCGACGCGAATAGCCATAGGTGAGAAAATAAGAAGTAAGGGTGTATACAGTATACAGTAGCAATTTTCAATTTTACAATTTCCAATTTTCAATCAAGGTCCAATTTCTAATATTTCATCGATCCGATGCTCTCGCCGATGCGGCAATCTTCTGGAATATGAGCGTGAGCTCCTGTGCCTCCTTCCAGAGCGACCAGATCTCAGCGTCCATACCGCGTATGCTGCAGGACGCGAGCATGCGGAGCCAGTGCTTCGTCTCCTGTGCTTCTTTCTTGCAGATGAATATCTTGTTGGTGAAGTCGCGTTTCGAACTCGCGCCGTTGGCTTCCATATAGTTCGCCCCGATGCTCGTTCCCGAACGAACGAGTTGGTTCACAATCGGAGTTTCTACAGCCCCCTTCCTCGCCTTCTTGCAAAGCGCGATGATCCGTTCACCAAACACTGCTGTTCGCTCCTCCAGGTCATACACTTTCCCTCTGGATTCATTGCTCATTGCGAATTGAAAATTGATTGGAAATTGTAAAATTGAAAATTGAAAATTATCACAGTGTCGTGCTCGGCGCGACGACCGAGACGACGCGCGAGACAGAGCCGGTGTTGCCTGCGGCATCAGTCGCCTTGTAGGTGAGCGTGTAGAGACCGATGGTCGTTGTGTCTACGGTGCCGGAGACGGCGATCTTTTCGCTCAGGTCGCCGTCGGTCTCGTCGCTCGCCGTCGCGCCCGGGTCGGTGAAGCTGCTGCCGGCCGTGATCTCTATCGCAGCGGAGTCGAGGAGCGTCACGATAGGCGGTGTCGTGTCGGCTGGCGTCGTGCTCGCGGATTGCGCGGTCAGACTGCCGCTTCCTATCTCCGACCCGCTGCCGCTCGAATCGCCGACGATGACCGAGCGCATCACGGTGCTCATATTGCCCGCGCGGTCAGTCGCCTGATAGGTGATGATATAGGTCGTCGGGCTCGCCGTGTCGATTGCGGTCGAGGAGGCCGTCTGCTGGATGCCGTTTATGAAAACGGTATAGGGGTCGATTCCGTCGACATTGTCGGCAACGGTGATGCCCGGGTCGGTAAAGGTGCCGCCGACGGAGAGGCGCACCGGATTATCGCCGAGGAGTGTGATCACCGGCGGGACGATGTCGGGACCGTTCGATGGCGAGCTGTCTGGCGCAGGCGAGAGCGAGCTGTCCGACGTCGAGGTGGCGATCTGCCCTTCCGTCTGGACGAGGAAATAGTCGAAGGAGACTTCCGCTGGCTGCGGTGCCGAGAGCATGACGCGGAAGGAGCCTGTCGTCTTGTCGGACACCCACCAGCTGCCGACAATCTGCGAATTGAAGGTGACGAAGATCTTCGTCGTCGGGAGCACGAGCGTATTATCCACCTGCGCGATGGTGTTGCCGGCGAGGATGGTCACGCTGCTCGCGCTCGCGGTGCCATGTGAGTCTGCGCTTGCGACGAACTGATGGAAGACGAGCGTATTGAATTGTGCGACGCCCTTCTGGAGCAGGACACCGAAGCCTTCGAGCGCGGAGGCGAGCGTCGAAGAGGAGAACAGCGCCGGCGAGCTTGTCGCGCTCCCCGCGGCGCCAGCTTCGAGCGCGGCGACGCGCTCCTCGATCGAGGCGAGATGCACTTCCTGGCCGGATATCTTCTCGGCGAGCGCCTGCGCCCCCGCGAGCGTGAAGGTGGCGAGCTTGTAGATGTCCACGCCCTTGCCGTCTGCCGAGAGCACCTCGGGCGCGACCGACTGGGTATCTTCGGCGATGAGGCCGAGACGGAGCGGATCATTCTGATTCTCGATCTTGTAACGGTAGTTCGCGATCTTCAAGTTGACGAGCTGGTTCAGCATGCTGGCAGCGGTGCTCGTGGCGATGTAGGAGATATCGTCTTTTGCATCGCGGGTCGAGGTGTTCACAAAGGCAATCGCGCCCACCTCGCCAGCGACGTCGAGCGCGCGTTGCGGCGTCGTGGTGCCGATCCCGATCCGGCCCGTGGCGTCCACGGTCAGCACAGTGGACGTCGCGGCGCTGTTCACGAAGCTTGTTCGCGCATTGAGCTCTTGAACGCCCTTCACGAGGTATGGCACGAGCCCGGCATAATTCAAAGCGAGATAACCGTCGGCGCCTTCCATCACGAGATCGGGGAATATCTTCTGAACATCTTGCGCGAGGAAGCCGGTATGCGGCGTGTCCAAGTTGTCCGACTTCCAGCTATACGTCACCGGATCGAGCGTCCCTATCTCGGCGAGCGTCGAGGGGAGGTGCGCGATGACATTCTTCAAGCGTGCGTCAGAGGTGCAGCCGGTGAACGCATTGTTCGGATTCACGTAACAAGATCCGGTCGAATTCTCAAATTGCGCCACGGTGCCAGAGACCGAGCTATTGCCCACGCTCAAAAGGTATGAGGGACTCGTCGTCCCGATGCCGACGTTACCCGCACCGTCGATGCGCATCTTCTCGGACGCATCCGTGGTGCCGTAGTTTGCGGTGGTGTAGAAGGCGAGCGAACCATACTGCCCTACACCAGGATTGGTGATATTGACGATACGCGCGGTGCGATAGGTTTGGTTGCCGATATAGAAGTCGATCGACCTTCCGGACGCGGTATCGCCGAAGGTGCCGGTGAAGGAGAGTACCGGCTGTATAGTGCCCGAGGCGGCGTTCGCCGTAAGGGTGAGGGCGCTGATCGGCGTCGTCGTCCCGATGCCGAGGTTACCGTTTGCGTCTAACCTCATTTTCTCTACGCCATTTATTCCAAATACTATTGGTTCTGCATGATTACTGCTGATGATTGCATACGGACCTCCTGTTGTCCTCGATCCTAACGCGAGACCGTGCGTACCCGTGGTGCTGAAAATGTACACAAGATCAGTATCTTGTGCGCCTTCAACATCCAATCTCGTTGCCGGACTCGCCGTCCCGATGCCGATATTGCCCTTCCCGTCTATTACAAACCGATCGTTTGTGCCGAGGGCGGTTGAAGAGGATATCTTGAACTTGCCCGTGTCGGCCATATCCTCTCCCATCGTCCATTTGTATGTTGAGCCCGAGGCGCCGGAGAAGCCGATCGCCGCCTTGCTCGTATCATAAATATCAAGCTTGTTGTTCGGCGTCGTCGTCCCGATGCCGACGTTGCCGGCGAAATAATTTGTCCCAGCAGCTGAATACACGCCGTAATTGGTCGTCCCGCCTGAACCAGAGGCATAGAGACCATATACTGTGCTTGGCCCTATGGCGCTGCTATACATTCCGTATACGGTTGAGGATTCACCGGTAAAGGTATTGTTCACCACCGAAGAAACGCCGTAGTAGGTAAGACCTGCTGCTGTAGATGCTCCACCGGCAGTAGTGAAATTAAAGTTCCCGGCATACTGACTGGACGCAGACCTTCCACCTGTACGACTGCTATATGCATTGGCCTCGATAGCAGTAACAGGCCCAATATTAGCGCTCCCTTGCAGATTTTGCGCCGTAACCACTAAGCCCTTTCGATATCCTGCGCTACCTAGATAATCATTTGATATCGTCATAGCTATCGTATTAGTATTCCCGCCACCGCCGGTTTTATTAACTACGAGCGGAACGAGGGCACTGAGAAAATCATTAACCTGAACAGCCAACCTCCCAACTGGTGAAGTCGTTCCGATGCCGACGTTGCCAGCACTGTCGATTCGCATACGTTCAGTTAGCGTTCCAGCACTGGACGTATTGAACGAAATCCGCCCATTTACAGCTGTGGTCGAGTCAGCGTCTAAATCTATAGAAACGCTGCCAGCGCGTTTTTCAGCACCTGCAGTTGTCGTAGTTAGGCCAACAAGTTGTGCTACCCCAGTGTTTATTGCAACAGCACCAATACCGCCGATGAATTGGCCGCCAGCAGTTCCAGAGCTTATAACCTGAACAGCACCGATACCGGCCTGATATCCGGTATATGAATTTGTCCATGTATTTGATGCACCAACTAGAAGTCTGGCATTTGCCGCTGAGGCATCGTATATATTCAACTTAGCCCCCGGACCCGTCGTCCCGATGCCAACGTTGCCTGTGCTATCAATACGCATTCGTTCTGCAATATAGCTGCCTGTGAGACGCGTACCGAACGCGAGGTAACCAGAAGCGTTAGCATCGGTAGCATTTTCCTTTGCGCCAATGATTCCAGCGAACGTTACGGCCGCATTAGAGGCGGCGGCATATTTGCCACCGAAGCCTATTGACCCGCCTATGTTTTGCCCAGCGGCATTTTCCGATGCCACTAGCAGAGGCACTATGTCCGTCCCGGCTGCCCCGCTACCTATAAGGTAGCCGCCACTCGCAGCCATCGATTGCGATCCGGTAATCAATGTCTGCGCGGCGGTGTTGAGAGAGCTGATAGTGCCACCGCTGCCTCGCACGTCCAATTTGGAGAACGGCGCTGTCGTCCCGATGCCGACGTTGCCGGCGCTCGTGATGCGGAATCGTTCTGTATTGGAGCCTCCAGTCGGCGTCGTGGCGATTGCGAAGTAACCAGAATCAACTGCACCGTCAGCGACGGAATATAAGCGAACAAGTCGGTTCATGTTCCCTATCATGTCGATGCTCGCAATAGAACCTGAGTTGGCAGTCAAATTACTGTCAACCAATTCGAGCACGCCACGTTGATTTGCCGTTGTCGGATTGGAAGATACCGTAAGCACGGTATTTCCGGCGGACCACCCGAGCACATTCGGCGAAGTGGTCCCGATCCCGACGTTGCCGGACGCGTCAATCACAAACTTCGTCCCCGATGAGCCGTTATCTATACGGAAGTTGCCGACCTGACCTGACGAGATAGACGACAACAACTGCCATTCTTGGCCCCCTGAACCGTTGTTTATTAGATTGATACCGGCATTACTGCCTGTCGAAGTGACATTGAGTTGATTAGCATTGCCTGTGTTGTAAATATCAAGAGACGCAGCCGGCGTCGTAGTCCCGATGCCGACGGTGCCGCCCGAGGTGATGCGCATCGCTTCAGCCAAAGTTCCGGCATTCGATGTCCAAAATTGCATATTCCCTGAGTTATTCGCTCCGTCATTCGCACCGAAGATAACCGCATTTCTTTTTTCGGTAGCACTAAGTCCTGCATTAACAAAAGCGTAGCCACCGATATACCCATTAACCCCAGTTTGATTCAAAGAAACACCGATTTCCGAAAGAGTTGAAGCGGATTGCAGTGTTAAATATGTCCCACCTGATGCTCCGTTGGCATCAAATACTGGACTCGTCGTCCCGATGCCGACATTGCCGTCTTGTTGAATTGAAACCTTTGCCCCGCCAGAATTTCCAAATGCTAAATTATCGTTAGAATAATCGTTATAAATATTCCACTTTAATGTCCCGGCTTCATAATATCCAAGTTGCGCATACTTATCCGCAACTGCATTTAACTTTAACATCAGGTTGGAACCAGCCGTTCCCGCAATTTCTAACTTTTCTCCCGGCGTCGTCGTCCCGATGCCAACGTTGCCTCCGTTCTTAAATACAACTTTCATCGTTTCGTCGCTGTCTGTAAAATAGTATCCGCTGTATCCAGCCTGATTTCCCTTCAACTTTAGATAACCGACGGTATTTCCTGCAGACGTTTGTCTGCCAATATCATAGTAATATCCCGTATTTGTCCCGATTCTCACCTGAGATGAATCCAGCGCATTTTGAACATCAAGGCTTGCGCCCGGATTCGTCGTCCCGATGCCGACGTTGCCGCCATTCGTGACGATGAAGTTCGTCGCGGTGGAGGAGCCGACGACGAAAGCAGGGCCGGTGATGCCGTTGGGGTTTACGGAGAGCTGTGCCCACGGCGTCGTTGTCCCGATGCCGACGTTGCCGGAGCCAAGCATGGTAAGAGCTACGCCTGCCGTGCCGCCCGCATTTCCCCAGTTGTATATCTGGAGCTTGCCCTGCGTCGTATTGTCCACGTCCGTACCTATGGACCAAAGATTTCCATCCTTGAGCCCGGCGAGAACGAGCTGCGTGTTATCGGTGTTCGCAATATTGCCGGTGAGGCGTAACGCCTGTGCCGCAGAACTGGCGGCCTTAACATCGAGCGCGGCCGTTGGGCTCGTCGTCCCGATGCCGACGTTGCCGGTGCCTGTCACGCGCATATATTCCGTGAGTGTCCCGGATGTGCGCGTGAGAATCGAGAAGAATCCATTGTTCGCTGCGTCGGATCCAACCGTCACTCGTGCGCGAGTTCTCCCTACCGTACCGTCATCGCCGGTGACAAATGAGAGCGCCGAATAACTAGATGCCGCGGTATTCGTATTAGTAAAGACTGTCTGGACAAGTCCGCCGGCCGAAGAACCCGCAACTTCGAGTGTGCCACTCGGACTCGCAGTACCAATGCCGACGTTGCCGCCATTCGTGACGATAAAGTTCGTCGCGGTGGAGGAGCCGACGACGAAAGCGGGGCCGGTTACCCCGTTCGGATTGACCGAAAGAAGACCCCAAGGGGAGGTGGAGGCGATGCCGACGTTGCCGGCGAAGTAGTTATAGGCTCCCGAGTCAGCGCCGTAGAAGTCATAGGGGGTATTGGTGTGGATGCCGCCTGTTGCGAGACCCGTCGCATAGAAGCCATAGTCATTGGTGACGGTGCCTGAGTTACTGGCCCCGACATAAGCGCCATACCGATTACTGATGAGACCGTTTACGGAACCATTCTGTATGGTGAAATTCCCACCATACACGTTCGTTGTCGTGGAATACTGACTGCTGTTGTTGCCATTGCCTGCGAGGATTTGCGCACCTATTACGTTCGCAACCGTGCTTCCTGCCCCATAGTTAAGCACGGTACCCACAAATGCACTCAAATTACCAGTCAACCCAGATCCAAAATTGCTGACGACCGGTCGATACCCCCACAGTGCACTTGTTATAGCCGCTGAGTTGCCGAATGGTATCGTTGCTGTAAGGGCGCGTCCGACAAACAGCTTATCTATCGGCGAAGACGGGTTCACCTGCAGATAATCGAAATTGCCGTAGGTTGCCCCAAGCGCAGTCGTGACGGTCGTCGAGGACAGTGCGCCAGTCACGTATGAGGTCGACAGTGTACCCCCACCCGCGTTCGTATACGTCGGCGTGGCAGTATCCCCTGCATTTATATAGAACAGCGCGGTCGGATTCGTCGTCCCGATGCTGACGTTGCCAGTTGTTGAATCAACCACCAACTTAGACGTACCGACGGTGAGTCCTCCAGCGAAGGTGCTTGTTGCCGTTGTACTTGTTGCCACGAAGTTTGGGGCGTCGACGAGGCCGGTGAAGTGTCCTAGTCCTGCAACATCCAATTTGTACGTTGGCCCCGTCGTCCCGATGCCGACGTTGCCGGAAGTGTCGATACGCATGCGTTCGGCATTGTTAGTCGCAAAATTGATAAAATTACTTGCGTTACTTCCTGTTATGCCATTTTTTGTGCCGCCCCAGAGAAGGTATTGAGAATCATCCAGAAGAATATTGCCCCCGGATACCACGAGCTTCTGTCCTGACGTGGTCGTCCCGAGCGCGAGCGATGAGGCGAAGATTCCCCCATCCCCCGGCTCAGCACCAAGCATCACCTGATTTGACGAAGAGGCCGTGAAATACTGAGACCCGACGAGCAACCCGCCCGAGGGCGTTATCGCCGAGACGACGGGGGGAGTAGTTTCCGACCCACCACCGGTGGATCCGAGCGGCGTGGTGCGGAATCCGACCCAGCCGCCCTGAGCGGTATCGGTGTACTGCTCGCCCGCGAACAGCGATACTGCCGCCGTGCTACCCGTATAAACGGTACTGGCATAGCCGCGACCGGCGATACGAAAGAGTTCATCCCCGCTCCAGGTCGCGCTCGGAGCATCTGCCGTCCCGCGCGCCATATAGGCGTTCATTATGTTACGGGCACCCCAAGTGTTCATGTAGATGGCACCGACGGTGTTATCCGCCGCAACGATACGGAACGAATCCGCGTGCGGGATGAGTGGGGGCGTCGCCGAATTGAAGTTCAGGATCATCCCGCCATTCCGGTCTGTCCCGCTCGGGGTGAGTGTGAGTACCCCGTTCACCCCGAGCGAGAGCTGGGACGCTCCGGTCGACGACGCGACCACAAAGAGGGGCTCTGTATTGCCTGACCCGGTTATCGAGAGATTTGCATAAGGAGAGGTCGTCCCGATGCCGACGTTGCCGCCGAGCGTCGCAAGATAGGTTGAACCAGTCGTGGTGAGTTGTGTGGTCGAAGCGCCGCCGTTCATGGAGAAGAGGCCGGAGGTGATGGTTGAGGACGCGAGCGAGAGGAAGCCGTTTGAGAAGGTCGCGAGGTTGGTGTATGCCGTGGTGCCGGAAACAGAGAGATTGCCGCCCACGGTGAGGTTCGCGCCATTGTTGAGCGCGAGATTGCCGTTTGCATCCACAGTGAGCGCAGTGGTGGTTGCAAAGCCTGCGGTCGAGGTCGAGATGGCGAAGAGATTCGTCGCGCCTCCAGCGCTGCCGGCGAGCGAGAGGCTCGCGAAGGGCGAGGTGGTGCCGATGCCGATGCGCCGGTTTATCGTATCGATTGACAGGACAGAATTCGATGCGGCGTCGGTGATATTAAACTGATTGACCGCATTCGACTGCGGCACAAAAGAAAGAGATGGCGTCGTCCCGTTGATGCTTAGACTTGTCGCGCCGGTTCCGCTCGTTGAGAACGTTACTTCATTGCTCCCGTCGTATTGCACCCGGAATTGCGGCTGCGATGTGCTGGTGATCGTCTGACTACCCGTATTGATAATCCCCCCCGCGAGCAGGTTGCCCGAATTGTCGACGCGGAAGAGCGTCGTGCCCGCTTTTGTCTTGTAGTTGATGAAGTCGCCCGACGGCGCGGCATCGGTCGCCCGGTATGCAGAGATAAAGGGCGTACCGTTCGTGATTTGCTGGAGCGCGAGCAGCGCGTCGGGCGAGGTAGTGCCGATGCCGACGTTGCCGCCGTTGAACCACGACATCCCATTGCGCGTGAGGGCGATGTTGCCGTCCGACGACGTGAGGCTCGTGTCATTCAGATACATCGAGCCCATGCCGGTGCGAAGCGTCCCCTTCACCCAGAGATTGCTAGCGAAGGTCGAGGTGGCATTCGCCCCCGTGCCGAGGACGTCGATGAAACCGGCGAAGGTCGAAGTGGCGGTCGTCGAGGTCGCAACGAAATGGTCGGCGTCGACGAGCCCGGTGACGTGGCCGAAACCGGTGACGTCGAGCGCGTAGGTCGGCGAGGCGGTACCGATGCCGACGTTGCCCGTACTCGAGATGAAGATGCTCGAGGTCGCCTGCGCCACGCCTGAGTCGTTGCCCACGAGGAAGTTGCCCTTGACGAGAGCGAGGTTCGAGACGCCGATGCTTGTGGTGGCGATGATTTTGCTGTTTGCGTCGGTAGCGAGGAGCGAGGATCCGGAGAGGTTCGTGAGCCACGTGCTGCCAGAGTTCGTGAAGTTTGTGGTCGAAGCGCCGCCGTTCATAGAGAAGAGGCCGGAGGTGATGGTCGACGAGGCGAGCGAGAGGAAGCCGTTTGAGAAGGTCGCGAGATTGGTGTATGCCGTGGTGCCCGTTATCGTCTGAGAGCCGCTCACGGTGAGGTTGCCGCTTACCGTCGTGTTCGCGAGGGTGGTGGTACCGGCGGAGAAAGTATCAAAATTTCCGTTTGTCGCCGAGACGGCATAGCCACCGGTGAACGAACCGCCGGTGAAGATACCGTTTGTCACCGCGAGCCCGTTGAGTTTTTCAATCTTGTTGACCATCTGGATAGTCTGGATGTTTGTAGCAGTCTGTGCGGCAACGGGGCGTATCTGAGTAGCGATTGCATTCAGCATTTCGGTGCGCAGCGACGCGAGCGATTGGTTCAACAGATCTCCTGATATGCCCTGCACGACGGTGGTGTACGAGGGATATGAGGGAGCAGGAGCGCGCGAAACCGTAGCGCTAGGCGCGGTAGAAGTGGCACCCGCGATGACGTGCGATTTCGGAACACCGGTCGGCAGAATTATTTCCGGCGTCGTAGTGAAGAATGTGGCGAGCGCGTCGCCCGCTGAACTGAAGATTCCATGAATCGCCTCGTAGGTGGTGAGCGCTGTCTGTTCTCCAAGCGAGAGCTGTCGTACCGCAACAAGCGCAGCGGCGAGCGACGCGTCTTTTGCTGATCCGACTGCAACAGCGCTCTTACCAAGAACATCGAGATACATATCGCTCATTCCCCGCAGATGACTGACGGCTCCGTATGCGACATTTCCCGTGTTATTTATGAGTGTGAGATACCTGCTCGAAAGAGCGTTTGTAGCCGCAACAAAGCGAACTGCTCCGGCATATTCCGCATCGAAGACGCTTCGCGCGATAGCGGGTGCGAGTACTGCAGGCGCCGAAACAGCTCGTAGATATGCCGTGGTAGCGAGAGCAGGTACGCGTTCTGCTCCCCGAGCGAGCGCGTCGCCGAGAGTGCCGATACGAGCGACCGTGGCGCGAGAAACCGCAGGAGCCGCAGCAGCCGTCCAATATGCCGCAGCAACATCTGCCCGTATCGCCGAGTGCGCAAGAGCGATAACTGACTCGCCGAGTGCGAAGTTCATGCTCGAGACGAAGCTTGGGAGCGTCGCGAGTGTGTCACGTGTCGAGGCGGCAATCGTAAGTGTATCTGCTCCCGCCATTCTCACGAGCGAATCGTACGCGGTGAACACTGCGCCAATACCGGCATACGCTTGTTCTCCCATGTCGACATATGCGCGCACTAAACGCGATGGAGAGGTAAAGAGAGACGTCGTATCATGTACAAATGTTTGTACATCAGCAAAGGTGAACGTCGGCGAAAGAGAGACGGGTACCAGCGTCTCTGGAGCAGATGCGAAACGAAGAGTCTCGTGAGAATCATCGAACGTCATGCGGAGCGACGAGAGGTCCGGTTCAGAAAGCGCGCGTGATGCGATCTGTGCAGACGCAATCTGATTTGCTGTTGTTACTTTCGCAACAGTCGCACGCATCGTGTCGTCCGCCTTGTGCACGTTTGCAACGATGTGTGCAGGAATGCCGCCGAACGCCGCATCGAATCCGGTTGCCGTTTCGTTTATGAGTGCCATCGCGTTTTCTGCAAACTGCGGAATAACGGCGGCCTGTGCTCCGAGTGCGCCAGAGAGAACGACGAGCAACGCTGTCGCAAGAGCCGGCACATGAGACGCGAAGGAGTGCGCCACAAGACCGGAATCTGTGCTCTGCGCCGGAACTTTTTTTGAAGCATAAACAGATTTTGTCAATGCATTCGTCGTACGATGCAAGAGGGACCGGTGCGCGCGATATTCCTCTGCACGAGCATTCGCGAGTTGCCGTGCGCGCTCAATCTTATTATTTCCCTGCACATTCAAGAATCGTTCGAGCGACGCTTTGTCGACAAGCCAGCTATGCCCAATTCTTTTTCCAGAAATTTTTCCTGAACGCACGAGTCGCGAGAGATAGTCCGACGAGTAGCCTGAAAGCTCTCCAGCATCCTTGGTCGTTATCAAATTTTTTTCAAAGGATTGATGCATGTCGGATATCCGAATTACCTAAATAATAACTCGTCATTTCGGCATCTCCTATAAAAAATAAGAACTCCACATGGGGATAATTATTCAAGAAAAAATTTCATCTGATCAAACAACATTCGCGTATCAAAAACTGCAGAAATTTTTACAAAAATCAGACACGAGCGATACGCGGATCAAAAGAAAACCGTCGAGAGTAGGTCAGAGATGAGACTTTCTGACGAATTGAGTCGTAAAATAAGACACTTCTAGTACTGCGCCAAGAAAAAAATGTCTCCATTCCTTTATTTAGATGTTAGAAGCCGCATAAACGGACAATATAGTATTTTATTACCTATTCCGGTTATAATCCGAGCGAACAAAGCAATCTCTCTGTGAGATATCTAAGCCTGAATGTTATTTTTTGCTAACATATTTTATTTTTCACAGATAGAGTTCTTGATCTTTCTCCTGACCAAAAGATATTCGATACGCTGTAATGATAATCAAAAATGTTCTAAAGCACTTTTAGAACACATCTACGCTCCATGAGCCGTATAGAGCCCCACAGCGGTTCATGAATATTCAAAAATTTTTCTTACTGCTAATAGAAATCTCTTTTGTGTGTCTCGAGTATCCGAGACGAGATATGTAGTAAATAAGCTATTTATCGTACACAGCTACGCCAGCAATCAAGCCAACTTGTTCATTCGAGGTTATGTAAGTATCTAAATAACCGCTCCCAAGAGCGGCCAAAGACATCGAGAGGATCGCCACAACGAACCCAGCCACGCCAAACACCATACCAACCCTCCGTACGGGCTCTTCTTCCCTCTCCTCAATCTCTTCTGCGCTTGGAAGTTCAACTTCAAACTGCTGTTCTTCTGCTAAAAAGTTCGGTAGGAACTCTCGAGGTGCTGGTTGATACGGCTCGTGGTGTATAGCGTGCACAGGTACGGTTATTTCTTCTTCTACAGCCTCATTTTGGGGCTCCTCGGGCTCTCTTGTCTCCTCTGGCTCGGGTGCTGGAGCTTCAGGCGTCACAGCCTCTATGGCAGCAGTATCAAAGCGATCAAACCATGCCTGCCACGTCTCCTGAAGACGTTCTGCTGTAAGAGAATCACTCACGACAAGCTCTTCTTGTGCTTCGCCTCTCTCTAATATTGGCAATTCTTCTGCTTGTATCGTCTCATAGCGCGGCGATTCCCATGTAGATTGCTTCATATCTGCAGTTTTCTTTTCTTTAGCAGGCTCATCTTTAGGGCTGCCGAAACGATGATCATGAAGGGCTGATTCGAGTACATACCAGCTACGCCCTACGAGACGTGCCGGCACACGCCCCTCTCGGCAAAGCTGGCCGATATAATCCTTGGCATAACCGGTCGCTTTTGCAGCTTGTTTTGACGATACGTACTTCTTCTCCTCTATAAGTATCTCATCCATGCCAACAGTATAGCCGTATCTCGGCTTGCAAGGAAGAGTTGTGCACAAGTACGCTACCCGAGCCTCTCGATAAGCAGCTTCTGTAGTTCCTGAGGGTTCCCTGCCCCCTTACTCTCCTTCATAGCCTTCCCTACAAGATACTGAAGCGAGGCCTGTTTGCCCCCCTTGTATTCCCCTACTGCCTTCGCCTCCTCCGCGATGACCGCATCTACAACCGAGCCCAGCGCCTCCGCGTCGTGCACTTGAAGCAGGCCGTGCTCCTTTGCGATGTCCTCTGGATCTCCACCCCTCTCTACCATGAGAGCGAGCGTATCCTTTGCCCCGCGTGATGAGAGCTTGAGCGTGGCGACGAGTCGTATGAGCTTCGCAAATGCTCCTGCATCGAGCGGTGCGAGATTTTCATTTCCGATTTTTGCATAGATGCCTGCGAGATCTGAGATGACATAATTGGCGGCAAGCGCGAGGAGTTGTACATCGCCTCCAAGTGCCGTCGCAACAGCATCAAAGAAAGTTGCGCGCTCGAGTGAAGCGCCGAGATACGCGGCGTCGCTTTCTTTGAGTGCGCAGTCTCTCACGTAACGCGCGCGGCGCTCCCACGGCAACTCAGGGAGTGACGCTCGTAACATCTCGTGAGAAAACTCCGGCAATTCCGAGAGGATGAGTTTCGGCAGATCCGGTTCTGGGAAATAGCGGTAGTCGGCGCTTCCCTCTTTGAATCGCTGATGGAACGTCTCCTGCTTAGCCTCATTCCACCCGCGCGTCTCCTGCGACACCGTACCTCCCTCTTCGAGAAGCTTCGTCTGGCGCTTGATCTCATAGGCGATAGCGCGCTCGACCGAACGGAACGAGTTGATATTCTTCACCTCTACCTTCGTACCAAATTTCCCCTCTTCTTTCGAGACCGAAACGTTTGCCTCAATGCGCATCTCCCCTTTCTCGAGATTCGCATCGCCAGCGCCGAGCGTACGTAAGAGGAGCTGTAGTTCGCGCGCAAAGCGGCCAGCCGTCTCGGCATCGTGTATGACCGGCTCGGTCACGAGCTCCATAAGCGGGATGCCTGCGCGGTTGAAATCAACGAGACTCTTCCCGCCTGCGTGAATCGATCGCGCCGTATCTTCTTCAAGATGAACCCGCGTGAGCGCAACGCCGGCAAGCTCACCGCCTTCTACAAGCGGGTGTTCGTACTGACTGATCTGATATCCCTTCGGGATATCAGGATAGAAGTAACTCTTGCGGTCGAACTCAGTGAAGTCAGCAAGCCTGCCGCCGACGGCAGTGCCGAGACGGAGTACCTGTCGCACCGCTTCGCGGTTTATAACCGGCAGGGTACCCGGATGTGCGAGACAGACGGGACAGATGTTTACATTGGGCCGCGACTCGTCAGAGTCGTTCGCCGAGTCGCAGAACATCTTTGTCTTCGTCTTGAGCTCGGCGTGGATCTCGAGACCGATGGTGGGGCGATACATGAGGTAAAGAGTACCCTAATGCGCAGAATTTTCAATTTCCAATTTTCAATCAATTTCCAATGTATCAATGTTTAAAAATTGAGGTATTGAAAATTCAATGCAAATTGGGAATTGTAAATTGAAAATTTTTACTGCTTCCTTGCTAAGATTTCAGTCATTCTATCCGAGAACGCCTTCATGCTCTCCGGATCTTCTGTCGAGACCGCGAGCACTTCCCTGCCGGTCTCTCGGGCAAGGAGTTGTGTTTTTGTTTCGCATTCCGCAGACGAAATAAGGTCTATTTTTGACAGGACGACTATCTCGCGCTTCTTGGCGAGTTCGTGACCGAACGATTCTATCTCGGTATGCACTTCCCCGTATGCCTTGATCGGGTCTTCTTGGTCTGCCGAGACGAGATGTAGCAAGATACCTGTTCTTTCTACGTGTTTGAGAAACTTTATACCGAGCCCTCGCCCTGACGAGGCTCCCTCGATAAGGCCGGGGATGTCCGCGAGAATATACCCGAAGAATTCTCCGAGGTTCGGCTCGAGCGTCGTGAAAGGGTATGCACCGACCTTCGATTTCGCTCGCGTGAGCGCATTCAAGAGCGAAGACTTGCCCGCATTAGGGAGACCGATAAGCCCGGCGTCAGCGATAATCTTGAGCGTGAGTTCGAGGTCTCCGCCCTTGCCCGGCTTGCCCGGGGTCTGCTGGAATGGATTCTGATTTGACGGCCCTTTGAAACGGGCATTACCAAGCCCCCCTTTGCCGCCGCGGAAGAGAAGTATTTGCTCGTCTTCTTTCGTCAGTTCGTATTCGTCTCCTGTCTCGAGAACGCGTACAAGCGTGCCAACCGGCACCTTGATAAGAGCCGGCTCGCCATCTTTCCCTTTCTTCAACTCACCCTTACCCGCTTCGCCGTTCTCTGCGTGGAATTTCTTCTCGTAGCGATAGAGCGAGAGTGCGGATAAATCGCGCACGCCGACAAGTATGACGTCGCCGCCTCTCCCGCCGTCGCCGCCTGAGGGGCCGCCGCGCGCAGACTCCTTAGTACGCAGCCAGCGAATGACGCCGTCGCCGCCTTTGCCCGACTCCGCGTGAATAATCGCGTGATCTACGAATGCCATTGAAATCCACTGTAGCACACTTCAAAAAAGCTACCATATATGGTAGCTTTTTGTCATGAAGAAGAAAATAAGCGATCTCTCCGAACAAGAACGGATAAAGACCCTTGATGCGCTTTACACGGCAGCATCTGGAGTACAAGGACGTAAAGCAATGAAGGCGTTTCTGCGGGACCTTTTGACCGAGAGCGAGCGTATCATGCTCGGTAGGCGGATCCAGATAGCCCGTCTCTTACTCCAAAACGAGACCCATGATGCCATACGCGAACGAACCGGGGCGGGTTTACAAACAATCGAGCGCGTGCGCTTTTGGCTCCAAGATCAAATTCCTGGTTACGAAACAGCCATTGCCGCTTTGGAAGAAGAGTTCGGTAAGCGAGAATTCAAGCGAAAATATGCAAAGAGTATGCTCTTCAGACTCAAGAGACGATATCCGCTCCATTTCCTCCTCTTTCCCGAACCAAAGCTCTAGTCACGAAAAGCTACCATATATGGTAGCTTTTCGCTTCAGATATTGAGGTGACGCGGCAAGCGAATTGGTGAGCGGATTCTTGCGCATCATCACGTCGATTGGGTCGGATTGATGATTTGCCAACCTTGAGCGAGGAGCGGCTCGGCTTTTTTATACTTGAGCTTTTGTGTCTCTTCGCCTTTCTTGATGGTGACGAAATCGTTCCGGCCATATCCGGCGGCCTTCTGTATCGGCAGCGGTGCACTCCCCTCCTCCTGTCCCGCCGCGACGAGCGCCGCGCGCGTGCGCTCCTCTTCTTGCCGCAGACGAGCATCTTCAGCCGTCTGCAGATGCGGCAGAGCTTCGGCAAACGCCGCGCGAATATTCTCCTCGAGCGCTCTGAAACGCTGGAGTCCTTCACGGCGATACTCGATAAGCGGATCGCGCTGACCATACGCACGCAGTGACACTGACCGGCGTAAGTAGTCCATCGTCTCCAAATGTTCGAGCCAGAAGGTGTCGATAACCTGCAGGAGCAGATGACGCAGGTGCGGAACGAATACTGCGCCGAGCTCGGTTTTCTTTGCATCAAACGCCGCACGCGCCCCTTCATTATTGCCGATAAGCTCGAGAATGAGTGTTTCAACCTCGTCATCAGACCCTTGGAGCGCGGCGCGGCGGCGCGCATAAATAGCGAGGCGCTGCGTATTCATCACGTCATCGTAGGCGAGCACCTGCTTACGCGAATCGAAGTTGAAACCCTCGATGCGGCCCTGCGCCGTCTCGAGCGAGCGAGTTATCATCGCGCTCTCGATAGGCTCGTCTTCAGGGATACCGAAGCGCCCCATCACCTTCTTGAGCGTCTCAGAGGCAAAGACGCGCATGAGCTTATCTTCGAGAGACACATAGAATCTCGTCTCGCCTGGATCGCCTTGGCGGCCAGAGCGGCCACGAAGCTGATTATCGATACGGCGCGCATCGTGGCGCTCGGTACCGATAACCGCGAGGCCGCCACGCTCGAGCACTGCGGCGCGCTCGAGGGCTGTCGCGAGTGCGCCGCCGAGCTTGATGTCGACACCGCGCCCTGCGAGATTGGTCGCGACGGTCACCCTCCCCTCTTTGCCAGCTTCGGCGATTATCTCGCCTTCGCGTTCGTGATTCTTTGCATTCAGCACTTCGTGGGGAACACCTGCTTCGGCGAGAAAAGCGCTTACCGTCTCGTTGTCTTCGATGGACACTGTACCGACGAGAACTGGCTGACCCTTCTGGTACCGCTCCTTCACCGCGCGTGCGACCGCGCGATACTTGCCAGCGGCAGTCTGGAAGATGAGATCGTCAAAATCTTTACGAAGCGCTGGTTTATTGGTCGGGACGACGACGACCTCGAGCCCGTACACGGTATAAAACTCTTCTTCAGAAGAAAGCGCGGTGCCCGTCATGCCGGCAAGCCCCTCGTACATACGGAATAGGTTCTGGAAGGTAACAGTCGCATACGTGCGTGTCTCCTCCTGCACGGGCACTCCCTCTTTCGCTTCGATAGCCTGATGCAGACCCTCCGACCAGCGGCGGCCGGGTTGGAATCGGCCGGTGAACTCATCGACGATGACGATTTCGCCGTCCCGCACGACATACTCCTTGTCCTTCTTGAAAAGCGCCTTCGCACGCACTGCCGTTTCAAGATGGTGGGCATACTTCACGCCGCCCTCGGTGTAGATATTCTCGAGTCCGAGCGCGACTTCGGCCTTGTGTATGCCCGCTTCGGTAAGCTGAATCGCCTTCTGTTT
>JAQVIY010000002.1:0-116950 GCA_028695415.1 Minisyncoccota bacterium | reverse complement strand
GCAGAAGCGCGAGACCGCCGATGAGTTGTACATCAAAGTGCGGCTGATGCAGGGTACGGCGTGCTGCCTCGCGCACAAGCGCGAAGACGAGCGGCAGATCGGACTCTTGCGCCTTGCCTGCTTCCTTTGCCTGGATGCGTACTGCTTCAAAGCGGGCGCGCACCGCCTCATCGGAAGAACCGACGAGCTCGCCTGAATGCACGTTTATCGCCGAAACGATAGATGTCGCGGCCCGCAAAAAGCCTGCGGATTGGTTCTTTGAGAAGAAATGAGAGAGGGTGAACATTGACAGGCAGTATACCAAAATTCGAAGTCTGAAGCATCTAAAAAAAGAAAAACCCCGCCGGAGCGGGATTTTTCTTTTTACGAAACTAGGCGCGCTTCTTCGAAGCCTTTCGCTTCTTTGCGACCTTCTTCACTGCCTTCTTTGCTGCCTTTCGCTTCTTTGCTGCCATGGTGGTTGTGATTAGAAAGTTTGACTTATAAGTCGACCCGTCTGTGCTCGAAATATTTTTCGTGCTCAAACGTTTCTACACATCATTATCACTCGTAAAAAATATTTCGGGTGAAAAAAAATATCTATGTGTGGATAACTTGCAAAAAATATTTTTGAAAAAATTTTTTGCAAGTTATCCTTCAATCGTGCCGATGTATTCCACCTCGCGTTCAAGGCGAATGCCGAATATTTTTTCAACTGCGTCTTGCATATCACGTGCGAGCGCTGCAATATCACGCGCACTCCCCTCTCCGACATTGATAATAGAGAGCGTGTGCCGCGGCGAGATGCCGACATCGCCTCGTACATACCCTTTCTTGAATTCGGTGTACTCGAGCAAGAAGCCGGGGGCCACTTTGTAACTGCCGTTCTTTTGGCGCCACGCCCACGGGCGCAGCCGCTCTTCTTTTGCAGCATCGATTTCCTGCGCTTTCGCAGCCACGAGCGCATACTGTTCTTCCGAGACAAATGGCATATGGAAGAATGAGCCGGCGCTCTTGAACGAAATCCGGCCAGGCATGATAAGCGAGCCTTTTTCTTCGCGCATGCGGAGCACCTCGGCGCGAACCTCACTCTGCGTCGGCGCACGACCGAGCGACACGGCGAGCGATGTCATATCAAAACGATTATCCCGGTATGCAGGAATCGCCCCTGCGTCACGCGAGAGCGCGAAGGTCGCACGAATGATGATATACCTGCCCGGTTCCCGGCTGAAGAAACTGTCGTGGTATGAGAAATCGCACTGTTCATTTTCAAATACCTTGAGAGCCGGTTCTCCCGAGCGCGTATCAAGCACGTCCGCACGAACAAACGTGTCGCTCGCCTGCGCTCCGTATGCACCAAGGTTTGCAACTACTGCACCGCCGACAGTCCCGGGCACACCGGAGAGGCACTCGATACCGAAAAGATTGTGCTTGATGGCATAGACGACAAAGTCGTCCCATACCATGCCCGCACCAGCGGTTACAAATACCATATCGCCGCGCTCTTCGGTCGAGAGCTGAGTGGAGCGCATGCGGAGCACTAACCCGCTGAACCCCTCATCGCTCACAACGACATTCGAGCCCCCGCCAAGCACGAAGAGCGGGAGATCTCGAGCACGCGCGAATGCGGCCGCCTCCTGCACATCCTCAAGCGAGCGAGGTTCGGCGAAGAATCGCGCCTCACCGCCCACGCCGAGCGTCGTGAAGGACGCGAGCGGGACGTGTTCTCGAATTTCCATAGAGGGTTACTTCCCTGCTTCTATCTGTTTGATGGCAGCAGCGCCGGAGGCGGCAGCGGCGGGATACAAAGCGACCGCCTTAGTGATGGTTGCGACGGCATCCGCCTTGTCTCCTGACATATAGTAGGCGGCGGCGAGCGAGAACCAGCTCTCCACTGGGGCGCCCGGCTTCGTCGCGCGCGCCTTCCAGAGACCGATGAGGCGCGGCCAATCCTTGGTGCGGTAGTACGCCACCGCAAGAACATCGTTGTCTACCTCGGTGGTGCCGAATGTCTTGAGAAGAATTGCATCAGCGGCGGCGGTGTCTCCCACGGCGAGATTACCGGCAGCAGCATATACGGCGAGCGCGGGGAACTGCGGGCCAAGTTTGTATGCAGTAGCAAAGCTTGTCTGTGCCGCTTTGGCATCCCCGATATCCCACGCGAGTGCACCCGCCTCTATCCAGAAACCCTCCTTCTTTGGTGAGAGCGCAATCGCGCTTTCTATCTCTTTGAGCGCGTTCGCTCCGTCGCCAGCGGCACGATACGCATAGGAGAGTTGCAGATGCTCGCGCGCATCGAGCGGATATGCGGCCACCTGCTTCTGCATCTCAGTTATCGCGAGCGTAACGGCCTGCTGTTTCTCCTCGTTCGTCGCCTGCGTGCTCTGCGAGACGGCTGCCGCGAAACTGACGATCTGCTCGCGAACCTCTTGTCCTGCAAACGATGAGTGCGCAGCGAGGTCGGTAAATGCGGCAATGTTCGCCTTGATGCCGGCAGACGTCGGCGTCATCGCAGTGATGAGCCTGCTCGCGGTCTGCATGCCCGATACGTTCACAAACCATATAAGTCCGATTGCGGCAACCGCGGCGACCGGAAGCGCATACGCCGTACCGAGCGACGAGTCGAGTTCGGGCGCTCGTTCTAATTTCGCAATGGGACGCGCGACCTGCGAGTCGACGAGAGCAAGGAGTGCGAAGAAATATATGTACGAGTAGAGATTGTCGAAGACGAAGAGGTTATGTATCGCGTAGCCAACGACAGCTGCGGTAAGCGCGATGCGCTCAGGACGCGAAAGTTCGGAGTGTCGCCAGAGGAGGCAGAGCGCCGAACCGAAGAGCGAGAGATAGAGCAGGAAGCCCGGCAGACCGCCGGCCGAGAGCCAGTCGATGAAAGCGTTGTGCGCTCGATCAAACCACGGCTCCTGCTGGTAGAGAGACGGATCATAATATTTATTGAACACATAGTTGAATCCTTCCTGCCCCCAGCCGGTGAGCGGCCGCTCAAGTGCTCCCCGAAGCGCCATCTGCCAGATCGTAAAGCGAGTCGACCCATCGGCGTATGAGGTAGCGGCGATACGCGCGAGCGCTGGAGAATTCTGTACAAAGGTCGAAGTACGCGCCGTATAGAACGCAGCTGACGCGAGCGCGAGAAGCGTGAGCCCGATTACCGCGAAGCGGCGCGCGCGCTTCCCTGCGGTGAAAACGGTAAGAAGCGCCGCGAGGGCGAGAGCGCCAAGAAGCGCGAGTATCGCACCGCGCGTCTCAGTGAAAAACAGGAGTACCCCTTCGAGGACAGCGAGCGCGACGAGCGACCATTTGAGCCACGAGATCTTCTCCGTGAGCGCGAGCCAGAGCGCGATGAACACATTGAAAAGGAAGTAGATAGCAAGGTATGCGGAATTGCCGAATGTCGCGTCGATGCGCGTGGAGCCTTGGTGTATCGCGAGCGAACCGGAGATCTGGAGGAGCGCGTATCCGGAAATGACGAGCGAGGCACAGAGCGAGGTGAGGAACCACGCTCGCCACTTCACCTCTTTCCGCAGCACCGCGCTTGCGGCGAAGAAGAATCCGAGCAGGTGGATGAGAAGCACCCAACCCTCCATACGCTCGAAGTTGCTCCAGAACGCCTTTGCGGCGTTTGGTGCGAACGCGTCGGCGACAAACATCCAGACAACGAACGCGGTGACGGCCGCGCCGATCCATGAGAAGCGCGGACGATACTCCTTATCGAGAAGCGCGAGCACTGCCCACCCCGCGACCGCTATCTCGATAAGGATGCGGAAGTAGAATGCCTTGCCCGTAATGAAAGGGAAGAAATAAGAATTGGCGACGATAAGGGGTGTAAGCGGTACCAGAAAGAACGCTCCGAGTGCTGTCCATTTCGCTATATTCTTCACAGTATTTTCGTTGGTCATAATGACGAAACTATACCACAAGCGCACAAACGCCCCTCTCGGGGCGTTTGTGCGTCTATCTACCTTCGCTCTCCCTTTCAGAACCTCCAACTGAAGAGACCCCACGTATTTCGCTCCTTATCGGCGAGCGCCTGGAGGCGCGTCTGTGCGTCTTTGAGCGCTGCTATCTGAGCGTTCAGGGTCGCCTGCACATCTGCTCCGATGTTCGCTTGGGCGAGAAGTTCGGTGAGCTTCGCAATATTCTCCTGATTCTTCTCAACCGCTTTCGCTATCGCCTCGCCCGATGCCTTATCGCCGCCGAAGAGGAGACGTGTGATGAAGCCGCGCGCCTGCACCTTCGCCTCAACATTCGTCGTCGTCGCGACCGAATCGTTCATCTGCTTCGCTATCTCCGACACTTGCTGCCCGATGCCGTCGACAAGGTCTTTAGAAGCGAGGAGCGCGTGCACCGCGAGGCGAACCGGATTCGCATTCTTAATGATGTCCTTTCGAGATTCGGTTGTGCTTGCTTCCTCCTGATCAAGCTCCTGCTTGCGCATCTCTATCTTCTGCTTCAAATCCGCAATCGAGACAGCCCGGTCTGAATCGTCCTCAAGATCAAAATCGATCTCTTGGCCGTTGTCCCGCTCCTCTCGCTGAAGCGAGCTTGATGCTTCGAGCTGCTGCTTCTCTTGTTCGCGTGAGATTTCCACGCTCTGCTTCTGCGCTTCGCGATTTACTTCACCAACTTGCTGCACCTGTTCTGCCTGCACGCTTGTCACTTGTATGTCACCGCTCTGCTCCTGTCCGCCATCTTCGGCGAACGCGACTGCCGGCAACCCGCTCATGGCGAGCGCCACTGCCACTGCCCCGAACTTAGTGAAAATGTCTTTCATACACATTTTACCGGTTATTGCTGATATGTTTCCAGTATAGCAACTTTCACGCGCTCTGGAGGGTTCTTACATGGTACAGTACGGGAGCGACATCCCTCTACGCTGCGTATGCCCGGCATCAAGAAAAACCTTATTTCTTTTCTCCGTTTCAGTGAGAGATATACCAAGACCGATATGGTCTATATCGCGCACGGGAATTTCTGGGGAATATTTGGACAAATCATCACCGCATTTCTCTCGCTCGCGCTCACGATGGTATTCGCGAATTACCTGCCGAGAGAAACTTATGGTCTCTATACCTATATCCTGTCCTTAGCGGGTGTCTTCAGCATCTTCTCTCTCATCGGTATGAACGAGGCGGTCAGTCAGGCGACGGCCGCAGGCGATGAAGGCGCTCTTCGCGCATCAGTCCGGTATCAACTGAAATGGAACATGCTGCAATTCGGCATGTCGTGCATCGCCGCGGCGTATTACGCTCTCCAGGACAACACAATCGTTGCACTATCGCTCCTTATTATGGGCATATGCGCGCCGCTCACCGCCGCATTCAATACCTATGGCGCGTACCTCGCCGGCAAAAAGGAATTCCGCCTCAACACCATCTTCAGCATCATCTCGACCGCGGTCTATGCCGTGAGCATGATGGCCATCGTCATTGCGAACGGCGAAGTCACCTGGCTCGTCCTTGTGTATTCCCTTTCGACACTTATCACCACTTTCTTCTTCTATCGAGTGACGCTGCAACGCTTCAATCCGCCTACCCAAGAAGCGCATGACGCCCTCCAGTACGGACGCGAACTTACCTTCATCGGTTTTTTGGGTCCGATTGTCTCACAGGTAGACAAGATACTCCTCACGCACTTCTGGGGCGCTTCGCAGCTCGCCGTCTACACGCTCGCGATGGCGATACCGAATCGCGCCTCCATCGCCATCAAGAATCTGCTCGGCATCGCCCTGCCGAAGTTCTCGACGAAAGCGCCCAAGGAGCTAAACCGGCTGTTTTATCTGCGGATTTTCCAAGGTCTCGCCGTTGGCTCATTCTTCACGATTGGGTATATCATTCTCGCTCCCTATGTGTTCACCTACCTGTTGCCGAAATATCTCGATGCCCTTTATTATTCACAACTGCTTTCCCTTATCTTTATTTTCGGCATGCCGAACCGCTTCATCAGCCTTCTTATGTCCTCACAGCGTTTCTCACGGCTGATTTTCATCAGTAATACGACACAGCTTCTTATCAGAATCGCTTTGTATGTCGTTCTCGGTATCTGGGGCGGGATACTCGGTCTCATTATCGCCCAGATATTGATTGCTATGATTGGAATGTTCGTCAATATCATTACCTGGCGGCTCGCCACGAGAGCGGCCTAACCCCTCCGTATGTCTTATATCTATAAACCAGGGCGCAGAGAGCTCTACGAACAAATCAAGAATTATGCGGGCGTTGTCCGGGGACGCGTGCTTGATGTCGGCTCGAGTTCATTCCCGCGCTATAAGAATCTTTTTGATTTTACTGAATATGTCACGATGGATGTCGCGCCCGGAGCGGATGTCGAGGGCAGCGCAGAAGCGATCCCCTTCCCTGACGCATCGTTCGACGCTATCGTGTGCACCCAAGTGCTTGGCGATGTGTATGATCTCCGTGCGGCATTTCGTGAGTTCTATCGCGTCATCACTCCGGGAGGCGTAGCACTCATTACGGAAAATCTCTACGATTCGCTCCATGGCGAGCCGCACGACTACTGGCGATTCACCGAGCACAGCTTCCGCCGTCTCGCCGAAGACGCGGGATTCGCAATCGAGACGCTTGAGCGGCGCGGCGGATATCACAGCGTCATAGCACAGATGCGCGCCCGTTATTGGATTGAGCGGCTTGCCGCACATAGGAGATGGTTCGCACGACCAATGAGCATTACGCTGCGCATCCTCGGTGCGTGGGCGCGACTTCGCGATCGCCACGACACGAGCCGCGCCAACAAGCTCTTCACGCACGGTTATCTCCTTATCGTCCGAAAAAACCGCGAGACTTCTCTGCATTCTTGAGAAGTTGTTCCGCCTGGTCGACGACCCACGCACTGCCGTTTCGATAAGGATCGCCGAAGAATCTCTCGCGAAGTTCCTTGAGTGTTTCCAGAGGAATCTGCCTGCTCTTCATAAGACACGCCACTAGATCTTCCGGCGTCTTAGCAAACAGTCGGTATGTATAGTCATACCCCTCGAGATTGAAGTAGTCGCCCCACTTCTCCGTCGCGTAGAAAATCGGCGGTTTAAGCTTAAGGAGCGCCTCGAGTGCCGCCGTACTGTGCGAACCGACAACGACATCGCATTGTGCGACAGCCTCTGACACGCTCCCGCGCAATATCTTCACATTGCGAAGAAGCTCAGGCTCATGGTTGGTAATCCATGTCTCAAAACCATCGCGATAGGGGCGGAATTTCACATACAAATCGATATCCTTCGTTTCGACGAGCTTCTTCAGGTACGGCACAACTTCAGGCGAGTAGCCCATCTGTTCGCTGATGAACAAGACCTTGAGAAGATCTTCCCCGCCTGAAGTCGTGCCGAGCTCCGGTTCTGAGCCTGCTTCCAAAGGACGCATTGGGCCGGATACGAATAGCTGCTCCGGGCGATATGCCTTTCCATTTTTCTCGTAATACTCCTTCCACCATTCACTCCAAACGCCATACCTATCGATAGACATCGATTTTTCTCCATCAAAGCAAGGCATAAAATCGTGCGGAATGTACTGTCGAGAAACGACGCCATGCAGGATGCCGACCGTCGGTATTGCATCCATCTTGCAACCAAGCACCGAATGAAAGGTGCGTTCCGAAGCCACTTCTATAATCGCTGTGCGAATACCAATCGCTCTCAAGAGTCTCGCCATGATGCGTATCGCCCAAATATCATCGTAGACGGTATGAAGATACTGGGTCGCAATCAAGAATCTGAATCGGGCGTCCGGGTCTGTCACTGACCGGAACAGGTGCGGTCCGAATTCACGCAAGCCGCGACGGCGTCCGCCTGTGATGAAGCTCGCGAAGCGTCCGACGAAGGCTATCGCTTCTGAATAAATGACGGGGCGTCTTCGTATGAACGCATGCTGGATGATGGTCTTCCACGACTCCAAGCTCCTGACAAATTCGACAAAAACAATGCTCTTTTGTCGCAATTCCTGATAGATGAACTTCAATCTGAAATCGTAGTCTTTTCCCTTTTCGAACTTGTCGCCGATGAATACCATGAGGTGATGCCGCCGTATCACGAGTATCGGGAGAAATAGGAGCGTAAGCGCGATTTGGATAGCAACGCCGAACGGAAGGAGAGATGGGCTCGTCAGTTCCGGTTCGGGAAGAAGTTCCGTCTCACACCCGTGCGCACGGAGATAGTGCAAAAAAAGATTCTGATACGGAGGTCGATAAAAATGTACGCGGCGAAACTCTCGCAGGTATTCAAGAAGCTTCCGGTGTTGTGTATAGGGCAGACAATAGAAACGGAAGAGGCTGTTGTAATTCATCCACCACAATTCGTACCCTTCATAGACGCACGCTTTCGCGACGCGCGTTCCGTCTGGAAATGTCAATCGGGAGAGTTCTTCGAGCATGACGCTCGCTTCGTAAATACTCCCTGCCCCGATCAACCCGTCGAGATCAATCCATTCTTCGCCGCGCGCTTCTATCTCGTTCCGCAATGTCTCGTGCGCCACGACAGTGTCGTACCGATGACGGGTTTGTGTCCACCTCCGAGGAAGCTTGTTACCAAAGACGACAAGCGCCGATCGCTGTTCCATAGTGATTAGCGCATCGTATCACGAACCCTGTTTACCCTCGACCTTGAAGCGATACTTCTTCGACAGATCCGGCAGGAATTCGCCCGTGTACGGCTTCCCATCCACGGTCACGGCGAGATCGTGTTCGAGCGCGAGATTCAGACCGGCGAGAATGTCCCAAACGCGAGCACCTTTCGGATTCTCAAAGGTTGCGAATGAGCCCGAGATGACATTGTACATATTGAAGACGCAGCATCCGGTGATACGGTATTCCCTGCCGTCTGAGAGAGTAAGAAAATACTTCTTGTCCAAAGTCGAAGACAGCCCATGTATTCTTGATTCGCGCCGCACGAACTCATCCCCCGTCACCATCTGCAGACCGAGCTCGGGCAATAGGAGCATCGATTCGGTATGCGCCCCCGCGACGTAGACAGAGACCGAAACGCCCCACTCCTTGAGACCGCTCGTAAAATTCTCCGTACCATCGACCGGATCAAGCACGATGTAGCTCTTCGTCGGGTCATAGGTGAATGCCGAGAGATCCATCTCTTCCGAGATGAGCTCGAAGTCTCTCGGCATTGTCCGAACATAATCGGCAACTAGCCGCTCGCACAATACGTCGCCCTCCGTCACATAACTCCCGTCTTCTTTCATAACCCGCATCGCACGAAGCCGGCAAATCTCGGGAAGATTCTGTGCGATGATATCTGCAATGTTCCTTGAGATCGTTTGGTTCGGCATAGCGGTCCTTACTGCCCGGGTATTTTTGGAATGTGAGTGTACTTATGCCACTCGCTCGCCTTGATTGTCTTAGTCTCGTCTCCGCACATGCGTTCCGCCATACGAATGTCTTTCACGAATTGAGCGAATTCGCCGTTTTCAAGATCAAGCGCCACATCCTGAAAATGCATCCATGGCGTGTCGCCTATCTTCACATGCTTTTCAATCATCTTTGCGCCCGCCGCAACGGCGAGCATACAGCCAAGCGAGCCGTTATCGTGGCTTGAGTAGCCCGGTACGATTTGCGGATTTTTCTTGCTCAAATGGTGGTAGTGCCGGACGACAGACACGGAACAATCTTCCGGCGGCACCGGATATGCCGAGGTGCATTGCAACAGATAAATCTTCTCGTTCTCCTTGAAAACGTCTTGGATGTATTGCTCGTAATCGGGTGAGGTGTATCCGGTCGATATAACAACGGGTCCGCGATGCCGTTCGGCGACCTTCGCGTGGAGATCAGTGTGTTCAGAGATGGTCGACGGTAATTTCAGGAGATTCCGTTTGAACGGTCCCAGATGATCGAATGACGGCATATCCAAGACCGATGCGAACCAGTCAATCCCGACCTTTTTGCATTCCTTATCAAGCTCCTCGATGTCGGAGAGCGACAGCTCAATCCCGTGTCTGAAGTGCCCCCACGTGCTGCCGAACGGCGATTCGTATGGTTCATCGAGCTTCCCTGCCGGATAGAACGTTTCGACGTTCCTTTTCTGTATCTTGATGAGATCGGCACCCGCCTCCTTGGCAAGGCGCACCATGCGCTTGAGGCGCTCGACATCGCCGAGATGATTGGTCGTTATTTCTGCAACAATGACAACCTTGTCGTTATTCATGAGAAAGTGACTCTATCATTTTTGTCGCTATAAACAAGTCTTGTTCATCATCGATATCGATGCCGCAAAGCTTGTTCGCGACGACATAACCAACGCGATTGCCCAAAAAATCCGCCCCGCAATTTTTCGGCACACCCCTGAAAACATCCGTGAGATATACCCGGTATGCTTTCTCGACCTCTTGCCTGCGTATCATAGATTTTCCCTTGTCATCGAAATTTGGTTTCAGCAACCCGTTCTCATCATGATATAGACGCGACTCAGCCTCAACGACTACCCTGCAGGACGTCAATTGCGGCTCATTGCGAAGCCTGGTGATACATTCCGTCACGTCGTCGACATCTCTAAAGACAAATGTCGGACGCAACCAAACGAATATGTCCGGATATGCAATGTCATGCTCATCGAACTTGTTATACAAGTCCTCGAGGATGTCCTGTTCCATAGCGGTATCGTGCGATGCGGCAGCAGATCGAAGAAACGGCACTTCTGCTCCGTATTGGCGTGCGATCTCTGCATAGTGTTCTGAGTCGGTGGAGCAGATAATCTTCGTGACTGGCAGCTTCTTGGCGAACTCAATCGCATGACCGATCAGCTCCTTGCCAGCCACCTTCCTGATGTTTTTGTCCGGTACCCCTTTTGAACCGCTCCGTGCGGGAATAATGGCGTAAATATTCATGATATTCAATAGTAGTAACTATACTTTAGGATAAGAAGTTACTTGCTGTGTTTTACCCCTATAGACAGATAGGTGCCGCAGTGATGGCGTGGGTTACGGCCCGCTTCGCGCGGCAGGATTTTTTTCAGTTTGATATCGTAATTGTCAGAAAGAAGCGTGTCGAGTGTCTTTTCATTAAGTTTTATCGGGTGACCGACATATCCCCTGTCTTCTCGATGTTGTCTTTCGATATCCTCCTTATTGCTCAAGTCCTGGCCGAAAACGAACCAGCCGCCCGGTTTCAAGACTCTATGGATTTCGGAAAGGCACGCAGATGCATCCTGCACGTGATCGAGAACGTTATTGCACACTACAAGGTCGAACGAATCATTCGGAAAATCGAGTGATTCGCCTTTGCCGGTATGCGCATGCACCCTCCCCTTCTTCACCATCTCCGCAAGCCAATTCAACTTGAAGCTTTTATACAGCTCCATAAGCGGATCGACGCAGTGTATCTCATCGATACGCTTCAACTTACTGATGAGACGAATATTGGTATAGGGGCCGCTGCCGACCTCAAGCGCTTTGTGCAGATGCGCCGGAAGCACCCGGTATTCGTCGAATTTCTCCTTCCACCAGAAATTCCAGTCGTCGCCCGCATAGAAATCGCGGAAGGTAAGCAGTTCGAAGAAATGGCGCGGACTTTTTTTCAAAGCTCTCAAGAACTTCATGACTACCTGGAGCCGCGAATTCTTCTGGTTATCAACGACCCAACATCGACTCTCGAATGCCTGCGCATCAAGCCATTTTTGCGTATCAACGGAAAGCACAGACTCGTGAGTAGAAGATTCCATATATTAAGTGTCTTTCTCAAGCATTGTAACAAATTTTGTGAACTCTTCAGAAAATCGTTCCCGGGTATTGTTCTTCCTTGCGTATTTCCACGCCTCTCTCGAACGCCGCACAAGCTCGTCGTTCTCCATAGCTGCAATCGTGCGGACGACCCGCACGATTCCGTCAACTGTCGGTTCGTCGATCCGCACACCAAAATCGCCCGTGTCGACGCCCGTCTCTGCCGTAAGCACCGGGATAAGCCCTGCGTGCATACAATCGATCGCGGTGACACTCTGTCCTTCCGCACAAGACGGATTTATCGCGGCGATAGCCGTATTTGCTAGAGCACTGAAAGCATCTCCGCCGATATCCACCCGGCCCCTATAGGTTATGTTTTCCGTCTCGTAGAGCTCGCGGCGATATTCGTCTGCAAAATCCGTCTCTGTTGCCACATCTCCGCAGACCGTGAGATGGTATTCGGGCATCAAGGCGAACGCTTCGAGCACGAGATCGAGGCCCTTATGCACCGCGCCGACACCGCCGAGCCATATAAAATTCTTCTTCGCTCTCTCGATATCTCTCTTATCCGGGAAGGGGTGCGTGCGCGCCGTCGAGACGGGGATGCGATGCATCTTCTTGTTCGCGAACGCATAGGTACTCTCGGTCGCTCCATTCCCGATGAGCGTACAAAAGTCGGCGTCTTCGACGCCGAACGATTCTGCCAACAGCCGGCGCGGTTTGAGCTCCGCACCGCGTCTTGCGGCGAGCGCAGCGAGCCGCTCTCTCTCCGCCGCATTATTAAAGCGCCAGTGCGAGGTCGTCGTATGAAAGACTTTCACGCAATCTGCGTTCAGCCGCCCGCCTATCCGCCGCATCTGCAACCCAAGGTCAATGAAATAGTCGTAGCGCTCGTGCGGCACAAACTGGTAGTCGAACCAGTCGATAACATCGACCGTGTACCCGAGTCGCAGAAAGATGTTTGCAATCTCGCGGCATTCCCACATATTGCTGTGGTACGCCTCTTTCTTATCGAAATCGAAGAACGGATCGGTCTTATAGGAGAGCAGGACCCGGCCGCGCGACACTACCGAAGGACGCAAGATGACTCTCCCGCCACGCAATCGTTTCAGAATCTTCTGGAAAAGAGTCTTTACGTTCATACCTTCAGCAATCGTTTATACCACGAGAGATATGCCTCTATAGATTTCTCCAGACTGAATTCTTTCTTGACCCGTTCGCGGCCGGCGTGTCCAAACCGCTCCCTTTTCTCGAGATTCTGCAGCAGCTCGATTGCTTTCTCGGCGATCTCATCGGGATGAAGCGGATTGACGACATACCCCGTCTCGTCATCCTGAATAATCTCGCGTGCGCCTCCGAAGCAGGTGCCGATAACCGGTTTCCCCGACGCCATCGCCTCAAGCACCACGCGCGGGAACGAGTCGAAGCAGATGGAGGGCACCACGACGACGTCCGCACAGGCATACGCGTATTTCATATCTCTCGAATCAATCCATCCTGTCACCTGCAGACGATTACCGATACCGAGTGCAGATGCTCTCTGCTTCAGCACTTCAGTATGAGCATCATCTTTTGCTACAACGAGCAGGACAGCGTCCGGAACAGCTGCGGCGATGGTAATCATTGCCTCGAGTAACGGTCGACCGCCCTTCGCGTCGCTCAAACGACCGCTAAAGAGAATAACCTTCTGGTTTTCGACACCAAAGGATGCTTTGCGCCGAGCTGTTTCAGCAGGCTCAACCTGCCAGTCAGCGATATCAGCGCCCGTATGTACCACCGTCACGCCAGGAATACCGTTCGCGGCGAGTGCGTCGCGAAGCGCGCCGCTCACCGCGAACAATTTGTCCGGGAATCTCACATACCGCCTAATGCAGAAGTTGCGGATCGGATTCCAGCGTTTTCCGGCCTGTTCGAGATGATCGAGCCATGTCGTATGGTAGTCGAAATGTTCGAGATACCGTTTCGTGGTCAGCTTCGCGAAATTGAATGGCATCACATCGCGGAATGTCATCACAACCGATCCTGCATACCGCTTCGCAACCTTGAGAATATGATAGGACAGGTAGAAGTGGATATTATTTATATGCACGATATCAGGCTTGATTTCTTCAAGGATGCTCTTGACCCGCCGGATAACCGGTCGGTTATACAGGCTTACATAGCTGCGCCACTTCCCGGAATAATCGCTCGCGATTGTGAATACCCTCATTCCCAAAAAGGTGCTCTCTCCCGCCTCACCTGCGTCTCGACAGGTCGTGATAATGGTGACATCGTGTCCCGCTTTCTGCATACCGAGCGCGAGGTCGTAGGTGGAGTTGGTAGCCCCGGCGAACCCGCGCGCCGGAGGGTTGTCATGTACGAAGGCGATTTTCATTTTCTCGATGGTACCACCTCGCTATTTGAACCCAAAATGATGTCGTTATGTTCGCGCACAAACGCGAAGAACGAGTCGAGCTCATGCCACATATCATATTTCTCTATCTCCCACGAGTGCCCGTATAGATGAAAATAATCGCCGTCAGCATACGCTTTCTTGAACCAGGCGCGCGCCAGACTCTGCCACGAGAGCGCATAGCGGCGCGGCGAATACAGAGCAAGAGGCTCGAGAAGCTTTCCCCAATAGTAGTGATTCTTGTCTACCCGCCTGAAAGGGTACGGCTGACAGACAATCGTTACATCCATCACCTGCGGCGCTGACTCCGCGATTCTGGTAACCCCTTTCCTTGTCGTGCGAGCGGCGATAAACCCCGCTTCCCGCACAATCTCAACGAGAGACTCGTTGAACGCGCCGCCAGGAAAGGCAAACATCTTCGGGGCCTCACCGGTAATGCCTTGAATAAAATCCCGACAGTCACTGATCTCGCGCGATGCTTCTTCGAGAGGGAGAGAGGTCAGGCGGCGGTGACTCATCGTATGTCCGCCTATCTCCTGCGTTTGAGCAAGAGAGTGTATCTCGCTCTCTGTGAGTCGTCGATCGTAGGACGCGTATTTCCCCCCTACGCCATCGAATGTCTCCGGTATGTAGAATGTACCCTTGAGGCCGTGGCGCGACAACAATTCGGCCACCTTAAGATCGTGGACAGAACCGTCGTCCCAGCTTGTTGTGAATGAAAATTTGTTCATAGGTCTCTCAAGAATCTGACAGCGCCCCAGAACACGCGACTCCGAAGCGTCCTTTTCGCTGCGAGCCCGTAGGTATATGGTATTTTGAATAATCCCCCGCTTGCTATCGAGGATTCGTATGCCTTATTCACCGCGCGCACATGCCCTTCAAGCGGCACAGCCTCGCGCAAAACTCCGGCGACCTTTACCTGTCGACGCATCGCTTCAGAGAAAGGACCTTCTCCGCCAATATACGCATGAAAGAATATCGAGAGCGAGCGCGGCACCACGAGCCGATACGATGCTATCCGCTTCCCGAATAGCCGCACATTCCACAGTACCGACCGATCGAATTCGAGACAGAACCGATCATACGACCAGTTGTCGATACCGGTTACTGCATAGGTATCATTCGAGAACACTGCATTCGGCACGGATGCGCCGCCGGAGCGAGAGACGAAACGATCCAGCTCTACGACGGCTCTCGCGACGAGCTCGAGTCCTTCGTCAAGAAGGGTCATAAGCGTCTGTATGGCAGCTGTTTCGTCCTGCGCGAACCAGTTCGTGCGCAATGCCTGTATGCGCTCCCCGAATCCCTGATCGATATCGACTCCTCCGATCTCGCGGACAATCCACGCCGTATAGACGAGCGAATACAGCTCGCCAAGCAATTGACGGATGTGGAGCGGCCCCTTCTTGGAACGCCTTAAAAGCAACAGCTTATTGACTAGCACGTCGAACAAGATGGCGGCCAAGATCCACTGACGATTTGCCTCCGGAACTTCCATAAACGAATGGTCGCTGCCAGCGATGCGCCGCAGATGCGCTGTCTCTTTTGGATAAAGAAAATAGAAAAGGTCGGCAGCGCTCTCGCTAAAACTCAAGTAGCGATGGGTGAATATAAACGCGGCTTGTTCTGACAGAGTCCAGGGGCTGCGGAGCGGCTTCGGCGGCACACCGTCCTTATATACAATTACGATATCAAGATCGGATATGCCGGGACACCACTCCCCTCCCATAAGATACGCCGACTGCACGGTTGGATTGCGGCTTACATCTTCTTTCACAAGATCGACGCATCGTTCGTACTCTGACTGTTCTAACGGCCGCGGCAGATTATGGTGTTGCGGCATAGGTATAAAGGTCGTTGAACTCACGCGTCAAGCGTTCGACAACCGACGGGTCTTGCGCGGGAAGCGCCGCTCGGGATGGCTCCCGGGTGAGCCGCACCGCCGCACTTGCCACCTTATAGGGGAGACGCATCATGAGCCGTGGCGGGAGATATCTTACGAAATTGGACGTGTCCCACGCTCGCATAATACGGGTCGCTTCGCGAATCGGTCGCATATCGATATCGCTGAACCGCCGTTCAGCTTCAGAAAATGAGTCCTTTTTATGCACGAAGATTCCTGCCGACTGCAGAAGGAGCGACGGTAACAGAAAGATATGAGCAAGGTCGTTTTTCCAGTCATAGAGCGTGCGGCTCCAATCATTGGCGGCAACCTTCCGTTTGAATCGGCCCGCGAATCGTTCGACGATTGCCTTACGCTCGATAGCGTCATCACGCACCATAAATTGCAGACGCGGTTGCCCGAGAAGAAGCATGCCCTGTTCAAATGACGACAACGGGAGGAACGATTGCGGGTACCAAGTCAAATCCAGCTCTGTCATAAATGAAAGCTGATGATGCGCGAGCGGATCAATCCAGTAACACAATAGTCCGGCTTTCAAGAAAGTCTTTTGCACTCTCAAGAGCGTCTCTGCGGAATTGAAAACGTCGTCGGTAAGAACAATCATCGTATCCACATCGCTCCAACTCGATATGAAATCCTGTGTCGCATAACTGCCATGGACGATGAAAGAATGGACGTACCGCTCAATGGGTAGCACGACATCGCGCATAACCTCCAGAATTCGGTATGCGGGACTGACGGCGCTCAGTCCCGCAGGGTCAAATCGATGTGCGACAGTGACGATGTGCGGGTGCGTCCCATGCGTACCTGTCGGCCTCATTCGCTTCAAATGATTGAATTGTTCGATGAGCGCCGCCGCATCAGCTCCAGGAGACTTCATGAATATCCGGAGTGCGGTGTTGAAGGACACCTGCATCGCATTGAATTCCTCCATAGACAAGAGTTACGGATTAAAACGGTAGATAGCCACCGTGCCGAATTCTGCCGCTTTTTCTAGAAAGGCATACCGGTCCAGATTCCAGGTCGGATCAGCTTCCTTGTCCCACACGAGATACTCGACCTCATATTTCTTGAAGATGCTCTGCAGCCATTCATCGGTCGGGACCGACAATGTCGCCGTATAGAACGAGAGAGCTTCCGCTATCTTATCATCGGGAATCGCCTCATACGACCCGAGCGCTTCCCGGTAATAAATGCCGTATATATTCGTCGACAGATAGCCCCGTTCATCGAAGAAGATCCGCCGCGCATCGCTCGCACCGACCCCGCGCAACCGATAGAAGGTGGAGACCACTTCGAGAAGGCGCTCTTTCGTCGCCGCAAGCGAATTCCCTACCACGCGATGGTAAAAGACATTTTGCGGCGTATAGATGACCGTCAGATGAGAGATCTCATTATTCGCGAATACGACCGCTTCTTTTTCCGCATGAGCGCTCAACCATTTCATAACCGGGCCGTACTGCTGTCGCTCGATAGCGATAGCGCCGCCATCGCGCGGATCATTGCGATACGCCGAGGCTTGCGCCAAAGCACCCGTCAAAACACTCGCCGCAACAATGCCGACAGCAAGAGCCTTCTTGTAAAAATCGAGCCGCCAACGCGAGAGCAGATAGAAGACCGTCGTGAGGATGAATATGATGCCGATCGGCTTATGAAAGAACCAATGATAATGATCGGGCTGCATAATCTTACCGGTGATGATCTGCTGGTTCATCGTCAAAAGCGGCGTCACAAGAAGCGCGAGTCCGAAGAAGAATACCCGTCGATCATTTCTCGGGAACCCGATGAGGAAGATGAGAAGCGCTGCGACAGACAGGACGCCGACAAAGAGCGGAGCGTGTGTCGCCACGACACCGAACCGCTCACTCACCTCGACATAATTAGGGAAGAGCGATGCTCGGTACAGGTTGATGCCATAGGGAATCGCCAGGACGAGTCCCCCGAGATATACGCTCGCGAGTCCCAGAGCCTGCCGCCACTCTCTCCCGATGAGCAGGATAGCGACGAGAATGCCCCCGAACGCATAGAGATATGACCAGGCATAGAAATAAGTATAAAATGTCGCGCCGAGAAGTACCGTGCTCGCGAACCACCATCCCTTTGTCTGTCTCGTATACCACAGCCAGAACGCGATGAGGAATGCGAACAATGGTATATAGGTCATCACCGGATTGACCGGCCGCGCAATCTGGATAAAGGTGCTCGGACTCGCACCCTGAAGCAATCCCGAGAGACCCGCGAAACTCAAGAGAAGATCGGCGAGAAGGAGCAGCGCGGCGCTTGAGAGCGCAACTAGCTTGTCTCTCGATACCAGCAGAGCGAAGCCGTAAATAAGCATAAACGCAAGGAACGGCAGAACGATTCGTGAGAGCAGGAATGTGTTATTGATATCCAAGCCGAACAACTCTCCCATATAGGCAACCGCCATGGGCTGGAACGGCTGCCACAGATACGGATCATCCTTACCGTCCTTGTAATACACATTCCCGAGATTCGGATGACCGTCCATAATCTCGCGGGTGAGCGCAGAACGAGGAGAATCGGGCAATAATTCTATGCCTTGATAGACCCCATCATTCCGGTGTTCGATGCGGAAATATACCTGAGGAGCGGCGACAATCACCGAGGTGAGAACGGCAAGAAGGAGTGCGATCCAGTGTTCTTTGAGAAATCGTTTCATAGCATCCATTTCTTATACCACATCTGGAACACCATAAGATTCCACAATTGCTTGCGATTATCGGTACGCCCCTCGAAATGGTCATTTTTCAGCTTAGTCACGTACCTTACATTAAACAAATCGTGCTGCCCCAAGGTTTCTTCTGATAGAAGATCGTCACAGAGCTCGCGCAACTCATTTTTAAGCCATCGCGAGAGCGGTATGCCGAACCCTTTCTTTTTCCGATGCAGGATATGGTCCGGCAAACGATCGGCCATAAGCCTTTTCAGAAGGTGTTTCGTCTGGAAATGCCGGTATTTCATCTCGTAGGGGAGCGAGAAAACGAACTCAACGAGCCGATGATCAAGAAACGGCGCTCGGACCTCAAGCGAGTGATGCATACTGGCTCGGTCGACCTTTGCGAGTACGACATCCATCAGATAGGAACGGAGATACGTATAGAGGAGCCGATTGCGCGGATCCGCTTGCGTATACTCGGCTATGTATCGATCGATATCCTGCAGTGCATTCCCGTGTCGCACGACCGAACCAAGCCCTTCCCCTGCGAGGGCAAGCCGCTCATGTTCGGGGAACGAACCGAGCCATTCGGCGTGCCGATGCTCGCGCTGCTCCTTGTCGCTTGAGATGAACTTCTTCAGATTGAATGTGAGGCTAAAATTCTTGTCGCTCGCAGGAAGCGAAGCGATGATGCGTTCGCCCGCCATACGCATCGTCTTCGGCAGACGCGCATACGCATCATAAGCTTGTTCAGCATGAAATGTCGGATACCCGGCGAAAAGCTCGTCGCCGCCGTCGCCGCCGAGACTCACCTTGACCCGTTCCCGCGCAAATGACGAGAGCAGGAGCGTTGGTATAACCGAGGCATCGGCAACCGGTTCGGAAAAGACCTCCGGTATCACGGGGACGACATCGAGAGCATCATGCGGCGTGACTATCTTCTCGTGATGATTCGTTCCCAAGTGCGCGGCGACCTCGCGCGCGTATTCCGATTCATCGAAATTGGCATCCTGAAATCCGATGGAGAAGGTATCGACGGGGCGTCCGGACTGCCGTGCCGCATACCAAGCGACCGTCGAGCTGTCGATACCTCCGGAGAGAAATATGCCGAGCGGGGCGTCCGACACGAGCTCTGCGGCAATGCTTTCGCTCACCAAACGATCAAGTTGCGAAACCGCTGCAGCCTCGTCTCCGTCAAAGAGCGACGAAGGCGGTCGCCAGAACACACTCTTATGCACGACTCCCCGTTCGAAACGAAGAAAGGTTCCGGGTTCAAGCTTATAGACATTTTTTAGGATAGTTGCCGGTGTCGGCACGCAATCGAAGAGGAGGTAGGTATTGAGCGCATCGAGATCAAGCTCTTTCCTAATACGTCCAGAAACCATAAGCGCTCCGAGCTCCGAGGCGAAGGTGAGCGAGCCATCTGCGAGCGACCAGTAGAGAGGCTTCTCCCCCATCCGATCCCGCGCCAACAAGAGCTTGTGCGAAGTGAAATCGTACAACGCGATAGCGAACATACCCGAGAGTTTCTCGAAGCATAATTCTCCGTAGACCTTATAGAGCTGAATGATGACTTCCGTATCCGATCGACTCTTGAAGGTGCATCCCTGGCGAGCAAGATCCTCGCGTAATTCCTTGAAGTTATAAATTTCTCCATTGAAGGTGATGCCCACGGTCCGCTCGTCATCGAACATCGGCTGATGTCCCGCGGACGAAAGATCGATGATACTCAATCTCGTATGCGCAAGCGCAACTCCGTTCTCTATAAATAATCCCGCGTCGTCCGGGCCGCGGTGCCGCAGCGCCGTCGCCATCCTCTCGAGTTCACTCCTCGAGCCTGTCCCGACGAATCCGGCGATGCCGCACATAGCTTATGCGCGCCTGTCGTCGCGGCGGGCAAATATGCGGCGATACGCGAAGAAACTCCATACGGCGATGCTTGCCGTGACGATGACCTGCGCTCCGAGATACCACAAACCGATCATATCCACCAGAATGAACATCCAAGCCGCGTTAAGACCCAGATTGGCAAGACTGATGATAAAAAAGGATATGAGTTGCCCTGTCGCGCGAGCACGGCTTGCATCCTCAAATGTCCAGAACTTCTGCATCACGAAACTTGTCACGAACGAGAGGACGAAAGCGAACGTCGATGCTGTCAGATACCACAGGCCGAAAAACTCACGGAACACGACGAGCGCTATAAACATAACCGCCGATGCAATCGAGCCGGAAATGAGATACCTCGCTATAGTGCTCTGTCTGCTGTTCATTTAGGAATCAATGGGTTATTTCTTCGCTTACGATAGGAGATTGTCGACCCTCCTGCTGGCGGACAAAAAGCTCGCCCAAGAAACCGGAGACAAATGACTGGAAACCGACTACGACCAACAGCACCCCGAGCAACAGGAGCGGCCGATCGCCGACGACTTCATTCTGTACGACGATAAGCCAGCTGAGGTAGATAAGAATGATGAAGCCGATTGCTGCGGTGATGAAACCGAAAATACCGAACAGATGCATCGGTCGACGCCCGTACCGACCAAGAAGAATGACGGTCACGAAGTCGAAGAAGCTCTTGAAAAACCGACCGAAATTCCCATATTTGCTTTCGCCAAACTTCCGGCGGCGATGCCGCACTTTCTGTTCGCAGACGCGATACCCCTTGCTCGCAACGAGTGCCGGAATGAAACGATGGTGGTCGCCCGTCAGCACGAGGTTCTTCGCGACCTCGCTCTTATACAGCTTGTACCCGCAATTCATATCGTGTACATAAGCACCCGTTGCCCACCCGGTGATGCGATTCGCAATCTTCGACACCGCATTCTTGCTCACACCGTCCAGCCGGTTTTGTTTCCATCCGACGACGAGATCGCACCCGTCTCGCAGCGTTTTGAGGAAATGGGGTATTTCGGCAGGATCATCTTGCAAGTCGCCGTCCATCGTAAAGATGTATTCCCCGTGCGCAGCCGCGAATCCTGCTTGCAACGCTTGGCTCTTGCCGAGATTCCTTGCGAACGAAATAATGCGAACGGGAGTGAGTTTCTTCAATTCATCGAGTGTTCCGTCGGTCGACCCGTCATTGACGAATATGATTTCGAACGGCTCTCGGAGCTCCGTGAGAACCGTAATGAGCTCAGCATGGAGCGTCGCGACGCTCTCTTTCTCGTTAAAAACCGTCACAACGACCGATATCATGTTGATTGCTTATACCATAAAATAACCTACTTGAGAATCCTGTGTGGTGCTACACCCCTCTCATTGCCGCGATGAGCAAGTCGAGTTCGTGCGTCACGGCTGCAACGGTTATTGAATTGACTTGGCGCACGGCCTCGGTTTCGTCATACGAACGAGCATTGAGAATAGAGAGCATGGGATGTGTCCTTTCGGGTATAACATTCCGGTGGAGCGGTCCGCGCGGCGGCTGCACCTTCTCATCGACTGGTCCGACAATATCGATAGTCGGGACATTGAACGCCTCCGCGATATAAATCGGCCCCGTATCGACCGATATGAAAAGTGATAATTTCGAGATGCTTGCCTTGAGCGTATCGAGATCGAACGCGCCGGTCGCGTCCGCGACGGGCGTATGCAGGTATTGTTTCATCTCCGCCGCTTTCGCGGCATCAGCGGCACTTCCTATGATGACAATCTTCGCGTCATACTTCTCAATCAAATAATCAGCAACCTGTGCGAATCGCTCCGCCGGCCACTCCTTTATCTTGTTCCCTGCTGAGGGCGATATGCCGACAACAAAATCCTTTTTCGGGTCAATGCTATTGTCAGCGAGAAACTGTGCCGCCGTTGCGGCACCCGCATCAGAAAATCCGAGTTTCTTTGTCGTATCATCGATAACGATGCCAAGCGGTTCGAGCGCGCGAAGCCGCTCACGCGGCGCGTACTCTCCCCTATGATACGGATAGGTCGCGACAAATCGCGACAAGAGCTTGTACAAGCGCGTCTCGTTTGGAGAATAACCGCCAACGACCTTCGGTATGACGACAAGCGGTAGGTGCGCGAGACACAAAAGCACAGCAGAGCCGAATGACGGCCCGAGAACGACCGCCGCATCGGCATGTTCCGCGCGTATGTGATCGATCGCGTTATCTGCGCCGATGTCGATATGCGCATCGACGAGGCCGCTATGCTCAAGGAGCGGTTCGACAAGCTTTGGGCCAAGAGCGACAAGACGCGCGTGCGGCAATCGCGCGCGAAGCGCGCGGAAGACCGGCGTACAGCACACAATGTCGCCTAGCTTCCCTGTCGGGACAACGATGATTGTCGCCGGGTTTGTAGGCGGCATGTCAGCCGCACCGCGAATGAGCGCTGCGAGAAGACATCGCGTGAATAGCACGAACCGTTTCAATCGTCCCGAGAGATGTCTCATACCGACAGGGTATCCTTGATAAATAGCGCGATTGCCGCGCCGCGCTTCTCCCAGGTATATGCCTCAACATCTTGTCGCGCTTTCTCGGCACGCGGCGCGGCGCGGCGCGGATCAGCAACGACCTGTCGGATGCCTTCGACGAGCGAATGAACATCTTCGGGCTCGACAAGAATTGCGTTCGTATCGTCGAGCACTTCGCATACCGATGGCAAGCGCGAAGCGACAATCGGCACGCCGGACGCCATATACTCGAAGAGCTTCATAGGCGATTGCGAGTACTCGCCTCTTGGGTGCGGCAAGAGGAGCACATCGGCAGCTCGCAAGAACACGGGAACATCCTCCTGTTCCTTCCTCCCTGTCAGGATGATGTTCGCCGGAAGATCGAGGGCGGCAACAGCGGGCTCGACCTGTCCCACGAGATAAAAATCGATATCCGGCATAAGCCGTGCGGCAGCGATGGCGACATCAGCGCCTTTGAGCCGACTCACGGTTCCGGCGTATACGCATACCGGATGAGCATCGGTTATGCCGCATCTCTTTCGTGCTTCGGCCTTCTGAAGGGTGTCCCCGAACCGCCCGAACGATACGGCGTCGTGCGCAACCAGGATCCGCTTCGCGTATGCGGCATAGCGCGCGCGAAGATGCTCGCTAATCACGACGATTCCGGTCGCTGTCTTGGTCATAAGATAATCATACAAACGCGCCGTCCAGGTGAGCGGCTTCCGGTGTGTCTCGTAGTAGCGCGGGATGCGGAGACACGCGGCTGAGAGAGCTATGGGAAATAGCAAATTCGACCGGATGTAGATAAACGATGTCTCCTTCCGATGTCGCACGAGGAACACGATGGCGGGGATATTGAAACACGCGAACGCAAGGCTCCCCGGGTGTTTGAATCCAAAAACCGGAATGCGTATCACCCGCGGCGCTGCCGCCAAGCCATGCCGGTCTCGTATGCCTTCGAGATCGACCGGGCCGTCATAACGGGGCGCAACGATGTCGACCTCGACATACGGATCGAGTGCGGCGACGGTGTGCAGTATCTGGCTCGTATGCGCGCGAGTGTTACGCACATCAGTGTCGATGAAATACAACCCTTTCATACGAGAGACGATTCGTAGTCCGCTACGATACCGGCGACGGTCTGTCCCCGTCCCGACGCCGACTTACGAAGCCGTTCGATGAGGTAATACAGGAAAAAGAGCGTCTCATACTCTTCCGGAGGGACCGTGGCGCCGACACTCTTGAAATAATCGGGGAGGTATCGTCGGGAGAGTTCTTTCGCCTGTTTCGGATTGTGGCGGCGGAAGAGACCGAAGAGATCGAATCCGGGGAGGTCGGTGGTGCCGATAAAATCGCAATCGACGATTTGGAATCCGCGATCTGATATGAGTATGTTGTCTTCCGTCAGATCGCCATGCTGCATTATGCGCGGCAAGGAGACGGCAAGACTCGAGAGCGATTTGATGTGCGCGAGAAGTTTCTCTTGGTCATCGGCGCCGAAACCGGAAGCGTCGACAATCCCTTCGGCAAACCGGAGGAGGTCTACCGGTGGCGCGTTCTTAGCAAGATGCGTATGGAACTTCGCATAGGTCGAGGCGATATGCCGCAACATCTCCTCATCGAGCTTCAGTCTTCTCCCCGAGCAAGCAGTCTCGATGCTAAAGATCTGCTCGCCATCATCGAAAAGGTGGCGAGCTGTGGCGAAGAGGCCCGCATACGCGCTTCCCTCGGCAAGCTGGTTGAGTTTCTTTAGGTTCTCGTAATTCCGGATGACAACATCTTTCGCTTGATAGCTTCGGACGGTTTTCACACACAGGAAAGGTTCGTCCGCTCCCGATCCGAATACAAGGAAGATGACCTTGTCATCAAACCGCTTCCCGGAATTCGGCGTGCTGTATTTGAGGAACGAGAACGGTTCGCGCGCGCTCTCGAGCGCGAGCGATTCCTGCCGTATGACCTTGTGTATGAGTGGAATCATTTTTTAGCGATGATATTGAAACTGAAGAAGATGCTCCGGTAGAGAACAAGAAGCGGTCGAACTCCCGCGAGACGGCTTGCGAGACGGCGGCGCCATGAATTCTGAGGCATAAGTCGCCGTATGACATACGCGAGAAGATTCAAGTCGCCATACGGTATCGTTATCCGCGGACAGTTATATCCGGGATAGACCAGATAGAAGTCTGCCGCGCCAAAGCCGGCTTCGGAAAGCAGCTTCCGATACCCGCGCGCCGTGTAGGTATAGGTATCATACCGCGCACCCTTCCGAAGCCGGCAATACCAATCGGCCATAGGGCGCGGCAGGTAGCTCGTGAACCGCAGACCCGAGTGGTCGAGCGCATAGAGATAGGCAAATGCCGCGCGGTTCTCGATGCCAATATAGAGATGTCCGCCATCTTTGAGGAGATCCTTCGCGAGCCGAAGCGCGGCGAGCTGTGCTTCGCGCGGTTCAGTATATTTGTCGGTTGCGCCAATCCATTCGAGAAGGCCGTTCATAACAATCAAGTCAAAACTTCCCTTTTCGAACGGAACATCGAACAGGTCGCCGACATATACATCGATGTTTTTGAGACCTTCCTTCTCTGCGCGCAACTTTAGAAACTTCATGCGCAAGAACGATGGGTCGACGGCTACCACTTTCCCGACGACGCGCGCAAGCGGGATGCTGCTCCTGCCCATGCCCGCCCCAGCATCAAGAACGACCGAATCCCGGGAGAGCGGGATCGGGAAGCGCCAGTCAGCTCGATTTTCTTCGAATGTCGCATCGAACGCGTCTTTATACCGGCGTCTGAATTCGTCCCAACCCTGTTCTTGGATGACAGCGAGCGCCTTCTCGAGCTCCTCCTTCGGAGCCTTGCCCCAATATCGGTCTTCGGAGAAGCAGGGGATGCCGTCAACGATTTTGTGGCGTGGTGTTGCAGTAGTCATAGGGTAGCCTCATCATACTTGGTCGAGGCAGTCTTTGCCAAAGAGAACCGCCGATATGATACTATGGTTTCCTACCCCAATATGCTCAAACGACTGCGTAATTTTGTGAAGAATATCGTCCCGAAGGACGACCCGGTCTATAATTATTTGAACGGTTTCCGCACACGCGCGCGCAATCCCTATCGCGAGACGGGGTTCCATGGTGATGGATACCTGACCGAGCTCATATTCCACTGCATCGGAAAGTCAGAGCAGTTTATCGAGACCGGCTCCTCCGTCGGCTCATCGCTCGTGCACGTCGCGAAATCATTCCCCTCCATCGCTCTTTATAGCTGCGAACCAGACAAGGAAGCGTTCGAGTTCACTTCGGGGAAGGTTGCCCCGTTCCCGAACGTGACACTCCTCAAGAAGACCTCTCCTGAATTTCTCTACGCGATAGAAGCGGCGAATCCGGGTATGACCGCCCGCGAGACGACATTTTGGCTCGATTCACACGGCATGGGATTCAAGTGGCCGCTTCGCGCGGAGGTGAAGAACGCCACGACCGATTTCCAGAAAGGATATCTCTTTATCGACGATTTCGTCGTTCCCGGGAAACCGCAATTCGGATACTCGACCTATGATGAACAGATATGTTCCTTCGAATACATAAAAGATTCTCTCGACGGGACGAAAGAGTATACGATCTATTACCCGTCCTATGATTCCGCATCGGGACTGTATGACCCTCTGCGAGGGTGGATACTGATTGACTTCGGACATACGGCGCCGCTTATCCTGCCCGATTCGCTCAGTAAGAATGTCAGCGTCCATTCGTACCGGAAACCTTCTTAAAATAGTCAGCCAGGCGGCCCGCATAGAGATCGGCACTGCATTCGCGCACGGCAAATTCGCGCGCCGCTTGCCCGAGGCGGCGACGGAGACCGCCATCGTGCCATAAGAGCTCCACGGCTTCGCGTAACGCTTGCACATCCTTTTCTGGGACGAGCCAGCCGTTCTCACCATGCGTGATATATGCCGCCATCGTCTCGGTATGGGTCGCGATAATCGCCTTCCCCATCGCCATCGCCTCGACCAGAGTCGAACATCCGGACGAATCATTCAGACCATCAGCAGTACTGATAGGGAGAACAATGAGCTTTGCTCGCCGGTACTCCTCCCGCAGCTCAAGAGGCGAGAACTCATGCCGTGTAATATGCGCGCCTGCCGAGCCGAGCGTAGATGCGTCGTAATGGCGCGAGGTTACTTTCACCTCGGGAACGATGCCCTCGCTCGCGAGAACGAGTGTCGATAAGTCCCGTCTCGGGTCGCGCCCCGGGCTCAAAATGAAATCTCCCTCCTCGACCGACCGATCGGGTGCGAAATAGGCGGTGTCGACGCCGAGCGGGAAATACTGTATCGCGTCGAGATATGATGGGAACCGCGCACGCATACTATCCCGTTCGCCTGGAGAAAGTGTGATGATTCCGTCGGCTCTTCGGAGCATAAAAGCAAGGACGCGCTGCTTGAGCGTCGCACCCGCTCCAAGCATGCTCGCGAGCCCGAAATCGAAAACGACCCATCGCGGGCGCGAGAGCCCGAGAAGCGCTTTCAATAACAGGCTCCCGAATGCCGAGGAAGTGAAAACGATATCGTACGCGCGCATCTTGAAGAAGAGCGGCAAATGCACAAAATGGATATTCAGAAAATGCGTCCGCAGGAATTGTGCGAACCGGTATGGGAGGAATTGTTCAATCTCGAAGTACTCGCCGTGAACGCCGTATTTCGCGAGCCTGAACATACCGAAGAAATGTCCATCATGATCCTTACCGCGCGCAATCTCTTCGGTAAGCCCGGTTCGAACGCGATTGAAGAGGTATAGGACGCTCAAAGGACGCTCGAGAAATGTCACGAGTCGCGCACCGAGGATTTTCGGCGTGAACCGTTCGCAGTACAAGCGATGTCCGTTCTCCGCGACCCGCTTTGCGACAGCGGGATTATTTTTCAAGAAACGTATCTTCTCCGCGAGCGCCTTGGGATCCGCCGGGGGGACGAAGAATGCCTGTTCGCCATCAGTGAGAATCTCGCGCACCGGCCCAGTATCCGCGGTGATATACGGGAGGCCGAGTGCGAGCGATTCGAAGAGTTTGAACGGGAGCGTCCGTGAAAGACGCGGGTGCCGCTCGAGCTGACCGAGAGACGCGTGTGCTGAAAGCATCTCCCGCCGCAACTCATCATCTCTGAGACGCGCGTCGATGAGTGTCAGATTGCGCGGCGCTATGCGCGCTATCTGCGCGCGAATCTCCCTTTCGAGGAAGCCGTTCCCAATAATAACGAAGCGCACCTCGTCGTCCTCGAGAAGCTTCGCCGCCGTGATGATGTGCCGCACACCCGCTTCGGGCAGGAACTTCCCGCGGAATACGACCGTGAATTCAGTATGTTTTGCGACGGGCGCGTTTTGGTCACGATCGTAGATCGAGTCATCAGCGCCGTGATAGAGAACACGGCATTTGTCTTTCGCCCCAAGGTGTTGTTCGAAATACTGCTTTTGCGCCTCGCTCTCTACGAGCACGACATCGGCGAAGCGCACGGCAAGTCGGTCGATGAGTCGCAGGAGGAACGCACGCCACGACCATAGTGAGTACTGCCCACGCGAAATAACGACACCCTCATACATTGAGGCGCATGCGTCGAGGATAATCCGTTTTCGTGAGATACATCGCGCGAACGGCACGAGGATGTGTCCTGGATATCCGACGATGAGCGCATCGTACTCCCCTTTGAGCCGCGTATGCTTGCGCATAAGCCGCAGGTATTTCGCGAACCCTGGGGTAGCGTCCTGGCACTCGACTATCTCGACCCCATTCTCAGAAAGACCCTTTCGGTAGATCCGATTCCTGCCTTGTTCTCGGTCATAGATGCCGAAATAACAGACTCTCATATGAGAATGCCCATGAGTTGATCAGAAAGCTTCGCGAGACTGTGTTCCCGTACCACAAATCCCCTCAGATCGTCCTGATGTGAAGAATCGAACAGGTCGCGCATGTTCATAGCGAGAGTATGCGGATCAAGCGAAGATGCGATTCTCCGTACGCCGAGGACATCCTCCAAATCTCGATTGGCAACAAGCGGCGTTGTGCCACACGCCATCGCCTCGAAGATGGTCTTGTCCATGCTGCCGGGCGGTGTGAGGTTCACATAGATCTCGTGCTCGCGATAGAGGGCGCGCATCCCCTCCTGCGATACCGCCCCAACGAACCGTACCCGATCCTCGAGGTTATATCGCGCGACGCTCGCGCGGACCGTATCCTCATACGGCTTGTCGTACGGCAACGAGGCGCCTGCGACGGTAGCTGAAAAATCTACCCCGAGCGTACGGAGCGTATGGAGTGCTTCGATAAACTCGACGACATGCTTCACCGGCGCGATGCGACCCGCGAATAAGATAGAGCGCGGATGTCTCGCGAGCGGCTGATCGGGCGTGAAAAAATCGGTATCAATCCCGACTGGCATACGTATCGCGTTTGGGAATGTGGCCGTATAGGATTGCGGAGAGGTATAAAGCACGACGTCAGAAAGCGCTGCCGAAAGACGCGTTTTCCATGAGCCTTTCTTATGATTGCGCCATAATACTACTTTCGTCCACCCCAATCGCCAGAACAAACCGCCCAGAAGCACATATTCTTCGTTCATATGCACAAAGACCGCGTCATACAAAAGCGAAGAGATATACCGGTAAAAGTGAAAGACATATGCCACCCTGGAGACGCCGTTTTCTTTACCAAGCGAATGGACGCGCACATTTGCGGGGAGCGAATCATGCCTCCCTTCCCGCAGGCAAATAACCTCGACGCGCTCGACCCGTTTCGCGAGCTCTTCTATCCATCGCACGAAGAATCCGAGAACCGGGTCTTCTGTGTCAACCGCCTGAGTGACGACGAGCAATCTCATGGCGGTGAGCTTATTGTTTCGGCTCTTTGAGCGAACGCAGGAACTTCTCTTCGCTTCGGAACCATGCGACAAATTCTGCTATGCCTTCTTCCATAGTGGTTCTCGGCACGAATCCGAGCTCCTTGTGCGCTTTCGACCAATCCGCAATCGTCTCGCGCACATCCCCCGCTTGCATCGGCAAGAGGCGTTGCTTCGCCTTCTTCCCCACCTCCTTCTCGATATTCTTGATAAAGGCAAGAAGCGGAACTGCTTCGGCGCCGCCAAGGTTGTACAACGTATTCCGCCCGCGAGGCGCCTGGTCGAGGATGGCGGCGATACCCGCGACGATGTCGGACACATGCGTGAAGCTCCGCTTCATCTTCCCGTGACCGTACACATCGATCGGTTCACCGGAAAGTATTTTCTTGACGAACTTGAAAAGCGCCAGATCCGGCCGGCCCCAGGTGCCGTATACCGTGAAGAAACGGAGACCAACCGTCTCGATGCCGTAGAGTGCGTTATAGGAGTGTGCGAGCGATTCATTCGCCTTCTTGGTCGCGGCGTATACCGATATCTGCGTATCTGTCCGGTCATCTTCGCTCATAGGCGACTTTGTATTCAGGCCGTAGACCGAGCTTGACGAGGCGTAGAGTACACGCGGAAGCTTGAGCCGCTTCGCTGCTTCAAATACATTCAACGTGCCGAGCATATTCGACTCGATATATGCCCAGGGATCCGTGAGCGAGTACCGCACGCCTGCCTGCGCCGCGAGATGAATGATGTCGTCCGGCTTCTCCTTCCGCAATACTTTTTCAAACGGCGCATACTTCGCGATGTTGAGTTTATAGAAACGGAACTTCGGATATTTCTTGAGGATGGCGAGACGCTTCTGTTTGATGCGCGGATCGTAGTAGTCGGTAAGCGAATCGATACCCGCGACGCTCCAGCCGCGTTCAAGAAGCTTTTGTGCGAGATGGAATCCAATAAACCCGGCAGCACCGGTTATGACCGCTTTTTTCTGTTTCTTTTTCATACGATATCGCCGTATACGCCAGCGAGAAGATCCAGATCTTTACCGCTGTCCTTTAGCAACGCGACATTCTTTCTTTCCAGCGCGGAGAAAACGCCAGTCCCTACAGGATCACCGACTTTCTTCTCATACAACTCGCGCAGTGCCGCGAAATCCTTGATAAAACAATGCCCGCCGGCGCCGCGTCCGCTCTTATGCACCGGCTTCGCGTACCGATGCGCGATATACGGGTCTGCCTGGAGCGCCCGTTCGACCGGCTCCCAGCTCACGCCCAACTCCTTCGCGAGCTCGTACATAAGATTGAAAAACAGTATCTCGACGTAGCCGCTCCCGTTATGGGCGTACTTGATAAGCTCCGCCTCGGTGCTGTCGCAGGTCTGCGCATAGGGAGCATGCGGGAGTATCGCATGCACGAGCTCCGCCGCACGGTGATGCGCATCATCATCGGCAGCATATCCGAGAATGTTCGAGAACGGGTGCGAAGCGTCTTCAGCAGCAGTCGCCTCGGAGAGGAATTCTGGAGAATAGAAAATAATGCGGTCAGGATACTGCGTTTGAAACGTCCTCGTTGTCCCTGGTACGATAGTCGACTTCACGATAACGATCTTCCCTGCTCCGGTAAGCGCGATAGCATCGCGCACGATGGAGTCGTCAAAACCGCCCGGAGTCGTCGGCGTTGGGACGGCAATAAAGACGATATCGCACTCTTGTATCTTTTCTTTGTTGCCTGCATATGGCTCTTCGAGAGCGTATCGCACCGTAGCGTATCCGCGATGCTCAAAATCATCGGCATAATTCTTGCCGATGTATCCCTGCCCTATAAACCCAATACGCGGTTTCTTTTCTTCTTTGGTCGTCATTTCCTTGAATGTACCACTATATGGGCTAAAACTCCTCTCTCATTCAGGAAGTTACGCGCTCGCGCGAACAAGGTCCTCCCTAATGCGCGTGGGAATATCGCCCTGTGCGGCGAGATGGTCTTGTACCGCGGTCAGGGCGTGTGCAGGGAGCTCGAGCCGGACCCGCGTATCCTCGATGAACCCAACGATGCTCAAAGAGAGCGCGGTCGGGTCAGCGACTGGCACCGAGAGCACATCCTCATATCCCTTGAACACTTCGCCGACAATACCGACATCGGTCGTGATGATAGGCACTTTTGCTAAGGCTGCTTCGATAAGAGTGCGGCTGTACCCCTCATAGGCGCTTGCCTGGATAAAGGCCTGAGCACTCGCCATAAGCGAGCGAGCATCCGAGCGCTCGCCTGTAAACATGACATTGTTGCGGAGCCCGAGAGAACGAACCATCCGCTCGAGGCGCCTGCGTTCCCTCCCATCTCCGACGATGAAAAGACCCGCCATCGGGTAGTGCGGCACCACGAGCTTCAAGGCGGCGAGGATGTCCTCAATACGCTTCTCGGGCTCGAGGCGCCCCACGGTGATGAGCGAGAAGGTGAACCCGGGGTGCTCTGGCAAGCGCACCGGCTCTGGCACAGCAGGATCAACCGCAACCGGGATAACCGACGGCTCGGGTATGCAGGAGCCGTAATGCGCCATAAGCGATGCTTTTACCCGTTCCGAGACGACACGGATGCCCACGGCCTTAGGGAGTACGCGATCGGCAACGCGGATGCGCCAACGATTGAGGAGCGGCATACGCACGGAGGGCGAGCGCCAATTGCCGCTCCGAACGAACCATGGAGAGAGAAAGTCGGTGTGCACCTGGATATGCAGCTTCGCGCTCGTGAGGGCGACGGCGCGAAGCGCCGCGAGTCCTTGTTCAAAGGGATCCTGCGCCGACACAATCTCGATGCCGTGTTCGAGGATAAGGGCATGCGCTCTTCGCGCGAGCGCACGAATGCGAAAGAGCTTACAAGCGCGCACGGGGTATACAAAGAGCGTGCCATCCTGTTCCTCTCGCGCGAGAGAATCTGCCGCAGAGACGATATGAAGCTCGCCTATCGCGCGCGCATACGCGCGCATACGCTCACGCGCAGCGCTCGCCGGGTCGAATATCGTCGGATCATTAGAGACAAAAAGGGCTTTCATACGTTCCGTATTACTGAAACAACCGCATCGAGCATCGTTTCGACCGAGAAACGCTTCGCGGACTCGCGCGCGCGTGCATTCACGTGCGAACGGAGTTTTGCATCGGTAAGCATATGGTACAACGCTTCAGAAAGTTCAGGCGTGTTGCTGCTTTCTACCAGAAGACCCTGTTTTTTGTGCGTGACAACTTCCGGATTTCCGCCGACACGCGTCGCTACGATTGGCGTCCCGAGCATCACGGCTTCGATAAGGAGATGGGAGAGACCTTCGTATGTCGAGTTGAGTACGAATACATCCGCAGACCCAACTGTTGCAAGCGTATCGGCGTGCGAGAGCTCGCCCGTGAATACATAGTCTGCTCCCAGCTTGTTTTCCGCGCGTGCGACGAGTGCGATACGGTCTGGCCCGTCACCCACGATCGCAAGCGATGCTTCCATTCCTCGCTCGCGTAGAAGCGCGACCGCCTCAATAACGCCTTCCATTCCCTTCCACGGCACGAGTCGTCCCGCCGAGACGACAAGCGGTCGCGGTAGGCGTGCCACGGATTTCGGTACGGTACCGGCGTTCTCATAGTGTACGGCGTTATATATGACGTCGATATCCCTATGCGGCATGTCCCACGACGATACGATGCCCTTCAGGTATTCGCTCGGGACGATGATGCGCGCGGCATTCCGCGCTACGAAACTCTGAATCTTGCGAAGTAGATGCACGATGAACGGAACCTGCTTCGTCAGGATGAAGTCATCAAGCGTTTTCGTGATACCGAATCGCTGTTGCCCCTGTTCCCACGCATAATCGCCGACAATCTTCACGATGAACGGTTTTCGTGCGCACCGTGCCGCGAGGAGCGCCGGCAACCCCGTCGAGACCGGGTCAAGTGCGAAAACGACATCGCTTCGCCGCGCAACCTTGAATACCTTCCAGAAATACGCGAGGTGCCGAAGAACTTTCGGCAACTGCCGCACCTCCCCGAATTTTACGAGCTCGACCGTGATGTTTCTTGACGGCAATTCTTCAGAAAGAAGCTGCGAGTAAGTCGCCGGGCCGCCTATCTCGGGCGGATACAGAGGCGTTGCGATAACGAGCTTCATACCGGTATCTTAGCCGATTTTTCGAATACACGATCGAAAGCCTCGCGCATCTGTCGTGCAATAAGATCCCAATCGTACTTCTCAAATGCCATCTCCTTCGCGATTGCCCTCACGCGCGCAACTTCTTCGGGATGCGCGATGATGTCTTTCACCGCCTCGGCAATTTGTTCGGGCGCGTTCTTGTCTACCGCCCAGCCAGTCGTCGGCTTGTCAGGATTCCGCTTCGCATCGAACAAGAAGTCCGCGATACCGCCTTCCTGCGTCGCGATGACTGGGAGCCCTGCCGCCATCGCTTCGATGAACACGATGCCGAACCCCTCAGACAGAGAAGGGCGGATGTAAATATCAGACGCCTTGAGGTATTTCGGCATATCTTCATGTCCTATCTGACCCATAAAACGGGCTCGATCCCCAACACCGAGCTCTTTCGCGAGTGCGCGAAGCATCACCTCATCGGGACCGGTGCCGAAAATGAGGAATGAGACATGTGGCGGCAGGAGCGGAAGTGCGCGAATAACATCATCGCAAGCATTCTTCTTCACAAGCCGCGAGGTTGTGATGAGGTAGACGTCGTCCTCTTTCTTTCCGAGATTATGCTTGAGCGACTCGAGTTCTGCGGGCAAATATTCCTGCGAGAAATGAGCGGCGTTGACGCCGTTTGGCACTATCGCAAGCGGCCCCTGATATCCCATACTTCGCACGAAGCGCTCCAGGTAAGTCGAAGCGGCAATTGCGTAATTAGCTTTAGTGAATACGCGTTCAAAAAATGGGTAGAGGAGCCCGACGCGGCGCTTCAAGTAATCAATCGGGTCGCCATCGTCCGAGCGCACGATATACGGCACCGTGGGGAAAACATATTTGAAGAAGAGCGCTGCAAACGAAGAATAGCTCGTCATCACTGAACAAACTGCGTCATAGGGCTTGCGCCGATGCAATACGATCGCTTTTGCGAGCGCCCAGAAGGGGTACAGGTATTTATTGAGCACCAGCGGAAACTTCTTGAAGTCGGGTGTGTTTGCACCGGGGCGCGCGAAACCGATGCGAAAGATATCGATATTCCCGACCCGCTCGAAATTCGGGAGATTCGAGTCGAAACGGAGCGTAATCATATCGAACGCATATTCTTTCGGATCTATCCGGTCGGTCGTCTCCTTGATAGCGACCTCCGCCCCGCCGATGAACGGGTGATAGGTGAGCGAGAAGAAGAGGATGCGCTTCATATTATTGCTGCCAGTCGGGAATGAAATCCTGCGTGTAGGGCTTCGGTGTTTGGACTGTCAGCACTCGTACATACGCATCAGAGATATTGGCGACCGTGTGACGCTTGCCCTCATTATCGAATACCATATCGCCTTCTCTGAGGATTCTAGAAATCTTTTGTATCCTCTCAATGTCTTCTCTCTCTAGGAGATCATCCTCTAGATAAGAAACTTCACCCTGCTCGACAACGGTGAGTTCGTAGCAATTTTTATGGATATGGAAAGGCTGCACATATCGGGGAGGTATCTCGGTGCGGATTAATTTCATCGGGACGGTTCCTCCTTCATTATTTCGTATATCCACATAGTGGTACCTGATCTCGAAATTATTCCTGCGAGCCTCCCCGATATGCGTGTCGATATCATCCGTTTCAGACACGGTATATTTCGTATACTGCCCTTCTTCCCCCATCTTTTTGGCAGGATCGATAATGGCGAAGCTCACGAACCCCGGAGAAGAGATTTTCATGCTGTGGGTCTCACTGTATCAAAATCACCAGTAATTACTATATATAACCAAAGAGAAAGGCCAGCGGTTGCTGGCCTTTTGGTACTGCGGAAGCGGAATTATTCAGCGGTATCGAGCGCCTCGTTTCTGACGTTGTTCTCGCGTGCGTACTCATTGCGGAAATTGTCATCGCTAAGCTGTGCCTGGCGAAGCGCTTCGCACACGACTTGGACGTTAGCATTGGACAAGTGCATGGCAACAAATACCTGACTTCCGTTGGCATGAGAAACTACGTCAACCCACTCGATATCGGCACCGGGGACGGCAAAGATCATGTCTTTCTCCTCTTGAAATAACGATTTTCAGTATACCATTTACTCGAAAAATCACAATCCCACTCTTTTAGCCGCGACCTCCCAGAGCCGGTTAGCGGTCGCGGCATCGCTTGTCTGTGGGGCAGGCTCAGCTTCTTTCTTGCCGATGAAATACTCGCCTGTTACTCCCTCAACCGCTGGATCTGTTGCGAGATATACGCTTGTCTCGGCTCCCTGTTTCGGAGAGATAAGCGTCCGCTTGAAAAAGAAAGCGGCTATCGGATTCATCTTCCGGACATTTTGCATCGTCATCTCGGTCCCGATAACGCCGGGATGAAGCGCGTTCACGGTGACGCCCGTACCCGCAAGTTCCTTCGCTAATTTTTTCGTGAACAGGATAAGTGCGAGCTTCGATTGCGCATACGCCCGATACTTATCGAAACTCTTCTCGCTTTGCAAGTCTGCGAAATCAATCTGTCCTTCTGTATGCAGCGAGGACGAGACATTCACGATGCGCGCGGGGACAGACCTTTTCAGGAGCGGCAGGAGAAGATTCGTGAGAAGGAAGGGCGCGAGATAATTGACCGCAAGATTCAGTTCGATGCCGTCTTTCGATTCTTGTCGCTCTTGTGGTAGAACGCCGGCGTTGTTGATGAGCCCGTCGAGGTGCGCATACCGCTTCTTGAACTCCTCCGCACATGCGCGAATCGACGAAAATGATGCGAGGTCACAGACAAGATACTCGACGGCCTTGTTCCCTGTCTCGTCAATGATGTCTTTTTTTGTAGCTTCTCCTTTATCGGCATCGCGCGCAGTGAATACAACCGTCGCACCGGTCAAAGCGAGCTGCCGCACAGTCTCTCTGCCGATACCGGAAGTGCCGCCCGTAATGAGAAAGGTTTTCATCTAGAGAAAAATAAAGGCGCTGCCAGCCAGGAGCACGGTACCGAGAAATCCGAGCGTCCACGGAGACTTGAAGATGCCGGAGGCGGGTGTGGCAATCGTTGTCCCGGTAAGAGGCAATGCTGCCCCCGCGGCTGCGAGCTTTGTCGCCGCCGCGGGGGCACTTACTGCTTCTTCATGTGCTGGAACATTCTCCGCTTGGCTGATAATCGGCTCGACCTTCTGTACTTGTTCATAACTCACTGTATTCGATGAAAGTTGCACGGCCGGTTGCACTGCGTTTGTGTGCGTCGCAACAACAGACACGCCATAGGTAGCCGCCACCTCCCCGCTCGGATACAAAAGCGCGGCGATATCTGCCACCGGAAGCTCAATGACCTGCAAAGGGAAAAGGATAGTATGCCCAGCGAGTATCTGCGTATCTTCGGGTATCTTGAACTCGCGGCCTCCCATCGAGAGTTTCCAAAACGAGAGGTCGAGCGTATGCGAATCGTTATTTGCGAGCGTAATGCCGCGAGAAGAGATGGAGACTATCTTGATACTCGCGTCTTGCACGGTTACTGTCACCTCTTTTTGGACATTGCCGCCATCGGTGGTGGTGGCACGAACCACCGCAAGATATTCTCCTGATGCGTAGTACTGGTGAAATACGCTCGCGCCGGTCTTACGCATCCCATCACCAAACGACCAGGTCACGATCGCATCATCGCGCTTATTACCCTTGCTGTCATACACCACGGCAGTGAATGCCGTCTCTGCACTAGACGATACAACACGAGTAGTATTGGTGAGTATCTCAAGAGTCGGTATCGGGAGATATTCCGGCGGTGCGCTGCTCGGGGGACTCGTCGTGCTCACGTTCGGCGCGCTTTCAGTCGTCGTCGCGGTCGTATCAGCAGGAGGCGAGGTGTTCGCGCTACCAACGGTGATAAGTGGTGCGATATCAGCATAATTACTCCCCGAACCGATACCGCTCACATTCTGAAGATCCTCGATACGAGCATAAGAACCGTGTTGAGTGCGGTAATCGATAATCTTTTGTGCGAGAGCCGGTCCGACATGCGGAAGGGTATCGAGTGTTGTAGCATCGGCCGTATTGATATTGACGAGGTCAGCTGCGCATGCGAATACGGGGAAGAAAAACGCGAGCGCGAGGATACCAACAGCGCGCATAAGAGATCTATGAATCGCCTTTCAGCACCTTCCGAAGCGCATCTTCAGGAACTTCAAACGGCTTCTTTTCTTTTTCTGATGTTTGCGGTTGGGGCTCTGAACGTTCTGGATGTTGAGGCTGCCTGCTGCCCTCTGCTTTCTGCTCGCCTCGCTGAGACTCTGGCGAAACGGTTTTACTCTTCTGTAGTACCTCCGCGAGTGCGCCTTTGAGTGACTGCTGATTCTGTTTTTGCTTCTTCTCTTTTTCTATACCGCTTGAAGCGGTCATATTCCGCAGTATCGCCTTCAGCTCGTCGGGGCTCTTGGCAGCCGGTACCGATGTCACTTGTCGCGTTTGCTGCGGTGTCGGACGTCTCTCTGTTGGTGTCGGTGTCGGCGTTGGCGTCGGTGGGCGTATTGTGGTTGCTGGAGGAGTAAATTCGCGCCGTTCCTCTCTCGGTGCCGACTCGCGTGCGGGCGCGCTCACTCGCTGTATCGGGGCAGGCCTCTTCTTCATGCGCGCATCGTACGGCGCTTCTGACACCGCACTCGCCATAAGCTCGTCTACGATAGCTTTCTCGATACCCGCGCGCGGCGCGGTAAACTGTTCGCGCGAGGCGACGATGACCTGCTCCTTATGCGAGACCGGCGGCGGCTCTATGGGCGGTATGGTTATCGCAGAGAAGGGCGCCGATCCGACGCCGTCTATCATGAGCGAAAGGTATATTTGCCGCTTGTCGAGGCTCACGACATCCTCCTTGGTGAATTTCGGTAAGAAAATGGTCTCGAGCACTTCGGCGTCGAAAGGGCCAACGCGAAAAACGACCGTGGTGCCGACGTTGCCAAAGACCGCATCGCGCACCTCCTCCTCCATCTGCTCTATATACTGATGCGCGATGACGAGATTCAGCTTATACTTTCGCGCCTCGGAGAGTATCTCGGCGAACGTCTCGTTCGCGAAGTTCTGAAATTCGTCGACGTAAAAATAGAAATTGGGGAGCTTCTTCAGTTCTTGCGGAGGCAGGTTCGCGCGACTCATCGCCGCGAGGAAGATACGCGTTGTGAGCATAGACCCGATGAGGCGCATATTCGTCTCCCCCACCAAGCCTTTTGAGAGGTTCATGATGAGTATTTTCTTCCCGTCCATCATCTCGCGGATATCGAATGAGGATTTCGGTTGTCCGATGATGTTCCTGATGAGCGGGTTGCCGGTGAATTGACCTATCTTATTCTGAATAGCTGGCGTCGCCTCCTGCGTATAGCGGTCGCCATAGTTGGCGAACTCTTTCGTCCAGAAGTCTTTCACCACCGGGTCTTTCACATTGTCGATGACCTTCTGCCGATATACCTTGTCGGTATACATCCGGTTGACCCCGAGCAGGGTCGCGTCAGGATATTCGAGGAGTGCGAGGAGCGTGTTGGTGAGGATATACTCCATACGCGCGCTCCATGCGTCCTCCCATATCTTCTTGAAGGTCGCCATGAGCCCTGAGACGACGAGGTGGCGCTTATCATACCCCACGTCCTCCATCACGTTGAAGGCGATGGGGTGCTCCATATCGAATGGCGCGAAATAGACGACGTCCTTGATACGTTCCTCGGGGATGAAATCGAGCAGATGCTCAACCGTCCCGCCGTGCGGGTCGATAAACGCGAACCCTTCTCCGTTCCTGATATCTTGAATGGCGAGATTCTCGAGCAGGGTCGACTTACCCATGCCGGTCTTCCCGATAACATACATATGACGATCGCGATCCTTTGACTTGATGCCGAAGGGGATGTGCTTACCGCGCGCATCAGTCGCCGCGAAGTAGGTTACGCGCTCGGGATTCTCCATTGCGCCTCAGTATACCAAAATCACGCTGAAACGGGATTTTGTTTTTGTAAAAGTCTGGGTAGAGATCAGATTGGAGAGACGCCGGTCGGAGGTGCAGGCGGTGCCGGAGGGGTCTCGAGAGGTGCCTGTGCCTTATGCACTTCGTGAACACGCATCGAGAAGCCGATACCGAGCACCCACGCGCCGCATATGACGGCAACGAGAGAACGGAATGTTATGGGAAGCCCTGAAAAAGGAGTGAGGATGGTGAGAATGCCGAGGAGGACGAGTGTGCTTGAACGGGACATGTAGGCAGTATATCAAGGCTCTACAATGACGACAAATTCGCCACGAACCGTGTCCGGATTGGCCGTAAAGTGTTCGAGCAATTCGCCCGGCGGACCGGAAAGGACTTCTTCGTGCACTTTGGTGAGCTCGCGAGCGATAGTTACCCGAGCGATACCGAGCGCCCCCACCTCTTCAAGCAACTTCAGAATGCGATGCGGCGATTCATAGAGCACGATCGGTATGCCGCTCTCCTTGATATTTCTAAGCGCGGTCTGCCTCCCCTTCTTGTGCGGCAAGAAGCCGAGGAAGGCGAACTCGCCCGTGGCGAGTCCTGCGATTGAGAGCGCGGCAGTAAGTGCCGATGCTCCCGGAATTGCCTCTACTTTCGCTTCAGGTACTGCTTCGCGCACGCGTGCTACCAGCCGCTGTCCGGGGTCAGAGATGCCGGGCGTACCGGCATCTGAAGCGTATGCGACATGTTCGCCTGCTTCGAGCCGTGCGACAACCTCCTCTGCCTTCTCCGTCTCCGTCGCTGCATCAAGCCGTCGGAGAGGCTTCTTAATCTCGTAGCGTGCGAGCAATTTCGCGATGACGCGGGTATCTTCGGCATACACAACGTCGCACTCTTTGAGCGTCCGTAACGCACGAAGCGTGATGTCCTCTAAGTTGCCTATAGGCGTCGCAACGATTGAGAGTGTTCCCATAGCCCCACTCTAACGGTATGTGCCCCATAGCACCATGTTGATTTACTTGATAAACATGATATAACTCATTACGGAAGCAGTCTTGAGTAATCAACCGAAGGAGACCATCATGATACGAGAACAGTCTAGCGGGATAGTGCACGCTACCACCGTAATACTGAGACCCGAGGACAGGAAATCGCTCGCGTTCCCGCTTGAAACGAAACCGGGCGACGGCGGGAACGAGGCGTTCAGAGGTTATATGCTCGCACACCTCATCTACAACTTCAGACCGGAGGGGGTATACGAACTTCTGGATTTTGAGGTACCGAACGGACAGATCGTCACGACTCAGGATCTGCCTGAAGAAGTCGCATTCGGTAGCAGGCAGATTCCTGCAGGGCGTGCGAATGGCCTGTTCCTCGAGCCTGAGCATATGCTCATACTCGAAACGGCAAAAGGAATTCCCATCGTCCTCGCAGCCGACTTCGCGAGCGATGGAAAAAACTTCGCCGTCGTGCACCTGGAGGCGATCAGGGCTACCATCGCGACATTCATGAAGCGAGGTACGCCTCCCGGGAATATCGACTTGGTCATGCCGTATGCATTCCCGGAAGACGCAAGGACGCTCAGGGCGCACGCACTCGAGTATCACGTCCGAAATGCCGTGGTGAAGAATATCCTTTCCGACGAGCATATGGACTCGCCCGAAGATGGCTACTTTCTTGCCATCAAGCACAATGCGTGGCTCCGATAGGTTCTACAAGAAGAACAAGATTCGACCGGACGCGCGGTCCGGTCGGCAGAACCTCTCTGCTTAAGGCCCCAGATACTGGGGCCTTCTTTTATTTATCTGCCACGAGCGCGTCGGCGACTTTGTAGATGTCGCCCGCGCCCATCGTGATGATAGTATCGTCTGACTCGACCTCGGCAAGCACGCGCTCTATAGAGTCGAACGAATCGAGCGCTATCGCCTCGATGCCGGTCGCGCGAATGCGTTCTGCGAGTATTTCGCTCGACATAGACCCATCATCTACTTCACGTGCGGCATAGATAGGCGCGATGTAGACTTGGTCAGCGTCGGCAAACGCGACTGCAAATTCATCGAGCAAATCGCGCGTCCGGCTGTAGAGGTGCGGATGAAAAGCGACGATAATCTTGCCCGATATCTTGGCACGAAGTGCTTCGAGTGTTTTTCTCACCGCGGTCGGGTGGTGCGCATAATCATCGTAGACCTCTGCGCCCTTTGCGGTTTTCCCTTTATATTCAAATCTTCGCCAGGTACCGTGGAACGCCGCAAGCGATTCAGAAATAGTTGCGTCTGAAATATGTGGGAGAATGACACGTGCCGCCGCCACTGCGGCGCGTGCATTCTGCTGATTGAATTCCCCCGGCAATCGGAGCTCGTAGGCTGGCTCTCTCGTGTAGTCAACGATGCGCGCCTGCCCTGCGTAGCCTTGGCGAAGCAGGGGGGCTATGTTTTTATCATTCGGGTTCGTGATGATGGCACCATCATGCGGCACTTTCAGAATCGCCTTCCGAAACGTCTCCTGCAATGCTTCAAGCGACTTGAAATAATCCGTGTGGTCCCATTCGATGTTGTTTAGGACTAACACGTGCGGAGAAAGTTCAAGAAGATGATCGCGATATTCGCATGCCTCGACGACGAATACATCGGACGTGCCGGCGAGATAATTCGAACCGAAATCCTTGACGATAGAGCCGACAACCGCCGTCGGCGATGCTCCCGCATCGCGCAGTATCGCCGCAAGCATACCCGTCGTTGTCGTCTTGCCGTGGGTGCCCGCGACCGCGATAGTCCGCTTCCCTTTTGACACTTCTCCCAGCATTGCGAAGTAGGAAAGTTGTGAGATGCCGAGTTCTTTCGCTCTCGCACGCTCCGGATTATCCTCGGGCACCGCGTCACTGTACACGACGTGTTCCGCATCGGCAGGAACATTATCGGCTTTCTGTCCTATCGCAACGGTGATGCCTTTCGACTCGAGAAGCGCCGTCACCGGACTTGCTTCACGATCCGAGCCGCTCACCCGCACGCCGTCATGCGCGAGCAGCTGCGCAAGCGCGCTCATTCCAATTCCCCCTATCCCAATAAAATAAGCGCGACGAATGTGTGGTGTTCTATTCATAGTTCGTCAATGCAACCGCCAACCTGCCCCGTAGCCAACCGAACGGAGTGAGGTTGTACTACTGGGGTGCCGATGAAATGAACCTTCTTCATAGCTTCTGTACGAGCGCATTGAACTGGTCTCCGCGGTCGTATTCGTTCTTGAACATACCGAATGATGCAAATGCGGGCGAAAAAAGAATAGTGTCGCCTGACTCTGCTGCTCTAGATGCCTCATGCACTGCCTGACTCAGATTATCAAATACCGACGCATTCGGTATATATTCAAGTACGCGATTCGTACCAGTACCAGCAAGCAATATGACTCGCTTCACCTCTCTAAGCTTCAGCAAGAGCGCGTTCATATCTAAATCTTTATCAGCGCCGCCCATGATGAGCACCGTATGTGCGGGACTAAACGCCGAGAGCGCGGCCAGAGTCGCCTCGGGCGTGGTCGCGGTCGTGTCGTTATACACCTTCACTCCCTTCACCTCGCGCACGAGCTCGAGGCGCCCGGGCACGCCAGAAAACGACTCGAGTGCTTTTCGACTCGTCTCGTCGGGGATGTCGAGTGCGCGAGCAGCTGCGAGCGCGAGAGCAGCATCGTAGCGATTATGGAGTCCGGGTATCTTGAGTATCCAGGTATCGGGAAGCTTGAATTCATCTGCAACGATAGTCTTCGATTCGACTTTGTCACCGTACTTCTCGACAATCACAGCCGCGCATTGCTTGCCGATGATGAGAGTATCGCTCGGCTTCTGATATTGGAAAATATTCGCTTTGTCAGCGAGATACTGTCCCGAGATACCTTTATAAGCAGAGCTTTCATCCTTCGCTCGTTCGGAATTGTCAAGATTTATCTCGGCAATTCGCTCACTCGCTCGGCTGTAGTAGTTCTGATGATCGGGGTAGAGGGTGGTGAATACTGCGATGTGCGGGCTTACCCGCGCCTCGCCAAAGCCCTGCAACTGCCACGAGTCGAGTTCTAAGACCGCGATATGCTCAGGGGTCACTTCTTCGAGAAGTGCGAGCGTGGAGACACCGCGCACATTTCCGCCGAGGAGCACTTTCTTCTTCGCCATTTTCAGAATGGCGTGGAGCATGTGCGTGACGGTGGACTTCCCGCGCGTACCGGTAACACCAATGACAGGAACACCTGAAATCTCTGCGAAAAGATCAGCGCTCATACGCACGGGTATGCCGTTCTTCTTAGCTTCAGCAATCTCCGGAGAATTGAGCGGCGTACCGGCACCCTTGAGGACCATATCGCATGTTCTGAAGTCATCGAGATCATATTTCCCGAACTTGAACTTGATATTCTTGAATTCTTTCAGCGCATCAACCGACGGCTGCATAATCTCCTGCGGAGCGTCGTCAACCACCAGTACTTCCGCGCCGCATTTCGCGAGGTATGCTGCATCACCGACGCCTCGACCCAAAAGGCCGATGCGCATGAGCGTTATCTTCTTTCCACGAAAATGCGAAGAGGCGTCCATTGAGCACATCGTAGCGCATCCTCATAGTGTTCGCACGAGCGACGGCGAGGAGGATTTATTTAGGACAGTTGGCGGTCGCCAAGAGATCCTCATGTGCGAGAGGAAGCGCTGTCAGAGGAACAGCGACGAGCTCGTAGGGAGCGGTAAGTGATTCTCCGGATATACAGCTCTCGGCTGGCTTGGCGATAGTTATAGAGACCAAGCGCGCACTCGAATCTACGATCTTTGAGACCTTGATAACATAGCCGGTAGTCGGCTGCTGCCCGGCAAAGACTGCAATAACTGCGTCCTTGTTGAAATCGACTTTCGGAGGAGTGCTCGAAGCGTTGATCATCTTCCAGAGCTCGCTCAACTGGTCTGAAGAGGTGATAAAATAATTCACGCGATCGGTCACCGCAGATTGCGAACCGCTTACGAGCGGCGTAAAAGGCACGGTAGTTGCAGCCGCCGGTGCATTAGACGGCAACGGCATATCCGAGAATTTCCCACTCAAGAAAAGATACACGCCGGTACAGACAGCAACGAGCGCCACGCCGACGATGATTAGCCTATCTCGCTTCATGGCGTCCATGATTCCAGTATAATCCCCTTCCGCTACCTGCGTTTTGCGGGTGTGGGTATAAGTCTCAGGTGCACGCTTCGAGTATCAATCGAGTTGAAGGCCTTGATTCTGTTTTTGGTGCACGCTCTATGTAGGCATATAGCCTGTGCGCCTCGCCGAAAATGAAAAACATCCCCAGAGAGACGTTTTTCATTTTGACTCGGTGCACGCTCTAGGAGTCGAACCTAGGACCGCTCGAGTATCAGTCGAGTGCTCTACCAACTGAGCTAAGCGTGCGATAAAGAACTTATTGATACTAGCAAAAATCTCATTATCTTTCCACCTCAACACAAAACGCCCCCAAAGGGGCGTTTTGTGTTGAGTCACTGAAAAGATGTTTGTGTGCGCTCTTTTGTTCCGCCTATTCTGTCCCAGTTGAGAGCTCATATGTGGCTCTCAACCGACCACCAGATTACGTTCCCTGGCGCTCGAGCAGTGTTTATGGACAACTGCTATCTCCAACGATTCTTGCGAATCGTATCGACATGCTACGCCTTTCGGGCAATAGCGATTCCAAATTGGATATGTTCCACGAACAGCTTCCGCTACCCGTGCCTTGTTCTGTGTCCCCCTCATATCGCTATGAGGCATGGACTATATCATCATCCGTTCTTCAAACCGTGCTCGCTTCAACGGGTGCGATGACCCGATGATACGCGCGAAGTCTGAATGCGATTCAGTGCTTACAAAGCAGCGCCAATAATTTGGATCAACCTTGCGGCTCGGATTGTGGAGCACACCGGTCTTGATACCGAGCGATTGGAGCACTGATTTGATCGATCGCATTTTCTCGAGATCCTTTTGCACGAGCTGAATGTAGAGTGAGGCGTCCCGCGAATGCGGAATACCGCCCTCTGCATCGAAAAAACCGCGAATATACGCCGCCTTTTCTTCACTCGTCTCAAGAATCGAGACATCGAACTTAAAATCCAAGAATTCTGCGGTGGTTTCCAGATCATATACATCACGTGAACCTTCCCGATACATCCACGACCGATAGCCGAGTTGACCGAGAAGATCCTTGAGAGTCGTTAACCATTCAGTTCCTTTTTGAGAAAACCGAATGCGATTCTCGCGACGATACGCATCATGGAGCGCACCCTGCAGATATGCTTGAATTTCTTTGTCCGAATTGAACGGCGCTCGGCGTGTAGTCTCTGAGGGGTCATGCGTTTTAACACAGAGGACTTCCCTGCTGATTTTCTGCACCCGACGCATTGTCACGGGCATAATCGTAATTATACCGCGTAGCGCGGGATACTCAGGTCTTCCAGCATATAGCCGAGTTTATTTTTCGAGGGATTACTCCCAAGCGTCGCAACAGGTGCAGCATGCACCAACGACTTAGTCCTTGTCACTGAATTTGCCGTAGTCCTGCGCGAGGCAGACCTTCGGGCACCCCCAGCTCCCTTGACTTGACGGGCGGATTGCAATAGACCGAGACGTCTTTGCGTTCCCACGTAGCATACGAATTTCTCGTACTACGCGAGTCCAGCAGTTTTTTGATTCATGCGCGATTTGAGTTCACGAATTTCTTCAAGACCTTCAGGTGTAAGATGCTTTTTCTCTTTTACAAGAGAAGCGATCTTGCAGAAAATCTCAAAACTCGCACCCTTCGACGCACTTTGTAACGGATATTGTTTGAAGAAAGGGATTACTGTTTCCTGTATATCCTTTTCTGAACTCACGGTATAGCGATAACACTGACAGTGATTGGCGCGTTGCTCTTTTTGAAAGTAGACTTCGCCGCATCCTATTGTGTTACGCACTTTTTCGAGCAGTTCTCTATCGCGCTCTTGCATCTTCAGGTGAAAATGCAATTGCACGCGGTATCCTGCTCGATAGCGAGAAGAAACTCCCATATTTACATAGAAGCACCCCTCGCCATCCGTAAGTCCGACAACATATTCGTTACTTACTACTGGAAGTGTCCTTTCCATGCATAAAGTATAACTTGACGCATGGTACTACGACACAGCTGACTTCTCATAGGTGTTCATAACATCTCGATCCCTGTGAGATCTCCTTGGGTCATCATTCATTCCGTTCCTTGCATCCGCTCAACGCGATTGTGAAGTAGTTCCCCATTACTCACCAGAATGGGTCCCACATACGCTCTGTATCTCTACAGGAGGGCTGCTTTTTGCTACTAGATCTCTCCGCCGACAACCTCGCGGTATATCGACTGTTCGTTCGCTACGCTCCCGGAGGAGGGTCCGATTTGAACGGACTGGATTGAATGACTACCAAGCACATTTTTGAATGAGTACAAGACTCGAGAACGTATTCACCGCAGTTTGGCTGACCTGCGATTACTAGCAATTCCGGCTTCACGAGGTCGGTTGCAGACCTCGATCCGTACTGGGGGCGGTTTTATAAGGATTGGCTCCGCCTTACGGCATTGCGACCCGTTGTACCGCCCATTGTATTATGCGTGCAGCCCAAGGTATCAAGGGACATGCTGATCTGGCGTCATCCCCACCTTCCTCTCCCGTGAGGGAGCAGTCTCGCCTGGCCATATAGGCAACAGACAACGGGGGTTGCGTTCGTTACCCCACTGAAGGGAACAGTTCAAACCACGAACTGACGACGACCATGCATCACCTGCCCAGCACCCTCGAAGGCTCCTCTCCTTTCAGAGAGGATGCAGCTGGGTTTCTAACCTTGGTAAGGTTCTTCGTTTATCAACGAATTAAGCCGCATAATCCACTGCTTGTGCGAGTCCCCGTCTATTCCTTTGAGTTTTAATCTTGCGATCGTACTACCCAGGCGGCTCGCTTACCGCGTTAGCTTAGCCTCACAGAGGGTCGATACTCCGTAAAGCGAGCGAGCAACGTTGAGGGCCAGGACTACGAGGGTATCTAATCCTCTTCGCTACCCTGGCTTTCGTGTTTGAGCGTCAGGAACGTACCAGTGCACTGCCTTCGCTTTCGGTGTTCCCCATGATATCAACGGATTTCACCCCTCCACCATGAGTTCCGTGCACCTCTCACGCCCTCGAGCCATACCGTTTCCCTCGCAGCCTGCAGGTTGAGCCCGCAGATTTAACGAAAGACTAATATGGCCGCCTAGACACCCTTTACGCCCAGTGATTCCGGGTAATGCTTGGAGCCTCTGTATTACCGCTCCTGCTGGCACAGAGTTAGGAGCTCCTTATTCATCGGGTACCGTCAATAAACTTCGTCCCCGATAAAAGATGTTTACGTACCAAGGCACTTCATCCATCACGCGGCGTCGCTCCGTCAGACTTTCGTCCATTGCGGAATATTCTCGTCTGCAGCCTCCCGTAGGAGTATGGACCGTGTCGCAGTTCCATCGGTGGGGGTCAGCCTCTCAGCTCCCCTAAGCGTCGTAGCCTTGGTAGGCCGTTACCCTACCAACTAGCTGATACTGCGCAGGCGACTCCCGAAGCGAAAAACCTTTACTCCTCCTTCGCTCTACATTCCATTCCGAGCTTCGGAGGACACGGCCTTGCGGCTGCGTCCTTCGTAGCTGTGATGAAATACACAGCGAAGAAGGAGACTATCGGGAATTACCCAGTCTTTCGACTGGCTATGCCCGACTTCGGGGGATCTACCTACGTGTTACTACCTCGTCTGCCGGTTGCCCTTGCGGGCCCCCTTGACTTGCATGACTTATCCACGCCGCCAGCATTCACCCTGAGCTAGGATCAAACTCTCAATAAGAATAGGCGGAACAAAAGAATTCACACATCTTTTACCCCGACTGTAACGTCGGGGCTTTTCGCCCGCCACCTCCGTGGCGGGCATTCACGTATTTTGATGTCAAAGAAACACCCCGTCCCCCATAGGGGGACAGTAAGGCCATAGTATAGGAAGGTCGAAAGGGCGTCAATAGACCCTAAAACAAAATGTGACCCGTCAATTCTGACGGGTCACCCACAAGATGGAACATCATCCCCAGGGGGCACAGTTAACCTTTCGAGCAGTCTTTGCCCTCTGCGCCCGATGTGCCGCTCTGGAATCATGGGTTGAGACGATGGCGTCGATCTCGAGTTGATACTGCTGCTGCAGTTGCGACGGAGTCACGCCGAGGAGCGCTGCGCTGAGCTTGAGGTTCCGACGGTTCACGTATCGCCGCTTGCGCTTGCGTTCGGCGCTCCTTGCTTGCCCGGCGTGACTGTGGCGGATGGTTTTCAGTGACATTTCCAATCTCCTTCTCGGTTGAACTACAGGATATCCAACACAGACATTACCACAACCCGCAAACAAATCAAGGTTATCCATTCCTGACACACAAAAATGCGTTGCCAAGATTGCACGCGAGATAGAGGAGCGTATGATATATGAAGCCGTCACCCCTTGCCTCCTTATGCGCTCGAAGCATGAGCGGTTTGGTGTTTGTCGAGTGACACTCTCCTATTGAAAACAAAAAGCGGACTTACGAAGTCCGCTTTTTGTTTTCAAAACTTTCTTATTTCTTAAACCACTTTGCAATCGGGATGAGGAGCGGCGCGGAGCGCGCGATCGAGGAGAAGGTGCTTCATTGAACATTCTGCACCGTGAGAAGTGAAGCTGGCCATGGAGTATAGTAATGCGTAACCCCATCCCGAAAAGTTTCTTGACCGAGTTCTTGAAGAGATAATGATACGTTACCTTCTTTCTTTACAACCACAACACAAAACTTTTTATTATCTTCGTCTACAAGTGAGCCGAGTGCACACAGTCGCCATACTAACTCAGGGCACTGTGGCATGAACTCGAGAAGATCATGAATTGTCGCGGGGTGTTGCCCCTCTTTTTCTAAATACCCAAGCGTGTCTTCAATAAAAGAGTCGCGAGCACTTGCGACAACCTGCATATTGGAACTGCCCAATCGCTCGAGACGGGGGAACTTCTCTTCTGTAATTCTTGAATCGACATTCGTCACACCCGCAGAGGAAATAAGATTTTCGAACGACATATCTTGACTGGACTCCACGACAAAGACCGTGCCGTATATTTTTTCTATTTCTGCTTTGCGTACCGCTTCCGGATCGTTATTTTCGCTACTTTCTTTTGTACCCTTCCGAAATTTCTCAAACATGTTCATTTCTTAAACCACTTTGCAATCGGGATGAGGAGCGGCGCGGAGCGCGCGATCGAGGAGAAGGTGCCTGCGACGATACCCACAAGCATCACGAGTGCGAAGTTGCGTGTGGTCTCTGCGCCGAAATAGATGAGGGCGATGAGCGCGAGCACGACGGTGAGCGCAGTGTTTATAGAGCGCGTCATCGTCTCACTAATAGACTTCCCTATCGTCTCCTCAAACGGTTCTTTATTATTCTCGCGCTCGTTCTTCGCAAGGTGCTCGCGAACACGATCGAAGATGACAATGACATCATTCACACAGTAGCCCAAAAGCGAGAGGAGGGCGACAATGAAGAGCGAATCGACCTCTGCACCGGTGAAATGCGCATATGCGGCATAGAAGCCGGTCGGCACGATGATATCGATAGCGAGCATCGCGACGACCGTGAAGCCGTAGCCCCAGCCTGGAACCGGGCCGGATACACGACGGAAGGCGAACGCGATGTAGAGCATGATGACGAGCACGACGGCGAGAATCGCCCATACCGCCTTGTGAGTGAACTGGCTCCCGAGCGCAGGACCGACCGAAGTGTACGCAACTTCAGTCGTTGATGCGTTTGCTGAGAGCGCTCCGAGGATAGCCTCATGCTCTCCGGGCGTCTGTGAGCGGGTGCGTATAGCGACTGCACGGTCACCTGATGCGCGCACCGAGATCGTGCCGAGTCCCACAGGAGTAATCTGCTTTTCAATATCCGTAAGCGCCGGCCGACCGTTCTCGTACGACACCTGCATCAAAGAGCCGCCGGTGAAGTCAATGCCGAGCGGGAGACCCCAGACGACTATCGCGCCGATAACGCCAGCGAGGATAAGCCCCGTAAGCCAGAAGAAGAAACCGCGATGGTTGATGATGAACATAAATTAGTGTTTACGAAAACCGGAGCTCAAGAGGAACTTCCACGCACCCTCTCCCTCTTCGGGAACGATAGCGAGGAGATACACGCGAGAGAGCGACACTGCCGATACGAACGAGGCGAGCACGCCGAGTACGAATACGAGCGCGAAGCCCTGTACGATACTCGTCCCGAGCCAGAAGAGGATGACGCCCGAGATGATCATCGTGAGGTGGCCGTCGCGGATAGCCGGCCACGCGCGCGAGAAGCCGATATGCACCGCTTCGCGCGGCGACTTCCCGCCCCGGAGTTCCTCCTTGGTGCGCTCGAATATAAGCACGTTTGCATCCACCGCCATACCGACCGAAATGATGAGCCCGGCGATGCCCGAAGCGGTAAGGGTGACGGGGATGACTTTGATAATCGCGAGCATGAAGGCGAGGTACTCTGCGAGCGCAATCGTCGCGACAACACCCGGGAGGCGGTACCACGCGATCATAAAGAGCGCGATGATAGCGAAGCCGATGATGCCAGCCACGACGCCCGCATTGATAGCCGCGGCGCCAAGAGTCGGGCCGACGGCGGAAGAGCTTTCAAGCTCGATGGGCACCGGGAGCGCGCCGAAATTCAAATTGCGTACCAGATCGCGCGCCTCAGGCGCGGTGAACTTACCGCTAATGGTCGCTTGTCCGCCCGGAATCGCTTCTTGAATAACCGGTGTAGAGATAGGCTGACCATCGAGGAAGATGGCGAGCACCTGTCCGATATTTTCACTCGTTATCTTTTCAAAAAGTTTCGCACCTTCGCTGTTGAAATTGAGAAGCACCTGCGGCGCCGCGAGACCGGCGGTCGCGCCCGAGCCGAACTGGAGCGAGGCGCTCGCGAGATAGCGGCCGGTGAGACCGGTCGGGATGAACGTCGCCTCGGTCGAGGTGCCGGTAGCAGCGGTCGTTGCTATGCGAAAATCGAGGGTCGGTGTCGCGCCAAGCGCGGTAACCGCCGCTTTGATATCGGTCACGCCAGGAAGATCGACGATAAGCCGATCTTCGGTGGTGCCCGAGAGCGCGCTCACCTCTTCGGTCTGAACGAGGGGCTCGGCGACGCCAAACATGTTCACACGGCGCTCAATGACCCCCTGGAGAGCTCCGAGAGCGTCAGAGCGCTCGCTCGTCGCCGTCTGGCTCATATCAGCCTTGTAGACGAGCTCAGTACCCCCGGCGAGGTCGAGGCCGAGCTTGAAGCGATATGAGGAGAGTGGATTCGCTTCAGTAGACCAGACGAAATACGCAAGCAAAAAGCCCACGAGGAGGGCAACAACGGCAGACACCCGGAAACGAGTCATGTGGGGATTATAAACTATCTATATAAAAAGCGAAGTCTTGCTATATTTATTTATCTGTTATCTGCTGAATTACCATTTGTGCGTTCCCCCACCTGAGCATCCCCCGATACGCCTGCTGCCATCTCACATGGTACATGAAGACACCCCGCATGTTGCCATGCGGGGCGGGAAGGTCAGAGGTTCAGAGTGCGAGCAGAGTGCCCGATTCCGAAGATCTAACTTGCGAAGCGGAGCGCCGGGCTGCGACTGTTCCAGCCGCGTTCGAACCACGTCCAGAACAGTACAACCCCGCCATCGCCCTCGACAAGGCACGGAACGAACGGGTTGCCGTCGCGGTCCCGGACGACCGATTTCCATCCGGACACTACTTTGCTGGCGAAGTGCTTGCGGAAGGCTTCGATACCGAGCTTCTGGATGGCGAGGAGATCGGCGAGGCCGAGACAGCTCGAGAGCGTGTTGCTGCCCTTGAGATATTCGTAGATTGCCTCGCCACGTTCCCAGCCGCCGGTCTTCTGGGCGCCGTGGAGATATTGCTCCAGGCTGCCGAGCGCGTAGTCGGCGGGGCCGGTCTGTTCAAGTGCGATGAAGTCCGGGTCGTTGATGCAGTCCTTGTCCACAAAGTACGGATAGGCTGGACGAGTCGAGCGGTCGATATGGATGGTGTCGAGCGCGGCCAAAACGGCAGCAGCGAGGGGCTTCACGCTCAGGTTAAGGTATGCGCAAAAGTCGGCGAGAGTCGGCAGAGGAATACCCTTCCTTGCAGCCCGAGCGAGAGCGGCAATGTACGGAAGCAGGGTGCCAGTATCGTTGCTCATAGGAGTCTCCTATTAAGCGCCATTCCTTGCGGATAGCATCGCCAGCGGGCCTTATCGCTTCTGCGCGAGTTTGCCATAGCAGAAAAGAGCCCAGATACTACGCCGCTTTCTGCTGTGGCAAACCCTGGTTCAAAGTGCGCGCTTCTAGTAGAGAATGGTAGAACGTCAATCCAATTTAGTCAAGGTCGCGCGTTCAGCGAGGGTGACGACGTTCTCAAAAAGCTTCGCGACCGCGAGGGGGCCGACGCCGCCCGGGACGGGGGTAAAGAGCGTGCACTTCGCCGCACAAGCCGGGTCGGCATCTCCGACTATTTTCCCCGAGGATTCGGAGGTGCCTGCGTCAATCAGCACCACACCCTCTTTCAGCATTTCCGGCTTGATGAGGTGCGGTGAGCCGGTACCTGACACGATGATGTCAGCAGTGAGTAACGTCTCTGCGAGGTTATCCGTCGGACGCTCGACGACCTCGACTTCAGCACCCTCGGCACGAAGCCATGTCGCCGCCGGTGCGCCAACAAGGTATCCATTTCCGACGACAACCGCGTGCTTCCCTTTCGTTTCAATATGATACGTGTCGAAAATCTCTTTGACCGCGCCGACGACTGGCGGCAGCAGCATACTTTGCGTACGGGCAGTAGAAGAGAGTACGTCGGCGTCTTTCTCAAGAGGAATCGCATCGAGAATTTCTTTCGTAGCGATATCAGCAGGCAACGGCAGTTGCACAATAATCGCATCAGCATCGATATCAAAATACTGTGACGGCCGGTCTGTTATTTGGATATCGCGAGTTTCGAAGTCGCAGCCGGCGAGCGTCGCGCTTTTCGCTTTTATCGCCAGATACGAACGGGTCGCGGCAGTCTCGTTAGGCGCCACAAACGCGACGACCCGTGGCCGCCGCGGCAATGCTTCAGCGCGCGCCCTCGCGCGCGCGAGCACCTCTTTCGCTAACACTCGTCCGTCAATAATCATGCGAGCAAATCCTTCAAACCTTTTTTGAGTGGAATCTCTGCTTCGAAACCGAGCGTCTCTCGAGCTCGATCCACCCGCGCGACACTTCTGCTAATATCTCCTGCGCGGGCGGGCGTCCGTTCATGCAAAACATCCTTATTGAGCATCTCACTCATATGTTGAAGCACGTCTTGCAGAACTGTCTCAACGCCTGAAGCAACATTACATATGCCGACATACGCCGACTTGAGCGCAAGGAGTATCGCGCGCGCGACGTCGTGCACGTGTATGAAATCACGCGTCTGTACACCACCACCGTGAAGCTCGATCATCCGATTATCTTTCGCTGCTGCGACCCATCGCGGGATAACTGAGGCATAGGGGTGGTTCGCATCCTGTCTCGGCCCATACACATTGAAGAAGCGGAGTCCGACGGTAGAGAGACCCGATGCGAGAGCATCCGCCTCATTCGCAACCTTTGATGTTGCATAGGGAGACTTCGGCTGCAGCGGGCTTTCTTCCGTTTTTGGGAGTTCGGGATGATCTCCATATACGGCGGCGGACGATGCATACACAACCTTGCTTACGCCTGCGCGGCGAGCAGCATCAAATACGTTCCTCGTACCGATAACGTTCACCTCGTGAGTAAGCGTTGGGTTTTCAACACTTTCAGGAACCGATACGAGCGCCGCGAGATGCACCACGTGTGTCATACCCTGCATAGCCTCCTCGAGTGCCGACCGATCACGAATATCTCCTTCAATAACCCGTACCCCTTTCGGCACGCGCTCGCGCTTGCCTGTTATGAACGAATCGAATACATGAACCTCGGCACCCTCCTTGAGAAGGAGGTCCACCACGTGACTGCCTATGAACCCAGCACCGCCAGTAACAAGGACTTTCATATTAGGTTCCAGAAATAGAAGCGAGCGCCCGCAGTGTCTTGATCGCGATGGCGAGATCAAGCCCGAGTGAGCGATGCTTCAAATAGTAGAGGTCGTACGAAAGTTTCCGCTTCGTACGCACCACGTCTGCTCCGCCGCGCGGAGCATCATAATCGTGTATCTGTGCCCACCCCGAGAGACCGGGAGCGATAAGGTGTCGCATACGATAATGCGGAAGCTCTCGCTCATACACCTCGGCTATCTTCGGGAGTTCGGGGCGCGGCCCAATAAACGAGAGGTCGCCCGTGAGCACGTTCCAGAGTTGCGGAAGTTCATCAATGCGCGTCTTCCGGAGGAAGCGTCCGACCGCCGTTACGCGATTCTTCTTCTGTAATTGCGGATCACCATGATCATTGAGAAGCATCGTACGCAGTTTCAATAAAGAAAATACGCGCCCTCCCTTGCCGATGCGATCATGGCGGAAAAAAGGCATTCCGCTCTCGAGGAAAAGCGCAAGCGACGCGAACGCTACGATAGGGATAGCAACGAGCGAGAGAAGAAGAGCGAGGAGAACATCGAAGAGACGCTTACTCCGATCATAGAACACTTTATCCTGTGAAAACGACTTCAGGAGTTCATCCGTATCAAGATATTCAAGAGGAACGCGATCGAAGATTTCTTCATAGAGTTCTTCGGTATCCATCACAGCCGAGCCGTCCGTGCACGAATCAACCGATTGAATCCGGTCAACGAATCGGATCATGTAGGCGCTATTGTTGTTCACTTCCTCATACAGTTCGTCAGCCGCCTGACCGGAACCCGCGAGGATGACCGGCACGCGCCTGCCCTCCCCGATCTCTTTATTCATTCTATAAAAACGCCATGCACTTTCAGCGACGACCGATATGGCGAGATACATCACGAGGATCGTCTTCGGCGCTATCGAAAGCGGGAGTATGAAGAAGAGTATCGCCGCAATCGCGACGGTCGCCGCCTGCGCGCCGAATATGCGGATACCCATCACACTCCGAATCGGGCGCGTCTGCTTCTCGTAGAGGCCGGCGATATAGAACACGACAAGCGACAAAAGGAACATCGGCAGAAACGGGACGATATTCTCCTCAAAGTAACTAAAGGGGGGCAACGCGAGGTTCCGTAATGCAAGAGTAATCCAGAGGGATGCCCCCAATATAAGAAAATCCCCCACAAGGAGAATCGCTGTCTCGCTTCGATTAAATACCATAGATATGGATACTATAACGCAGAAATATATTGTACAGTTGCACCTATGAAGCCCCGCAAAATACTCTTTGTTATCACCAAGGCAAACTGGGGCGGCGCCCAGCGCTATGTCTATGACCTGGCGACCCATCTCCCTAAGGACGCTTTTGATGTACACGTCGCATTCGGACAGCCGGGACGACTTGCCGATGAACTGCGGAATGTCGGCATACGCACTCACCCGATACGGGCACTGCAGCGGGATGTTTCGATAGCTGCAGATGTAAAAAGCTTTTTTGAACTATGGAGAATATTTCGTAAAGAAAAGCCTGATGTCATTCACCTCAACTCGTCGAAAGCGGCCGGTATCGGCGCTCTCGCGGCCCGTCTTACCGGAGTGCCCCGCATCATCTTCACCGCTCACGGCTGGCCGTTCTGGGAACAACGCAGTCCTTTGCACCGCGCGCTTATGTATCTCTTTTCGTGGCTTACTGCACTTCTATCACACGCTGTCATTGTCGTTTCTGATTATGATTTGCGCGTGGCACGGCACATGCCTTTTGTTGGTAAGAAAACAGTGCGCATATACAACGGGATAAGTCCTGCCATCGCACTCGGATCAGGAGAGGTCATTCGTTCTGCTTTCCCTCCTCATACGCATATCACCGGAACGATTGGAGAACTCACGCGGAATAAAAACCAGACTGCACTCGTGGAACAAGCGCGGAGAAACCCGAATCTGTTTGTTGCTATCGTCGGCAAAGGAGAAGAACGCCAGCAACTTGAAGCAAAAATACAAGAATACGGACTTTCTGATCGGGTAAAACTTTTCGGCTTTCTACCGGCAAGCGAGGTACTGAAAGGGTTTGATGTGTTTGCGCTCCCCTCTCTCAAGGAAGGGCTGCCGTATGTCCTCCTCGAAGCGAGGGCAGCGGGTCTCCCTATCGAGGCAAACCGCGTAGGCGGCGTCGGCGAGATAGTAGATGCCAAAGACATGCGCGATTTCTCGCTTGAACAGATGGTGCAGAGAACGATTGCTGTCTATCTCGCTTAGCCCCCCAGATATTCGTGTGCGCTTATGTCTCTCGTCGCGCCGCGACCATGGTGCGCAAGCGATGTCACAATGCCAAGCAGGGCAAATTCGAGTACGAGATGGGAGCCGCCCGAACTCATAAAAGGTATTGTCGTGCCGGTCACCGGCAGGAGCCCCAGACTGATACCGACATGTATCGCGAGATGCGCGGCGAGGAGCAGAAGCACGCCGAGCGTGAAGAATGCGTCAAAATTAGTCGCGGCGGCGCGGGCTATTTGCGCGAGTCGCGCAAATAAAAGCGCGTAGACCGCGAATAAAAGCGCTGTCCCTGCGAAACCCCATTCCTCGGCATATGCGGCAAAGATGAAGTCGGTCTGATACTCGGGGAGAAATCGCAATTTCGACTGTGTCCCGTACCCAATGCCCTTGCCGAAAATCTCTCCCGAGCCGACCGCAATCTTAGCCTGATACGCGTTGTAACCGGAACCGTGTATGTCGGCGGCGGGATTCACGAAAGAGACGATGCGTGCGCGCTGATAGGGCTTCAACCCCTCGAACCAAATAATCGATGCGAGCACGAGCCCGATGCATCCGAGAATAGCAAGGTGCTTTTTCGATATGCCGGATACCAGCATCATGCCGAGCCAGAGTGTCGTGAATATGATGGCGTTCCCCATGTCCGGCTCGATAAGAATGAGAAGAGTGACCGTGAGTGCATATGTGCCAGAAACGAGAATGTGGCGGAAGTCCCCTATCTCGACATGCCGACGCGAAAGATACTTCGCGAGAAGTGCGATGAGCGCCAACTTCGCGAAGTCTGCCGGCTGAAACGATACGGGACCGAACGAGAACCACGCGTGCGCGCCCATCACCGGGCGCGCGAGAAGCACGAGTGCGAGAAGGATAAGCGCGGCGCTGTAGAGCGTCATGACGACCGATGTCCGACGAATGAAGCGCATATCAATCGTCGAGATGACGAGATACGCGACCGTCGCGACCGCGAGCCAAAGGAACTGTCGCGGAGCAAGCGATTCCCCTTGCCCGAAGGTGCTCATAGTAAGCAGACCAAGAAGCGAGAGGGCGACCGCTGGCAGAAACAGCGTCCAATCTCCGCCGGAGTTGAAGAAATTCCTGGATGCTTTTCCTAACGCATTCACGGAAGCGAAACAATCGGGGTAACCTCTATTGCGGCAGGCGCGCTCGGAAACGCGCTATTCCACGTAAAGGTCGCATTCGCCTGCCCTTGTGCTGGAATGGAGGGAACGATCGTCTCTGACGCGGCTATAACGTCCCCGTGCGTATCGCGAACGACGACCACGACTCGTACATCAGTGAATGGAATGATGGTCGGATTGGTGAGAATGGCTTCAATACGCGGTGTGTTCGAGATACCTCCCTGAGTCGTGTTCGATACGAGCGGTGCACGGAGAGCGGAGGGCGACAGAGAAAACCATTGGAGCGAAGAGGTCGCAATGGTGAGGAAGGCTTTTATGTCGGTTTGTTTCCCTGAAGATATGTTGGGGATGTAGAGCGGCACCGTCGCGCCGGGTGGAAGGTCGAACGAGCCGGTAACCTCTTGGATAAGGAACTGGCCGGTACCGTAGAGCGTGATGCGATACGGGACATTCTTTGCCGCAGCGGCGGCGTTCTTATTCTCGATTGATGCGACGACATCCGTACGACCGAGGCCGTTGCCGATAGCCTTGGTGAACAGAACGGTCGGCGGCTGCTGTTCTGCTATGCAGAGGTACCGGCATGAACCACCGCAGTCAACACCCGTCTCATCCTGATTCTGTATGCCATCGGAGCAGGTCGGCGTCTTCGAGAATGTGGCGATAAGCACCGTCGCGAAGAACGCGACCATGATCGCGCCGATAATAAGAAGAATTATGAACCGCCGTCGCGTTGCCCAATCCATGCGAACAGTATAGCAAAACGCCGCGCAAGCGCGGCGTGCATGGTCGGGGTGACAGGATTCGAACCTGCGTCCTCTGTACAGCTCCCGGACGTTGTCACCCAGGACAGAGTGCTTGCCGCACTTAACTTACCTAAGCTACACCCCGCTTAATCTGAAGGAACAAAAATCGAGTACTCGGTTCTGGCGGTTAGCTACTGCAAACGAAGCGAAAGAAAGCGAGAGTCTTCTTTCGCTTTCTTGAAGCAAGTGCAGCAGAAAGAAAAAACGCCTTCCGAGGCGTTTCTTTCTTACTCTCCCCATCCAATTATTACAAACATCTCAAAAACAAATATCGAGTACTCGGTTCTGGCGGTTAGCTACTCTCCCCATCTGAAACGATGAGTACCATCGCCGCTAGCGGGCTTGACTGCCGTGTTCGGAATGAGAACGGGTATGACCCCGCCGCCGAACCACCAGAACCGAACACTCGAAAGTGTTTTTACCCTTCATAGCTCGCGAAGCGAGCGACGTAGGGTCGGTGACTACGAAACGCATAGGTAATTATCAAAACGCAAACAGAACGATTGTGTTAGACAGAGTTCCGCACGAGAGACTGGACATATTAGTACTCCTCGACTCAACGCATTACTGCGCTTCCATCTAGAGCCTATCAACGTAGTCATCTCCTACGAGTCTCATAACGATTCCTAATCTTGGGGCCCGTTTCCCGCTTATATGCTTTCAGCGGTTATCGGCACCCGACATAGCTACTCGGCGGTGCCGCTGGCGCGACAGCCGATAGACCAGAGGTCAGTTCATCCCGGTCCTCTCGTCGATACTTCCCCTGTTTCCAGGAGCTCAGACTATATCTTCATCCTTTTCCGCCTGTGCGAAGTTAGGATGGCTGCATCTTACCCATAGGAGCTGTCGTTCTCGCCGAGATTTTCTTAGCGGTACTCCGCTTTAGAAAATCCAAGTGCAGTCGCGTTAGCGAGCTGCCTGCGGAACGATTCCTCTACCTATGAGTCCACGTATCTTTCAACGTAAGTCGTTACGGGGTCAAACCAAGCATGTGATGCAGTTCTTCTTTCGTCTTTCGCTTTTTGCTCATATAGTTTTCATTCTGTATGAGCAACAGCAAATCAACAATCTTTCGTATATCTCTCGACTTCATGGTGCGGAGCGTCTCTTGTTCGAGCAATTTACATGCCCGAATGAGTAGTCTTGCTTGTTTCTTCTTGAAACGAAGATACGGCAGAAGCGCTTCTACGGTCTCCCTCACTTGAGAGAAGCCATTGATGCGTAATTCTGTCATGCCATCGTTCCGTTTAGAAACATAGCCGCATTTGAGTCGCGTTCGAATCCACGAGAGCGGCGCATCATGGCGAGTATCTTGATAAAGACATATCGTCGCCATAAAACGCACTCCTTTGGTCGAATCTGCGCGCTTCTTTAATTGGAACATGAGACTTCCATCTCCATCCAAGAAGCCCGCGATATACGCGAGATCTGCATTGGTAATACTTAATCGACTTCCCACGGTATTATCATAGCGTCATTCTGGTCCTCAAGCGAGGTCAATATCCACTGGACCGTCGGATATCGACCTCTAAAACCAGAAGCGCCTTAGACTCCACCGTTATAAGCAGCGTTGTCATCAGAGATCTCTCTCTGAAGTAGCAATATTTTACTAGGGACAACCCCCCTCAAGAATCAACGCCTGTAGTAGATAGGAGACCAACCTGTCTCACGCATTACGTAGCTATTGGGCACTAGGCTTTAGGCTCTAGCTGCCCAATAACGCCGCCATTACTGGCGGGATCGGACTGTAACACCATCCAGCTCCACTTTTGATACACCGCCGTCATTGGAATAACGAGGTACATCTAATTATGTGAGCCCTCCCCGCCTCTGTCCTAATGACAAAAGTGGGGCGGGATGATCAACATTCAGTCTCTACGGGCTTCGTTTATGTGCTTCATTGAGGAGGCAACCTAAGTTGCCAGAAAATGTATGGAGGAGAAGGAAGGGTTCGAACCTTCGCATGCCAGATTTGAAAGTCTGGTGCCTTAACCGCTTGGCGACTTCTCCGCAATACATTCTCAAAGAACATTCCTCAATGAAGCACATAAGACAAATTCCCTCGGTATTGCCCAGCTCCAGTTTTATGCATTTTAAAACTGGGGCTGGGTTCCACCGATATCAGTTGATTTGCTTCTCGACTATTCCTAGTCGAGACCGCCGTGAGTTGTCGTTTATTCACACTACGTCTCCACGTAGCTAACATTTGCCTCGGGGTTCAAACCGTTCAATCACCGACCGAAGTCAGTTGCTGAACGGTTTGAACCCAGCTCGCGTACCTTTTTAAATGGCGAACAGCCATACGCTTGGGACCTTCTCCAGCCCCGCGCTAAGGTGAGCCGACATCGAGGTGCCGAACTCCGCCGTCGCTATGGACGCTTGGGCGGAACTAGCCTGTTATCCCCAGGGTAACTTATATCCGTTAATCTCTGGCCGCATCTAAGGCGTACCATCGGTTCACTATGCTCTGCTTTCGCATCTGCTCGGGATGTACCCCTTACAGTTAAGCTCTCTTATGCCATTACACTATCGGCACGGTTTCCATTCGCGCCTAGAGAACCTTAATAGACTCCTCCGTTACTTTTTAGGAGGATAGCGCCCCACCAAAACTACCTGCCACGCACGGTCCCCCGTGAGTTACGCTCACGGGGTTAGACACTGCAAAATTCAAGAGTGGTATTTCACTGACGGATCCACACCAGCCGAAACCAATGCTTCAAATCCTCCCACCTATGCTACGCATGAATCCCGCAGTGCCAATACGAAGCTATAGTAAAGCTCCTGGGGTCTTTTCGTCTAACTACAGGTATCCGGCATCTTCACCGGAAGTGCATTTTCACCGAGCGAGTCCTCGAGACAGTTTCCCACTCATTACACCATTCGTGCACGTCGGAACTTACCCGACAAGGAATTACGCTCTAGGTTCCTTTCAACCTTTGGACTCTATCTTGCTCCTACGAATAGGAGTATGGCGTTTGGTCTCTGAGGGTTTTCGTGAACTTCACAGAAGAGGGAATGTAGTCATTCCCTAGGGTATAAGATGGGTGTCGAAACTGGTCCGACGTCTTGAAGGCACTGGTTGTCCCTTGCACGCAGGCAAGGCCAAATGTCTTCTTATGCTATCAACCACGTCTGACCGACTCGACGAGTGAGCTATAACGCTCTCTTCAAAGGGTGGCTGCTCTTAAGCCCACCTCCTCGCTGTCTATGCCTGTCTCTTTGATTGATTATTACACCAACCCAACTTATATCTTTGAGGATTATTCTCCTCTGTGAAGTTCACGAATCTTCCCTGCTGATCGCGCTTCCGCGCTTCCCAGCATATAGCCATGTGGACTAATCCGCGCATTACTGCGCAGCAAGGCAGCTTGTGTATGTTTACCGCTACAATCGTCCTAGTCCTTCCGAGCACGACTCTCGTCGCGCCCGGAACCTTAGGACGATTATAGTTATCGCCGACATTCACCGGGGCTTACACAGTCCAGCAGTACATCTTGCGACATACCACCCACCGTGGTTAACCTTCCGGCATTGGTCAGGTGTCACCCCCTATACTTCCTCTTACGAGTTTGCAGGGAGCTGTGTTTTTGGTAAACAGTTGATAGGAAAACTTTCGCTGCGGCCTCCCGCCCTTGCAGGCAGGAGGCAGGCCTTATCGCTAACTTACGGCCGCTTGTTTGCCGAGTTCCTTGAGGACCTCTTACTCGTTCGTCTTGGTCTGCTCGACCTGATCACCTGTGTCGGTTTACGGTACGGTCATCTTTAGAGTTGATGCGTAGAAGATTTTCTTGGAACCGCGCTTTGCACCCTCTCTCCCCCCGTAGGAGGAAATTGCGACTCAGCTCGGAATAATGCGCGCCGGATTTGCCTAACGCGCTTCCTCACCAAGCCGACCCAAATCCAATAATGGGCAGCACATACAGCAGTCCGTCACTCCATAGCCTCTAAAAACGGTCAGGGAATATTAACCCTGTGTCCATCGGGTGCGGCTCTCGCCATCCCCTTAGGCCCGACTAACCCTCAGTTGATCACCATAGCTGAGGAAACCTTGATCTTTCGACGCGCGGGGTTCTCACCCGCGTTGTGGTTACTTGTACCGGCATTCTTACTTCTGTACGCTCCACCACGGGTTACCCCTTAAGCTTCATCGCGAACAGAACACTCTCCTACCGCTTGTATTTATCGGAATAAACACAAACCCGCAATTTCGGCACAACGCTTAACCCCGATCATCTTCGGCGCAAGGACTCTCGATGAGTGAGCTGTTACGCTTTCTTTGAATGGTGGCTGCTTCTAAGCCAACATCCTCACTGTCTATGAGTCCTCACTTCCTTGTGGATGTACTGAGCGTTGATTTAGGGGCCTTAATTTGCGATCAGGGCTCTTCCCCTCTCGATCGATGGAGCTTCGCCCCCACCTTCTAACTGCCGCCCGGGTACATGGTATTCGGAGTTTGATAGGAATCACGAGATTTCTCCCTGTTGATCCCTTCCAGTGCTCTACCCCCATGCACACATATGGCGACGCCAGCCCAAAAGCTGTTTCGGAGAGAACCAGCTATTCCCAGATTCGATTAGCTTTTCACTCCTTGCCACAAGTCATCCCAAGGCGTTGTACGACCAACGGGTTCGGGCCTCCATCTGTCTTTCGACAAACTTCACCCTGCTCATGGCAAGCTCATCTGGCTTCGGGTCGTATATATCCTACAATCGCGCTATTCACGCTCGGTTTCCCTTAAGCTCCGCCCCGTAAGGACTTAGCTACGCAAGATATATACACTCGCCGGCTCATTCTTCAATAGGCATGCCGTCACGGTGCACCATACAACACTCGTACATGATTAAGGAGGGCACCTGACAGTTATCTTAGACGGCTCAACGCCTGGCTTACTGCGTATGGAGTTTGTTGTCCGTACGCACGCCCAAATCTAAGTCCTTATCAAGTTTCGCCCTGCTTAATCAAGCACGAGACAGCACAAGTGCTGTATGGTGCACCGCTCCGACCCCTTGTAAGTACACGGTTTCAGTTCTATTTCACTCCCCTCTCGGGGTTCTTTTCACCTTTCCCTCACGGTACTAGTTCACTATCGGTCATAGGACGTGTTTAGCCTTACCGGTTAGTTCCGGCAGATTCATTCGAGCTACTCGTGTCTCGAACTACTCAAGAATACAAACAAGAGTCGTCATACATTTCGCGTACGGGGCCATTACCCTCTGGGGCGCTGCTTCCCAGCAGCTTCCGCTATATAGACGATTGATAACTCTTTACCGATAAATCGGAATGTTCGCATCTTACAACCCCCGCACACTCACTTTGCCATCGTTGTTCTTGTGCCAACTGACGTAGTTGATACTCAAACGTTCCATTGGGCCACGCGCGTCCAGAAGTTGATTCTTCTGAACAACGTTAGGCACAATGGCAAAGTGAGTGTGCGGGTTTGGGCTTTTCCCTTTTCGCTCGCCGCTACTCGGGGTATCACGAGAATCGCGTTCCCTTCAAACAAACATAATGCTTGAAGAGAACGCAATTCATATTGTTCTCTTTTCCTCCTGGTACTGAGATGTTTCACTTCCCAGGGTTCGCTTCGCGCGGGCGTTACCCCGCGGATTACAGTTCAAAACTGTAGGGTTTCCCCATTCGGACATCTCCGGATCAAAGGCTACAAACCGCCTCCCCGAAGCTTATCGCAGGTTAGTCGCGTCCTTCTTCGCCGTCCTAGGCCAAGGCATCCACCGTGTACTCTTACTGTCTCTCGCACGGAATTCTGGTTACCACAACCATTACTATCTGCACTTTGATGCTCCGTAGCGGTGAGCCACGGAGCTTTCAATTACCTATGCGTATTCGTATGTCAAAGATTCCCGTGTCCCTTTTTGAAACGAAAACCGCCCCTCGGGGCGGTTTTCGTGCGTTTTGCAACGCGCGCGGCCTTACGGCCTATCCGCTCCTAAGTAAGAAAGTTTTCGGTTCGTAGACACGTAGAAGGAGTATAGGGTACGCAGAAATCCCTGTCAACACAAAACCGCCCCCTCTAGAAAGGGGGCGGTTTTGGAGGAGGAACCTAGTCCTTTATCTCGGTGTGCAGATGCTCGAGATAGCGCGCTGCCGAAGCCTGACCGCCGAGACCGAAGGCGAGACCGAGAGCGAGCGATACTGCGATAACGATACCGGTGAAGAGCGTCTGAACAAATGCCGTCGCGACATTAAGCTGTGCCGTAGCCGCGAGAAGAGCGAATATCCAGATAGCATACTTCGCCACCTTGCCGAGGAAGCCGGCTGAAGGTACTGAGGCCGCCTTCGCCGATCCTGCGACGAGACTCTCTGCCGCCTCTGCGACTACTGCCGCAACGAGGAGGATGAGAACCGCGACGATGACCTGCGGGAGATACCCGAGGACGACTTCGCTGATGAAGAGGTTCACCGTCGAGAGGTGAAGCACATCAAGTGCCGCCACAAGGAAGACGATAATGAAGAACCACTGCACGAGCATCCCGAGGAACTTGCCGGAAGAAAGCTCGAAGCCTGCGCGTGCGAGCACACGCTCGATGCCGGTCGGCTTGAGCGCCTGATCAACACGAAGAGCGTCGACAATCTGCTTGACCACGCGGCCGAGACCGACGCCGACGAGCCAGCCGACGATGAAAATAACAATCGCAACGACTAAGTTGGGGATGAACGCCACCAATCCGTAGAACAGATTGTTGAAAGATTGGCTAAGGACATCCGCCCAGGTAGTGAAAACCATAGTTGAAATAATACTTTGTTTATTCGGCTAATATTCGAGCACCTTCTGAAATTGTACCATTTCTACAGCCCGATTTTGTCGATTAGGAGGCGGTGTGGATAGTCGAAAACGTCGCGTAAGAGGCGATCGTAGACTCCGAGGCGGTAACGGAAATCCTTTGTTGAGAAGGAGGCGTAGCGGATTTCGCGTCCGAGCTCCGCCTCGAGGGTATGCACCGCGTGCGCGAGCGCGCGTTCATCGAGACTCTCACCCACAACAAGCAGGTCTATCTGCGGTTCGAGAATGCTAGTGAAATGTCCTGAGAGTGCGACGAGCTTGAGCGCGCCGGCGCGCTTCAGTGTCGCGAGTATTTTCTGCGGACGCAGCGAGGTCGTCTCGAGAATGAAATCATTGAGCGCCGAAAGGTGCTCATAGCGAGAATCGACCTGAAAACGTGCGGCAGCGCGCTCGCCCTTCTTCTTAAGAAGGTCGGAAGCGAGAAGCTCGGCTATCTCTCGACGCGCAACCTCTTTTGAGAGTTTTGTCCTCTGTGCCACATCATCAAGTGTAAAGGCGGAGTCGCGATTGAACACAAAAAGACGAAGCATCTTGAGCCGTGCCGGGGAACCGAAGAGTTTCGCGAGCTTTTCCATAGGGCAAGTGTAGAGGCTTCGAGGATAAAACGCAAAACGCGTTTCCGCTCTTGGCAGAAACGCGTTTTATTGCGGGCTTCGGTTACTTAAGAGTAACCTTTGCTCCGGCATCCGTGAGCTTCTTGGCGAGCTCAGCGGCGTCCTCCTTCTTCATGCCCGTCTTCAGCATTGAGGGAGCTGCATCAACGAGATCCTTTGCCTCCTTGAGGCCGAGAGCGAGCGCCTCCTTGACCACCTTGATAACGGCGATCTTGGTCGCGCCGGCTTCGGTGAGTTCCACATCATTCGTGGACTTACCCTCCTCCTCAGCGGCGCCTGCCGCTGCCGGACCTGCTGCTGCGACCGCGGTCGCAGAAACGCCCCACTTCTCTTCGATTGCCTTCACGAGTGTATTGAGTTCAAGCACGGTCATCTTCTCGACCGCCTCGATTATCTGTTCCTGATTCATGCTGTTTTAGTCTTAGCTACCCCAGTACCACAACGCTGCGCGTTGGCTACGGGGCAGGCCTCCTATACTTTCGTCTTCGCGACCTCACTGAGAGCAATCGCGAACCGTTGTATAGGCGAATTGATAATGTTAGCGAACATACCGCGCAGAACCGGCATTGGCGGAATAGTTGCGATAGCTTTTGCGGCGGCCGCGTCAATAAACGCGTTCTCGAACACGCCTCCGAGGAGCGTGAGCGCACCCTTCAGCTTCTTGCCGAATTCATGCACGACACGCGTCGGCGCGGTGACGTCCGTACTCGTCCACGCGACAGCGATTTCACCCGGAAGCTCGGAGAGCTCGCCGGTGTAGCCGCGACCCTCGAGCGCCTTCTTGATAAGGGTCTTCTTCGCGACGTAGTACTTCACGTCCGCATTCCGGAGCTCGTCACGCAAGCGCGATGAATCCTTGACGGTAAGCTTAGTGAAGCCAATAAACGCTACCGACGACGCTTCCTTGAAAGCTTCGGTGAGCTTCGCGACTATCTCGCGCTTCTTGTCTTTTGATATTGCCATACGATGTTTCGCACGAACGAAATAAAGGAGAGTTCGACCAGTTACCTGCCCCGAGTAATTCGAGGGGTGGTCTCCCTACACCGGACTTATGGTTGCCAGTGGTCTTCGGTTCGTACTGCCGTACTGTACCAGATCGACACAAAAGTGCAATCAGCGCATCGCTGCGGAGGCGGCGTGGAGAGTGAAGAGCGCCGCGGCAATGATGACTGCAAAGCCGGAGGCGAACTTCACGAACTCGACGAAGAACGGCAACATTCGCCGCTCTTGTTCTCGGAGGCTCTTTTTATTTTGTGGATTGTTCATAGGCGGTAATAGCGGAAAGGAAATTGGGATCGGTCGGGATGATATTCGGATTCTCTATGCGAAGCTTCTGCACGATACGCTCGGCAGTCGCGGGGTCGCCCGCGAGATAGCTCACCTTTGCGAGGTCGTAGAGCGTGTTGTAGTCAGCGGGATTCTCACGAACGAGGTCTTCGAGGAATGGGACGGCATGCTGCCAATCCCCTATCGCCAGATAATATTTCACCGCAGGAGCAGCTGCCGCGACATCAGCGGTCGTATAGAGCGGCAGCGCGCTGTCCGCCCATTTCTTCGACGCTTGTGTATCGCCAAGGTTGTAATAGAGATTCACGAGCGTATATCGCGGCACAGGGAGCGTCGGCTCTTTTTCTATATACGCTTCGAGTATCTTGATCGCTTCTCGGAAATAGGTTTCCCTATTCGGGTCATTCCGAGGGAGCGCATCGGCTTTCCGCAGATAAACGTTCGCCAACATATACCATCCCTGTGCCCGAAGCGGTGAGAGCTCGATAGCTCGCGTAAGCACCCGCTCGTCGAAAACATCGTCAACGGCGACTTCCGGTGGTGTCGTATCAAGCACATGTCCGAGGTATGTCGCGGTACGCGCGTCATACGGATACTTCACATAGTTCGCCGAGAGCACCGAAAGCGCATACTCATATGCGGCAACACGATCCTTTCCTGAAAGCGCTGTTGCCTGGTGTCCGGTGTACATCTCATACGCTTGATACCCGTACTCCATATCAGCATAGGTGTGAAGTGCAAACCCTTGCTTGAAATATGCATTCGCCTTGTTGATGTCTACAAGGTGGTAGCGGTAGCCATTGGTCAAGAGGATGTTCGCATACAGCGGCACTGTCACGGTCGGGATACTGGTAAGGAGGATGATGCCGGACGTAATCCACGGCACAAACGACGGCAGGTGTCCGAATCGAGATGTCGCCGATACTCCCGAGAGCTGGACAATGAGAAACGCAAAGAGGGCGTACAAGAGCCAGAGCGACGAAGAGGTGTCGAACACGAAGAAGTTCTGTACGGCATAAGTGATGATAAGGAGGAGAGAAAGCAGCCCGGGGTTCGTAAGACCGCCCGCTTCTCGCCGATACCATGCGAGAGCGGAGAGCATAAAGGCGCCGATGAGCGAGAGATAGAGCGCGAGCCCGAACACTCCGTACTGCGCGAAATAATCAAGGAAGGCGTTGTGCGATCGGTCGAACCACTGTTCAGAGATCTTGCTCGGGTCATAGATCGTGTCGAAGAGTTGTGCGATATGTTCAGCGCCATAGCCGCTCCAGGGGCGCTGGAGCGTTTCGGCAGCTATCTGTGACCATGCGAATAGGCGATTGCTGGTGGTGCTGTCAGAAAGCGAGATGGATGCGATGCGCTTTACGGGTTCAAAGGAGCTCTGCGCGAGGTCAGAGCGGAATGCGAAGAAGAGACCGGCGAGAACAATGACGGCCAAGCATCCATACCGTGCAAACTTCTTCGCCTGACCCTCCCCCTTCCACGCCGTGAAGATAAGCACAATGAGGAGAGCCGCGATAAGCGCGAGTATCGTACCGCGCGTCGCGGCAAACACTATTGCAAACACGGAGAGGATTGCGGTTATCTTCCCGATTCGCCGCCATATCGTATCGGTGTTGCGCGCGAGGAAAAGCGACACGAACAGCGCCATACCGAGATACCCCGCAAGAAAAGCAGCGTTCCCAAGTGTGCTCCCGATGCGGCCGGTAACCGGCGGCAGGAAGGCCGCGCCCTCTCCGAATATCGTCGTTGCCCATTGGAGCACCGCGATAGACGCTACGATACCGGCAACGACTGTAACGACTTTGGTGAACCGATCCAAAAAGGCATGCGTAGCAGAAAGGACGAAGAGATAGAAGTACCCGGTGATAATCGTAAGCGTCAGGAGCCCATCGCCGCGCTCAAAGAGTCCCCAGAAACTGTGATAAAAATCGATGCCGGTATATGAGGCGAGATACGCGATGATAAGCAGGAGTATCGGTATCCAAGTCTTCTTCTCGTGCAACCGTTCATAGAAGAACGCCTCGCCGCGCAGTGCGAGATAGGCAAAGAGCGCAAGCGCTGCAATACCACAAAAAAGAAGGAGAAATGTCTTCGGCGCAATGTACGGGTAGAGAATGCCTCCTATGTACACGAGTGGAAGGACTGCCGGAACAAGAAGCAGGATAGACAATGTCTGGCGCAGGCGCTTCATAGCTGTTTCCACGCGCTCTCGAGATCAAGTATGTCGGAATCTTGTCCGAGGTTTTTCAGTGCCGCTGAAAAGGCTTTCTCAATATCAGCTGTCTCGTCTCTCATTCGCGTCGTAAGGAACTCGAGAAACGCGTAGTGCCACTGCTTGTACTGAGATTGTACGATTGTCGCATTCTCGTATGCCGTACGCGCGGTCTCGAGAGCGCCGAGCCGCTCCATAAGGACGCCGAGATTGTGCCAAGGGAGACCGGTCGTCTCGCCTCCCTCTTCGATGGCGCGGCTAAGATACTCGTACTCTTGTTTGCCGTCTCCCAGGAGCTCGTACTGATTTGCGATACCGACTAAAAGAGTCACTTTTGACGATGTCGCCATCTCAAGAAGTCCCGAGAGGCGGGTTATTTCTGCATTCGCTCTTGCTTGAAGTGTTGAGTCCTGCGCGTATGCGCCGGTGAAGTTCCAAGAGACTATCGTATCGCCTCTCGCGATCGAAGGAGGAGTGACGACAGGGCGGGTCGGCTCTATAGACACCGTCGTCACCGCCGGTACGCCCTCCGAGCCTGTGGTCGCAATGGAAGCGTCAGCGACCGGAGATTCCGCGGTCTCCTTTTGCGGTGCGACAGCGCGATACGGAAATGCGAACTGTACGACACCCATAGCCGCAAGCGTTATGAGACCGAGACCAAGACCGACCGCTACCCAGTGTTTCTTTGAGATGTTCATACACCAAAGAGAATACCATAAGAAAAACCACCCGCACTGCGGGTGGTTTTTCTTTCATGCGAGGAGTCTTCTGTTATTCAGCGTTGACGGCTGCACGAGTTTTCGCGCCAAAGTATCCTGCGGCGGGCGTAATGCCCTTCGCTTTCTGATACTTGATGAGTGCAGCTTTCGTTGCCGCGCCGAATCGGGTCGTCTCATTTCCCGGAGAACCCGCACCGCTCGAGGCTACCGGGTAGCCGTGAGCATTGAGGAACTGCTGGAGCGCTTTCACTTCGCTACCAAGCGAACCGACGGTGAGATTCGCTTGGAATGTGTGCACCGCCGCGCTCGTTATCGAGCCGGTCGTCGTCCCTTCAAGTGCTGCCTTCACGCTTGCCATCGTTGCTGCATCGACTTCAAACGAGGCGAGCACATCGAGAATCGACTGCACCTGCGAGACAGAGAGACCGGAAGCAGGGATTGCCGGCGTCGCGGGTGTGGCTGCTGCAGTGGTCGCTGCCGTGGTTGTTGTCTGTGTTACAGACGCTGCTGGAGTAGCAGATGCTGCGCTACTGCCGGAGCTGCTCGAACTGCTCGAGCCCGATGTCACAACCGTGCTGCTCGTGCTCCCTCCCGTGCTCGTGTCGCTCGTTGAGGAACAGAGGGTCGAGAGCGGCACAATGGTTGCCGTCACTGCTGAAGTCGGCGTGTAGGTAATGGACGAGCCGCTACTGTCGCAGACGAAACCAGTGAGACCGGAACTCGTGTCAGAGGTAATCTTCTCGAGACCGGGAGCCGTCACCTTGAAAGATGATCCTGATGACATTGCGACAACGAAGTTCGTCGCATTCACGACTATCGAGTCGACAGAAGCGCTCGAGCCGGAGACATTCAGCGTAACGCCGTTCACACTGAGGACCGTATCGGTCGTGAGGGTCACATCTGAAGCAAGCGCTGATACAGGTGCGATAAGCGCCACGAGGATCCCTGCGCCAGTAAGTATTCGTGGCATAGTGAGTGTGAATTAGTGAGTAAACGACTCGCTATGGCTATGGGCAGGTCCCGTAAGCCCACAACACATATCCGGCGACTGACGCACCGTTGATGGTGGTGCTTGTCGCGATGTTGTTGAAGATGAGCTTGATCGTTGTCGCCGAGCTTGTCGCGGTTGTCTGTACGCACCCCGCCTGAACGGTTGAGGTCGCATTTGCCGCATTCGTGACAACGAGGCGAGGAGTGACTGCTGTTGCATCGCCAACGGTCAGATTGCCAGAAACAACGGTGGTGCTGGCCGCCGCATTTGTAATCTGATCGCCGCTAAGGAGCGTAATCTGCGTGGTCGTCGCCCCGCCAAGAAGCGTTGAGAGGCCGGTCACCGAGAGCGTCCCGGCAGTTGCGATATTCGTGCTGATAGTCGTAGCGGCCTGAGCGATGCCAGCCCCGACAAAGACTACCGCGAGAGAGAGCACAAAAACGCGGGCGCTCCTCCCGAGGGAATTCAGAAACGTTGTGATGCGATTCATAAATGAATTAGCTTTATTACGAAACGGATAATAAAAGGCGCGAAAGCCTTTCAAGCTCAGTGTACTCCTATAAGCTCAGAATAAATGTCTAGAGAGAGAAACCTGGGGATAACCCGCCAAGAAATAAAAAGGTTTCAGTATACATAACAAAAAACCACCCCGAAGGGTGGTTTTTTGTTTCGCTAGACCAATTTTCTAGCTGGAATCTTTGACCGATGAGACTAGATCGTCACCGAGAGGTTACCAACGGTAAGCGGCAAGGTGTTCACGAGATAGTCATCAGTCCAGTCAGCGGTCGTGAGCGCATGCGTCTCAGAGACCCTCGACTTATCAGACCAGATGAACGAGTTCGTCGTGTTCGCATCGGTGCCGACTACTGAAGCAGCCGCAGTGGTGCTTGCAGAAGTCTGCCTGTTTGCGATCGAGACATCGAGCGAGTTCCCATTTGTTGCGAGACCACCGACCGTGGTGCGGAGCTCATAGGTGAGCGATGTACCAGCCGGAACAGTCTGTTCCGCAGTCGGGATGAACGCGAGGTTCAAGTCAGTCGTAGCAGCTGCGCCATCGGCGACAGGGAATGCCTGAGTCTGCGCGAGCAGAGATCCAGTCGTCGTTGCGAAGGTACCGGCAACGGTGTTTGAACCCTGCCAGAGCTGCATCGTGCTGGTTGCGCCAAGGGTGATGCCAAAGGTCTTTTGGATCTTGAAGGCAACCTTTGCCCAGGCGATATCGCCAGCTGCATCTGCAGTAACCTTGAAGCGAGCGATGGTCTTGTTCGTTCCTGCGCTAAGCGTCGTGGAATCGAGCGCGACTGCCGAGATGGTCGGGAGCGACTTCCTTACGTACATCGTACCCTTTCCGCTCGTTGCATTCGACGCAAGGTCGCTTGCATTCAAGGTCGTGTTCACTGTGCCAGCAGAGTCGGTCTTGTTGAAGCCGCCAGTGCTGTCGAGCGTTACCGTGATCGACTTTCCTGTATCACCGTCATTCTGGATCGAAGCGAGGTTGACGTATACGTCAAGCTTCTTCGTCGTGTTTGCCGGGATGTAGAAGGTGAGTCCGGTGAAGGTAGCCGTCGCATTTACCTCCGTAGAAGCAGGGGATGCGAGGACTGCCGTCGACTGTACCGTGTTGCCAGAGACATCAGGGTACGCGAGAACAACTGAAGCAACCGAGGTTGCGGCATTGCTCGGAACCGTCACGCGGATCTTATCCACGTTCCAGTACGAGTATCGCGAAGTGAAGTCGAACGAGCCGACCTTCACCATCGATGCGCCTGCAATCACATTCGCATTGTTCGGCGATACGCCGACTGCTGCGGTAAGATCGGCAGTGCTGACAGTAATCGTCTGGAGCGTGCCGGAGGTCGAATCGCCGAAGGTGACTGAGGAACCGGTCGAAATACCGGTGCCCGAGCCATCAACCGCGGCAATCCACGGACCGACATTGCTGCTGGACTTGATGCTGCCGATAACATCGATGACCTTCGTCCCGGAAGCCGAAATGTTGAGGTTCACCGAGAACGAGTTGCCAGATGCACCAGAAGCCGGGGTCGGCTTCACCGTACCAATCTGTGCACCCGTTGCGTTATCGACGAGCTTGAGGTCCGTAACAGTTGCGGCCTCATTAGCCGAGAGCGTCACCGCGATCGTGTTCACATTCACTCCCTCGGTAGAACCGGTGGAGAGAACGAAGGAACCGAGGCGTGCACCGCTCGTGCCGGCAATCATGGTCTGATTGCCATAGCCCGAGTACTTCGTCATCGTAACTGTCGAGGACGAGAGTGTGATGGCGTTGCCATCGACATTCGAACCCGGGACATCGATGCTCGAGAGTGACACCTGACCTGTACCGTTCGCAGAGCTTGCGGTGTAGAAGAGGCGGATCTGGGCAGTCTCACCGCTCGTGTACGCGGCACCGGTCGAGGTCTTCGCGTCAGCGTAGACATCGACGATAGCCGTCGCACCCGCCTTCAAGATGAAGGACGAGCCGAAGGTGAAGTTCACCGCACCAGTTGAGCCGTTGCTGTCAGTAAGGTCCTTGGTAGAACCAACCTGTACGCCGTTGAGGAAGATCTTACCATTGTCGAGACCATGATCATTTGAGGTCATGGCCATAACATCGAGGTTATCAATCTTCACATCTTCACCGGCTGCACGCATCTCGTAGCTAGCCCATTTGACGTTCGACGCACCAAGGGAGACGTTCGCTGAAGGCGAGTTCGCTGCCTTTACAACCGATACGGTTCCTGAAGCGACCGTCTGTACGCCACCGTGGCGAGCAGAGAACGCGGAACCGGCCGCTGTCGCGAGCACCGGCTGATTAAGGTCAGTGTCGACCATCTGTGCATCAGACGCGCGACGGAGGTCAAGCTTGAATGTGAGGCTTGAACCGCCGACAACATCACCGACGACCTTGATCACGCGGCCGCCCGTCTCAAGACGAAGCGGGGCTGCGGAGAGATCCCAGGTAACGATGTTGTTTGCGTTGATTGATGCTGCACTGCCAGTCTGGACACCGTCCACATAGAGGCGAAGATTGTTGACATCTGTCGCCGCTACAGAACCGATGTTCTGAAGCTGGAATGACTTGAGCGTCACTGCGCGCGTTCCGATAGTTACTGTGTTCTGCCAGACCGTGACATCATTTGCCGGGGTCAAAGCAGTGTTCTCTGCCGGAAGCGTAGTAGCACCGTAGTCAACCGTTGCGAGCGTAGCCGACGAGACTGTCTGTGTGTACCCGTTGATCGGGAACGCTACAGAGGAATCGAGCGTGCCGGTCGAAGTGACCGAGACGAGCTGCGCGCCAACCTGCTGACCCGAGGTGCCCGTAGCGATATCTGCAAGAACAGAGATCGAGACGGTCTGACCTGCCGGCACTGTGAAGAGACCGGTCGGATCGTTGAAGCTGAATGCGCCGCTTGAAACGCCGCCTGCATCAGTGAGGCGAGTTGCCCCATTGTAGAGGTAGACATTTGAGATCGTCGCATCATTGCTGATACCCGTACGCTTGAGACCAAGGTTTGTGACCTTGATTTCAGCTGAAGTCGGGTTCGCGAAGGTGAACTTCGCAATTGCGCCGATAGCTTGACCTGCGACGAGCGCGACGTTGTTCGGAGAGTCAGCTGCGAGCATGACCTTGAGGCCATTGCCCGTGCCGGCAGTCACCGTACCGCCAGTCGTGGTAGTAGTCGTACCGCCAGTCGAGACGCCGCCACCGAAGGCTGCGCGAGACTTAGGACCGAAGTAGCCGGCAGCCGGCGTGACGCCTGCTGACACCTGCCACGCCTTCACTGCAGCGACCGTCTGGGCACCGAAGTAGCCCGTTGCGCCTGCTGCAATGCTGAAGCCCTTAGCAATAAGAGCATTCTGGAGCGCCGTCACGTCTGCACCCTTCGAGCCGACCGTGAGGTCGCGCGTAAAGGTGTAAGACGAGCCGGTCGTCGTGGTGGTAGTGGTCGTCACCGGAGCACCCGTGAGCGCTGCGTTGACGTTTGCGATCGTATCAGCACCTGCACCGAACGAAGAGAGGAGCGAGAGAATCGACGAGACCTGCGAGGCAGTGAGGCTCGCTGCATGCGCCATAGGCGCGAGAGAGAGCATCGATGTTGCCATCGCGAGTCCGGTCGCCACTGCTGCGACCTTCGCGATCGCCTTTGTAGTTACCGTTTTCATAACGATTATTAATGATTTTAGTCGCACGTGATAATCAAGTAAGAGTTGCACATTGAGAGCACGCTTGAGCACTTTCAATTTCACACTACCCCACAGCGCACGGTATCGACCAGTGCGCCATGGGTTAGTTGGCAAGGGTTGATGTCCAGCCCCAGTTTTGTAGCGCGATCGCCACAAGCAATTCCCCAGCTTCATTAAGCGAGTTCCATATATACACATGGAGTCCCGTTACAAAACTGGGGCTGGACTATTCAGTTATCAAAGTACGCCCCTTCGGGAACAAAAATCCCCGGAAGGACTAGGGATTAGTATATATCTATATATACAGCCCCTACAGTGTGGTATGTGGATAACTGGCGTATGACAGAAACGCAAAAGAGACCGATTCCCGGTCTTTTTTTACTTCTCTGCCCTAGTCGCTACCACGAGTCGATACTAGCATACCTAGGCGCTAGACGCTAGGCTTTAGGCGCTTGGCGTTAGGGTTTAATGGTTAGCTAGAGCCTAGCGCCTAGAGCCTAACCAGCTAATGAGTAGGTGCTCCAGCGGCGCTCTCCCTGCTTCAAAACCTCTCCCGAGCCTATAAGCGCTGCGAGCTCGCGCTGAATGGTCTTCTCCGAGACGCCTCGCACGAGGGTCGATATGTCTTTTATGCTTGCCGTGCCTTTATTTTTTATAACGGACAAAATAGCGTCGCGTCTGTCCTTTACAGAGCTGTTCGGTGCGTGCGGTATGTCCTTTACATGTCCTTTATGACTTTCTTTGCCCGCAGGGTGCACAGCGGCGCGCTTTATCGGCGCCTCGCGATACTCGTTCGGGGTTTCTCGCGAGAACGTATCTTTAGCGAGCGAAGAGAGGGTCGGCGTCTCGTCGAAAGACAAGCGCGGCTCTTCGTACGCGGCGACTTCGTGAAGCAACATATGAGCTTCGCGAACGATGAGCTCGGCGTTCATCGCGGAGAGAACGCCGCTTGTGCGCGCAATAGAAAGCGCACTTGAGAGCGCCAGGAGCTCGCGTGAAAGCGCCGTACGAGAGGTGCCCGGCGGCAATATCGCCGCGTCTATAAGACCGACGGCAATAGCGTCTATCCGGTTCTTCAATGACACCGATTCAACGAAGGCCGGCGCGATGAGGTGGATAGCTTTGGCAAGGCGTTCAGCCTTCTTGTATATGTAAACTCTTCGAATGTCCTTTTCAAATATGTTAGCAAATATGCTTTTTTCTAGGACAAAATCTTCCGGTCGAGCATGTTTCCCGTCTGGCTTTATTTTACGGATTTCAGTGCTCTGTCCTATATATGATTGTCCGTGTCTCATAGTTATATCGGACAGTATACCCCGCATCAACTCCCTTGCAACTAATGTCGATCACGATATGAGATGCACAAAACATAATGTGAGTTGAGTTGATACGGGGCAGGCGTCCTCAATGGTACAATAGACGCATCATGGCTCGCAAAGACGGCAAGAACGGCAACGGTAAGGGACGCCGGCGCGCGCGCGAGGAGGAGGTAAAAGAATACGATGCGCTTATCCGCTACGCCTCTGCTATCGTCCTCCTCGCTGCGGGCGTACTCCTTGGTCTCGCGGTCTTCGGCGCTGCGGGTCCGGCTGGAGGCGCTGTCTTTTCTTTCTCCTATGCGATAGTCGGCATCGGTGCGTTCCTCTTGCCTATCGCTCTTATCTCGGTAGGTCTCTATGCTGGCTTCGGCCGCCCCTCTATTGCTCCGCTCACTGCCTCAGGCCTTATTCTTATTGCCGCGTCGGTACTAGCCTTCGCAGGACTCTTCCCTGGCGCGACGTTCGGCGGAGCCGCGGGCTCGTGGATCGGCGGGGCGGTATCAGGATTCTTTGGTTTCTGGGGTGCCTTCGTACTCCTCATCGCGGCGCTCTCGATCGGTGTCGCTGTTGCAACCGATATTGAGATGCTCGTGGCTCTCATGACCGAGAACGTTCTTTCTATATGGGGGCGCATGCGCCACCCACGGGAGGAAGAAGAGGATGAGGAAGGGCTTTCTGAAGAGTTTGATGACGTTGTTGGCGTACCTGAATACGAAGAAGAGCCCGAGGAGGAGGAAGAAACTCCTCCCGAGCACGAACCGGTCGTGACCGTGTTCAATCGCGGAGAAGCGCATTCGGGCTCGGGCATATCGAACTTCGACGCCGAATATGAGGCTCCCCCGCTCTCGATACTCGGCGCCGATAAGGGTAAGCCGGGGGTCGGTGATATCAAGGCGAATGCGAATATTATCAAACGCACATTCCAAAACTTTGGCATCAATCTAGAGATGGACGAGGTGTCGGTCGGGCCGACCGTCACGCGCTACGCAGTGAAGCCTGCCGAAGGTGTCCGCCTCTCTAAGATAGTCTCGCTGGCGAACAATCTTGAGCTCGCGCTTGCTGCACACCCGGTACGCATCGAGGCGCCGATACCGGGCAAATCGCTTGTCGGTATCGAGGTGCCGAATACTACCAAAGCGATGGTCGGGCTTGGCGGCCTTATGAGCGCGCCTGAGTGGACCGAAAGCACGAAGCCGCTTCTCGCTGCGCTCGGCCGCGACATCACCGGTACCCCGCATTACGTGAATATCGCGAAGATGCCGCACGCGCTCGTCGCGGGCGCCACCGGCTCAGGTAAGTCGGTTGCTATTCATGCGCTCATCACCTCCCTTCTCTATCGTAATGGCCCGAACCAGCTGCGCTTCATCATGATCGACCCGAAGCGCGTCGAGCTCACCGCGTACAACGGCATACCGCACCTCCTCACACCAGTCATCACCGATCCGAAGAAGACCATCATGTCTCTCAAGTGGGCGGCAAAGGAGATGGATCGCCGTTACAATATCCTCGAGACCGAGCACGTGCGCGATATAGCTTCGTATCATTCAAATGTGTACGAACCGGCCAAGAAAGCCGGTAAGGAGAATATGCCCGAGGCCCTTCCCTACATTGTCATTATGATCGATGAGCTCGCTGATATTATGCACACGTACCCGCGCGAGCTCGAGAGCTCCATCGTCCGCCTCGCGCAGATGTCCCGCGCTGTCGGTATCCACCTCGTTCTCTCTACCCAGCGCCCATCAGTCAACGTCATCACCGGCCTCATCAAGGCGAACGTGCCAACCCGTATGGCGCTCCAGGTCGCCTCGCAGATAGACTCGCGTACTATCCTCGACGGTTCAGGTGCGGAGACCCTGCTTGGCGCTGGCGACATGCTCTATCTCTCAAGCGATATGCAGAAGCCCGTGCGTATCCAGACGGCGTTCATAAGCGAAGCTGAAGTGAAGAAAGTCGTCAGCTACATCAAGAGTCATAATGCGGGAGATCTTTCCTCTATCGACCTCGGCGGTAACGGGACGACGGGCGTTCAAAACATGGAGCCGAATGACGTTATCGGACTCGTGAATGGAGGTTTTGATGATGACATTGACGATGATCTCTATGAAGACGCTAAGCAAGCGGTCGAGGAGGCCGGACGCGCCTCCACCAGCTACCTGCAGCGCAAGCTCAAGATAGGCTACTCGCGCGCCGCACGGCTGATGGACGTCCTTGAGGAGCATGGTGTTATCGGTGCGGCAGACGGCAGTAAGCCGCGCGAGATACTCTCGCGCAGCACCTCAAACGCCCCTACTGAAGAGAGCGGGGATGATTCGTTCTGATCCGCATGACCCGGCATTTCATCGTCTTCGTACTCTCCCTCATTTTCATATACGGTCTCATTGAGGCGTGGCCTCTATTGTCCGGCCCTTCCCTCTTCATCGCTTCTCCGCGACAGGACGCCCCGTATCCGAATGGCATTGTGAGTGTCCGCGGGCAAGCCGCACGCGCCGCACAGCTCTCATTGAACGGCGCCCCCCTTCTCCATGACCCCGAGGGTAACTTCTCGTCAACTCTTACCTTTCCGCGCGGAGGCTCTATACTTACCTTTGTAGCCGCTGACCGCTTCGGCAGAACGGTAACCGCGACTCGTTCCATCTTCGTCCCCTGAACTAGCTCATAGGCTTTAGGCACTAGCATCTAGTAAAAATGCTATTATTCAAATCAGCTAACGCCTAGAGCCTAGCGCCTAACGAACTCATTTATTATGGCTTTCGGTAAACCAAAAAAAGAAAAGACGCTCAAGACAGTCTCCGTAGCGAGTACAGATAAGAGCGAACGGCAAAAATCTATCGAACATGCGCTCAAAGAGATTCGCACGAAGTTCGGCGATGAATCCATCACGACCTACGGTGCCGGTTCACCGCAAAAGGTTCCGGTGATACCGACCGGCTCCATAGGGCTCGACGCCGCGCTCGGTGTTGGCGGTGTTCCTCGCGGACGTATCATCGAGATATTCGGTCCCGAATCCTCAGGTAAGACGACCCTTGCGCTTCACGTTATCGCCGAGGCGCAGAAAGCCGGCGGCGTTGCCGCATTCGTTGATGCCGAACATGCGCTTGATCCGGAGTACGCACGGCGCATCGGCGTGAAGCTTCAGGAGCTCCTCATCTCCCAACCGGATACGGGCGAACAGGCGCTTGATATCGTCGAATCGCTCGTGCGGAGCGGCAATATAGATATTATCGTCGTTGATTCGGTTGCCGCGCTCACTCCGAAAGACGAAATAGAGGGAGAGATGGGCCAGCAGCATGTCGGTAAGCAGGCACGACTCATGAGCCAAGCGCTGAGAAAGCTCACGGCTATCGCCGCACGTTCGAAAACCATCGTTATTTTCATCAATCAGATACGCATGCAGATTGGCGTGATGTTCGGCAACCCCGAGACGACGCCGGGCGGCAAGGCGCTCAAGTTCTATACCTCAGTGCGTCTCGACATCCGCCGTATTGCCTCGATAAAGAAGGGCGAAGAAGTCGTGGGAGGCAGAGTACGAGTGAAGGTAGTGAAGAACAAAGTCGCCGCGCCTTTCAAGACGACTGAGTTCGACCTCCTCTATAACGAAGGCATCAGCCGCGAGGGCGAGCTCCTCGCGCTCGGCGAGAAGTACGGGCTCGTAGAAAAGTCCGGAGCTACGTACCGGTTCAATGGCGAGAAGCTCGCGGTCGGCTACGACGCTTCGCGCACCTTCCTCCACACCAATAAAGATATTGCCAAAGAGCTTTTGAAACAGATAAAAGCGAAGCTCGCAGAGAGCTAAGGGCGAGGCGACCTCGCGACATCCGTGATAAGTCGTGCGATCTCAATCGCCAGATAAACAAGCGAGAGGAGCGTGAGGAGCGTGAGCGCCTGCACAATAAGGTTGGTGTGCGTGAAAGCGGCGAGATAGAATCTCGGCAGGTCATCGAGATTGGGCGGGGCGTTCTCGAAGACGCGCGCGACCCACACCTTTTTGCCAATGCCCCACAGCGCCGCGACCGCGGTCATGATGGCGAACACTACGGTCGAGATGATGAGTTTTAGTACGCGTATGAGACGCACGCGACGCATCACAATGCGTTCTATGTCGGTGTGAGAATTAGTCATAGTGTTGTTCATCATACGATTGTTTGAAAAGCTTCTTAGCTCGATGTACCCGCGTCTTCACCGCCGGTATGGAGAGATGCTCTTCGGTGGCTATCTCCTCCTGCGTCTTCCCTTCTATAAATTGCATCCGCAATATCTTCGACGCCGTCTCGGGCAGCTTCGAGAGCGCACTGATGACTTCATCACGTATCGAGAGATCTTCGAGGAATTCGGCATGCACGTCCGGCAACGCTTCGTAATGTTCGGGCTCGAGCTCGGCTGTTTTCTCCCACTCTTTGCGCCGTGCAGTGTACTTAGTATAGGCGACGCGATTGAGAATGGTGTACATCCACGAAGAGAAGCTCGCGCCTTCTTGCGGCTTATATTTGTCCGCGTAGAGATACATCTTAGTGAAGGCGTCTTGCACTGCCTCCTCGGCGTCCTCGGGGCTTCGGAGTATCGTCTTTGCACGGCGCAGAAGAGGCGCTTCGTAGCGGTGGACGAGGACGGCAAAAAGTTCTGGCTCCTTCCATGAGCGCGCCAATACCTCAGCATCCGTGAGCTGGCTCGGGTCGGTAGTTGATAAACTCATGATGTCTGCTAGCATACCCCGTATGACTATTTTGCGCTAAGGCGCATGGTAGTTAAGTTATTACTGTGTACAGTCCTCATATGGCGGCATACTAAATAGAGTATAGTCATACGGGGCATACACTAATCCGCCCTTGGCGGTACTTTTTATAACGATTTTTATCCACTGTTAGTTTCAGACCTATGGCGGTACTCTCATATAACGAAATCCTCCCAAAGTGCATTATCGACTACAACGATGCCCCGTATGAGGTATTGTCGGCGCACATCTTCCGTATGCAGAAGAGAAAGCCGGTCAACCAGACTAAGCTCCGGAATCTCGTGACCGGTCAGGTGCTTGAAATCTCCTTTCACTCCAACGAGACGGTTCAGGAAGCAGAGACCGAGCGGATGAACGCGGTATTCCTCTATACCAACGCCAAAGAGAGTTGGTTCGCCGAAGAGGGCAATCCGAAGAATCGCTTCTCCTTCCCCGCTGATACGGTGCATGATCAAGTGCAGTGGCTCTCCCCGAACACCGTCGTTGAGGTGCTGACCTATGAGGAGAAGCCGATGACAATAAAAATACCGGTGAAGGTGGATCTTGAGGTGACGGAAGCCCCGCCCGCGGTCAAAGGCAATACGGTCTCGGGCGGCACCAAACTCGCCACCCTCTCGACCGGTGCCAAAGCGAATGTGCCGCTCTTTATCAACCCAGGTGATATCGTTCGCATCAATACCGACACCGGTGAATACACGGAGCGGATGGAGAAAGCCTAGTATGCCGGAACGATTCCCCGATACTCCACACGAGATGCCCGAAGAGGCGCCGGTGACGCCGGAAGTCGATCGCGATGACACGATGCCGCCAGAGCTTGTTGATGCGGATATCGACGACTTCCTCGATAAAGAAGCGGAACTCGACGAAGAACGCGACCACCCTAACCTCCCTAATTAAAGCGACCCCAAAACAGAAAACCGCCCTTCGGGGCGGTTTTCTGTTTTGGGTGTCTATGCCGCGACGTAGGGCATGAGCGCCATGTAGCGGGCGCGCTTTACCGCCTGCATAATATCGCGCTGCTTGTTTGACGGGATGCCAGTGCGCTTCTTCGCAAGCATCTTAGCGTGCGTATTCGTGAACTGTTTCAGATACGCGACATCTTTATAATCGATGAACTTCTTTATCTCTATCTCTTCTCGTTCTGCTTGGTATGCCATACTAGTTGTAATTAAAAAGGAATGTCCTCCGGGTTAATCTCCTCATCCGGATACTGTATCTCACCCCCTTGCGGAGCCGGCTGCTCTTCGCGTGAAGCAGAGCTGCCGCCTGTCTCGCCTCCGGTGCGAGCGCCATCAGCACCAAACTGGAAGTTCTCAACGATGATTTCGGTGCGGTAATTCTTCTTGCCGGTCTCCTTGTCGTCCCACGAGCGCGTGGTGATACGCCCTTCGACGAATATCGGGCGACCCTTCTTACAGTATTGCGCGATTACTTCAGCCGTGCGACCGAAGGCGACGATGTTGTGGAACTCGGTCGACTCCTGCTTCGCACCGCTCTTGTCCTTATAGGAGCGGTTGGTGGCAAGGCCGAAGTTGGCGACCTGACCGCCGCTCGGGAGCGCCTTCAGCTCCGGATCGCGGGTAAGATTACCGTAGAGGAATACTTTGTTGAGGTACATGTCGATATTATACGGCAACGTTCTCGAGGGCAGCATCAAGTTCGGCGGTAAGCACCGGTTCCTCGCCTTCGGTACGCTCCGGGGTCTTGAGCGAGAGTTCGAGCATCTCAGCGGCGTGGCGAGCGGCCTCCTTAGTGGTGAGCAAATCGATGAAGCGAATGATGCGCTTATCGGTGTCAGCCGAAGTCAGAATCTCCGCATGCTTGAGCGGCGTGGCCTCATACGCGACCCACGCGAAATATGCCGAATCGAAGTCGCGGCGACCGGACGTCTCCTGACGAGAGATAGTGTAAGCGAGCTGAATCTTCTGCGGTTCGCCCTCAGCGACAATCGACCCTATCTCCCCGATGAATTTCCGTATTTCCTGATACGCCTTCTTCGCCTCCTCGGTGGGGAGCTCCGGGTCGAGGTGGAAGCCGAGCTCGTAGACGCGCGGCTCAGCGCCCGAATCTTCGAGCTCGTCGATTACCTCCTCGCCTTTGTTCTTAGCCATAATTCCCGCATCCTAGCACGGGATTTTACTGCCCGCAAGACGGCCTTCAGCCTGGGAGCGCGAATACGCGGCGAGCGTTCTCGAGGAGAGCGGTGCGGACGGTTTCAGTATTTTCGCCTCGAATCTCTGCAATTTTTTCCACAACATCAATGACGGCAATAGGGTCATTACGCTCTCCGCGCCGCGTAAGCGGTGCGAGGTATGGCGCATCGGTTTCTGAGAGAATGTACTTCAGCGGAACTGATCGTATGACGTCATCATAGTCGCGAGCGAAGGTAATGACCGCGGTGAACGACACGGTGAAGTTGAGAGCAATGAGCGCTTTTGACTCCTCAACACCGCCGACAAAGAAGTGTATGTCCCCCCGTAGGGTAGGGTGTGTCGCTTTGGCTTCTTTCAGAATCTCTATCAGGTCTTGATACGCATCCGTCGTACCCTTGGTTGGGCGACAGTGAATAATAAGCGGCTTATTCGCTCCGACGGCAAGCTCGATATGCTTTTGCAACAATTCTTTCTGCACCTGCTTTTGTTCAAGCTTGTCTCCATCGAGGCGGAAGAAGTCCAGCCCGCACTCCCCTATCGCGACAACCTTCGGGTGTGCAGCGAGTGCGCGATACGCCGCCTCGTCAAAATATTCAAGCCCTGCATGGTTCGGGTGCAGCCCAACCGATGCATAGAGATGTTCAGCGTCTTCGGTAAGCGCGAAAGCGCCGCGTGAGGTAATAAGATCCACACCAACGACGACGCCCGCGATACCCTGCACTCGCATCTGTTCGATGAGCGCTCCTCTGTCCTCAGCGAATTGCTCGAATTGCAGGTGGCTATGCGCGTCGATATAGCGGACGGTCATATCCGCGGGAAGAGATTGTCGGGCTTTTTGTTCTCGCGAATAGCGGCGAGTATCTTCTCGCTGGTTTTTGGCATCGCCGATACGAGATGGGAAGCAATAGTCGCCAACTCTCGTACCAGATATTCGATGTCCTTTCGTGCCTCTTCCTGTTCTCCGGCGACTTCGCTCTTTATCCTCTTGAACGGCGCGCGCTCAGTCATAAAGGTATCGGCGGCGGTAATCTTTGCGAAAATGATATCCATCGCTTCGTTGAAGCGGTACGTTTCTGCTTTTTTGAAAAACGCATCCTCAATCTTCAGGTCGTCGGGAGAAAGGGCGACGGGGCTCGGGAGGTGCTCCCGAGCGAGCGTCATCACGCGCGCGACGAGATTACCGAGACCGTTCGTGAGGTGAGCCGTATAGTGTTCACGTATCGACTCATCGGTGAGATCAGAATCTTCGAACGGGCTCATATGCCGCAGGAGGACGTACCGGAGCGCTTCGACGCCATACCGATCGGCGACTTCGACCGGGTTGATGACATTACCGAGCGATTTGCTCATCTTCTGGCCGCCCGAAGTAACAAAGCCGTGTATGAATATTTGTTGAGAGAGCGGAATCCCGGCTGAGAGAAGCATCGCCTGCCACATCGCTGCCTGTTGGCGAAGATTGTCTTTACCGGCGAATTGCGTCACCGGCCACCATTTTTTGAACTTCTCTTCATCGTCGGGCCAACCGACCGCAGACACATAGTTCACGAGCGCATCGAACCATACGTACATCACGTGCTCATCATCGCCAGGCACCGGTATGCCCCACGAGAGCTTCTCTCTGCGCCGCGAGATGCTGAAGTCCTTCAACCCGCCGGCGATAAATGAGGTGATTTCGCGCACACGCTCCTCGGGCACAACAAAATCTGGCTGCTCAGCAAAGTGCTTCAAGAGCGCGCCCTGATATTTTGAGAATCTAAAATAATAATTTTCTTCCTCGCGCAGTTCTATGGGAGTATTCGGATGAAGCGGGCACCGACCGTCTACAAGTTCAGAGTCGGTCTTCTCGAGCTCGCAACCGATACAATATTTTATCTTGTATACCGCCTTGTAAATATCGCCGGCTGCCTCGCAACGTTTCCAGAATGCCCGTGCGGTTTTGGTATGCCCTTCATCAGTCGTGCGGATAAACGAATCGTACGAAATAAAGAAGCGGTCAGCGAATGCCTTGAAACGCGCCGCATACTCGTCGGCATAGGCCTGCGGCGTCTGCCCCGCCGCTTCAGCCTTTTCCGCTATTTTTGCGCCATGTTCGTCAGTGCCGATATTGAAGAACACCTCTTCGCCCTTCGCCCGAAGCGCGCGCGCGAGGAAATCCGCCTCAACAAACTCAAGCGCGTGACCCAAATGCGGGTCCGCATTCACATACGGGAGCGTGGTGGTGATGTAGCGCGCACTCATAGAGACAATTAGGTGTGCGCCTGATGCGCGTGCATTTTGCGCTTGCGCTTATCAAAGTCTGAAATGAATTCGAGCAGTACGGCAGCGGCCGGCACCGAGAGCAGGACGCCGAGGAATCCTGCGAGCGTGCCGCCCGCGATCAAGGCCACGATAACGAGGAGTGGCGGCACACCGACTATCTTCTTCACGATGAGCGGATAGATAAGGTTGGACTCAAACTGATTTACCACGATGAAGAGGCCGGCGACGATAGCCGCGAGCGCCATCCCGCCGTCAGAGTAACCCACGACGACCACCGCTGCTCCGGCGATAAGCGAACCGAATATCGGAATAATCTCGGCGAGAGCGGTGAAGACCGAGAGCAGGAGCGCATAGGGAATGCCAATGATGAGGAGACCGAGATACACGAGGACGCCGACGATGACCGAGAGCAGTATCTGACCCTGCATCCAGAGTCCTATCTTCTTCTGGGTACGCTTCCACAGATCTACCGAATATTCCTCATACTCGATCGGCATCACGAGACGAAGAAAGTCGTCAACACCCGTATCCTGAAGCGCGAAGTAGAAGGAGAGAACGATGACGAGCATGAGCGAGAAAAGCCCGCCGAAGAAAGTGATGAAGAGCTGAATGATGCCGCTGCCGCTCGCGGTAAAGACTGATTGGAATGAGAGCAGTGTCTGGAGGAACGACTGCACGCCGCCCTGCCCTCCTGCAGCCGTGATACTCGTAAACGGCGCCGAGGCGTTGATAGTGTCGAGATACTGCGGCATCGCCGCCAAAAAGCCGGCCGCATCGGCGATAATCGGCGGGAAGAAGAGGAAAAGCAGAATGAATATGGAGCCGAACACGAGCACATAGACGAGCAGGGCCGCGAAGAAGCGCGGGATGCGGTGGCGAATAAAGAACGCTATCCCCGGCTCAATAGCCGAAGCGATAACGATAGCCGTGACCACGAGGAGGGCAAGGTCGCGCAAAAGCCAGAATATATATACTCCTGCGAGGATAAGGAGGGTGGTGAAAATAGACCCCGGGGTAATGGAAATCTTGATTTCCTTGTTCATTATGGGAATCCTAGCACAAAAACGGCCAGCGGTTTGCGGACGCTATGAGATGGCTTCGCGGATGCGAGAGGCGACTTCAGAGATAGAGAGGCGTTCCTGCTCGCCCGAGTCGCGGTGACGAAGCGTGACGGTGTCTTTCAAATCCGGATTCTCGCCGAGAGTGTCGAAGTCGATGGTGATGCAGAAGGGCGTGCCGATCTCGTCCTGGCGACGATAGCGCTTGCCGATGTTGCCGTTATCATCCCAGGCGATGGCGGGGTGCACCTTCTTGAGTTCCTCGCGCACCTCGCGTGCTTTCGCAACGAGCTCCGGTTTGTTCTTCAAGAGAGGCGATACCATCGCCTTCACTGGTGCAATCTTTGGTGCGAGTGCGAGATACGTGCGCACTTCCCCGCCGAGTTCGTCTTCGCGATAGGCGCTCGCGAGTATCGCAAGAATCGTGCGATCAACACCAAGAGATGGTTCGATGACATGCGGAATGAATTTCTCTTTTGTTTCTTCATCGAGATACGCGAGCGATACGCCAGAGCCCTTCTCGTGTGCCGAGAGGTCAAAGTCAGTACGATATGCGAGACCCCAGAGCTCTTTGCGGCCGAACGGATAATCGAATTCGAAATCGATGGTGCGCTTAGAGTAGTGTGCGCGGTCGCCGTCCCCGACCTCGAGTTCGTGCACGCTCGCCTCCGGCAGCCCGATGGCCGTCGCGAAAAGGTGCATCAGAGAGCGCCATTCTTCGAACGCCCGCTCCCATTCGGAGGGCGGTACGAAATACTCAACCTCCATCTGCGAGAGCTCCCGCAGGCGGAATATAAAGTCGCGCGGCGCTATCTCGTTTCGAAATGCCTTCCCTATCTGAGCGATGCCGAACGGCAGTTTTGGGTGGATAGAATCAACGACATTCTTGTAGTTCATGAAAATACCCCCGGCAGTCTCCGGGCGCAGGTACACCGCGGCCGAATCGTCCTCCGCCGCGCCCGCATGTGTTTTGAACATCATATTGAACTGACGCATCCCGCCGAGAACGCCAGCGCATTCGGGACATTTCTTCGGGTCATCGAGCTGGTCAGCGCGGAAGCGCTTCTTGCATTTCTCACATTCGACGAGCGGGTCAGAGAATCCGGCGACATGACCGCTCGCCTCCCACACCTTCGGATTCATCAATATTGCAGCATCAACACCGTACATGTCGTCACGACTATCGCGAAACATCGAGAACCAGAGGCGTTCTACGTTCTCCTTGAGAAGAACGCCCATCGGACCGTAGTCGAACGTACCGGCCAACCCGCCGTAGATCTCAGAGCCGGGAAAGACAAAGCCGCGACGTTTCGCGAGCGAGACAATCTTTTCCATTACCTTTTCTTCCTGCATACCGGTCACTATAAGCTACGCGCGAGCTTATTGCACGAGTGCTTTTGAAGGCGTGTACCCGGGGTCGTCCTTCGTGTCGGTCGTTACCGGATCGACGTTTGCGGTTATCTGCACCCCCGCGAAGCGGTCGTATCCCGAGAACGAGATCGGGCCGGTCAGATTCGGAATATCTCCTTTCTGCGAACTCGAGGGAGTGAGGGATACCTGGAACGTACCCTGCGCGCTCCCGCCCTGTGCGAGGTCGCCAGAACTCCACGTGACCGTCCGCGACGCTTCGTTATAGGAGAACGCGCTCGCACTGCTCGTGATGCCGGTATACGAAACGTAGCTCGGGAGTATCGTCGTAGCCGTCCCGCCAGCAACCGCGCTTCCGCTATTCCGAGCGCTCAGTACTACCGAATAGGTCGTCGCTTGATCAGCCTTCGGCGGAATAGGGCCGCTATTGGTCAGGAGCCCCGCCGAATGGAGCGCGACTGCGGTGAACGCGACCGATGTTGCGACTTTTATCGTTTTTGTCGACGAAGAGTTCACTTCTTCCGGTACGTTGGTCTGCCCGACGCGCGTGCCGGATACTGAGGTGGTGAGGACTACCGTCGGCGCGGCAGACAGAGCGTCAGGCGGAAGCGTTGAGAAGGTAAACGTGCCTATGCCGGACGCGCCCGGCGCGAGCGCAGCGAGCGCCGGGTCAGTATCCCGACTGAAAACGATGGTGTGGTCGGAGGAGCGATAGAACCCGCTCGAGGTTTGGATGCTGTTGTAATCGATCGCCGATCCGGAAAGCCCGATTGCCACAGTCGCGTTCGTGATGCTTGTTGGGAGCGTGTTGGTATATGACACGGTAACGTTCTGCCGACGCCCAGAGGTAATGACGCTGTTTGATGACGTGTCGCCATTGAGCGCGAGCGAGGCGTTGATGAACGGAGACGTGATGGTAACTGACGCATCTTGGGTCATGTACGCGACGGCAGGAGTCTGGTCGGTAGCTGTGTTCGCAGTACCGACCGTGAAGTGGAAGACGCGCTGCTCTTTATCTTGTCCGGTGAGCCTTCCGGTGAGCGTGACGTGCTTGGTCGCTCCGGGAGCGATAGTCCCGAGCAGGAAGCTTGAGTTATTTATCGGCACTGATGATGATATGACCGAGAAGCCGAACGGCAATACGCTCGTCAGCACGACATTGCTCAGCGCCACGGTCGCGTTGCTGCGAACGCTCAGGTTGAACGAGAGCGGCTGACCGGACACGGTCTCGGTTACCGCATCAACCGTTATCGAAAGCGGTGTTGAGGAAACGGCAAGCGTATAGGAAGACTTCTTCACAAAGACCGCGTTGCTGCCAGCAGTTCCGTACGAAAGCGATACCGGCAAAGCGAGAGACTGACCCGCTCCGCCGAACATCACCGCCTTTATAGACCTCGTCACTGAAGCGCCGCTCGCAAGTTCGCCCAAGTTCTCAACATAGCGCGGATACGCGACGAGCACGTCACTCGCGCTGCGCGTGCCGCTCGGGAAATCAATCTCAATCGTCGCATTTTCAAGAGCAACCGGATTCTTGTTCGTAATAGTGAGCGAAAGAGGGACTATGTCGCCACCCGACACCGTCGTTGGGCCTTGCACGGCAATAGTCACCTTGTCTACCGATACGGTATTACCGCCGAAGTAAAATAGGTAGCCGACAACGCTTATCGAGACGAGGAAGAAAGCAAATGCCGCTATGAAAAATATCCCCGCGAGACGCACGTGCCGAGCGCCTCGCGAGGGGAGGTAGACCTTGAGCGGACTCTCTTTCTCTTCCCATTCGTGCGGCAGCTCTGGCGCGCCCGCTCTAGCAAGCGGCGGGCGCGCGCGTAGAGACGCGTCTGGTTCATAGAGCCGCTCGCGAGCGCGTTCAAGCGCTCCGGTGTCATCTTCGGGAAATGGCGGGTACATCACTCAAAGTATATCAAAGACCGGAGGCTTCAATGCCACGGTTGATGCGGGAGATATAGCTCGTGCGGTCTTTTGCGATGGCGGCAAGCATGTCTGGAGTAAATGCCGAGATACCGTCGGATTCGCTCGTGTCGAGCCCGAGTGTCGCGAGAATACGAAGAACCGCGAGTATCTCGACGTCCTCATGATTCTCCGACGGAAGATTGGAGAGCGCCTCAAGAAATCCTTTCATAACCGGAAAGAGTGCCGTGTCGCGCTCCTCACCAGCAACAAGGCGAAGAAGAAGGCCCGAAACACGCCCTGCTCTCTTGCGCGCATCCGCATCTCGCAATCTCGCGAACCAACTCTCTTCGAATACCGCCCCCGCGAGACGCCACCCGTCTCTGCCATGTACCAGTACGACCGAGCTCTCTGCAAATGTAGCGAGCGCAGCGGCAAGCTTCGCCCCCGGCTTACGCACACTCTGGGCGAGCACGCGGACAAGCCCGAGTTCCGATGAGACAAGGGTAATGAACGAGCTCGCTTCACCTACCGGCGTCCGTGCGAGGACAATACCGCGTGTTTCGTATTTATGCCGCATCTCTCGAGTCCTCTCGGGACAGGTTGCGAACCAGATCGAATCGCACCTCGCCAGTCGAAAGCGCCGCAACATACTTCCCTTCTCCATTCACTCGTGTCTCTACGCTATCAGACGGCGAAAGTCCTTCTGCCTTGCGTGCTTGCGCGACTGCACTCGCCATTTCGCGTTCATCACCCTCTTTGATGAGCTCGGGTGTGAGCACCGTATCGAGTACGAGCTCGCTACCCGTGAGTATCTTTTTCACATTCACCTCGTCAGCAAGAAGGGCGGCGAGTTCTTCAGAAAGCGGTTCGGAGACCGTGAGACTGGCAAGCGGCTGACGCACCCTGCTGCCCGCTTTCTGCCGAAGCATGAAGGCTTCTGACGCGAGCGAGCGCACGCGCGCCATATCTTGAACGAGTCTTTCGCGGCGCCCACTCCCAAAAATTCGATACCAGAGGACGTTGGTATCTTTGGGCCACTCAGCAAGATGTACAGAAAGCGGATCCCGATCGCTCTTCACCTTCCCATACATATCCTCTGCGATGAACGGCGCAAACGGCGCGATGAGCAGCGCTCCAGTGCGGAGCGTATCGCGGAGCGTAGAAAGTGCAGCAGAGTCCCCTTCGCGTACGCGGTCGCGGATACGGCGCACATACCACTGCGAGAGATCCTCGGCGAGGCCGGTAATGGCGCGTGTCGCTTCAAATGGTCGGTACGCATCCATATATTCCGTAACGGCTGAAACCGTCTCCGCAACGCGCGCCTGCATCCAGCGATCCATAACCGTCAGTTCTGTTTTCTTCTGAGGCGCATCCTTGAAGAGCTTATAGAACTTGGTGCTGTTGTCGAACCAGGAGAGCACCTTCGCCGCCTCCTTCACCGTCTTCTCGTCATAATTCTTAGAGTCACCGGGCTGGGTCACGCTATACATCCAGAAACGTATCGCGTCGACGCCCCATTTCTCTATCTCAGCCCACGGCTCGACGATGTTCCCTTTCGACTTGCTCATCTTCAGTCCCTGCGCGTCGAGCAGGTGCCCGAGTGAGATGCAATTCTTGAATGCTGCGCCGCGACCCATAAGTATGCCAACCGCGAGCAGCGTATAGAACCAGCCGCGCGTCTGATCGATGGCCTCAGAAATGAAATCCGCCGGATAATCCACGTTCTTGATGAATGTTTCAAGGGGTTCATCCCCGCGCTCATTTGCCGCTTGCGCAAATGGCATCGCACCGGAGTCAAACCACACGTCCATTACCTCTTTCACCCGCCGGAGCTCCGTCCCCTTATCTGAGACCAACACAACATCGTCTATGTACGGCCGATGCAGATCAAGTTCGTACTTGTCGTTGTGCGGGAGCGGCACAAATGGCAGTTCACAGAAGTCACCATATGACAGACATTGCTTCGCAATCTCTTTTGAGGCTGCCTTATCTGCGCCTGCAACAACTGCCGGCAAGACTTCCGAACCGAGCCCATGCGTAACGATGAGGATATTCTCTCCCGAATATGTTCGTTCAATCTCGTACAAGAAATCGCCGAGGCGCTGTTTCGTGTCCTCATACGATTCACCTTCCGGAAGACGTTCGTCGTAAGCGTGTGTGTCGCGGTACGCGAGATACGCCTGTTTCTTCCCCTGCCCCGCGAACGTACCGAAACCAAGCTCGCGCAACCGCCCGTCTACCACGACCGACTCCGCATTGAGACCAATCTCCTCCGCAACGATGTCGGCGGTCTCCTTCGTTCTTGCAAACGGCGAAGAAAAGATGCGCGTCACGTTCTTCTCTTTTAATTTCTTCGCGGTAGCGCGCACCGACGATCGACCCTTCTCGGTGAGCGGATACTTCTTCTCGTCAGAGGGATCGAATATTTCCTGCACATTATTCTCCGCTTCGCCGTGACGCATGACGAAGTAGGTGTTGCCTGATTTCTTCGTGTACTTCTTCAGCTCATCGACTGAACCGATAATGAGCTGTTCGGAGCTGTCAGCACTCTGCCAGACGGGGAGCGGCGTACCCCAATACCGTTCACGGCTTATCGCCCACTCCTTCGCGCCAGCGAGCCACTCACCCATACGCCCATCGCGTATGTACGCGGGCTCCCAGTGAATCTTCTGGTTCTCGGCGACGAGCTTCTCGCGCAAATCGAGCATACGGATATACCAGGAGTCACGCGCATAGTAGATGAGTCGCGTCTTGCACCGCCAGCAGAAGGGGTACGTGTGCTCATACTTCGATTTATCAAAAAGCAGACCGCGACCCGCGAGATCTTTCACAATATCCACAGCGACCTCTTCATCAACGACTGCGCGACCCTCGAGGAATCCTGTCCCGGGGATGAACCTCCCTTCCGGATTTACGAGATGCACCTTCGGCAGACCAATCGTATTCCCAAGCTCGAAGTCGTCAGCACCGTACATCACTGCCGTATGCACGACGCCGGTGCCATCTTCAGTGGTAACGAAGTCTGCGGTGTATACCTGAAATGCTTTTCCGAACTTCGCCTTCTCGCTCTCCGGCGCAAGTGCTTTCGCATACTCATAGAGCGGCTTATATCGCTTCCCTGTGAGGGCAATGACGGGGACATCGGCCACGCGTCGCCACGCGTTGTCGAGCACAGTTCCGGCTCGTGCATCAGCGAGAATCACGCGCGTGCCGTCCTTCTCATATTTCCCATAAGAAATATTCCCGCCGATAGCGAGTGCGACATTCCCAGGGAGAGTCCACGGTGTCGTCGTCCATGCGAGAATGTACGTCCCTGGTTCATCAAGTAATTCGAACTTCGCGGTTATAGTGAGATCCTTCACCTCAGCGTAGCCCTGCGCGAGCTCGTGTGAAGAGAGGGCGGTGCCGCAGCGAGGACACCACGGGACGATACGGTAATCCTTGTAGAGGCGACCATCTTTTGCAGTCTTCGCGAGTATGTGCCAGAGCACCTCCATATACGCACTGTCGAATGTGAAATAAGCCCGAGCCTCGTCTACCCAATAGCCGATGCGCTTCGTGAAGCGCGCCCATTCGTCGATATAGGCGAACACGCTCTCACGGCACTTTTTATTGAAAGCAGCAATGCCGTACTTCTCAATGTCGGGCTTCCCGGTGAATCCAAGCTCTTTCTCTACTTGGAGCTCGACCGGCAGACCGTGCGTGTCCCAGCCGGCACGGCGGTTGACGCGATACCCACGCATCGTCTTGTACCGCGGGATAGCATCTTTGAATGCGCGCGATTCGAGATGGTGGATACCGGGCTTACCGTTTGCTGTCGGCGGACCTTCGTAAAACACGAAGTCGCCTTTCGGAGACGGTTTCTCGAGCGATTTCTCGAATATGCGCTCGCGCTCCCAGAACGTGAGTATCGCCTCTTCGCGTTTCGCCGCTTCTGACTTCTGGGGCATATCCGCCATATCCGCTTAGTCTAGCGTTTGCAGGTCGAAAATGGAAACAGCCGCAGGAAATCCCTACGGCCGTTGTTGGTCCTGACACTGAGGATAGACGCCCTACTGGGCTATGCTGAGAGACTGAATCCTTCTGCTCACATTCCTTGGGTCGGCAGTGAGTATCCAGTCGGCCATAGCTCTGGCGATCGGGTGTGGCGTGTAGCCTTTGGGGGCCCCGCCTGATTGCCAGGCGACAAACCTGTCCGCTTCGGCAGAAGGGTCAAGCGGTTTCGACTTCCCGAACCTGCTTGCACATTGGAAAAACGTTTTCGGTTGCAGCCCGCTTTTTTCCAGAGCGGTAGCGACCGCCGCAGCTGCGGTGTAGCCATTTCCCTTTTTCGGCATATCCAAGCTCCTCTTGTTGAACAACATAAATGACGCACGAACGTGCAATCCTGCGATGAATCTAACGCAGTAAGCGAAGTCGCGCAACCGATATGAGTTTACATCTTCTCCGGGGTGGGAATACTAAGAAGCGTGAGGCCATTTGTCATCGTGTTCACAAACGCGCGCGCGAGCATGAGCTTATGCGCCTCATAGTCGCCGCCGACAATGCGTTCAGCAGCATAGAAAGAGTTCCACTCCCCCGCGAGCTCGGTGAGATAATTCACGAGCAAGTTTGGCGCGAGCTCGTGTGCGGCGCGCGCGGCGACTTCGGGGAAATGCAGAATAACTCTCTCCAGAAGATAGGGGTGGTTCGGACTATTTCTTTCTTGCGCATCATGTGTTGCTTTCTCGAGCACCGACTTCGCGCGCACGAGCGCGTATTGAAGATACGGCCCCGAATCGCCCTCGAGCGAGAGCGACTTCTCGGGGTCGAAGATGATATCCGAACCCGGCGCTTGTCGCAGCACCATGTATTTGATCGCGCCGATAGCGACTTGTTCTCTGATGAGTGGGTCGGAATTCTTTTCTGAAGCCTTCGCAATCATTTCTTTGATCAGCTCGAGCGCGGTGATGACATTACCCTCGCGCGACGACATCTTGCCAGTGGTGAGACGTAAAAGCCCATGCGGTACATGACTTGTCTTCTTGGCAAGTAATGGAGCTATTTCAGAAAGGGCGGCGAGCACGATTTTGAAATGCCCCACTTGCTCGGTGCCGGTCATAATAATCGAGCGATCGGTTTGAACACGCTCTTCTTTCAGGAATGCGAGCCCGATGTCTTTTGCTTCGTAGGTCGGCGTGCCGCGGCTCGTAATGAACACGAGCGTATGGAGGCCTTTCTTCTCGCCGCGATAAATAATCGCCCCATCGCTTTCCTCGAACACGCCCTTGTTCACGCCGTCGCGGACGATACGCATGCCCGGCTCCGAGGTTTCGCTTTCGAAGAAGTAGTAATCAAAATGCGTGCCAAGTGTTTTGAAAATACCTCGGAATGCTTCGAGAGCGATCTCGCGACCTTTTTGCCAAAGTTCCATGAGCGCCTTGTCCTCTCCTTTATAGACTTCGGTATTGAGTGCATCTATCTCTGCTTTTGCTTCTGGGGAGTCTTCATATGCACGATTGCCTGCCACATATGCGGCACTGAGTTCAGTTGCGGAAACAGGATCTGTTACCCCTTGCTTTCGCAAACTCCACAACGCTTTTGCGACATGGGGGCCGATATCACCTGAGTAACACGATCGAATGATTGTTGCCCCTTCGCTTTCGATAAGGCGCGAAAGTGCTTCGCCGATCGTGTTGCTCATAAGATGCCCTATATGCATCTCTTTGAACGGATTCGGGTCAGTGTATTCGACCATGACGCGTTGTCCAGACGAGAGTGTTCCCTTCCCCCATTCGCTGCCCTGTGCATCCGCCTCGGCGACCGCAAACGTAATCGCCTCGCGCGCGAGCATAATGTTTACAAATCCTGGACCCGCCACCGCGATATGACTCACGCTCGCGCCGAGCGAGTCGACAAGCGAGCGTGCGAGCTCATCCGCAACTTCATGCGGCTTCTTACCGAGCGTCTTCGCCGCCACGAGCGCGGCGTTGGTCGTATAGTCGCCATGCGCGGCCTCAGTCGGGCGCTCGACGGTAAACACGGTGCCAGCCGCACCCGCCGCACTGAGCGCTTCGCCGACCGCCTTTCTAATTCGCTCTTCCATACGAGCGAGTGTATCAGATTTCTCTAGAGAAACGACTCGGGAATGGGGTGACTGAGCGCAAGTCTCTTCACTTCCTGCCGTGCGCGCTTCACCGTTTTATCATCGCGTTTGGTGAGCACTTCCACCATTATTTCCGCGACTCGGGTCGTCTCCCTCTGTTTGAACCCGCGCGTGGTCAAGGCCGGCGTGCCGAAGCGTATGCCTGACGGATCCATCGGCTTTCGCGTATCGTCCGCAATTGCATTCTTATTGAGTGTGATGCCTGCGCGGTCGAGCAAGGCCTCCGCATCGGCGCCTGAGATGCCGAAACTGGTCCATACGTCGAGCAAGATGAGGTGATTATCGGAACCGCCCGTGAGCATGCGCGCTTTGTGTTTCTTGAAGACTTTCTCCATCGCCTTCGTATTCAAAATGATTTGCTTCGCATACTTCTTGAACGACGGGCGAAGCGCCTCAGCAAACGCAATCGCCTTGGCCGCTATTTGATGCATATGCGGACCGCCCTGGAAGCCGGGGAACACGGCTTTATTGATCTTCTTCGCGAGTTCTTCGCTTTCGCGGATGAGGATCATGCCGCCGCGCGGACCGCGCAGCGTCTTGTGCGTCGTGGTCGTCATGATGTCGAAGCCGTAATCGAACGGATTTTTCGCCGCTTTCCCCGCGATGAGACCCGCGATGTGCGCGATATCCATGACCGAAATAGCACCTACCTCGCGCGCGATAGAAACGAATTTCTTATAGTCGAGCTCGCGCGGATACGCCGAGAAGCCGGCGAGAATAATTTTCGGCTTTATCTTCTTTGCGACCTTACGCATCTCGGCATAATCTATCTCGCCGGTCTCTACATTCTTCATCTTGTACCGCTCGAAGTTGAAAATCTTCGTGAGGTAGGTCACGGGGTGACCGTGAGTCAGGTGTCCGCCGTGCGAGAGGTCCATGCCGAGCACCGTATCGCCCGGCTCAAGGAGCGCGAAATACATCGCGATGTTCGCGTTCGCTCCGCCGAGCGGTTGGACGTTCACATATTTCGCCTTGAACAATTTCTTTGCACGCTCAATCGCGAGCGTCTCGACCGCGTCAGTGAATTCTTGACCGCCGTAGTAACGCTTCCCCGGATATCCTTCGGCATATTTATTGGTCAAGGACGACGCCATCGCTTCCTTCACCGCACGCGAGACATAATTCTCGCTCGGGATAAGTTCGAGTCCCTCGGCCTGCCGCTTCTCTTCGCCTATAAGCGCGGCGTATACTTCTGCATCCTCTCTCTCGATGTGCTCATACATACGGCGAGTGTAGCACGTTTGACTATTCTTCAGAGTTCCGTATGATGCGACAAGATAGCAGTTCCCCAAAAACCCTACCGAAAAGGAGTACGCGCATGAATACCTTCTACAAACCGCTCTCTGATCGGGTGCCTGACACCCAGTATCAAGACCGAGTGAAGCACATCCTCGCACACGGGGAGATGATCAAGGAAACGCCCCAAGGGGTCGGCGCACTCACATGCTTCGGTACCCTCGCCCCAATGGTGTTCGATCCGCGGAACGGCATACCCATGCTCACCGAACGTTCGATGGAAACCTTCTGGCGGAAGCCAATCGGCGAGATCTTCGGCATGATCAATGGGGAGACCACAATCGACGGGCTCGAATCCTACGGATGTAAGGGTTTCTGGAGTCCGTACCGCGGGAAAGGAACCGTACTCGGACTCGCGCCCGATGATCTCGGTCCCGGCTCGTATGGAGCGGCATTCCACGACTTCCCTGTTCCCCGCCCTTGGTGGAAGTTCTGGGCACCCAAGACGCTGAATCAGTTTGAACAGCTACTGGATCAGATCCGGCAGTACCCATCGCTCCGCACTCACCTGGTGACGCCATGGATTCCGTTCTACACGGCTTGCGGCCCGAACCGGAAGGTTCAGATTGCTCCGTGCCACGGCTGGGTCCATGTGCGTGTCATCAACGGCAGACTGCACCTGCTGATGAGCCAACGATCGGGCGACTTCCCGCTCGGCGTCCCCAACAACATGTTGCAATATGCCGCGCTTCATCTAGCGATCTGTCAGATGACAGGATTCAAACCGGGCAACTACATTCACTACATTGCCGACGTCCACATCTACGAGAACCAAATCGAGAAAATGAAGGAGCTCGCCGAGCGCAAGCCGCGGCCGTTCCCGATTCTGCGGCTCGATCCTTCGGTGACGAACTTGTTCGATTTCCGTACCGAACACTTCAACATCGAAGAATACGATCCGTGTCCGGCCATGAAGATTCCGTATAGCCCTTGAGTTGTCCTTCGGGACTCAAGCCGCCTCCTTGCGAGGCGGCGCTTTTTTTATTATCTACACTGGTATATGGTTAATTCCTATGACGAAGGAAAAGAAAGCTCGTGTCGTAAATCCGCGTTTCGCGAAGAGCAAAGAATATCGCCAGGTCATAGATTCTATAGATAAAATCGGCCACTGTCCTTTTTGCCCAGAAAATTTCAAATACCACAAGAAACCTATCCTGAAGAAAATGAAGGGGTGGATACTTACCGAGAATAGCTGGCCGTATAAGAATGCGGAAAAACATTTCTTGCTTATCGCCATAAAGCACAAAGAGACACTCAGCGATCTCAGCGCCGAAGATTTCGACGCGATACTTCGACTAAGCCGATGGGCCGTCCGCACATACAAGATACAAGGAGGCGCCCTTGCCCTGCGTTTTGGAGAAACGAATTTCACGGGAGCGACTGTCTCACATCTCCACGCGCACCTGATTTACCCATCCCTGCAGAAGAGTGGAAAATCTAAGACTGTTTCCTTCCCCGTCGGCTAGCGGGCAAAATAAAACTCCCCCATCACGGGGGAGTGTCAAAGAGCACGCGGATGATCTGGACCTTGTTTCTCTGAAGATCCTCCGCCCCCGCGATAAGTGAGTAGCCGTCAGCGTAGAAAAGACGCTTAATGCCGCTCTCTGACCACAGGTACGCACACGCGGGACAAGGAAACGTAGTCACGTAGAGATCGCAGCCGACAGTACATATGCCACGCTTAAGCGCTGCTGAGGCCAATGCCGCCTCTGCGTGACCAGCCGCTGACAAATCAATACGTTCTCCAGGTCCGAAACAGCTTCGCGGATCTCCCAGGACATAGCAGCTCTGCTCGTGGGGATGGTGGCCATTGAAGGCCGCGAGAAGCACTACACCCTCGCGAACCAAGAACGCGCTCACCTGCCTCCACCAGTCGGGACTTCGCCTTGCGAGTTCCTGCGCTTGCAGTAGCAATCGCCGGTCAAACTCGTCTACCGAAATGACCTCCTCTCCTTCGGGCTTCCGCCCAATTGCGACTGTTCCCGTATACCAACGAAGTTTCCATCGGTCGTCGAAGAACACTGCGAGATCGGCATAGTAGCGTCCCGCGATAGCCCGCGACACATCTTCGTCCGGCATGATGATGCGTGAATATTGCCGGACTGCCTCGGCATTGTCTTTCGTGAGGATGTGAACTTCACGAAATATCCCGAGCGCATCGATCATCTTCTGCGCATCACTGGGTCGGTTGCCCGGCATGTGGCTCGTGAGCGAGGGGACTTCGGAGATGAAATCCTCGCCGAGAATCCACAAGACACTGCCGGCATACTCGCGGAAGAAGCGCATATACCCCTCGTGCGGCGAGGCCACGTACGCAACGACCGCCGAGTTATCCGAGTTCATGAAGAGTCTCCTCCAGAACCGTCACCAACTTGTGACGCACCTTCTCGATAGCCGCAACACCTCCCTCCAGGGCAAGGGTTCGAATAGTCGCCGTCGTGCCAGTCGGCCGCTGTGGCGGCAGGCACACCAGTTCGTCGCAATAACGCTTCATGTCCTCCTTGTCAGGGTTATCCCCGGTTGATTCGGAGATGATGCGCACTTCGGGATGCAAATTCCGATTGAACACTTCCGGCTCATGAAGCACCGTGATGATGTCGACTGAGCGGAGATGCCCCAAGATTTGACACCGCTCGCCCTCGGGCGCAATCGGCCGACCAGGCCCCTTGCGCGACTTAGTGAGCGCATCGGAATCTGCCCCGACGACAAGGACTACCTGTTCGGCAGATGAGCACACCTTTACTGCCGCGTCCTTGCCGACCTTGAGATAGTCGGCATGACCGATGTGGAAGAGATCGAATACCCCCTCGGTGTAACCGATTGCGCACCCCATTGAACGAAGGATGCGTGCCATCTCGAGGAGTTCATCGTGATCGGAAACGAACCGATCCTCAAACGTCGCTGACCCCCGGAGAATCCTCTGGACCCGGAGCATGAGGGAGTTCTTACCACCGTTGCCATTTCCTGTTTCCATGACCTTTCTCCATACAATGAGCAAAATTACCCAGTACGACTGTACGCCCCAAGCGGGTCGGGCGCAAGATTGACGTCCGGGCTCGAGCGCGGGAAGATGGCGGGCAGACAACCACCAGAAAGGAGGCAGTTATGTCATACCAATCTCAGGTCATTCCAGGTCTTTGTATCATCGTCGCGATGACGACCGCAGACAGAGTCATCGGCAAAGAAGGTCGCATCCCGTGGAACCTCCCGAGCGATCGCAAACACTTCCTTGAGCTCACGATGGAACACCCCTGCATCATGGGGCGCAGGACATGGGAATCGCTCCCCGACCGGTATCGCCCGCTCCCCGGAAGGACGAACATCGTCATCACGAGCCAGCGCGGTTACGATGCTCCTGGAGCAAACGTGGCCGACTCCATCGATCAGGCGCTCAAGATCGCTTCGCTCAGCCCGGGAAACGAGCGGATATGCGGCATCGGTGGCGAGATGCTCTACCGCGCCTTGATCTCCCGCGCCGACACGCTCTATGTCACATTCGTGAACGCGACCAAGATCGAGGGGGATACTCACTTCCCCGCCTTCAATAACCGCTTCTGGATATGTGACCGCCGTTCAGCCACAAGACGGTGGGAGGTGGGCGACGAATACCTATCCACGTTCGCGGTATTCAAACGCCAAGTACCTTAAGTCGCACCATCGACGAAAAACGGCGCCTCAGGAAGGTGCCGTTTTTTCTTGTCTTGTCGTCCGAGATTAGCCTTTCACATCGATGCCCATTGATCGCGCCGTGCCGGCGATAGTGCGCGCGGCGGCCTCAGGAGAGATGGCGTTCATATCGGGACTCTTCTCCTTCACGATTTCAGCAATCTGCGCTTGTGTGATGACGCCCGCCTTCTTCTCGCGCGCCTTGCTCGAACCCTTCTCGATACCGAGCGCCTTCAAGATAAGCCTTGAGGCAGGCGGGTTCTTCATAATAAACGTGAACGTGCGGTCGTCGAAGACCGAGAGTTCGACCGGGATAATCGTTCCCATCTTGTCCTTAGTCGCGTCGTTGAACTGGGTCACGAACTGACCGATATTCACGCCCGCAGGGCCGAGCGCAGTACCGACCGGAGGCGCCGCAGTCGCCTTCCCGCCCGGGATCTGGAGTTTTATCTTTTTTACGACGGTTGCCATATGTTGTGTGAGCTTACCTTAGGTTCTTAAAAATTCCAAATCTCAACCTCCAAGAACCAAACAATGTTCAAATTCCAATTTCCAAATTTTAAACATTTTGATTTGGTACTTATTTGGTTCTTGCGATTTGATGTTTGGTGCTTTTGACTTTTTACAGTTTCCGTATCTGGAGGAAATCGAGCTCGACCGGCGTCTCGCGACCGAACATCGAGACCATCACCTTCACCTTTCCGCGATCTTCGTCTATCTCGCCCACCTTGCCCTCCAAGTCCTTGAACGGGCCGTCGGCGATGACGATAGGGTCGTCCTTCACGAGGTCGATGCGGTGCTTCGGCGCCTCCGCAGTCATACGCTTCATAAGCGTCGCGACTTCGGTTTCCTCCATCGGGACCGGCGTATTACCAGAGCCAACGAAGCCGGTCACTCTCGGGGTATTACGCACCACAAACCACGAATCGTCGTCCACAATCATACGCACGAGGATGTAGCCCGGGTAAATCTTCTCTTCTTCGACGATACGCTTGCCGCCTTTCACGCGGATCTTCTTCTCAGTCGGCACGATAACGTCGAATATTTTCCCCTCCATACCGAGCGATTCGATGCGCTGTTTCAAGTTGCGCTCGACAGCGTTCTCATAACCCGCGTACGTATGAATGGTGTACCAGCGCGCATCCTCTTTGTTCGGAGCCACTTCATCGTGAATCTCCTTCGGCATCGAAGGAGCGATATCTGCCATACCAATCTCCTCAGGCAAATCCATCTCTCCGCTGTGCAGGTGTTCGTCCATAGATGAAGAAGTTAGCCGACGATAATACGATTCACACCGAGACCGAACACATAATCGAGGAGGCCGACAAGGAGCGCGATAGCGACCGCGATACCTATGACGACGAGCGTATGCGCGAGCGCCGTCTGATTACTCGGCCAGACGATATGAGCGAACTCTTCACGGACGTGCTTCAGGTAGGTGAATGGTGAGGTCATAGGTAGTGCGTTCGGTAAATAAAAAAGCCCTGCGGGCTTTCAACAGTGACAGTATACTACGTGGCCAAAAACTGGTCAACCTCGGATCGTAGAACGCGCCGCAAGCTTGCAGATGCAAGGTGCAAGCGAGCACCGCACCGAGCCGTACTTGGTCGGTACGGTAAGGGAGGAGCGGAGTCTGCAACGAAGCAGATGCGACTTGTGGAAAGTTCTACCGGATCTCGTAGGTGATAGAGACTGAAGCGTTATAGGTATTCTCACCCGCCGGTACGCTCGGTACGGCCGCCGCTTTTTCAGAAACGCCGCCGCCCATGCCATAGGCGTACATCGGGACCGGATAGCCGCCTGATGACTCAGAGAAGTTCACAATCTTACCGAGTCGCACGCCGAGTTGCTTTGCAAGAAGTCGCGCCTGCACCTGCGCCTTGCTGATAGCATCCGCACGCGCAGCATTGTAGCCGGCAGTAGCGTCATCAAGCGCAAAGTCGGGGCCGTTCACATTCTGCACGCCGAGCTTTCCGATACCGCTGAGCATTTCGCCTACCGCAGAGAGATCGCGCATTGTTATCTGTACCGTTTCAGAGACCTGATAGCCGGTAATCTTGGGGGTGCCGCTATAGTCAGGACACAGTGCGCCGCGCGGACACGGGTTCGGATACGAATACTGCGGGCTTATGTTGTACGAGAGCGTCTTCACGTCCTTCTCTGCAATGCCCTGCGCCTTTACGAAATCAAGCGCGGCATTTGCCTGCTTCGTTGTTGCCTCTTGCGCGAGGGCGACGGTTGCTGCGGTATTCTGCACCGAGAAGGAGATGCGCGCGACATCCGGTGCCATAGTCGCTTGACCGGACCCTTGTACCGTAACTGTGTCGGTTGCAGGCACACCCGATCTGCCGAAGTCTGCCGCGGTCGTTATCGTCTGTGCGAGCAAGAAGAGCGAGAGAATAGAAAGCGTACCGATAATCGCGAGACGTATACTGCCGTTCTCAAATATCTCAGAAAAAGGATTATTCATACTAGAAGATGGTTATGGCTGTCACTTTCCAGTATACCACTGACCGTTATTGCCCCTGGAGCGTTGTAAGGAGCTTCACGAGTGCCGCGTGCGCCGTAAGCTTCGCGACATCGAGGTTCGGATTAGTCCAATCAGTCCCCCGATCAATCGCATCGAAGCGCAGTACGTCGTTGCCATGCGCGAGGTAGTAGGCCGTGTCCACAACACCCTCGAAGCGCTCCAGAGAAACGACCGTGAAGCGGTGGGTACCAAGCGTGGTCGATGTGAAGGCAGTCGTGGGCGCCGGTAAGCCAGAGGCGCCGCCGATCGCCGTCTGCTGTATAGTCGCGAGCGCCGTCGAGGACGCACTTATAGTGAAGCGGCGGATGATAATGCTCGAAGTCTCAGTCGAGGACGCATGCGGTATGTCGTATGCGGCGACACTTGAGTCATCAGGAAGCTCTGCGGCGGCGAATCCCGCAGGTATCGCGAACGAGATGCCAACGTCAGTAAGCGAGACATTCGGCGGAGGACATGCGGGGAAGGTGCACGAGTTCCCCGTCCGCGAGACCGCCGTACCGTCAGGACACACCTGCGCATCCATCGGGCAGGCTATCGGCTGCAGCGGATGCTCAACGGCATTGCGATAGGCGAGACCGCCGATGCCGACGATGATGATGAACAAGATACCGAGGAGAAGAGATTTCATCTCCTGATAATATCACGCACAAAACCAATCATTGGGGTGGTCGATGGGGGACGATCCCACAACCTTCTGCTCCACAAGCAGATGCTCTAGCCAATTGAGCTACGACCACCACGCACTTGCTTACACTACACTACGAGTCTCTCTCGTTCCAGTTCGTAGTGATGAACGAGAAAGTGACAATTGTGACAAAGCCATACGAGGTTTTCTAATGCATTGTTCTTTCGATTCTTATCAAGATGATGTACTGCTAACACACGAAAATCCTCAGTTTTACATAGCCTGCATATTTTCTGAATATTATGACGTTCCATCTTCGCCCGATAGACGAATTCTCCCGTTTTAAAGTTCTTATGCGCAGTACCGATATAAAGTTGATTGCGCCATTGTGTCTGACAGCTCTTACTGCAGAAAAACTTGCCGCTTTTTGATCTATTGAGAGCTTTTTGGGTCTTGTAGGTCAGCTTCCCGCATATCGAACAGGAGACTTCCTTCCCATTCTTCATGCTCGCGTGATGACATACGGCCGAGCAGTATTTCCCGTATCCGGCCTTCAGCCAATTTGGCTTTGCATAAAACTCTTTTCCGCATCGTTTACAAAGTACTTGAGCCATATCTCATATGATATGACTCCTACTACTCTAGGTAAAGAGAATGTCGTGTGGATATTTCAGAACCCAATGTTTTTCCTATCCTCAGTACCGCGGATTCTCTTCAATAATACCGGCGAGGTGGTTTGCAAGACGCGCGAGCGCAAAAAGAAGTGATGAAAGGCGGTTTAGATACGCGAGTGTTTCTTTTGAAGGCACGCACGCCTGCACATTTTTCGCAGCAATAAGCTGCCGCTCGGCGCGTCGCGCAACCGTCCGCGCCACATCAAGAAGCGCCGAGAGCTCGGTGCCGCCCGCGATAGAGAACCCTTTCAGAGGCGGTATCTCTGTCTCTATCTCGTTCACTATCTTTTCTATTTCTCTCACGTTGTTCTCCCCCGCTCTTTTATCTGCGCCCGCTATCTCTGCTTGAATGACGAAGAGTGTTTCTTGCGCATCGCGAAGAGCGCTCGCGATGCGCTCTTCGCGCACCGCTCTCAGCTTCACGAACCCGAGAAATGCGTTCAGCTCATCGAGCGCACCAAGCGCCTCGGGTAGTTCAGACGATTTTGATATCCGCTGTTGATCGCAGCCAAAGGCGGTCGTGGTGCCCGTATCGCCCTTGCCGGTAAACAGAGCCATATCGCTCAGTATATACCCGGTTTTAGGAGGTGTTGACTTTCAAATATACAATGTGCTATAATGTATAGGTTCAGATAATCAGGAGTTCTTTGATGCACAAAAATTGGTGGGACAAGCAGATTGTCGGGTTTCTGACCCGAAATGACGTAACCCTGATAGGGCTCACATTCATAGGAGCCTTCCTGTATTTCAATATCAATTGGGATGTCGTCTTCGGACTTCGCCCTTAGGAGGCACTATGGACAGCCAACACAAGTGGACATCCGGTGAGGAAGCAGTAGTCGTTATCTTCATCATCTTCATCGCGATGTTCTGCATCAACGATTGGGGTGAGATGCTGTTTCGTCTCCTCCATCAGTGACAACCTGGGCTCGACACAAAGTGTCGAGCCCTAAACATTTTGTGCCCAGGAGAGGATCGTGATTACACTTCTTTCTCACAAAATACGGTCGCTGCACGCTTTCGCATGCGGCGACTGTATTTTGTACCCAGGAGAGGCTTGGCCAAAAATAATTTTCTGCTGAAAATTTTTTCGGCCCTACCTCGGACCGTCGTCCTCCGGTCTTCAAGTCCTCTCCTGGCCATGCAAAAACCGGCTTAGGCCGGTTTTTCATGTGCCCAGGAGAGGACTTGAACCTCCACGCCTTGCGGCATATGCACCTCAAGCATACGTGTTTACCAATTACACCACCTGGGCAGGTGCGCACGCTTATTTATACCACAAACACCTTTTTTACACTGCGGCCACCTCTTCAACCTTCTCCTCGACAGTCGGTGCCGCAGTCTCCCCTGCACCCTCAACTTCTTCCGCGACTGCTTCAGCTTCTACCGGTGCGATGGTCTCATCGCTCTTGAGGTTCAACATGCGCGCGTTACGGAGCTGGCGGCGGACCGCCTTCGCCGCCTTCTCGCGGATGAAGTACAGCTTCGCGCGGCGGACCTTCGAGCGCTTCACGATCTCGATAGAGTCGATGACCGGCGAGTAGAGCGGGAAGGTCTTCTCGACGCCGACACCCGAGAGTATCGCACGAACCGTGAACGAGCCGCCCGCTTCAGCGCCGTGTTTGACCGAGAGCACGAGACCCTCGAAGGTCTGCTTGCGCGTATTCTTGATGGTCTTCTCCTTCTTATCGTTACCCTTGCCCTTCTTGAGTTCGACGATGTTCTGTACGACGCGCACCGTATCGCCCGCGCGAATACCGAGCTTCGCGCGCCCTTCTGCGTTTACTGGAGTGATAACCTTTTGCATGTTTTGCGCACTCTAGCACGCCCCTTGCGGGAGAGCAAATAGCTAGGCTCTGCCGGACGCCCCTTGGCCGAGCGCGGCAAGCGCCCTTTCAAAATCTTCAGGCAATGGCGCTTGAAATGTCTCACGCGACCCTGAGGGGAGCACGATCGAGAGCTCATAGGCGTGGAGCGCTGGACGAGTGAAGCCGAGTAAGCAAGGTTTGCCTTTGGCGTAGAGCGGGTCACCGATGACCGGGTACCCAAGATGCTTTAGGTGCACGCGTATCTGGTGTGTCCGACCAGTCTTGGGGCGCGCCTCAAGATAAGCGACTTTATCGCCGGTCTCCGGGTCGGTCGTCCGGCTCAGTACCTCCCACTCGGTAATCGCAGCGCGATGCGTACGCTCCTCTCCTTCTCTTTGCACACCCCATCGCGGCGGCAGTGAGCGAATACGCACGATCTCTGCTTCGATAACGCCCTTGTTCTTCAGGGGGTGTCCATAGACGAGCGCACGATACTTCTTCTCGGTCGTGCGGTCTTGAAACTGCTTTTTCAAAAATGCGTGTGCCTCGTTCGTTTTCGCGAGAATCATCACGCCGGAGGTGCCGCGGTCGAGCCGATGTACGATTCCCGGCCGCGCGATGACCTCGCCCTGCGGCGAGGTCCATGGCTCCCCCACTTCGGCGAGATGTGGATACTTCTCCAACACCCAGCAGGCAACCGACGGCTCCTCGGTGCGACCGTCACTATGCACAATGAGCCCTGCGGGCTTATTGATGACAAGCACAGCGGCATCTTCATAAAGGATTGTGGGCTCCATACCCCTACCCTAGCACTCTGTCGGGCTTATTTCCCGCGGCGACGCTCACGCGCGGCAAACTCGGCGAGAACCTCATCGAACTCTTCTTTGGTAAAAGCGGGCCAATACGTGTCTATGAAAAAAAGCTCGCTATACGTGGACTGCCAGGGAAGAAAATTAGAGAGGCGCTTCTCGCCGCCGGTGCGAATGATGAGATCGGGGTCGGGCATCGGGTACGACCAGAGTTTTTTTGCAAACGAATCTTCCGAAACATCTGTCGCCTCCTCTACGAGCAATGCTTTCGCCGCAGCGACTATCTCTTGCCGGCCGCCATATGACATAAGGAGATGCAGCGTGGTGCCATACTCCTGTGCCGTCTCCTCTTCGAGTCTCGCCATCTGTTTCTGTATATCTTCGCTAAAGCGCGTCCGATCGCCGACGAAGCACACCCGAACACGTTCTTCTTTCATCTTCTCTGTTTCGTTTTCAAGAACAGAGCGGAAGAGAGACATCAGATGTCCTACCTCTTCTTCTGAACGTTGCCAGTTCTCCGTCGAGAATGCATAGGCGACCACGTGGGGAATATCCGCATCGCGCGCCCACCCGAGAAATTTCTGTAATGTCTTGTACCCTTCGTTATGTCCCTCAAAGACCGGTTTCCCCTCCGCGCGGGCCCAGCGGCGATTGCCGTCCATAATGATGCCCACACAGGTAATGCCCGACGAGTCGTTCATAGACATATCAACGTTTATACCACTCTTTTGGTTTCGTATTCATTGTCTTCTTCAGTGCACCCTGAGGGATTCGAACCCCCGACCTTCGCAGTGTAAATGCGCTGCTCTACCAACTGAGCTAAGGGTGCGTACTGAGAGAATACCGCTTTCTTCTCCATTCACCAATCCCCAATCTGAATTGGTATACGCTTTATATACAGAATTATTGCTACAATTAGCTCAATGAAACCTGGTCCAAAACCGCGAGGCAAAGTACAGATTAAGTGGTCAGCGGATTTTGCATACGCAATCGGCTTACTAACAGCCGATGGATGCCTCTCAAAAGATGGCCGGCATATTGATCTGACTTCTAAAGACAAGCCCCAAATCACGCTGTTCAAGAAATGCCTCAGCATAAAGACAAAAACGAGCGAAAAACATTCAAGTACCGGGAATCTTGCTTATCATACGCAATTCGGTGATGTCCTATTCTATCAATTCTTACAGAGCATCGGACTATCCCCCGCGAAATCTAAGACGATTTCATCCGTCTCTATACCTAAAAAATATTTCTTTGATTTCCTACGAGGATATTTCGATGGCGATGGATGCAGTTATTCTTATTTTGACCCTGTCTTTGAAAAGAGTTTTCGATTCTATATTTCCTTCATCACTGGAAGCCCAGCGTATTTGGAGTGGCTACAAAATGAGATCTCAGCCATAATCGGCATAAAGGGTTCCTTAAATCATTTCAGAAACAGACCATACGCACAGTTGAAATACTCAAAACGGGAGGCAGTAGAGCTATATAAAGCAATGTATTACCGCGAAGGGCTTCCCTGCCTTCGACGCAAACATTTGAAGATTATGAAATCTATGCGCATAATCAACGCACGCCGCGGTGGTGAAATTGGTAAACACGCTAGCTTCAGGAGCTAGTCCTCGCAAGGGGTTGGGAGTTCAAGTCTCCCTCGCGGCACCTGCGTAGCATTTTGTGCCCCGAGCTGGAATCGAACCAACATCAACGCCTTAGAAGAGCGCTGCTCTATCCGTTGAGCTATCGGGGCGCTCGCACTCTCTTACCCTAGCGCATTCCCGCTGTTATTGCGACGGGTCGATGAAGGTATACATACCCGACTCATACTTCGCTTCCTCAGCAGCCCGATTCTCGAAGATGGTTCGAATGGTATTGAGAGAAGATTGGTTGAAAACTTCCGGAGCCTTTACGGTCGTGGAGCCGATAGCGCCGCCGCCCGAGACCGTGTCAAATGCCCAAGCATTCCAGACGATGATGCTCACTAGTGCTATCGCCGACAGCGACAAGAGCACAAGCCAGTCGCGCACAGGGTCGGCCGGGGTGTCGACGCGAGCACGCTTCACAAAAGAGCCGATGCGGTGAAAGAAATTCATGGTGTGTTAGCGGCTCGGGAGCCCACAAGCAGTTTGAGGGAGGCGTGCCAGCTCCCCTTCCCGTCTTGTACGATATCAAGCAACGAAACAGAAAGGGCGTAAGGACTATGTTCTATCGAGCCGATCGTGCGCATCATCGCATCAAATGTCCCGCTGACCGTGAGCGAGAGCGCAAGCGACGGCGCTACAGCCGTACCGACCGTCGAGACCGAAAGCACGCTCACCGTTGCTCCAAGCGCTCTTCCGTGCGACTGAAGCGAGTCAATGAATGCGACAACGCTCGCTTCTGGGACAAAGTATCCCTGAACGACCGCTTCGTCGCTTGCGATGCTGGCGAGTGTTGCGCGCGTGGCGGCGATGCGATTTACGGTCTCGGTTTTAGCGGTAATAGAGTTCTGAAGCTCCGCCACTTTCGCGCTCTTCGACGAAACGACCGAATACCACAGGCCGTACCCGATAAGCGTTACGGCGCACATGACGCTCACGACTACCAACTGAGAGAGAGGAGATTTCATGGTGTAAGGGTTATCGTGATGGTGAACGATATGTCAGCATCCTTTGCATATGCAGAGACCGGCAAGTCAGCTTTGGCAGCGAAGGGAGCGCCTTGAAGCACTATTTGATAGGAACGGAGTGTGTCACGCGTTAGTGCTGTACCAGAGACCGTAAGCTTCCCCGCGGTATTTGGAGCGGCGGGGGTGTATGAAAATCCTGAGAGCGTGATGCCGGGGCGCGGGATAGCAAGCGTATTGCGCAGTATCGCGCTTACCGAGGGCGCTTTCCCGAGCGCGATAAGCGTCACCGCATCATTTGAAAGAACCGCGAGATGCGCGGCGAGAGCTTTTTCGTCTGCAGAAGAGAGAACGGATTCTACATTCGTAAGATTCGCTTGTTTTGCCGCCGCGCTTTGCGTCAGGAGTACGTACGTCGGCAGCAATAAAAGCCCGCTCGCACATGCAAGTGAGGTGAGCAGAAGCGCCGCCACGACGCCGAGGCGCATGCGATATTCCCGAGATAGCGCACGCTGCCGTTCCGGAGGAAGCAGATTGGTCAGATCGTCATTCATAGAGAGGGGCGTGGTCGCGCAGTGCAAGACCGATAGCCGTCGTATACGCAAGCGACTCAGTGTAATCGAGCGTCGGTATCCACGTATCGCGCGATGCGAGATTGGTGAACACATCGCCGGCCGTAACCGGTATCCCGAGTGCTCCTTCGAGATATTCAGGGAACCCGCGCACCGAAGCGTTGCCCCCAACAAGGATAGCGCGCGATACCGGCTCATACGGACCCTGTATCGCCGCCCGTTCCTGCCAGTAGCTCAGACGACGGGATATCTCATCGCGGATAGCGGCAACCGTTGAGAGCATAGCGGCGAGATAATCCTCGTTCCCTGCGGCAGGCACGATACCGCGCTCCGCCTTCACCTTGCGCGCCTCGCTCTCAGTCACGCCAAAATGTTTCTGCACGGCGAGCGTGAGCGCGTGCCCGCCGATGCCTATTGTCGTCGCGAAACGTGGAATGCGATTGGTGACGATAGCCATCTTTGTCGTTGTTTTCCCCACGTCAATGATGAGCGTCGTCGAAGCGTCTCCGGGCGGCAGGAGTGCGCGCGCCATCGCGAACGTCTCCTCCTCGAGCGCATGTACGGGGATGTTCGCCTGATCGAACACCGCGAGTGTATCGTCGACCATGCGCTGTGCAAACCCGACGCCAACGATAGACTCATCTCCGCTCTCCGTCCGACCGACGCCGACGATGTCGAATGCGGTCTCTGGCGGCGGTAAGGGCACGAGCTCGTCGAGATGCTGTTCAACTGCGAGGCGCCATTCAGCTTTCCCCGCTCCGGGCGCGGTGGTTTCAAAAAGATATGCTTTTGATTCTGAGAGCGCGACGTTGGCGACGGTGATGCCGGCCGCATGCGTTGCGGTGACAACCGCCTCCATTATCGCCTTCGTATCCACTATCTCGCCGTCAGTGAACACGCCGAGCGGCAGGCGCACCTGGGCGTAGTGCCCAAGGGTGAGGCCGTGCGAACCAAGGGTCAACCGCGCGACTTTGACGCCGCTGGTCGAGATATCAATGCCGGCAAGCGGCGATGCGAGATAGCGCGGCGGCGCGAAAGCGGCACGCAGGCGTTCGCCAAAAACAGAAGACATGAGTGCAGTATAGCGCGGACACTTCGCTAGAGTGTGCCTTTTCGTGAATTAGTGTGCACTGGTGCCAGGCGGGACCAGTCTATCAGGAGTGAGGAATGCGAAGGTGTCGTCCGATCCGACTGCGAAAAGCATACCGTTGCTCTCGATGCCTTTTATCACGCGCGATTCAAGATTCGTCACATAGGCGAGCTGCCGACCGACTAGGTCTTCAGCTGACACATACGCCGCGATACCGGAAACGATTGTACGCGGACCGTTTGGCTCACCGAAATCGACCGTGCACTTGATGAGCTTGTCGGTCTCAGGTACGCGCTCAGCGCTCTTCACAGTACCGATACTCACCTCTATTTTGTTGAACTCGTCGATTGAAATTTGCGGTTTATTCATGGTCGATGCGCGAGAGATAGCTGGTAAGGATAAGGGCTGCGGCCGAAGCGTCTACCTGTGCACGCACTTTAGGCGCGCGTGATTTCATTTCTTTCCCGGGCGCGCGGCGCGCCTCTGCGGTCGTAAACACTTCCGATTCATAGAAAACCGGCGCACCCGAGCGCGCAGTAAGAGCATCGCCGAGCGCGCGAGCATCTTTCGCTATAGGGTTCTCGCCGCCCGCGAGATTCCTTGATTCACCGATGACAACGGCCCCGACATCTTCTTTCGCGATGAGCGCGCAGAGCTCATCAACGAGCCGCGGGGTGTTGGGAAGTATCGCATGCGGAAACCCCATAGCACCCCCTTCGTCTGAGAGTGCGAGCCCCACTTTCGAGCTGCCATAATCAACGCCGAGGTATCGCATAGAGTAGAGTGTGTGGTATAATTCACACATATGCAATACTTTACCCAGTTCCCTCCGTTCGTTCCGGGTATCCTGCTCGCTCTTGCCCCCTTCCTTATCCTCATCGCACTGTGGACTATCGTACTTAAAGGATTTGCACTCTGGCACGCCGCTCACAATGAGCAGAAGTGGTGGTTCATCGCGCTCCTCGTCGTGAACACGCTCGGTATCCTCGAAATCATTTATCTTATCTGGTTCCGTCCGACCTCTTCTCATTATCACCGCACTCGCGCATCTCACGCGTCTGTGGCAGACTCATCATCACGGGCGTAGCAGTGGGTAGATAAAATTCAACGAACGAGAGACTAATGGTATACTGGATGAGTGGCTGAGTTATATAAAAGAACTCCGAATACGCAGTGCCTGACTTGTAAAAAGCCCATTTATAGGCGGCCGGTTGAAATAGCTCGTGGTCGCATATTTTGTAGCCAGACATGCTATGGATTCGCAAATCGAAAGGAAACGCCTTGTGCCGTGTGCGGAATCCCGATCCAAGCTCATGAGAATAAGAAAACTTGCAGTAGGAGTTGTGCAAATACGTATCGGACTGGCATAAAGTATAAATTGGGACGCCCTAGTAAAGATAAAGTAAAGACTCAACGGGTTTTGAAATTGCGATTGATGGCTACCAAGGGAGCACGTTGCGAACGGTGCGGATATGATAAGAAGGAAATTATAAATGTCCACCACAAGGACTGGAATCATGGAAACAATAATCTCGATAATTTAGAATTGCTTTGTCCAAATTGTCACGCTGAGGAACACTACCCAAAAGGCAACCGGCTTGGTAAAAAATAAAATTGGTTCTAGTGCGGAGAGGTGACAGAGAGGTCGAATGTGCCGGTCTTGAAAACCGGAGTCCTGGAAACGGGACCGTGGGTTCGAATCCCACCCTCTCCGCAGTGGAACTAACTTGCCAAACAGAGTTCGAATCTCGCCCCCCTCTACAGAAAGAAAAAGTATCGAAAGGCCCGAGAGCACCGCAAAATAAGTCCCCGCATTTTGAGTGTTATACTTTCCTCATGTCCGACACGGTCATTATTGAGTGGGAGGGGCGGGAGTACGACCACAGTCCAAAAAGTGCTGATTGGTACTGGGCGCTCGGCATTATCGCGGTCGCTGCGTCGCTCGCGTCGATACTCTTCGGCAATTATCTGCTCGCCGTACTCGTCGTCATCGCTGCGGCGTCCCTCGCGCTCCACGCCGCGAAAGTGCCGCCCCTGCACCGCTTTCAACTCATTGAAAAAGGCCTCACTATTGGCGACGAACTCCATCCTTTCGAACGCATGACCTCGTTCTCCGTCCTCGAGGACGTCGAGGGAGAACTCCCTCCCCTTCTCTCTATCAAAACCGAGAGTTGGCTCTCGCCGCATCTTGTCATTCCGCTCGCTGGTGTTGATGCAGATGCGGTGTACGCTTACTTTCTCCATCATGTCGACGAGGATGAGCACCGGCATACTCTTACCGACCTGGTGGCGGCATGGCTCGGATTCTGATATAAGTTTACTTACGGCCGCACGCCAAATACTCGAATCCGGCGTGCGGCACTCCTTAGTTTCTAACTCACTTCGTTCCTAAGAAACTAAAGTCGCTCTCGTCGTTCAACGGATAGGACACCAGCTTGCGGAGCTGGCAATCAAGGTTCGATTCCTTGCGAGAGCACTAGATAAGCGCAGCGAAAGCTAGTGCTCTCGCAGCAAGACGCCTGCGCGTCTTGCGTAAGGAATCGAACGTCGGAGCATGTTCTCGTCAGCAGACGAGAACGGCGAGGCGGTGCCTAGACCGATACCGAGCGACGGCGAGGTATCGAGTCGAGGGAGATAAAGCGTACTCGCTGGTCCTTGCGAGAGCACAGCATAGTATTGTAAGTTACGGCCGCACGCCAAATACTCGAATCCGGCGTGTGGCACTCCTTAGTTTCTAATTCACTTCGTTCATAAGAAACTAATGTTGCTCTCATCGTTCAATGGATAGGACAGCTCCCTCCGAAGGAGCAGATGCAGGTTCGATTCCTGCTGAGAGCACCAAAAAGAAAACTCCCCGTTCGGGGAGTTTTCTTTATCCTTTCGCCTTCTTGATCGCGAGGGCGAGACGGGACTTCTTACGGTCTGCCGTGTTGCTCTTGATCACGCCGCGCTTCTTCGCTTTGTCGATTGCCTTGTAGGTACCCGCGAGGAGCTTTTCTGCGGTAGCGACATCCTTTGCGGCGAGCGCCTTGGTGAGGAGCTTTGTCGTATCCGCGAGCGCCTTTCGACGGCGCAGATTGAACACGTGCTTCCTCGCCGATGAGCGGATTGCCTTCTTCGCTGAGCTGGTGATTGCCATAGATAGTACGAATATACGCTATCTCCCATCTGATGGCAAATCAGGGAGCACTTGCTTCAGTTTGTACGTATTCCCATGCTCAAGCATCCCTCGATATGAAGCCATCGTTTCTTCACATGGACTTCCAGCGAGTCGCCTCATCATCCGCCGTTTCGTACTCGTTCGGAGCACCCGATGATCGGGGAAATGCACCCAACCGAGGAAGTCGATGCCGGAAGAGAGCGTGGCAATCGAGACTTTGTTCGGGTGAAGTTCCAACTTGAGTCGGTCGCAAAGGAAATCACGGACTTGTACCAATAGCATTTCGAGCTCCTGTTTGTCGTGCGAGAGGAAAACGAAGTCGTCGGCATAACGGATGTAGTACTTAGCTTTCAATGTGTGCTTCACGAACTGGTCGAACTCATTCATATAGATGTTCACGAGGAGTTGACTCGTGAGGTTGCCGAGCGGGAGACCGCGCTGTGCAACACCCGGTGTTGAACAAAAGCTGCTGATGGTATTTGAGAGTAGTTTGAGCAAACGGTCATCTGGAATGTACGTGTGCAAGATAGCAATGAGCGTTTCGTGGTCAATCGAGGCGAAGAACTTGCGGATGTCACACTTGAGCACCCAACAAGTGCGCGTATTATTCTTTGATACTTTGCGGGCAAAGTCACGGAAGCGATTCATCGCCTTGTGCGTCCCCTTCCCGTCTCGGCACGAATACGAATCGGCGATGAAGGTACGGTCAAAGAAGAGATAGAGTTGCCGATAGAGGGCATGGTGGACAAGCCTGTCGCGCACGCTCGCTTTGTGGATGTCGCGCGGCTTCGGGTCGTTTATCTTGAAGTGCTCATAACCGCCATGAGTGTAGGTGCCGTCTGCGAGGTCGCGATGGAGAGCGAGAACATTCGTCATCAGGTCGCGCCCAAATGTGAGCACATCAGCGCGCGTCCTCTTCCCTCTCACGAACTCAACCCACGCGTCGAGGAGATTTTCTACCGAGATGATAGTGTTGTGTGTATGAGTGAATCTGATTCTTTGAGACAACCCCCCCCCCCGAGGCTTCTGCCTGTGCTCGAGCGCACTAAGTCCGCATATGGATTGTGGCTTGTTGTTCATCGCAAAATGGCTCGATCGGAACGCTTCAGTATCGG
>JAQVIY010000009.1 GCA_028695415.1 Minisyncoccota bacterium | reverse complement strand
AAGCGCAAACCATTATTACCCTGCACTCCTTACCTTCTATCAATGCAGGGGAACGCCGAGGACAAGGTGATAGCGACTGGCACAATCACGAGAGGGACAAGAATCTCGCTAGGCCACAGAGTCCTCGCGCTGCTAGGCGCTCAAGTCGGTGACTTCTTCGAGCTCTATCAGGACAGGCGATCCGGCCGGCTCTATCTCGATAAGGTCCGCGCTCCTCCGCAGACAGACGCGGAGGGCTGCGAGAATGGCTCACACTGAACAGCCCGGTCGATGCAATCTCCCCCTGCACCCGGCCGCCCACACCGGCCGGATCGACCGGAGCAACTCATCAGCCGGCACGGAATCATGTTGTACCCCCACCATGGTGCTTTCCTCGCCGCGCCGGCTGTCCTTTTCAGAATGTCAGAGCAACAAGCTAGCAGGCCCAGACCGCTGCAAGTCGTGCCGACACAAAGGGCGAATCTACGGGCTCAGAGAAGGTTGGGCAGTCTGCCCGGCTTGCAGAGAAATGGATTATCGCCTTTATCAGCCAAATGTGAAGGTCCAGAGGTATCGACATGACGACACAACGAAGTCTAAAGTTTCGGGAGCTCCCGGAGCGCGAGCAGGAGATCATCAAGCGCGAAAGGGAGCGCTCCGAGAAGGAGCCGCCCCTCTATCAAAGCCGGAAGGGATGGGATGCATGAAAGACGACAGCCTAGAGCTCGAGGAGAGGGTTCAAGCCCTCTCCTCCCCTAATGGTGACCGCGATGCCTTACAGCGAGCGGACGGCGCTCCGCCGGGCTGTAGGAGCATATCTGAGCGAGCTCAAAGAAGGGATTTCAGCGGAGACGGCGAAGCAGTACCGGATGCAGCTATCGCAGGTCGCGGCGATCCTCGAGCCGGCGAAGCCTCGAGACGTGACCCTGAAAGACATGAGACGGCTGGAGGCCGAGCTCCCTGGCAACGAGAACACGTTAGCAACGAAATGCGCACTAGCAAAGGCGTTTCTCAAGTGGACCGGCAACATCGAGGCCACGAAATGGAAGATACGGGCGAAGCACCGTCCGAAGATGGACGGCGTATTCCTGAACGAGTCTCAAGTGGAGATAGTGAGACAAGCGGCTCGAGAGCTAGGAGTGGAGCACGAACTCACATTCTCCCTGATGGCCGACAACTCATTCAGGGCCGTGGACTGTCAAAGGCTCACGGTCGACCAAGCCCGGACGCTGCTAGCCCGAGGCTTGTCAGAGATAGTCAGCAAGGGCAAGATGGGAGGCAAGCGCCGGCCGATAGCCCTGCACGAGGACACATTCTCGCCAATGGTCGAGTACCTCAAGCACCGGAGACAGCTCGAAGAGCGATACGGCCCGACCCCCGAGAATCTGCTGGTGATGAAGGTCAAGGGCAAGAGACAGCTGGCTCCTGCCTCGTATATGCACATCTGGGGAGTTATCAGGAAGGTATCGGTTCGAGCGGGAATCCGGTTCGCCCCTCACGACCTGCGCCGGACCTTCGGGAATCGACACTGGCGAGCCGGAACGCCGATAGAGACGATTGCCAAGCTCATGGGCCACGAGACAATAGGCACGACGTTCAAAGCCTACATTGGAGTGGCGCACGACGACATGAGGGCAGCGCAGAAACGCATAGGGACCAAGAAAACCGGTCCCTCGTGGCCGAGCCAGCTCCGGGAGTGAAAGGTTATCATTACCTCTATCTTTCGGACGCTGGCCGCAAGCTCAGGGACCAAGCCCGGCGGGTAGCCGAATGGACGCACAACCGAGAGAACAGGATTAGCTCACGCTCCGGCGAAATGCAGAAGTGCGCCCTTAAGCCCGGCTTGCTCTGCTCTGCTTCTCAAGCGATCCGCTGCGAAACCCCCTGTCCTAACTGCCCGGTCCTAGCGCCTTCGACAATCCACGAATGCTATACGACAATCCACGAATTAACGAATTATCGGACAATCGAGCCAGCAAGCGAGAAAACGCTCAATCGTCCGAAAATTGCCCCATTTTCGGACCTATTTTCGGACAATCCCGGGAGGCTCCCTCATGGCCGGTAGGCCGAAGAACGTAGAGCTTGAGCGCCGAGTCTATGCCCTGCTAGTCGAAGGGAAAACGCAGGCCAGTGTTGCCGCGATCCTCAAAGTAGCGAAATCGACCGTCCACAGCTGCACCGGCCGGCTAGTCGCAAAAGGCTACCTTCTCGCGGTCAAAGGAGCCACCCGCGAGAAGCTCTATACGAAGGGGCCGAAAGCCGGCGAGCTGGATGCGGTATTTCTTGAATTTTCGGACGAAGTTTACGCTAGGGGCGTAACACCTCCTCCTATTTTCGGACAATCCTCAACCCCCGTTTCCGATGGCAAAAAGACCGCCCGAGTTCACCACGGCTGTCTCAAAATGAATGTCGTAGTCGAGGGCGACGTAGAGGCGATACTTGAGGTGATACCGCCCCGGTACTTCGGTCCGGAGACACTCAACCCCGCAGGAGTCCGAGACCGCACGATCCGCCGCCCCTTCTTGAGAAAGTATCAAGACCGGCGAGGAGTCGAGCGCTTCACCGGGCAGCTGGCCTACCACGACGAATGGGTGACCGTCGGATACGAGCGCAGCGCCAAGCGAAAGACCTTCTACATTTACCCGCCTCAACTCGACCTCACCGCGGACGAGCTCGAAAGCTATGAGACGCGCTGGATTAGCATCAGCATGGAGCTGTCCAACTACCTCCAAAAGAACGCCGGCTGGCAGTTTGGCATTCCCGAGCTCACCAACTGGCAGACTCACATCGGAATCGACTGCCCCGCCCTCATGGACGGAATCTCGGACAAGCTTTTCATGGAGAGCGAGGACCGGCAGACATGGACCTCTAACAGCGAAGGCCGGTCGGAGATCGAGACGAGCTCCATAGACCGCGCTCGTGTCATCCTAGAGATGCCCCGGAACATTGTCCAGCTAGAAACCAATGTGGCCGGACTCTACCGAGTTCTCGAACTTCTCACTGCCAGCGTTACGAAGATGGCAGAGAGCACCGGACAGCTGGCTAGGGTTAACGAGCTCACGCTAGGGCGAGAAGTCCTCGCCGCGATCAGTCGCCTCGATGCTCAGCTCTCGGAGCTCAAGACGGGGCAGCCGGCCGCCCCTGACAAGGCCGGAGCTGACAAGGAAGTGATGTATGGATGAGCCGAAGGTATCTTTACATACCAAATAAAGGGCCGCGGCTGGTCCGTGAGGACTGCTGCGATATGTGCGAGAAGGTGAACGACTGCCCGAAGGCGATCCCGCGCTGCTGTCCCGAAGGAGTCAAGGCGACGACGTGCCGGGACTGCCAGCCCTGCGACGCATTCCGAGCGCCGGTATTCCGAACGGCCCTTGAGATCGTGAGGGGGGCGGCCTGATGGTCGACGTCTGCGTCTTCCTGGTGGTCAGCGAGAGCGGCAAGGTCCGCGTGACGAAGGGCAAGCCCCCGCTCCGGTTCGACGAGATCGCCATGCGCCTGCAGGTCGTCGTGCCGAAGCGCGTCTTCGACAGCCCCCTCATCCAGGCGAAGGTGGTGGTGGACGAGGCTCTCGCGGCGCTGCCGGAGATAGCCCCGGAGGTCGTCCTGAACACGGCCGCCGCGATCGAACAGGCGACGGGCATGAAGGTGGAGCTCAAGGTCCTCCCGGCGGAGCCGCCGAGGCCCTGCGAGCCGGTGCCGGCGAGCCCCTGCGCGTCCTGCGCCGTCGAGGATTGCGACCCGGTCGAGGATCCGTGCGACGAAAGAAAGGCGTGGAGCTCGCACCTCCCCGTTCTCTCCGAGACTCCGTTGACCGAATCCCCCGAATGATGAGGAGGATGATGAACTATGACCCCGCACCCCGAAGTGATAGCCGAGGCCAACAGGCAGACTGGCAAGTTTGGGATAACCCTAATAATCTTGGGCGTGGCGGCAGCGCTGCTAATGTATGTTATTTTGGAGATTATATAATGACACAGATATACATCTACGGAATATTGCTCGTTGCAGCAGAGGTCGCAGCCTTCATTACTGCGGATCGTCTCGGTCTTTTTGGCGAGGTGGAGGGATGATTTGCAAGCCCGTCAAAATCCCCAAAGGCGACCCCTGTCCGAAGTGCAAGGGCCACGCTTTCGAGATCGTCAAGCGGGGATATGGAATCACGATGCTCCGTTGTCTTGAATGTGATAAGGTGGTGGTGGAGTGACGAAGGAGCGTGAGGAAGGATGAAAATCGGCTGGGACGAGAGCTGCAAGACGTGTTTGAAGCACGCACGATGTCCGACCGAGGCCAAGGCCCTGCGCGACGGCTACGATCCGTCTCAGGTCTGTTGCGACGACTGGCAAGAATGGACGAAGAAAGGCGAAGAGGAGTTGAAGAAGAAGGAGCGTGAGGAAGGGTGACCGACGACGAAGAGCATGACTGCAATACCTGCGATTGGTTACGTATTTCGTTAGATGAGTGCGTCAATCCTGCGGCAACGGATTTGCTCGAAGAGGCAGAATGTTTGGAAACACCGTGTCCGTATTGGCGAGTCCGCAAGTAGGAAGGTGACTGAATGACCAGGGACGACGACGTGCCAGAGTGCTTCGGAGACGGGGCGTCAGATGATTGCTCAATATCTTGTCCGTATTGGGAAGAGTGCGACATATTGCGTGATGAATACGACGAGGACTGGTGAGTGAATGACCGAAGAACGGATACTGAGGATGACGTTCCAGCATCAAGTGACGATAGCAGCTAGCCTAGGCGTTGGAGTCGTCGAGGTCGTCAATGGCATGACCCCGTTCTGGATAGTGCTCTCGTGCTCCGGCGTGGCCTTTGTCGCCTACATACTCACCGAGGAGAGCTGAGCATGGCGATAATCAACATACGGAAAGTCCTCGAGGCGATCCGCAAGTACCGGCAGCTCAACGAGGACGAGAAGGCTGAGTTTTGGGACATCACACAATACCGATGCGACCCTTACGAGCGCGAGGAGGCATGAGAATGAGCGCAGAGATATGGACAGTCGTTTGCGACGGCGGCCCCAACGACAAGGTAGTAGGCAAGACCGTCAAGGGCCGCCGGCAAGCGATTGCCATAGCCAAGACCATGATTGACAATCTCGGCCCCTGGAGAATAGTCATCACGCGAGGAAACGAGTTCCAGCGAGTCCTCACAGAGGAAGAAGCCCTAGACGGAGCTGAGCTCCGATGAGAAGCAGGACGACACCGGAGCTGATGAGATGAGAGTAGCCCTTTATGCTCGAGTATCAACGCCCGAGTCCGACAAAAAGAAGCTCAAGGACACCGACAGAGCGAAGCAAGACCCGGAGACGCAGCTGGTCAAGCTCAGGGCTTACGCGAAGGCTATGGGCTGGCAAATCATCAAGACCTACATTGACAGGGCGTCGGGAGCCGATCCTAACCGCCCTTCGATGTCCAGCATGATGGCCGACGCTCGATCGCGTAAGTTTGACGCGATTGTGATAGTCCGGCTGGACCGGATAACCCGCTCTCTCGCCAACCTCCTATCGACGATCGAGGATTTAGAACGCTGGAACGTCCGCCTAGTCTGCACCGATCAGATGATTGAGACAGGCAGCGCTACAGGCAAGCTCCTCATCCACCTTCTCGGAGCGCTCGCAGAGTTCGAACGCGAACTCACTAGAGAACGCATCAAAGATGGCATGGACCGGGCTAGGGCCCAGGGCAAGGCGATAGGAAGGCCGGAGACGGCCCTAGAATCGACGCTAGCGGCCGAGACGTACGCCCGAGTGAAATCCTATCGCAAAGCGGCCAAGGAGCTAGGAGTGAGCGAGGCAACGGTAAGACGGCGAGTCAAAAGGGGAGCCCCTTCGAGTTTAAATACAAACGAGGCAAAATATGGATGCGTCTAAAGACTTCGTTATGACGCAAGGAGCTGTCCGGCTCAACCTCGGCTGCGGGAGGGACATACGCGAGGGCTGGGTGAACGTCGACCGCGAGGACCGGCCCGGGGTCCTAGCCCTAGACCTCGAGCGCGACGATCTCCCCTTTGTGGACGGCTCAGTGTCCTATGTCTATGCCAGTCACATCCTCGAGCACCTTTTACATTGGGAGAGGCTCGTCATCGAGGTCCACCGCGTTCTGAAGCCAGGCGGTAGGTTCGAGATACTTGTCCCATACGGCTATCGCTGGAACAGCGCCTACCACGTCCGCTATTTCCTGCCGATGACGATGGACGATTTCTGTTTGATTGACGAGCCTTACGCCCCGCGAGTGTCCTTTCAAGCCCGGCCCCTGTTCGCCAAGGTGGACGAGCACCTACACTACAAGGTACTCGGCCGATGGCATCATGTCCCTGTCGGCCGGCGCTATGTAATCCATTGGGTACTGCGAAAGGTGGAACCATGAGCTCAGAGGCCGAGCGCCCGATCCGAGTCACGCTCCCGACCGACGAGGAGCTCAAGGCAGAGCTGCGCGAGCTCATACAAGTAAGAATCCCGGAGGCCTACAAGGAGGCCCTCGAAAAGCTCCGGCTGCTGGCCGGCATCCAAAAGAGCGATGCCGTCACCGTGGCCCTATCCCTATTCTTCCGTCAGCTCGAGGAATCTGGTATTAAAAAGTTACGCTAGTAATGGTAACAGAGCTCAAAAGTATAGCTGACGCCTTGCTTAGTGTCATGAGGTCAATCGCGGCAAGGCTTAAAGGACTCAAGCCAAGGATTGCCTCTGCGCTCGTGCTGGCAAGTATCCTTGTCGGAATGTTTGCCATGTGCGTAGCCGTCCCTACGACCGTTGCGGCCGCTGACAACAACACGACCGCGGACACGCTCTATTACGGGCTGTCGATCCTCGAGTGGGCAGTGGTGATACTGGCGTTCATCATGCTGATTGGCTTTTTCTGGATGCGCCACATCTATCTGTTCGCTGGGTTCATCGCCCTGCTCGTGATGGAGTTGCTAGTCCATTTCTTCGGCACATAAGACGGTGGACGCATGACCGAGACGCAGAGAAACCCAACCAGCGGAGGCTCCGGGCGCTCCGCGAGATTTTCTTTTCACAGATTCAGGGCAATCTTTGTTGCCCTTGGACTAGTCGTTTGCCTAGTAGCGCTGGCCTTCGCCCCGGTGGCGCAGCCAGCAAAGGCGCTCGATTGGGAGGACGTAGATTCGCCCCTGACTGGCTTAGGGACCGGCGCACTCGTGGGCGCTGCGTTCGGCCCTCTCGGTGCGCTGGCCGGTGCAGCCGTCGGAGGGATATTCGGGCTTGTCATGGAATCGCTCCAAAATGATAAGTACAAGGCGGCAGCCTTGTCAAATGAAAAAATAGTGTATGCTCGCAATCTTGGCAGCGTGCTACACAACTACCTGAACATTACCCACGCTCACGCCCACGATGAATTAGAGCTTTACAACACTTCGACCTACTTTTTCGTGAGAAAGGCTGAGTGGGCAGCGTGGAGCTTGTATGATTACCAGACGCAGCACGACCTGACCTACGAGTATGATGCCGACTATGTGCTAAGTAAGTCCAAAGTAGCAAATCAAACCCTACTCTATCAGTGGCTAGTAGCAGAATCATATAACGCCATAATCAACGGATACACTGACCTCAGCCAGTCATTCATTGGCACATACGAGGGTATGTCATGGGGCTACGTGGCGTATCACAGCACGTACACAAACGTAGTCGCGTCGTCATTAGGGACCAATGACTACATAGACATCAAGTTCACCAATAAAGTAACTGATTGTGGTGAAACAAACTGGGTATTCATCAATCCCGACAACCCCATCTATATGGTCCGGCGCAGCGCGACTCCAGTCGACGCGGATGTCAGGATAACCTCATGGGACGGTACTATTGTATATGAGCACACGTACACCGACAAAACAGTCGAGGATGTCATTGTGATCGACTTGGCCGATATGCACCTACCAGCAGGACGCTACCAACTCCATTCCCCGACATACCAGGCGAACACGATGTTTTTTACTCTAGCTACCTCCGCACTGGCAAATTCCGCATCAATCTATCCAGCAATTCTCGTCACGATCAAAACAGACGAGTCCGCAACACTCGGCTGTGTGACATGGTTCGAAGACAGCACAGGGAACACGGTAAACAGCCAAAACAAATTCAGTACGCCCACGAACTACCCTAGAGCACGATTCTACAGACAAACCCCCATGTCCATCCAGGGCTCAATTTCCTCTAATGACGGATATGATTTACCTCTCTCTATATATTTGCAGGATGTGACCGCAGCCCAAGCCAAGCAGACGGAAATGCTGACGACGTGCAACAACTTCGCGCAGACCTATTACAACGCACTCGTGGCAGGCGGAGGAACACCCTACCCGCAGCCGGACATAATATTCCCCGACCCCAACCAGATGGCCGACCTGACCCCCGAGCAGCTCTATGCGATATACCTGGCCTACCTCAATCAGATGTATGAGTGGTTCCAGGACTATTCTTACATGGACACTAGCCACGTCAATATCTCAGCGTCGAGCTTAGATCTCGTTTGTCGCGGAGCGATCTACAACGACACCGGCGCGAAGGTTTACAGCAACCTGACAGTGTTCACCCCATACATCAGTATCGAGGATATGCATATCGAGCTAGGCGACAACAACACGCTGGCACAGCCCGGATTCCTGATTATTTGGGGTGAAAAAGATAGTATGGCCAACGAGACATGGATTAGGCGCAACATCACCTATGTATCTGTCACCGCTGGCTGGAATATGTCGATTGAGGAAATGTGGTACAAAGGGGAGCCAGTCACAGAAGCGTGGCTGAATGTGACTCAATTATCATTCGTACTCCCTGATACACCTAACCCAATCACCCCGCCTCAAGGCATGAGTGATTTGGAATGGCTCATGGAACACTGGTACTTGATTGCTGGCGTTCTCGGAATCATATTCTTGCTCGTGGCGCTCAGCGTCCGGCGTTGGGAGATCGCCCTGATAGGCATCATTCTGATAGCCGCTGCCGTGGCCGGCTACTACCTTGAGGGAGGGCTGACCGGGCTAGTGTGGCCCTTCGAGCTGAGGAGCTGAGCTCGTGACTCGGGCGCAGAAACCCTTTTCCATCTTTTTCAAGACTCACAGTCACCGGAGCCGGAGTTCACGCCCGAGGAGCTGCTGGCTCCGATGGCACTATGCCGTAATAATAGCGGTCCTGCTGTTGCCTTTGTTCGCCCCGACAGCTCAGGCGATCCCCAACCCCGGAGGCGGAGGCATACCAGTCCACTGGATACCGAAGCTCAAGGACATAACGCAGCCAGCCGTCGAAGGGACGGACAAGACTGTGGTTGACGTGTACTTTATCCCCGCGATGGACAACGACGCGCCGCTGATTCGTCAGTGGCAGTGGGTCGATACGATCTGCGAGTGGAAGGAGTGCACTATAGACGAGAACGGCAACATAACGCGGGACTCTTGGGCAAGCTTGACAACAGGCTACTCCAGACGTATTGTAGGCTCCACCAACGCAACATGGATCGAGGACATAACCATCACAGCTAGGGCAATCATACACGGCTATTATTGGCTCATGTGGCGAATCACGATCCCCGCAGCCTACAACGAGAAATACGACTTCCGCGTGTGCGTCGAATACAATAAGGAAACGACGGATGCTGACAGCCCCGTAATCGTCCAGTGGGACTACCCACAGCCCTACTACAAGCAGGAGCCGTTTTACAGTGACAAGGCCCGACTAGACAGCATCATGGCGAACATGACCGGCGAGGGCAACCGCACCCGAGCGGCCTACTATGCCTATGCTCTCGCCCTCGAGGCCCGAATCAACAACACCGCCAACCGCCTAGTGAGGACCGTCTACAACGATCCGCTGGCATACGCTCTAGCGCTTGAGTGCCTAGACTGGGGCGGATACGCGCTCACCGAGTCGGCTCTGGTCAAGACCTTTGCTAAGGAGTGGCCTGAAGGAATGCACCTGACGACGCTGCAAAACCACTCAGGGCTCATGTGGATAAACTACGAGTGCGAAGCCTACCTAGAGGTCGCTGCCTATGCTCAGGAATATCAATCCGGCTTCCCGAGAGGATACAGCGCTGAACTTGTCCAGTGGTTTCTCGATCGAGTATACTACCTATACAATGCCACTTATGGCACATGGCAGCCAGCCGCAGCTCCCCCCGTTGAACCAGCCCTAGGGCTCGTTGAGCTGCTGCTTGAGAACCTAGTCATTGTCGCCGGCCTCGCCGGAATCGCCATCCTGTTGCCCGCGCTGCTATGGCGAAATCCGATCCTGACGCTGATAGCTCTCGCCCTGCTGCTAATCGCCGGAGTCGATTATGTAGGGTGGCTGTGATATGACCATCCTTCATAGGCTCGGGCTCACCGGATGCCTACTCGTGGCCCTGCTCGCCCTTCCCCTGCTCGCCCTTCTAGCGCCGGCAGCTCAGGCCGTGGACATAGGGCTGGAGAAGCATTCAGGGCCGGGCTTCGATGCCTACCTACCATCGGACCAGCAGCTCGATTACGCGGCGATCTTAATCGTTATCAACTATGCTGACAGCGAACTCACGCTCCGAGTCACCGGACAGACGCAGCTAGGGGCCAACAAGACCTACCACATTCAAGTGTTCGCCCCGGCGAGCTCTGAGATCGTGGAGGTAGCGTTCGCCGACGTGGAGACTAGTTACCTGATTTCGATCGAGCGCGAAGGAGGTCCGGTCCTCACCGTCGCAAAGTCACGAGGCAGCTACTACCTACCGCCCCCGAGAGACACATGGAGGCTTATCCCGCCCGAGACGGCCGACCCGAAGCTTTACAGCGAGTTCGACCTTATCAGAGCCCTGCAGAGCCTGACAATCGAGACGATAGCGCTGGCAACGATTGTTGCGGCCGCCGGCATCCTGCTAGGCTGCGCCGTGAAGGCGTTTACCAAGTTCCTAGTCCCGTGGGACGTTCTCAGCTTCGCCTTCTATGCCCTGTTGCTGCTGGACGTCATGTTCCGTTTCGTACCCGGAGGTTTCGACAGGCTCTGGTACTTGCCCCTGCTGGTAGGTTACGGAATGGGCTTCCTGTTGTGGCACATCCCCTACATTATCCCTATTATCATCAACTCAGAGACTAAGAGCCTGACTGCCAACCCGCTCGTGCTCTATTACCCAGAGGACAAAAACAAGCCGTGTATCCAGCAGCAGAACAACCGGGCGCTGTTCAAACGCTGGATAGGCATCCACCACGAGCTAGGGGCCAACGCCGGCCTGAGCCCCGACTGGTCCGTTAGCGTGAAAAAGCCATACTGGCCGAGGGTGCGAGCCCCAGCCTTATGGCTCCAACGCACCGAAACCGAGCAGGAGACCGTCAGGTGGTGGCGATTCAAGCTCCGGCACTTCAAGACACAGTTCTCCCTAGCCAACGCCTCAAGGATGCCCTACTACCTCTGGCTACAAACCTCTAAGTCCTTCTATGACTTGGTGGATAGGCTGGAATGGTCAGAGAACAAGCGAGTTAAGGAGCACCTGATACGCCGAGCCGAGGCCACGAGCGCGGCCGCGGATATGCTTGAGCACTCCGTGGACATCAGCCCCCATGAAGCGATCCGGGAGATATTTGGCCGCGGATTCGACGGACCGGAGCCTATCGAGCTCAACGAGCACGAGCTGAGCGTAATCGAGGAGGCCGAGACGGAGCCCCAAGCCGAGGAGGTAGGGACCGAGGAGGAAGCAGCCGGCGCGGAGCCGGAGGAGACTGAGGAAGAGCGATTGAAGAAGAAGAAACCGAAGAAGAAGGAGGGAAAACACGATGGCAAATGAGCGCAGACATTTGGCCGAAATATTCCGGCCGAGCAAGGAGGTCAAAGAAGCGATCCCGGCCGGGAGCAAGTACCGGCACGGAAAGACGGCAGCGCAGTTCTACGGTGGGCTCCTCAAGGAAGTCCAGCGCAGGGCCGCCGTGGCGAACGAGCGCATAGAAGCATACCGTGCGACAGGGCGAAAGATGCGAATCCTCGAAGATGAGCCAGAGGGCAAGCACTTAGAGATCGTCACGCCGAGCAGGGCAATCATCAACATCAGCCTCAACAGGCCGCTCAGCGAGCTCGCTGTTGAGTGCCGAGCCCTCGCTGAGCTGCTAGCTGCCCTGAATCAGTCACGGGCTTCTAAAGCGATCCTAGCGAACATCGCGGAGCTAAACGCTTACGAGGAGAACGACGCTAACAAGCAGGGGATCGCGGAGCTCCAATCCATCATCACCGCGAACGATGACTTGCTGGCCGCTTCGCTGTCAGAGGATAAGCGCTGATGGAAGCCGAGCTAATCAACAACCCGCTGTCCCGAGGGCTGCTCACGACCTCGAGGGTCATCCACCCTTACGACCTACCCAACCTGACAGCCCGGACGCTCGATGCTCTTTTCCCTGCGATCCCCGAGGCCGCAGTCCGCCATCGTCACCTACTCGTCACCGGGCTCCCCGAGAGCGGCAAGACGACGCTGCTTAACTTCCTAGCGAGGCAGGCGATCAAGCGATACGGCCGGCCGAAGGTCAACCTGATAGCAGTCCGCAAGATCGCCGATGGGCTGGACCTCATAGATTCGCGGCCCGTCCAGCTAATGTTTATCGACGATGCGATCCGCTCCGCGAACGCGAGGCTGAGCGCGAAGCAGGCCGACGACGTTGGAGATTTCTATGAGATAAGGCACATCTTCGAGGACCGGGCCAGCACGAGGTCAGGCGTGGTCATCACGGTATGGGCAGCGCAGCGATTCAAGAGCCTGGACATTGTGTTCCGGAACGCTCACGCGATCATATTCAAGACTGTGGCCGTTGATCCCGCCGACTCCAAGGAGATCCAAAAATACGTCGGCCCGAGGGCATACGACGAGCTCCGAAGGATTACTATGGAGATTTACGGCAACGCCAACGATGCCATCAAGAGCTCCGCGATCGTCTGCCTCCCGTTCGCCAACAAGTCAGGGACTTTTCGTTACTGGATGACTACGCCGATACTGAATTTCAACGATAACCCCGGGCTTGAAGGCTCAAATATGGACGCGCTGGCCCCCTTTTTCTTCAATGTAGGAGCAGTTATAGAGAAGTACCAAAAGAACCGGAGCTGGCGAAAGGATGCTAGAGCCTACTACCTCCACCGCTTCGAGCACATGAAGCTAGACGAGATCGCCAAAGACCCTCACGTGCGCGTAGACCCTTCGGTAGTCTCCCGACGAATCGCCAAGATGCGCGGCGAGCTATCGAGGCTCGCCGGCGAGCAATACGAGCGCTGGAAGGCCGAGCAACTCCGGACTCGAGGCTACGAAGTCACCTTAGACGGCCGGACTGGACAGCCGGACATACTGGCCAAGCACACTCAGACCGGCGAGCTCCGCGTGTACTCCTGTAAGTGCCTCGAGTACACGCGCAAGCGTATGCTCCCGGTCCAAGAGCTCCGGCCAGAAATACACAAAGCGCTCGAGCTCCACGCCCCGCTCATGCTGTCAGTGTGGAACCTAGCCGACGACAGCGAGCAGGAGATCATGCTAGACCCCGCCGCCCTCAAGGAGCGTATCGAACTTAGGCCGGCGAAGTAGGTTAGATATTTCTGCAAGAAGCATTTGTTAACTTTTACCCCGCAAAAATCTAACACCCCCACGATAAACGCCGAGACAATCACGCGACTACCTTACAAATGCAAGTTTTGACGACGTTCTAGTAATCGTCCCTGCAATTGTCCGCTACTTTTCCCGACAAGTCCAACAGCAAGGAGCGAGTTTTGAGCTGTTTGTCAGCTCAAACTCGTATTTGTGGTCGCGCTCTCGCCACTGATATTCCGACCGAAAAGGTTAGTATGGTTCAGGCTCCTTCCGCTCTGCGGTGGTGGTAAGTTGAAACTCTGCCCTAAGTGTGGAGCTGACAATCCAAACAGCGCTTGGAGCTGTCACAGCTGCGGAGCATCTTTATTCTGGG